>JANXUT010000040.1 GCA_025356075.1 Pseudomonadota bacterium | reverse complement strand
CGAAAATTTCCGTATCGGGCAGATACACGCCGTTGCCGCCGACCGGATTGAGCACGTCGAGGCCGTATTTCTTGCCGACCACGAAGTCCTCGTGGCCATGGCCGGGCGCGGTGTGCACGGCGCCGGTGCCCGTGTCGAGCGTGACGTGCTCCCCCAAGACCACCGGCACCTGGCGGTCGTAGAACGGGTGGCTGAGCGCAAGTCCCTCGAGGCGCGCGCCCTTCAACGTGGCGAGTACCTCGGGCGGCTCGAGGCCGCCGCGCTCGGCGAGGGCGCCCAGGAGCGCTTCGGCCGCGATGAGAACCTCGGCGGGCTTGCCAGGTCCGCTCGCACGCGCGATGGCGTAGTCGAACTCCGGGTGCACGCTTACCGCCTGGCTTGCGGGCAGCGTCCAGGGAGTCGTCGTCCAGATCACGACGCTCGCGCCCGCGAGCGCGGCAGCCTCGAGCCCCGCGCGCGCGGCGAGATCGGCCGGGTCGACGACGCAATAGCGCACATCGACGCTCGGGCTCGTGCGCTCCTCGTACTCGACCTCCGCCTCCGCCAGCGAGGAGCGGCAATCGAGGCACCAGTGCACGGGCTTGAAGCCCTTGTAGACGTGGCCGCGCGCGAAGATGCGCGCGAAAGCCCGAAGCTGCGCGCCCTCGTAGCCGGGCGCCATCGTGAGGTACGGATGCTCCCAGTCGCCCATGACGCCGAGGCGTATGAACTCGAGCCGCTGGCTGTCGACCTGCTTGCCGGCGTAGTCACGGCACGCGGCGCGGAAGGCCTTGGCGTCGAGCTTGGCACCCACCCGCCCGTGTGCCTTCTCGACCTGGTGCTCGATGGGCAGGCCATGGCAGTCCCAGCCCGGGACGTAGGGCGCGTCATAGCCATCGAGCGTGCGCGACTTGACGACGATGTCCTTCAGGACCTTGTTGACCGCGTGCCCGAGGTGGATCGCGCCGTTCGCGTACGGCGGCCCGTCGGCGAGGATGTAGGTCGGCCGGCCCTTCGCGGCGACGCGCAGCTTCCCGTAGATGTCCCGGCTCTTCCACCACTCGAGGCGCGCCGGCTCCCGGCGCGCGAGGTCGGCCTTCATCGGGAAGGCGGTTTGCGGCAAGTTGATCGTTTGCTTGTAATCCACGTGAACCCTCAGTCAGGCAGCGCGAACGGCAAGGATCTCACGGGCGCGCGCCGCATCGCGATGCATTTGCTCGGTCAGCGCCTCGAGGGAGACGAAGCGCTCCTCGTCCCGAAGCTTCTCGATGAACTCGACCGACAGCCGCCGGCCGTACAGATCGCCGGCGAAATCGAACAGGTGCGTCTCCAGCAGCGGCTCGACGCCATTGACCGTCGGGCGCGTGCCGAGCGAGGCGACGCCGTCGTGGTACTCGTGTCCCGGGACGCCGCGCACCTTGACGGCGAAGATGCCCTGAAGCGGCAGGCGCGGCCGGTGCAGGCGCATGTTGGCGGTCGCGAAGCCTAGCGTCCGGCCGAGCCTCGCACCCGCGACGACCCGCCCGCCGAGCGCGTAGCGCCGGCCGAGCAGGCGCCCCGCCGTCGCGAGGTCGCCGGCGGCGAGCGCCGTGCGGACCCGCGTGCTCGAGACGCGCTCGCCGTCCAGCATGACGCCCGGGACCGTGACGACCTCAAAGCGGCCGGCGGCCGCGGCGGCGGCCAGGCCCGCGACGGTCCCGGCGCGCCCGCGCCCGAACCTGAAGCCCTCGCCGACGACGATGTGGCGGGCGCCGAGCGCATCGACGAGCACCTGCCGGATGAACTCCTCCGCCCCGAGGCACTGCAGACGGGCATCGAAGCGCATGACGATGAGCCGCTCGACGCCGAGCGCCTCGAGGGCGAGGCACTTCTCGGTGACCCGCATGAGCCGCGGCGGCGCGCCGGCGGGGTCCATGAACTCCCGCGGGTGCGGATCGAAGGTGAGCACGACGCGACGCGCACCGCTCACGCGCGCGCGCGCGGCGGCGGCCTCGATCAGCGCCTGGTGGCCGAGGTGCACGCCATCGAAGTTGCCGATCGCAACGGCCGCGCCGCGCAGGTCGGAGCCTAGGTTGCTGAGGCCGCGGACGAGTTGCATGGAGTCGGGGGAGCCGTGGGCGGACGTCGCCGCGATTATACGGCGCGCAGATCCCTGGACCTTAGCCCCAGGAGGTAGAGGACGCCCGCGTAGAGCCCGACGCCCCCGAGCACGCAGATCGACAGCCGCCCGATCTGCAGGAGCGCGGGTTGCCCCGTCCAGCCGTCCCAGCCGCCGGCCGACCACCAGAGGAACGCGGCCATCGCGGCGTTCGCGAGCGGCATCTGCCGGCTGAGCAGCGCGCGCCACTGGCTGCTCGGGACGAGCACGCCGCGCTGGATGAGGCCGCGGTGGAGCAACCACACATTGACGTAGGCGCCGACGCCGGGCGAGAGCGCGAGCAGCGCGTGCGGCGCCGGGAAGCCCGCGCGCCAGGCGGGCACGACGACGAAGACGTTGAAGGCCATCGTCACGCCGAGTGCGATGAGGCCGACCCGCACCGGGGTACGCGTGTCCTGCCGCGCGTAGTAACCGGGGGCGAGCACTTTCACAAGGCTGTATCCCAGGAGCCCAAACGAGGCGCCCATGAGCGCGTAGCCGCCCATGAGGACGTCGCGCGCGACGAAGTGGCCGTGGCCGTAGATCGTCGCGGTCAGGGGACCTGCGAGGAGCACGAGCCCGAGGGTCGCGGGTACCGTGACGAGCGTTGTCAGCCTCAACGCCCAGTCGAGCGTGCCGCTGAACCTGGCCGGGGACTGCTCGACGTGGTGGGCCGAGAGGCCGGGCAGGATCACCGTCGCGAGCGCGATCGAGAACACCCCCATCGGGAACTCGACCAGCCGGTCGGCGAAGTACATCCACGAGATGCTGCCGGTCATCAGGAACGAGGCGACCCACGAGCCGATCAACAGCGAGATCTGGGCGACGGAGGAGCCGAAGATGCCGGGAAGCATGAGGCGCCCGACGCGCCTGACGCCCTCCTCCGCGTGCGACCAGCGCGGCCAGCTGAGGAGCCCCAGGCGCGCGAGGCCGCGGAACTGGGCCACCAGCTGCACGAGCCCGGCGACGAACACCCCGACCGCGAGCACGAGGCCCGGGGACGCGAAATGCGGCGCAATGAACGCCGCAAAGCCGATCATCACGAGGTTCAACAGCACCGGATTGAAGGCGGCAGTGCCGAACTTGCCGAAGGCGTTCAGCACCCCGCCGCCGAGCGCGGTCAGCGAGATGAAGAAGATGTACGGGAACGTCCAGCGCAGCATCGTCACCGCGAGGTCGTGCCGCGGGCTGTCAAAGCCGAAGCCCGGCGCGAATAGCACGATGACGACCGGCGCGCCGATCACCCCGATGGCGGTCACGATGAAGAGCACGAAGCCGAGCCGGCCGGTGACGCCGGCCACGAGGCGGCGGGTCGCGGCCGGGTCGCCCTTCAAGCGGTACTCGGCGACGACCGGCACGAAGGCCTGACTGAAGGCGCCTTCGCCCGTGATCCGCCTCAGGAAATTGGGGATCCGGAACGCCATCAGGAAGGCGTCCATGAACAGGTTCGCGCCAAAAAGGTGCGCGTAGACGACGTCGCGCACGAGCCCGGTGACCCGCGACAGGAGCGTCATCGCCCCGACCACCGAAGTGCTGCGCAGGAATCCCGTCTTCACGAGGCTGTGGCCGGACCGTTCATCGGCCGCGAACTATAGCGGCTCGCGGGACCCCCGGCCGGCAACGCACTGGCAAAATTGACAAAAAATCGCGTGTTTAGCAGAATGATGGGCTCGTTCGACGGTTCATTTCGGAGTTCCGCCCTTTGGCCAATATCAAGTCCGCAGAGAAACGCGCCCGCCAGGCGATCCGCCGCCGGGCCCACAACGTGACGCTGCGCTCGAAGATGCGTACGGCGATCAAGAAAGCCCGCGCCGCGATCGCGACCGGCGAGAAGGCCGGCGCCCAGGCAGCCGTCAAGGCGGCCGTCCCGGTCATCGATTCGATGGTCAACAAGGGCATCATCCATCGCAACACGGCTGCCCGGCACAAGAGCCGGCTGTCGGCGCTGGTGAAGGGCCTGAAGTAACGCCGGGCGTTCGCGCCCACCCTCGAGAGGCCAGAGCGGGCCGGTCCATGACCGGCCCGCGTCGTTTCAGGCCTCCTCCGGGGCGGGGTCTGCCGGGACGGCGCGCGCCTCGAGCGTGCGCATCAATGCCTCGCAGAGCGCCTTCGTACCGAGCCCCGTGACCCCGGAGATCCGGTGCGTCGGGCCCTTCCAGCGCAGCCGCCTCACGATTTCGTTGCAGCGAGCCTCGGCCTCCTCGGCCGGCAGCAGGTCGAGCTTGTTGAGGACGAGCCAGCGCTCGCGCTTGCCAAGCTCGGGACTGAACTTCTTGAGCTCGGCGATGATCGCGCGGGCGTCCTTGACCGGGTCCGCGGCCGGGTCGAGCGGCGCGATGTCGACGAGGTGCAGGAGCACGCGCGTGCGCTGCAGGTGCTTCAGGAACCGGATGCCGAGCCCCGCGCCATCGGCGGCGCCCTCGATGAGCCCCGGGATGTCGGCCATCACGAAGCTGCGGTGCTCGCCGACCGCGACGACGCCTAAGTTCGGGTAGAGCGTCGTGAAGGGATAGTCCGCGACCTTCGGCCGCGCCGCGGACACCGCCCGGATCAGCGTCGACTTGCCGGCGTTGGGGAGCCCCAGGAGCCCGACGTCGGCGATGACCCGCATCTCGAGCCTGAGCAGGCGCTTCTCGCCCGGCAGGCCCGGCATGAACTTGCGTGGCGCGCGGTTGGTGCTCGACTTGAAGCGCGTGTTGCCCCAACCGCCCTTGCCGCCCCGGGCGACCATGACGACGTCGTCGGCCTTCAGCAGGTCGCCGAGCTGCTCGCTCGTCTCATCGTCGATCACGGTCGTCCCGACCGGCACGATCACGTAGAGGTCATCCCCGCCGCCACCGGTACGGTCGTTGCCGCTGCCGGCTTCGCCGCTCTTGGCCTTGAAGGCGCGCTGGATGCGAAAGTCGGCGAGGGTGTTGATGCCCTGCTTGGCGCGCAGGTAGACGCTGCCGCCGAGGCCGCCGTCGCCGCCGTCGGGGCCGCCGAAGGGCACGAACTTCTCGCGCCGGAAGCTCATGCAGCCGCGCCCGCCGTGGCCGGCCTGGACTCGCATCAGGGCTTCGTCGACGAATTTCATGGCTTCAACCTGAGCTTAAGCTGCGGGACTCCCAAACGAAAAACCCCGGCACGGGGCCGGGGTCTTCTGGGCGCCCGGGCCGCCGCGATTACTCGTTGACGACGCTGACGTACGTCCGCTGCTCGGCACCCTTCTTGGCGAAGGCGACCTTCCCCGTGACGAGCGCGAAGAGCGTGTGGTCGGTGCCGACGCCAACGTTGCGGCCGGGCTTGTAGAGCGTGCCACGCTGCCGAACGAGGATGTTGCCGGCCAGCACCTGCTCGCCGCCGAAACGCTTGACGCCGAGGCGCTTCGAGTGTGAATCGCGGCCGTTCTTGGTACTGCCGCCTGCTTTCTTATGTGCCATTGCACTTCACTCCAGAGGATAGGGACGAGGGCCTTAGCCGACGATCCCGGTGACTTTGACTTCGGTGTACTGCTGCCGGTGCGCCTTCTGGCGCAGGTAGTGCTTGCGGCGGCGGAACTTGACGATGCGGACCTTGTCCGCCTTGCCGTGCGCCTGCACGGTTGCCGTGACCTTGGCGCCCGTGACGAACGGCTTGCCGATCTTGAAGCTGTCGCCCTGCCCGACGAGCAGGACATCGGCGAATTCAACGCTCGCACCGGCATCCGCCGGGAGCTTCTCGATGCGAAGGACGGTGCCCTCGCTGACGCGGTACTGCTTACCGCCGGTGTTGATGACCGCGAACATGATGCAAACTTCCTCGAGTCAGGGCCATGCGGGGCCCGGGGCGACCGGCCTGCGGCCGGCCGAAAGAACCGCGAATTCTAATGAGTACGCGGGGTTGCGTCAAACCGGCCTTCGGCTGCAGGGACCCCGGATTTTGCCCATGCGGCGATTGCCGGTACGATTCCGGGGCTATGGCGGCCTTACAACCTACCCTGCTCGAGGGTATTCGCAACACGGTGACCGCCGACCTCGCGGCCGTGGACGCCACCGTGCGCCGGGAGCTTGCGAGCGACGTCGCCCTCGTCAACCAGGTCTCCGAGTACATCATCGGTGCCGGCGGCAAGCGGCTGCGACCGCTACTCGTCCTCCTCGCGGCCCGGGCCGCGGGCCTGGGTGCGCTGGGGCCCCAGGTGTCAGGCGCCGTCATCATCGAGTTCATCCACACGGCGACGCTCCTGCACGATGACGTCGTCGACGGCTCGCAGCAGCGCCGCGGCCGCGACACGGCGAACGAAGTGTGGGGCAACGCCGCGAGCGTGCTGGTCGGCGACTTCCTCTACTCGCGTGCCTTCCAGCTGATGGTGAAGCTAAGGAGCCTCAGGGTCATGGAAATCATGGCCGATGCGACCAACGTGATCGCCGAGGGCGAGGTCCTGCAGCTCATGAACGCGAATGATCCGAACACGACCGAGGAGCGCTACCTCGACGTGATCTACCGGAAGACCGCGCGGCTCTTTGAGTCGGGCGCCCAGATCGCCGCCGTCCTCGCCGGCGCCGATGGGCGCACCGAGCAGGCGCTCGCCAGCTACGGGCGCCACCTCGGCAATGCCTTCCAGCTGGTCGATGACTCGCTCGACTACCGCGGCAGCCCCGCCCAGCGTGGCAAGAACGTGGGCGATGATCTCAGCGAGGGGAAACCGACCCTCCCGGTCATCTACGCGCTCAAGCACGGCACCCCGGCCCAGCAGGCACTGCTGCGCTCCGCCATCGAGACCGGCGGCCTGACCGAGCTGGCACAGGTCGTTCAAGCGATTGAATCGGCTGGGGGTCTTGAGTACACTGCGCGACTCGCTCAATGCGAGGTCGATCTTGCTCTTCTAGCGCTTGAACCGATTCCCGATACGGTTCATGTCGAGGCGCTGAGGCAACTCGCCGGGTTCGCGGTCAGTCGTTCGTACTGATCGGCGCGCACGGTGATCGGCGGGGTGTAGCTCAGCCTGGTAGAGCGCTACGTTCGGGACGTAT
>JANXUT010000033.1 GCA_025356075.1 Pseudomonadota bacterium | reverse complement strand
TGCGCTGCAGAACCTCTTACTCCCTCTTCCTCTTTAGAAGCAGCAGCTAAAGAGGAGATCCCACCGACGCCAGTGGCCGTCGATGCCATAGCACAGCTACCAGCCCACGTGATCGCCGACGCGCCGCGCGTGGATCCGACGCCGGCGACGAAGGCGGTGGGCACGGAGCGGGAGCTCGTGGTCGCGTACGGTAAGCGGCGCTACCGGATCCGGGGCCTCGACAAGAACCTGTCGTACGAGCTGCTAAAAGTGAACGTACTCGTGTCGTGCCCGGCACTGGAGGGCGCCGGCGAGGCCGTTCATGTCGACACGCTCGACCTCTACCAGGCGCGGCACCGCGCGACGTTCGTGCGGGCGGCGGCGGTAGAGCTCGGGGTCACGGAAGAGGTCATCAAGGGCGACCTCGGGCGCCTGTTGCTGGCGCTCGAGACCGAGCAGGAGCGGCTGATCGCGGCGGCGCAGGCCGCAAAGTCGGATCCGGCGATCACGATCGAGGACGGCGAGCGCGAGGTGGCGCTTACGCTCTTGCGCCGGCCCGACCTCATCGACTGCATCGCTTCCGACTTTAGTCGCTCAGGGATCGTCGGCGAGACGACGAACGCGCTGGTCGGGTACCTGGCCGCGGTGTCGAGAAAGCTCGACCGGCCGCTGGCGCTGCTGATCCAGTCGACCTCCGCCGCGGGTAAATCCTCGCTGCTCGATGCGATCCTGAGGCTCGTGCCGGAGGAGGACCGGGTGGTCTACTCGGCGATGACGGGGCAGAGCCTGTTCTACATGGGGGAGCTCAACCTCAAGCACAAGATCCTCGCGATCGCCGAGGAGCAGGGGGCGGCGCGCGCGAGTTATGCCCTGAAGCTCTTGCAGAGCGAGGGCGAGCTCACGATCGCCTCGACCTCGAAGGATCCGGCGACGGGGAAGCTCGTGACCGAGGAATACCGGGTCGAGGGTCCGGTGATGATCGCGCTGACGACGACGGCGGCCGAGATCGACGAGGAGCTCTTGAACCGATGCCTGGTGCTGTCGGTCGATGAGGGTCGGGTGCAGACACAGGCGATCCACGCGGCGCAGCGCGCGAAACGGACGCTCGCGGGGCTTAAGGCGAGAGTCGAGCGCGAGACGATCCTGCGAAAGCACCAGAACGCGCAGCGGCTCCTGGAGCCGCTCGCGATCGTGAACCCCTACGCCCAACACCTGACGTTCCTCGACGATCGCACGCGGATGCGGCGGGACCACGAGAAGTACCTGACCCTGATCGACACGATCGCGCTGCTGCACCAGCACCAGCGTGTCCTGCGGACGGCCATGTACGGAGACCGGCACGTTCGATATATCGAAGTCACGCTCGAGGACATCGCGCTCGCGAACCGGCTCGCGCACGAGGTACTGGGGCGGACGCTCGATGAGCTGCCGCCGCAGACGCGGCGGCTCCTCGGGCTGCTGGTGACCATGATCGATGATCACTGCCGGGCGCAGCACCTGACCCGATCGCAGCACCGCTTTAGCCGCCGCGAGGTGCGCGAGCACACGCGCTGGGGCGATACGCAGCTCAAGATCCACCTCGCGCGCCTGGTCGAGCTCGAGTACGTGCTCGTGCACCGCGGCGGCCGCGGCCAGTCGTTCGAGTACGAGCTCCTTTACGACGGCCACGCCGATGCCGAGGAGCGAAGGGTCAGCGGGCTCATCGACGTGGAGGCGTTAAGGCATCGGTACGACGCCCAGCGGTCGGGGGTGAGTGAGCCGTGGTCGGGGCTGGGTCGGGTCGAGGTCGGGGGGCTGTCGGTACCCGGTCAGTCGCTCGAGAGTGCCACGAATGCCGTCAATCCCAGTGCTTTACGCTCATCGACTGCGACTGACGCTGAAACTGCATGGCACCGGCCGTCGCGCCCGGTGGCATCGTACGTACCGACAGACACCCCTTTAGCCGCTCCCGCTTGAGTGCCCGCGATGAAACGGCGCAAGAAACCCCGCGCCGGGAAAGCGCGCGAGCGCTATCCCATCGAGCGCAGTGGGATCTACCCTTACCTCGCGCGGTTCGTCGAGTGGTCGGGCTCGCGCAATTACTCGCCGCGCACGACCGCGCTGCGCGCGATCCACATCGGCTCGTTCATCCGCTGGTGCGACGAGCGCGGCATCGACAAGCCCCAGGACGTCACCCGGCCGATCCTGGAGCGTTATAGACGGCACCTCTACCACTACCGCAAGGAGAACGGCGAGCCGCTGTCGTTCGCGACGCAGCAGCAGCGGCTCGTACCGCTGCGCTCGTTCTTTAGGTGGCTCGCGCGTGAGAACTACCTGCTGAGTAACCCGGCCTCGGAGCTCGAGCTCCCCCGCGTGCATCGGCGGCTGCCGCTCTACGTGCCGAGCCGCGAGGACATCGAGCGGGTCATGGCGCAGACGCTCGTGCACGGCGAAAAAGGAGTCCGCGATCGGGCCATCCTCGAGACGCTGTACTCGACGGGGATCCGAAGGGCCGAGCTCGTATCGCTCACGCTCTACGACCTCGACCTGCCGCAGGGCGCGCTCCTCGTGCGCCAGGGGAAGGGCCAGAAGGACCGGTACGTGCCGCTCGGCAAGCGCGCGATCCACTGGATCCGTCGCTACCTCGACGAGGTGCGCCCCGAGCTCGTGATCGAGCCGGACCCCGGGTGCCTCTACGTTCACGAGTTCGGCGAGCCGTTCGCGAAGAACCGCTTGAGCGACCTCGTCAAGAAATACTGGCGCGCGGCCGGCATCGACCGGCCCGGCTCGTGTCACCTCTTTAGGCACGCGATGGCGACGCAGATGCTCGAGAACGGCGCGGACATCCGCTACATCCAGGCGATCCTCGGCCACGCGCAGCTCACCACCACCGAGATCTACACGCACGTCACGATCGGGACGCTCAAAGCCGTGCACGCCCGAACGCATCCGGCGGAGCAAGCGGCGCCGCGGCCGCGGCGCTCGGAGGACCCCGGTAGCGACGCCCTGCTCGCGGATCTGGCCGCCGATGCGGCCGAAGACGAGGTCGGCCCCCGAACATAATGTCCCGAGTTTATGCGCAGCGGTCCAGTGGGTCCGCAGTCCGCGCTGGCGCGCCGCATAAGCAACACTATGTTCACGGGCCGGAGCGATCCGGGCGTCGCCGCGCTTGACCGCGCTGCCCGTTAAGCCAAAACTGGCTACCGGGGTCCGAAACGGAAGTCGGGACAATGCAGCCGGCCCACGCCACCTTAAGTCGCAGACTGCGCTCGCGAAATCGTCGTCGGGTACGACGACACGCGTCGGGCCGATCCCATTACAACTACTTCAGAGACAACGACCCTCAAACCGGTCGATATGTAGAGAGCGACCCAATCGGTCTGCGCGGCGGAAATAACACCTTCGCTTACGTACAAGCCGTACCAACG
>JANXUT010000032.1 GCA_025356075.1 Pseudomonadota bacterium | reverse complement strand
GTGCCGTGTGAGGACTCCCACCGTTCCAGTTGCCGGCGCTCCGCCGCCTGCAACTTGATCGCCACACCCGTGTTCGCCATTCACCAATCATACCAATTCTCGAACTCTATGTAATGCTATTTGAGGGACACTACACTAGCGTGAAGCCGAGCCGCGGGCCGGGCGTGCCTTGCGGGTCGGCCGCCTTGGTCGGGATCGAGCCGTCGCGGCCGATCAGCACGGTGCCCGGTATCTGCGCAAAGCCGAGCGGCAGCGTGTCCTCGGCAGTCGCTGCGAGGATCACGCCCGTGCCGCTGTTCCGCACGCGGATCCGGTAGCGCAGGCTGTCGCCGACTTCGACCTGGGTTCGGTCGGACGCCTTGTCGATCAGCAGCACGCCGCCGCTGGTCGAGTCGAGCGGGATGTCGTTGCCGACGACCGCCGCCGGGTTGGTGGCAGGCGCGAGGTTGAGCGCGAGGTAGTACCGCGCCGGCTGGCCGGGCGGCGGAATGGCGGTCGCGACCGCATACGGCAGCGGGCCTGGCTGCAGCGGCAGCGCGCCCGCCTGCGGGGGCAGTGCGATCGACGGGAACAGGTAGCTGCTCGGCGCCGCCACCTGGATCGTGTACACGCCGGCGGCGGCGCTCGGCTGCAGGTCGAATCGATACGCGCCGGTAGCGGACGTCACCTGGCCTTGCTGCCCGGGCAGGAGGCCGCTCGCCGCGACCGGCGTGCCGTTGGGTCCAAGCAGCGTGACCGCGGCGCCGCTCAACGGCGTGCGCGCGGCCGAGTCGTAGACGACTCCGCTCGGATCGACGGGGAGGCTCTGCTGGATGAGCGGCGCGCCCGGCAGCAGCGTCACCGCGAGCGCGCGGGTCGCGGGATCGAGTGCCGAGTTCGGCTGCGGATCGGCGGTCTCGCCGTTGACCGGCGTCCCCCAGACGACCGTGGACCCCGGCGCCACGAACTCGACGAGGTAGTTGCCCGGAATGGCATTGGCGATGCGGTATGCGCCCGTCGAATCGGTGGTCGACGTCGCAGGGCTGCCGTCGAGCAGCGTTGCCACGCGCCCCGTCGAGGGATCGATCAACTCGGCCGTCCAGCCGGCGAGCCCGGGCTTCCCGGCGGTGCGCTGCCCGTTGCCGGCGCTCGCGCCCACGCTGTCGTCCCACACCGAACCCGAGATCGATGCCGCGACGATGGTCAGCGTCACCGGAGTCGGCGCGCCGTTTTGATTGCCGCCCGGCGGCAGCGAAGGCACGACCGGCGGCGTGCCGGGCGCCGAGCCCGACGGCGGCGCGACGCCGCTGACGGAGACCGCGGTCGAGAGTGCGTTCGCGGGCGGCGTCGGGGCGCCGCCCGCGAATCCAAAGCCGGGGTTCGGGCCAGCGCCGAGCGGGGTGGCGGAGGCGTAGGCGAAGTTCGACTGCGAGGTGCGCGGGATGCTCGCGACCGTCGGGTAGGTGACAACGGCGGTGAACCTCACCGCGCACGAGGCACCCGCGCCGAGGGAATCGGCGCCGCTGAGGAGCCGGGTGTCGGCGCTGCCGTTGAAGGCGGCGTTCGCCGTGCAGGTGGCGCCGCCGCGCGCGAGGACGAGGACACTGCCGGCCTTGACGGCGGCGGTCGCGCCCGGAAAGGCGATCGCGAGGTCGTCATTGGCCTCGAGGTTGTAGGCGATGAGCCCCGGCGGCCCGTTGTTGCCGACGAGGACGAGGTAGGGGACTTCGAAGGCGGTCGGCGTCAGCTGTTTCGGGACGCCCGCCGACTTCGCGACGCTGACTTTCGCGGGCGGCGTGATGGTCACGGTGGCGGTCGTCGTCGCGCAGTTCGAAGGCACGCTCTTGTCGCAGAGCTGGTACTGGAGCGGGTAGATCGCCGCCGGCACGGCGGCGCTGACCGTGATGGCACCGGTCGCGGCGTCGAGAGCGACGCCGGCGGGGTAGCTGGCGACCGGCGCGACCGTTGCGTTGCCGGCGACGCCGAGCAGCGCCGGCTGGCCGTTGATGCTGTCGTTCGCGCTGATATTCGCGATCGCGGTGCTCGCGCTGCCGGCCGGCGCGCTGCCGGCGTCCGGCTGGGCGATGATGACGGCCTTGACGGTGACGGTCGTGGTCGCGGTCGCGCACTCGGGTGGCAGGCGCAGATCGCACAACCGGTACTGGACGGCGTAGACGCCCGGCCCGACGCTCGCGGCAACCGTGATCGCGCCGGAGGTCGTGTTGAGCGCGATGCCGGCGGGGTAGGCCCCGCTCGCCGCAACCGTCGCATTGCCGCCAGCGCCGAGCACGGCGGGCTGGCCGTTCAGCACGTCGTTCGCGGCGACGTTGGCGATCGCCGCCGAGGCGGTTCCGGAGTTCGTCGTGCCGCTGTCGGGTTGCGGCGTGATCACCGCGTTTACCGTCACCGTCGCGGTCGAGTTCGCGCAGTTCGCCGGCACGCTCTTGTCGCAGAGTTGGTACTGCACGACATAGGTGCCGGGCGCGACCGATGCGGTCATCGAAATGCTGCCGGTCGCCGCCGCGAGCGAGACACCGGCGGGATAGGGCCCCGAGGCCGCGACGGTGGCGTTGCCGGCGGGCCCAAGCGTCGCGGCATGGCCGTTGACGACGTCGTTTGCCGCGACGTTTGCCACCGCCGTGCTGGCGGCGCCCGAGAAGCCAGTCCCCGCATCCGGCTGCGGCACGATGGAACCGGCGACCGTCGCCGTCACGGTCGAGGTCGCGCAGTTCGGCGGCGAGTTCCTGTCGCAGAGCTGGTACTGGAGCGTGTAGATCCCGGGCGCGACGTTCGCAGTCGTCGTCACGGCGCCGGTGGTCGTGTTGAGGGAAATTCCGGCGGGATAGCTGCCGACCGCAGCGATCGTGGAGTTGCCGCCGGCGCCGAGCGTGCTCGCCTGGCCGTTGACCGAGTCAGTGACCGCGACGCTCGCGACGACGGTTGCGGCGGTGCCTGCGGTCACGGTGCCGGAGTAGGGCTGCGCGAGGATCACCGCGCTCACGCTGACGGTCGCCGTTGCGTTCGCGCAGTTGACCGGCGCGTTCTTGTCGCAGAGCTGGTACTGGAGCGCGTAGACGCCCGGCTGCACTGCCGCCGTCATCGCGATGGCGCCGCTCGCCGGATTAAGCGTAAGGCCGCCGGGGTACGCGCCGACCGGCGCAACGGTCGCGTTGCCGCCGGCGCCGAGCGACGCCGGGAAGCCGTTGACGGTGTCGTTCGTCGTGATGCCGGCAATCGGAGTGCCGGCAGTGCCGGATTGCCCGGCACCGCTGTCCGGCTGCGGCAGGATGGCCGCGGTGACCGTCACCGTGATGCTCGCGGTCGCGCAGTTGACGGGCGAGTTGCGGTCGCAGACCTGGTACTGGACCGTGTAGGTTCCCGGCGCGACGGTTGCCGCGACATCAAGCGCGCCGCTCGCGAGGTTGAGTGAAATCCCCGCCGGGTAGCTGCCGACCGTCGCGAGCGTCGCGTTCCCCGCTGCGCCGAGGGTCGCCGGCTGGCCGTTCACGCTGTCGTTCCCCGCCACGTTCGCGACCGCGCTCGCCGCGGTACCGGCGGAAACGGTGCCGGCGTCAGGCTGGGGTGCAATCACGGCGTTGACGGTGATGTTCGCCGTCGCCGTCGCGCAGTTGGCGGGCGAGTTGCGGTCGCAGAGTTGGTACTGGATCGCGTACGCGCCGGGTGCGGTCGACGCGGCGCTCGCGATCGCTCCCGTCGTCGTGTTGAGCGTGACGCCGGCCGGATACGCGCCGCTCGGCGCCACCGTCGCGTTGCCTGCGGCGCCGAGCGTCGCAGCCTGGCCGTTCACACTGTCGTTCGCGGCGACGTTCGCGACCGGCGTGCCCGCGGTACCCGCCGCCGCCGTGCCGCTGTCGGCTTGCGGCGCGATGACCGCGTTGACCGTGACGGTGGCGGTCGCCGTCGCGCAGTGCGCCGGCGTCAGCTTGTCGCAGAGCTGGTATTGGACCGCATGGACGCCCGGGACCGCGCCTGTGGTCGTGCTGATCGCGCCGCTCGCGACGTCGAGCGCGATACCGGTCGGGTAGGCGCCGCTCGCGGCGATCGTTGCGTTACCACTCGCACCCAGCGTTGCGACTTGGCCGTTGACGTTGTCGTTGGCCGCGACATTCGCGATCGGCGTACTCGCCGTGCCGGCGGCGGCCGTACCGCTATCGGCCTGCGGGGCGATGCAGACGACGAAGGTGCTGGCGCTCGCCGAGTTGTTGTCGGGCGTCGTGTCGGTGAAGCCCGTGCTCGGGCCGAAGTCGGCGTTCGCGGAGTTGCTGAGCGTGCTGCCGCAGGCGGCACTCGCGGACGCGGTGCCGGTAACGGTGTAGGTCGCGATGCCGCCGACGGGGAGGGCCAGCTGGGAGGTGTTGAGGTTACCCGAGCCACTCGCGGCGCAGGTCGCGCCACCCGCGCCGCTGCAGGTCCACGTGACGCCCGTGACTCCCGCCGGGAACGCATCGACGAGCGTGGGTGCGTTCGCCGAGTCGATCGCGATCGGCCCGTTGCTCGTGACACCGATGGTGTAGGTGAGCGTGCTGCCCTGAGCGACGAACGCCGGTGCCGCCAGGGCGACTTGGATGTCGGCGGGCGAGGCGACGGAGAGGTTTTGCACCTCGTGCGTGTTGGTGGAGCCGCCGGTGCTGCCGGAGAACCCGACGCTGAGGAGTGCCGGCGGGACGTACGGGAACGAGGCGTTCGAGACAAGCGTCTGGTACGTCGCACCGGGGCCGCTCTGGAACTTGACGGAGACGTTGAAGCCCGCGCCCGCCGGCGAGAGGACGACGAGTACGGTGTCGGCGGGCGGGCGGCTCGCGGCGCCGGGGAAGTCGATCCCGCCGGCGACCGGTGAGTTCGCGACAAAAGCATTGTTCGCCGAGAGTGGCCCCCGGATGACCAGGCGATCGGGCTGGGCGCCGGGGCCGCCCGAGGCCGCGCCGCACTTGTCGGCAGGGTTCGAGAAGTTGCCGTATTCGTCCAGGCCGATCGCGAGATAGCCGCCGGCACCCGCGCAGTAGCCGAGGCCGCCGCCGTTCTTGGCGCCGGTCATGTCCTGGGTCGCGTCGTACAGGAACACCGTGATGCCGTCGGCGCCGTTCCCGCCCCACGCGACGTAGCTGAACTTGACGACCAGGCTCTGCGCGCCGGCGAAGTTGCTGCTCGTGTAGAGCGCCTCCCCCTTCTGGTTCCCGAGCGCCGGGGTCAGGCGCAGCCAGCCGCTGCCGGCGGGATCGATCGCGCCGCCGGTCAGGATCGCGTTGTTGGTGATCGACCAGCCGGGTGCGGTTGCCTGGGTGAAGGACTCCTGGACCTTGAACTGCGCGTGCGCGGGAGGCGCGGCGAGCGCGAGCAGCAGAGAGCCAGCGGCGGCCGCGATCCTAGTTGACATAAGCACGGAGAGGGCGCGCCGACGGGCGCACCCGGCGCGTGCCGGGGCCCGAGGCGAGGCGCTTTGCGCCGAGCGCAGCGTCGTGCCCACGATTTCCATGGGCTTGAGCGTCGAGGTTAAGGGGAACCCCGACGTCGATGAGCCTCACACAATTTTACATTACCCCCCCCTGGAAATCTTTGAAAATCCTAGGGTTGCAACGCAGTTCCGCTTCGTGAGGGCGCTGGTGCGGACGCCGATGTCAGGCCGAGCCGGCCCGCGCCGCCCGCGGGCGGAGTTCGGAGTCGACTTGAACGCGCGCCGGGCCCCGGCGGTGGAGCGCGCAGCGCGTCGGTGGTGACCTCAGACGGTCCTGGTGGGCGTCGCTGGCGCGCCCGTCGGGCCGCGGCGAGCGATGCTGGTCGCCATCGTGATGACGGCGGCCAGATCGGTGAGGTTCGCAGGAACCACCAGGGTGTTCGATTCCTTGGCGAGCTTGCCGAACTGCTTGACGTATTCCTCGCCGATTCGCAGCTGCATCGCCTCGACGCCACCCTGGCCCGCGAGTGCGATGCCGACCTGGCGAAGCCCCTCCGCGGTTGCGTTCGCGACCGCAAGGATCGCCGAGGCCTGGCCCTCGGCCTCGTTCATCTGCTGCTGCTTGAAGCCTTCCGATGCCTTGATGACGCGTTGCTTGTCGCCCTCGGCCTGGTTGATCTTCGCGTCGCGCTCGCCCTCGGAGGTCAGGATCACGGCGCGCTTCTCGCGCTCCGCGCGCATCTGCTTCTCCATCGCTTGCAACACGTCCTTGGGCGGCGTGATGTTCTTGATCTCGTAGCGCATCACCTTCACGCCCCACGCCGCCGAGGCCTTGTCGAGCTCGCTGACGACGTTCGCGTTGATGGTGCCGCGCGCCTCGAAGGTGCGGTCGAGCTCGATCTTGCCAATTTCGCTGCGCAGGGTCGTCTGAGCGAGCTGCGAGATGGCAAAGGCGTAGTTCGTGATGCCGTAGGAGGCGAGGTGCGGATCGAGCACCTGCATGTAGAGGACCGCGTCGACGCCGACCTGCACGTTGTCACGCGTGATGCAGATCTGCTCGGCGACATCGAGTGCCTGCTCCTTGAGCCCGTGCCGGTAGGCGATGTTTTCGACGAACGGAATCAGGATGTGAAAACCCGCATTGAGCGTACGGCTGTACTTGCCGAGCTTCTCGATCACGTAGGCATTTTGCTGCGGCACCACGACCGCCACCCGCGCGAGCACGAAGACGATGACGAGCG
This sequence comes from Pseudomonadota bacterium, assembly GCA_025356075.1. Classification (GTDB taxonomy): domain Bacteria; phylum Pseudomonadota; class Gammaproteobacteria; order Steroidobacterales; family Steroidobacteraceae; genus CAIKZZ01. Next base: position 53,554 of record JANXUT010000032.1, on the reverse strand, counting down.
CGAATACGATCAGGACGATGGAGGCTTCCATGAAACGCTTTCCTTGAATGGGGCTCAGGCGTCGGGTTCGACGATCAGTGCGAGCCCGTGAACACGTGCGATGCGGGCGCGGGCTCCGGCCTCGACCGGCGCGTCGCTGCCGTTGGTCGCGGTCCAGTAGCTGCCGCGATACTCGAGCTGGCAGCTCTCGCCGGGTTCGAGCCGGGTCGGCAGTGTCAGCACCTCGCCCGCCGGCCCGTGGCGCACCGGGTTTGGGGCGCCCTGCCGCAAGCGATCGTAGATCGCGCGCCGGAACGTCGAGACCGTCAGGATCGCGAGCGCCGCGAACAGCGCCCACTCCGCCCACGTCGGGATCGACGGGATCAGCAGGGCGACGCCGCCGGTGATCAGTGCCGACACACCGACAAACACGAGGTAGAACTGGGCGTCGATGACACCGAGTTCCGCGCCGAGCAGGATCGCTCCGGCGATCGCCCACGCCCACCAGGTCATGCTCCCTCTCCTTCGCTCGCCCGAACCTCGAACATCCCGCCTTCGAAGTATGCGGCACCGGGCCGTCCGCGCCCAGTTCCCGTCCCAATCGGGGTGCACGAGCGGGAAATCAAGGCTGCCGGGCCTACTTCCCTGAAACAACGCAAGCCAATCACCGCCACTTCGCCTGGCCGTCGCCGCCGTGGCGACACGGAGCCCGTATACTGCGGCGCGTGCGCAACGGGGAAGCGTGTGGTGTTGCGAAGAGCAGAGCGATCGACCTCGACACCAGCGTCGCGCGGCTCGCGTCGCGTCCGTGCGACGTTCGCGGTGCTGCTGCTCGCCGGCCTCGCGGGCTCGCCTCTCGCGCACGCGGACGGGCAATGGAGCGGGTCGCTCGGCGCGACGACCAACTACATCCTGCGCGGCGTCTCGCAGACCTACGGTGGCGGTGCGGTCCAGCTCGGCGGCAGCTACCAGAGTTCGCTTGGCTGGTTCGCGGGCGCGTGGGGCTCGAACGTGGATCCGTATCCGTCGGGCGTCGCCTCGAAGGAACTCGATATCTACGCCGGTTTCAGCCACGCCCTCGGCACGGATTTCACCGGCCGCGTCGTCTACACGCGCTACACCTACGTCGATGATCCGCGCCCGACCCGCTACGACTACAGCGAGATCGCGCTGACGGCTGCCTACATCGACAGGCTCGCGTTGACGGTGTCGTATGCGCCCGATACCACCGCCTATTCTCGACTTGGCTTCGCGCGCGACCAGCCGACGCTCGCGGTGGAGGCTAACGGCCGCTGGCCGCTCCTCGAGAAGCTCGCGCTGAGCGGCGGCGTCGGCTACTACGACGTGCACCGCCAGTTCGGCGTTCGCTACTGGGCCGGCAGCGTCGGCCTCGCCTTCGTCGAACGCCGTTTCGAGATCGACCTCGCGCGCTATTTCAGCGACCGCGCCGTCGCGCGGCTCTATGAGGACGCCTCAGCCGACGGGGTCCTGGCGCTGTCGGGCGTCATCCGCTTCTAGCCCCCGGGGGGGGGCCCGGTCGGCGGGATTCGTGAACCTCCCGCTCGCGCCGCGGTACTAACCCCTGTCAGACTTCAAGCGTCCGCCGTACGTTGGGTGTAAGTTGTTGGAAAACATAGACTTTCAGCCGGATGCCACCGGCGCTGCGCGGGGTGGCAACGACCTGGAACGCGAACTGATTCAAAGAATCAGCCGCGGCGACCGCGATGCGTTCCGCGACCTCTACCTGCGCTACCACCGGCGCCTCGCCCGCTTCCTCACGCGCCTGACGAACCGCTACGAGGACGCCGAGGAGATCATCAACGATACCCTCTGGATCGTCTGGCAGCGCGCCGGCGATTTCCGCGATGCCTCGCGCGTGTCGACCTGGATCATGGGCATCGCCTACCGGCGCGCGCTCAAGATGTTCCGCCGCGCTGCGACGCACCAGCGGGCGATGACCCTCGAGATCGCCGACGGCGAGACGGCCGTGAGCGATGAGATCCAGGCGATCGAGGAGCGGCAGTATCTCGAACGGGCGCTGGCGCAACTGCCGCTCGAGCAGCGCCTCGTGCTCGAGTTCAGCTACTACCTCGATCACTCGTGCGAGGAGATCGGCGAGATCATGGAGTGCCCGGTCAATACGGTTAAGACGCGCATGTTCAACGCGCGGCGCAAGCTGCGGACCATCCTTGGCGAACGCACCGGCACCGGCGGCGGAGGAATCACGTGACCATCGATCTTGAAGGCTCGCGTTGCGAGGAGGAGGCTGCGCGCCTGCTGCCCTGGTACGTCGCGGGCCGCCTGCCGACGGCTGACTTCGAGCGCGTGACGCGCCACCTCGAGCACTGCGCGATCTGCCGCGACGATCTTGCGCACGAGCGCGAGGTCCGTGCGCTCCTGAAGACCGACGTCCGGGTCGAGTACGCGCCGCAGGCAGGGCTTGCGAAGACGCTCGCCCGCATCGACGAGCTCGGCCGGGAGGCGCCGGCCGCCGCGCGGGTAGCAGCTCCACCCGGCTCGTCATTCCTGCGCCGCCGCTCGGCCGTGCAGTGGCTGGCGGCGGCGGTCGTCGTCCAGGCCATCGGCCTCGGCTTGCTGGGCGGGTCGGTGCTGCACCGCACGGGCGGTGAGGGCGAGGCACCGCGCTACGTGACCCTGTCGGCGGGCGTGCCGCCGGTCGCGACCGGCTCGCACATTCGCGCGGTCTTCGCGCCCTCCATGACGCTCGCCGAACTCAAGGCCTTGCTTGCCGCCGACAGCCTCACCATCGTGCGCGGCCCGAGCGATGCGGGCGCCTACACGCTGGGTTCGATTGATCCCAATTTCGAGCCCGCGCGCCTCGCCCCGACGGTCGCGGCGCTGCGCGCCGATGCGCGCGTGCTGTTCGTGGAGCCGGCGATCAACGATGAGACGCCGCCGCGGTGAAGTGGCTCGCGTGTCTGCTCGCGCTCGGTCTCGCTGCTTGCGCGGTCAACCCGGCGCTCGCGCCGAGCGCGACGCTGCCGGAGGCCGCGCGTGAGGGGCCGCGCCGCTACATCGTCGTCACCGTCCGCAATCCCGTCATGGCGCCGCCGAGCTTCGCAGCTTCCACCGCCCGCGGCTACGACTCCTCGACGCCTTACCTTGCCGGCACGCTTGCGCGCCGCACGAGCCGCGCGCTCGCGGGCGAGTACCACCTCACGGAGACTTCGAGCTGGCCGATCGCGGTACTCGGCGTCCATTGCCTCGTCTACGCGCTGCCGGCCGATGCCAACCAGGACCGGCTGCTAGCCGCGCTCCAGCACGACGCGCGGGTCGAGTCCGCTCAGCCGCTGCTCGCCTTCGAGACGCAATCCGGCGACTACAACGATCCCTACGCGAAGCTTCAGCTCAACGTGCAGCAGATGTCGATCGCCGAGGCGCACGGCCTGAGTCGCGGCGGCGGCGTGCGCCTCGCGGTCATCGACACGGGCGTCGACGTCGATCACCCGGACCTGAAGCCGCACGGTACCCGCGCGCGGAACTTCGTCGACACCGACGCGCGGGCGTTTGCGGCGGATGCGCACGGCACAGCGGTCGCCGGGATCATCGCCGCGGTACCCAACAACGGCATCGGTATCGTCGGGGTCGCGCCGGATGTGCAGCTCTATGCCTATAAGGCCTGCTGGCGCGCGGCCACCGGCACGATCGCGGTGTGCAATACCTTCACGCTCGCGCAGGCGCTCGCCGCCGCCATCGACGCGCGCGTCGACATCATCAACCTGAGCCTCGCCGGCCCGAGCGATCCCTTGCTCACGCGGCTGGTGCGGCGCGGCCTCGACGCCGGCATGATCATCGTCGGCGCGGTTCCGGCCGATGGGCTGCGCAACTCCTTCCCGACCGACATCGAGGGCGTCATCGCGGTCGATGCGATCGAGGCGGGGCATACCGGCCGGGATACCGTGCATGCGCCGGGCCGCGAGGTGCTCTCGCTCGCGCCGGAAGGGCACTACGACTTCTATTCGGGTAGTTCGCTCGCGACCGCCGAGGTGTCAGGGCTCGTGGCGCTGCTGCGCGCCGAGCGGCCGCACCTGTCGGCGCGCGAGGCGACGACGCTGCTGATGCAGGAGCCGGCGACGCTCGGCCCGACCGGAGGCTGGGGTGCGGTCCCGAACGCGTGCACGGCGCTCGCCTCGATGCTGCATCGGCGGCAGTGCATCAGCCAGTAGGCGACCCCGGCGGCGCGTGCCGCCGCCCATGGATCACGCTGGCGCCATCCGGCGCTACCGAACGCTGTAGTTGCGCCCTTCGAGGCACGCGGCATCAGCACGAACGTAGTCCGAGCGTTTCGCCGCGCTCGCCTCGGCTGTCGTGCCGCCGCGGGCCTGGCTCGGATCGAACCCGGTCTGGTCCGCCGCCCAGCGGTGGCACTCGTACTTGTCGCGGGCCTGCTGCTCCGCGTTCTGGCCACCTTTCGGATACATGAAGAGCTCGGTGGAAACGGCCGGCTGCGCGGGGGCCGCAGCACGTCCCGCCGGCGGCGTCACGACTTCGTACCGCCGGACCGCGCCGTTCCAGCGGTAGTAGGTGCTGTCGGCGTAGTAGTACGGGACCCCGTCCCAGTAGTAGGTCGAGTAGTACCACGGCAGCGTCGCGAGGAAGAGTCCCGCGCCGAAGAATCCCCAGCCTTGGTAATAGCCGCCGCGCCAGCCACCGTAGTAACCACCGTGCCAGCCGCCACCGTGGCCCCAGCCGCCGTGGCTCCAGCCACCCACGTGCGCGGCACCGTGGAATCCACCCGGGCTCGCGAGGGCGCTGCCGGTGGCTGCGAGCCCAACGACAGCCGTCAGGGCAATGGCGAGAGGACGCAGTCGGGGAGTAGTCATGGTGTTACCTCAGGCGTCGTCGTCTGTCGATCCGTCCGACGGTGCGCGTCGGCGCAACCGCATATAACGCTCGTGCCCCCCGTCCTGTTGACCCGAATCGGCGCGTGCCGGCCAAAATTGTGGGCGGGGTCGCCACAGGCATCGGGCAGCGGCCGGGCGTTGGCGCCGCCGCGATTGGACGCGGCCCCCGGGGCGCCTAGGCCCATGATCCCTATCGATATTACACCAGCCGCCAGGAACCAAAGACCCTCGATCACATAATCCCCGGCCCGTACCGGCCGCGCGGCTGGCTCAGCTGCTCGTCGGGCCCGCGGGCGGTGGCGGTGCATTCTGGAACGCGCGCTTGCGCGCGGCCGCCGCGCGGCCGAGTCCCGTCGTGCGCAGCCGGCTCGGCCGGAGCGCCCCGGCGCGCTCGAGTACGGGGTAGGCGGCCGAGCACAGGTGCGAATGGATGCGCTTTAAGTCCCGCAGGATGTCGAGGTCGAGCGAGGTCGACTCGATCGTGTCGGCGCTCGGATCGCGAAGGCGCACGAGATAGCGCTCCGCGGCGGCGAACTCCGTCTCGCGCAGCTGCGCCTTCGCGGCCACGAGCCGGCGCGCCACCTCGATGTCGCCCGACATGAAGATGCCGACCGCGAGTCGCAGGCTGTCGAGGACCTGCTGGTGGAACGCGACGAGCTCGGCGGCGCCCTCGGGCGAGAACGAGATGCCGCGGCGGATCTTTTTGTTCGCGAGGTCCATCAGGTTCTTGTCGATGATGTCGCCGACGTGCTCGAGGTTGATCGCGAAGGAGACGATCTCCATCGCACGATGCCCGTCGCTGTCGTCGAGGCTGTCGCGGGTGATCCGCGTGACGTAGAGCTTCACCGCGCGGTTGAGGCTGTCGACCGCATCGTCCATCCGGCTGATCTCGGCGACGAGCTTGCGATCGCTGGTGAGGAAGGCGGTCATCGCCTGGCGCAGCATGGATTCGATCAGGTCGCCCATGCGCAGGACTTCGCGTGCCGCGCAGACGAGGGCAACCGACGGCGTGCCGGTCGCCGAGCTGTCGAGGTAGAGGGGCGTCGCCGGATCGACCGGCGTGCGCGGGGCCGGCAGCCAGCGCGTCAGGAATGTCGCGATCGCATCGAGCGGCAGCAGGAAGACGAGGGCGACGAGGATGTTGAAGGCCGTGTGGAAGTCCGCCGCCGCGCGTGCGGGGCTTGAGTCGAGCGCAGGCAGGTACTCGGCGATTACCCGCAGGAATGGCAGCACCAGCAGGCAGCCGGCGGCGCGCATCAGCAGGTTGCCGAGCGGCAGCCGCTGGCTCGCCGGGTTCCCGGGCTGGCTCGCCTCGATGAGCGGGTTGATGGCGCTGCCGAGGTTCGCGCCGAGGATGAGGGCGAGCACGGCAACTGGCGTCACGACGTGCGTCGCCGCGAGCGACATGACGAGCAGCACCACCGCGATGCTTGAGTGCGCCGCCCAGGTCACCGCGGCCGCGACGAGCAGGCAAAGCCACGGCTGGCCGGTGATCGCCGCGAGGATGGTCCTGGCGGCGGTCGAGGTCTCGGCCGGGCCGAGCGCCTCGGTGAGTATGCGAAGCGCGAGCAGCATCAATGCGACGCCGATCGCGACGCGGCCGAGGTCGCGGGTGCGCGTGCGCCCGCTGCGCTTGAAGGCGATGACGCCGATGCAGAGTAGGACCGGCGTGACCACCGAGATGTGAAACGACAGGAGCTGGACGACGAGCGTGGTGCCGACGTTCGCACCCAGCATCACGGCGAGCGCCGGCGCGAGCTCGACGCTGCCGCCGGTCACGAAGGATGCGGTCATGAGGCCCGTCGCGGTACTGCTCTGCAGTAGCCCGGTGACGGCGACGCCGGCCGTGAACGCCCGCGCCCGGCTGCGCAGTCCAACCCCGAGCCAGCGCCTGAGGTCGACGCCGAAGGCGCGCACGATGCCGCTGTGGACCATGTGCAGGCCCCACAGGAGCAGCGCCACTCCGCCAAACAGATCGAGGATGACTGTGCTGCCCAACTCTTCCTACCCTTCTGCAGTGCGAGACAATTCGACGATTCCGTTCATAGATACACGAGGCGGACGGTCCATACAATGCATCGTGCGACCGAGAGTGGCCTGTTTCGGCGCTAGCCGGGCAGCGGCATGCGTCGCGCCCGCGGCCGAAGGCGCGTGACGACGGTGTCGGTCGGCTGGATTTCCGGCACGCGCGCGGACGCCGCGTCGTGCGCGAGTCGCCAGGCCTCGAAATCCGCCTGCAGCATCGGCTTTGCGTACACGTAGCCCTGGCCCACGTCGCAGCCGAGCGAGGCGAGATCGGCCGCGGTGCCCCGATCCTCGATGCCCTCGGCGACGATCGATAGTCCGAGGCTGTGGCCCATCTCGATTGCCGCCTGCACGACGGCGGTCGCCTCCGGGCTCCCGGCGATCGCCGAGACGAAGCTGCGATCGATCTTGAGTTCATCGACCGGCATGCGCGTCAGGTAGCTCAAGGACGAGTAGCCCGTGCCGAAATCGTCGATCGAGAGCATGACGCCCTGGGTCTTGAGCGTGTGCAGCCGCATCAGCGCCTGGTCGGGGTCGCCGATGAAGCCGCTCTCGGTGAGCTCGAGCGTCAACAGCTCGCTCGGCATCCGGGAGCCCACGAGCGCGTCCCTGAGGTGGCTGTCGAGCTGCGGGTCGGCGAGGTCATCGGCGCTGATGTTGATCGACAGGTTGAGCGGCCGCCCGGCGCGCTGCCAGGCGGCGCCGGTCAGCGTGCCCTCGCGGAGCGCCCAGCGGGTGATCTTGCGGATGAACCCGGCCTGCTCCGCGAACGGTATAAACGCGCCCGGCATCATTAGCCCGCGCGTCGGGTGCCGCCAGCGCAACAGCGCCTCGGCGCCCACGAGTTCGCCCGACTGGAGGTCGAGCTTTGGCTGAAACGCGAGCACGAGCTCGTTCCCGTCGATCGCCCGCTGCAGCTCGCCGAGCAGCGAGAGCTGATCGCGCGTCGCGACCCTAAGGCCCGCGTCGTAGGCGCGCAGTGCCACGTTTTCGCGCCGCGCGCGCTCCATCGCGAGGTCCGCGCAGCGCATCAGGTCGTCCGCGTTGCCCGAGTCCGTCGGCGCGCAGGCGAGCCCGACGACCGGGCTGATGTCGATCGGCTGGTCGGACACCACGACCGGCCGCGCGAGCCGTTGCAGCAGCTGGCTGCCCCATTGCTCGAGCGAGGCGCCGGGTCCGAGCGGCGTGAACGCCGCGTAGTGATCCGCCCCCACCCGCGCCCAGTGACTCGCCATCGAGGGCGCTTCCGACAGGCGGTCCGCGACCTGCTTCAGGACCGCATCACCGATCCCATAGCCGAGGCACTCGTTGATCCGGCGAAAGCGCCGCAGGTTGATGAGCGCGACCGCGACCGCCTGGCCCGGACGCGCGAGCGCCGCTCCCAGCGCGTCGGTGAAGGCCGTCCGGTTCATGAGCCCGGTCAGGCGGTCCGTGTAGGCGAGGGTGCGGATGTCGCGATCGCGGGATTCCACCGCCTGTTGCATGAGCTGAAGGCCCTCGGCGAGCGCTCCGAGCTCGTCGCGGCGCTCGACCACGAGCGGCGCGTCGTAGCGACCGCCGCGGATCGCCTCGATCGCGGAGGTGAGCGCCTGCAACGGGCGCGTGATGTTGCGGGCGAGCCAGAACACGGCGACCGCGCTCAGGCTCACGCAGAGGAGCGCGATCAGCACGAGGCGCTCGCGCAGCCGGTCAAAGGGCTCGCGCGCCTCGGCGAGCGAGCGCGACAGGACCGCCGTCACCGGCACCGCCGCGTCCGGCGCGAGCAACAGCGTGCTCGTCAGGAGGTCGGACGTGCCGGCGGGCGAATCGACGCCAATCTCGGCCAGCGCCTGGCGGACCGTGGAGCCGGCGAGCGAGGTCGCCGCCGCGTGCCAGCCCCCGGGCGTGCGTATCGCGAGCGTGACGTCGAGGCCCGTGACCGAGGCGAGCTCCTTGACCGAGGCCTCGTCGAGCGCGAAGCCCATGACGATCCAGGCGACGGGCAGCGGGCTTCGGATCGGCAGCATCACGAGCTGGTAGACCTTGCCGCCCTCGACCGCGATGGCGGCGCGGGCGGCCATGCCGTCGCGCTGCTCGAGGAGCTCGCGATGCTGGAACGGTGCGCCGACCTGCATGTTCGAACCGGCGGTCGCGATGACCTTGCCCTCGAGCGAGACGAGTTCGACGAGTGTCGCGCCGATGCGCGCACCGTGGTTCTCGAGGGCGGAACCGATCGTGTCGGCATCGTGGGTGGCGACGGCCTCGCGGAAGCCGAAGTCCGCCGCGAGTACCTGCGCCGCCTGCGTCAGCTGGCGGCGGTTGCCGTCGAGCGCGCGCTCGAACACGAGCCGGCCGACCTCGAGCTGGCGGGAAATTTCGCGCTCGGCGTTGGCCTGGTTGGCCGCGGAGACGGCAAGGAGCGCAGCCCCGATCACGGCGCCGAGCAGCGCGAGGAAGGTGACAGCGATGCGCGTACGCAGCTTCACGGCGCGCCACACCGGGCCGGAGCGCCGGCGGCTCTGCAGCGGCGACGTCGATCGCGATCCCGCACCGGGACACAGTTCACAGTTCCGCTCCGCCTGCCCAACGCACTTATTTAAATGACTCGCCGACGATCCCCATTAAGACTTAACGCGCCCGGCATGAGGCGTGCGCCGTTGGCAAAAGCGCGAATGAACGGCACGTCGCGGCCGGCGCGCGCGGCTTCAAAACGTCGCCGTCCGGACGGCGCCTACCGGGGATTGGCTTATCAAAAACTAACTTCACAAACAACAGGTTATGTCTGTCCGCCGGTCGGAATGTTGCGCGTGGCCGGGCCGGGCAGCGGCACGGCGGAGAATTCCCGACGCGAGGCGATCTGGCGGGGGCGCCGCATTTGAGAAGCGCATCGCACTCGAGCACCTGCGAGCTCCAGGCCCGCGCACTTCGTCGATGCGCGCACACCGCCGCGCTTAACTTTAGTGTATCGATGCAGTAACGATAGTTCGGCGATGCCCAGCGAGGTGGTCGGTCAATGACTCTGGCGCCACAGTCCGGCCGCAACGGAACGCGACCCCGCGGTCCTTGGCATGACACCGCGCCACCGTCTCGTTGCGCCGAGCGGCGCGTAGTTCCGGAGAATGCCGGTGCCGCTCCCCGATCCCGATAGCAACGGTCGCGGCTGGGCGTTGCGCCTCGGCGCCCGCGCCACGATTGGCGTGCTCACTTCACTTTTCGCGATGAGCGCGGCTGGCGCGTCCGGTACGGATGTCGCGGTCACGGTGGCCACCGCCAAGGGCGCCCCGGTCGCCGGCGTTGCGCTCGTGCTCGAGCCCATCGCGGCCCAGACACCCCGCCACCGCGAGAAACTATCCGCACGGATGGAACAGCGCGAGCGCCACTTCGTGCCCGAGCTTCTCGTCGTCGAGACCGGCACGCAGGTCGACTTCCCGAACAATGACAGCGTCAGTCACCAGGTGTATTCGTTCTCCCCGGCGCGGCACTTCCAGCTGTCGCTCTATCGCGGCAGCGTCCACCCGCCGATCGTGTTCGACACGGCGGGGCTCGTCGTGCTCGGCTGCAACATCCACGACGAGATGGTGGGCTACATCCTGGTCACCGACTCGCCCTACCATGCCCAGACGGATGCCCACGGCAGCGCGCGCATCGCAGGTGTGCCGGCGGGCCGCTACCGTGTCCGGGTCTGGGCTCCGCGCATCGCCGATGCACCGGCGAGCCTCGAGCGACAGGTCGAGGTAGCCGACGGCGCGGAGGTGGCAGTCAATTTCGCGCTGTTGAAGCCGCTGCTCGCGGCGCCCACGCCGCGCCCTGGCCGCAGCGAATGGGACGCCTACTGATGGGTCGCGTAGCCGGCGCGTTCCTCGTTGCGCTCGGCATTGCCGGTGGCGCCCAAGCGCAGGAGCGGCTTATCGTCGATGGCCTCCTGGACCTTCGCGCCGTGCACGCGGATACGACACCTTCCTACCTCAACGGCGGCCTCGGTCGCGTCCGCTTCGATGACGATCACGAGGGCCTGAGGCTCGGTCGGGCTTCGCTCGGCGCGCGGCTCAGGTTGACCGACACGCTCGGTGCCACGGTGGTTGCCGATGCCTACGACGACGGCGATGTGAATGCGATCGGGGTGTCGGAGGCGTTTGTTCAGTGGCGCCCCTTTCCCGCCAACTCGATCCGCTGGCAGGCCAAGGCGGGCGCCTTCTACCTGCCGGTGTCGCTCGAGCACCGGCTGCTCGGCTGGACGAGCCCGTATACGCTTAGCGCCTCCGCTCTCAATACCTGGATCGGCGAGGAGTTCAGGGTCCTCGGCGCCGAACTCGAGGCGCGCTGGCTCGGCGCCGCGAGCGGCTACCGCGGCGACTTCGCTCTCGTCGGCGGCGTCTATGGCTGGAACGAGGGCGCCGGCGTCGTCATCGCCGCGCGCGGCTGGGCGCTGACCGACCGGCCCTCCGTGGTCTTCGGTGAGCTGGGCTCCCAGCGCCTCGGGCTCTACTATCAGTTCGACCGCAGCCCCGGCTGGTACGGCGGCATCGCGTGGCGCCACCACGAGCGCCTCGAGCTGCGCGCGCTGCACTACGACAACCGCGCCGATCCCGCCGCATCGAACCTCGCGGGCTATTCCGGCTGGAACACGCGCTTCAATACACTCGGCGCGCGCTGGGAGCCTGTCGACCCGCTGACGCTGACGGCGCAGTACATCGAGGGCCGCACAGCGATTGGCCCGAACGGCGACCCCGGACAATTCCTCATGGATCTGTCGGCGTGGTACGCGCTCGCGAGCCTTGAGCGAGGACGCAACCGGCTGAGCGCGCGCTACGACCGCTTCTCGACCCGCCAGACGAGCGGGTTCTACGGCCCGCCGTCCGACGATGCCGGCCACGCACTCACGATCGCCCTCATGCACCGTCTCGCCGAGCACTGGGAGCTCGCGGCAGAGTGGCTGCGCGTCGACAGCCGCTTCCCGCCGCGCTACTGGCTCGGCCTGCCGGCCGTCGCGACCGATACGCAGCTGCAGCTCGCGATTCGCTACCGGTTCAGGTTCGAAGCCGACTAGCCGAGCGCGCGTCGATCTTCGCGACCAAGCCGCGCGCAGGTCCCGCCTACAGGAACACGCGCAGCTCGAGGAAGAGCAGGTGGCGGTTCTGAAGGTCGTTTTGCGGGATACCGCGGTAGCGCCGAAAACCCGCCCGCAGTTGGACGAACGGAATCGGCGTGTACTCGTAGAGGGCGCTCCAGCGCGCCTGCTGGTCGTTCGAGATCGAGCGGTCGGGGTCGTAGAGCTCGGCGGTGAGCTTGAAGTTGTGGCCCTGGTGGAACGCCCAGTCGGCCTCCGCGAAGCCCGCGGCAAGACGCCGCTCGCCACCCGGAAACCCATCGTCCCGAATGAAGTCGAGCTCCGCGAGGAGCGCGACGGGGCCGACGCGCCGCCCGGCGAAGAGTCCCTCGACCTCGCGGTTGCCGAACACGGACTGGGTGAACGAGGCGGCGGTGCCGACGCGCCAGTCGTTGCGGATCCAGACGACCTGGCCCGTCAGCTGGTGGCCGCGGCCGACGGAAATGTTCGCCTCGCCGCGCGAGTAATCGAGCTGCGCCGACCACTCCGGTAGCTCGAGGCCAAGCTCGAAGCCGCGATCGGGCGTCGTCATGCTGATGCCGCTCACTTCGCGCACGAAGGCGGTGTTGTCCTGCAGGCGCCAGCCGAAGGGCAGGTAGAACTGGCCGCCCTTCAGGTACCAGCCGTGCGCCGGGTCCGAGTAGCGGCCGTAGTATTCGTTCGGCTGCGCGTTGCCCGGCGCCAAGCTCTCATCGACGTAGTACTCGAGTCGGTCCGGGATCAGGGACACGTTGGCATAGGCGCGCAGCTGCTCGAGGCCGGACTGGCGCTCGCTCGGCAGATTCGGCGCCTCGGTCTCGGACCGGCTGGTGCGCAGGTCCGCGCCGATCCTCAGGAACTTGAAGACGTTGCCGCTCCAGACCGGGAACCCCGACGGCAGCGAGTACTGCGGCAGCACGTTCTCGGTGAAGACGGTGCCGAAGTCGTTGCGCAGGCCACCGCCGGTGGGATTCACGTGGCAGGTCACGCACTTGTGCCCCTGCTGGACCGCGAGATAGGGCTCCGCGATCGCCGCGGGCGCGACACTTGCGCCAAGCGCCGCGAGCGCAAGCAGCGAGGCGATCCGCCACGCGCTCAAGGCGCCGTCTCCACGAGGAACGTCGTGACCGTGACGTCGGCGTCGCCGCCGAGCTGCCGACCGCCGATGTCGGCGAGGCCGGGGCGTCCGAGGAGAGTCAGGCGAAACCGTCCGTCGCCGAGGGGTTCACGCGGCGTGACGAGTAGCGCCGAGGGGTTCCCCGGCGGAACCGTGACGACAACGGGGATCTCAACGCCCTCGCTCGCGCCGCCGCTCCCGATGCGCTCGAGCTTGAGCGTCGAGGGCGCAACGCTGGCGCGATCGAGCTCGGCGCTGAAGGTGAGGATGAGCTGCACCGGTGCCGCGAGCACGACCTCGCCGGTTGAAGGCGCAGCGGCGACGACGCTGAGCCCCGTCGGTGCGGCGGCGACCGCCGCCGGCTGCGCGCCGTCGGTCACCCACTGGCGCATCACGGCGATCGTCGCGGCGGGGAGCGCTGGACCGCCGAACGGCATCTGTGCGCCGACCGACGCGTGGCCTTCGATCTTCTGGATCAGGTAACTGTGATCGGGATCGCCGGGCTTGATCCTGAGGACCGCCGGATCCTCGCTGCTCGGGACGCCGACGATCATCGAATAGCTGTTGACCGCGTCGAGCCTCAGCCCCTGCGGCGCGGCGCCGCCGGCGTGGCAGACGCTGCAAATGGGCGTGAAGACGTTGTCCTGGATCGACTGAAAGTCGGCCGTCAGCGTGCCGCCGCCGCCCTCCGAGCCAATCGGCCGGCCGTTGCTGTCGAGGCCCGCGCCACTGCCGGCGCAGCCGGTGAGCGAAGCTGCGAGGAGCCCCAGGTACGCAATCACAAGCCGTCGCACGCGCATGCACAACCCATCCGATGCAGGTACAGCGTAGGTACCCACCGCTCGGTGGAGGGTTCACGGCCGCGGGGAGAATCTGCGCGGGCCGGCGGGCCGGCGGGGCGGCGGCGCGCGCGGAGCGCCGCGATGGGCTTAGGCGAGCGCCCGCGCCAGGTCGGCGCGAAGATCGCGTGGATCCTCGATGCCGATGGAGAGCCGCAGCAGGTTCCCGGGCGTCAGCGTGCCGGGGCCCTCGACCGACGCGCGGTGCTCGATGAGGCTCTCGACGCCGCCCAAGCTCGTCGCGCGCCGAAAGAGCTCGGTCCGTGCGGCGACGCCGAGGGCACGCGCGGCATCGCCGTGCACGCAGATCGAAATGACGGCGCCAAAGCCGCCCGGCATCTGCCTCAACGCAAGCGCGTGGCCCGGGTGGCCGGCAAGGCCCGGGTAGAGCGTGCGCTCGATTGCGGCGTGCGCGTCGAGCCAGCCGGCGAGTTCAAGGGCGTTCGCGCACTGGCGCTGCATCCTGAGCCCGAGCGTCGTGATGCTGCGCCGGAGGAGCCAGCAGTCGAATGGCGCGAGCACGGCGCCGGCGAGACTTTGCCATTCGGCCAGCCGTGCGGCGAGCTCCGGATCGTCGCGCACGATCACAAGTCCGCTGAGGATGTCGCTGTGGCCGCCAAAATATTTCGTGCCGCTGTGGATGACGAGGTCAACGCCGAACTCGAACGGGCGCTGGCAGTAGGGCGTCGCGAAGGTGCTGTCGCAGACGACGCGCGCGCCGACTGCATGGGCAAGGTCGGCGGCGCGCGCAAGGTCGGTGATGCTGAGGAGCGGATTGGCGGGCGTCTCGACCCAGAGGAGCTTCGTACGTGCATCGAGCGCGCGCTCGATTTGCCTCGCGTCGGTCGCGTCGATGAACTCGACCGCGACGCCGCGGCGCCTGACGATCTCCTCGAGCTGGCGGTGCGTGCCGTGGTAGCCCTCGCGTGCGGCGACGATTCGATCGCCCGGCCCGAGCAGCTCGAGTACCGCCATGTTCGCGGCGAGTCCCGATGAGAATGCGAATGCGGCGACGCCGCCCTCGAGCTCGGCGACGCACGCCTCGAGCGCGCTCCTGTTGGGCGTGCCCTCGCGGCCGTAGCGCCAACCGCGCGGGTAGCCGCCATCCGCGTCGCGCTCGAAGGTCGTCGACAGGTGCATCGGTGCGACGATCGCCCCCGTTGCCGGATCCGGCTGCTGTGCCGCGTGCACGCAGCGGGTTGCGAACGCGGACGGGGAGGGCGCGGTTGGCGGCTGTGTCGGGTTCATGGAGCCTCGCTCTGCGGGCGTCAATTGTGCACGCGAAGCGGCGCCCGCGAAACGCAGGCTCGCGTGCCGCGCGTTGGGGTGTCGGCGCGCGCCGACGGGCGGCGCGCAACGATTTGCCGGCACCACGGCCGCGGGGTCTAATGGCCCGCCAGCGCCGCATGCTGCGGCGATCAGGCACTTGCGCGCCGCTACCAGCGGCCGCCAAGGAGATCGCGATGAATAGGTTCCACCCACGCCGTGCCCTCGTTGCCGCCGTGCTCGGGTTCTCCTTTGCCGCCTTCGCAGGCGCCAGCCACGCGCAGATCGCCGTGTCGATCACGATCGCGCCGCCGCTCCTGCCGGTCTACGAACAGCCGCCGATCCCCGACGAGGGCTATATCTGGACACCCGGCTACTGGGCGTACGGGCCGGACGGCTACTTCTGGGTTCCGGGAACGTGGGTGCAGGCGCCGGAGTTCGGCTTGCTGTGGACGCCGGGCTACTGGGCCTGGGAGCGCGGCTTCTACAGCTGGAACGCCGGCTACTGGGGTCCGCACATCGGCTTCTACGGTGGCGTCAACTATGGCTTTGGGTACTTCGGCCATGGCTACGAGGGAGGCTATTGGCGCGGCAACCGATTCTTCTACAACCGCGCCGTCAACAACATCAACGTCACGAACATCCACAACGTCTACTCGAAAACGGTCGTGAACAACACGATCGTCAACAACGTGAGCTACAACGGTGGCCGCGGCGGCCTCGCGGTGCGGCCGACATCGACGGAGCGCGCGGTCGCGAACGAGACGCACCGCGCCCCGACCGACATGCAGACGCAGCACCACGAGCAGGCGCGTACCGACCGGGCATTGCTCGCCTCCGTGAACCACGGCCGGCCCGCGATCGCCGCGACGCCGCGGCCGGGCGAGTTCACGGGGCGCGGCGTCGTCCGTGCGAGCCGCAGCGGCGCACCCGTCCACCCGAACGAGCTGCCGAAACCGGGCGCGTTCGCGGCGCCGCACACGGGCAAGCCTGAAACGGACCAGTCCTATCGGGCGCGCCAGGATGAACTGAGGACACGACAGCAGCACGAGCGCGAGGGCCTGCAGCAGCGGCAGGGACAGGAGCACGACCGGCTGGCGGAGCAGCGAGCGAACCAGGCGCGCGCGCTGCAGACCGAGCGCCAGCACCAGCAGCAGACCCAGCAGCTGCAGCAGCGCCATGCCGTTGAGTCGCAGCAGCTGCGGCAGGCGCAGCGCGGCCCGGGCCCAAGTCCGCAGGGCCCGCGCGACGGGCGTCCGCCGCAGGGCGGTGGCCCCCACGAAGGGCATCCGCCGCACTAGGCGCTCGCGCGGCTGACGGGCTCGGCCGCTGAATCCGCGGGAGACTCGGCGGCGAACTACTTCGCCGAGTCCCCCGTGCGGCCGAGGCCGCCTAGCGCAGGCAGTAGCCCCGATGCCAGGTCGATATCGCCGATTAGTGCTGACCGTTCTGCTTGGTTGCGGCTTCATCGCGGCGGCCGAGGCGGCTCCCGCGGCCGCGCCGATCGCGTGGACGACGCAATGGGGACCGGCGATTTTCGCGCAGGCCGCGCGCGAGCACCGCTTCGTGCTGCTCGACCTGCATGCCGTGTGGTGCCATTGGTGCCACGTCATGGACGACGAGACCTACTCCAACGCGCGCGTCCGGTCGCTGGTCGGCAAGCGTTACCTTGCCGTGAGTGTCGACGCCGACAGCGACCCCGGCCTCACGAGCCGCTACGGCGAGTGGGGTTGGCCCGCGACCATCGTGCTCGCGCCCGACGGCACCGAGATCGTCAAGCGCCGCGGATTCATCCCCGCCCCGCAGATGGCGTCGCTCCTGCAGGCAATCATTGACGACCCGACACCCGGCCCGTCGGTCGCGCACGCGGTGCCCTCCGGCGTCGCGGGACCCGGCCGACTCGGCCATCACGCGCTCGAGGCGTTCATGGTCACGTACGTTGACCTCTACGACGAGGAGCACGCCGGCTGGGGGACGATCCACAAGTTCATCGACGCCCCGGCGATGGAACTCGCCTTTGAACTCGCCGACGCGGGCGACAAGAAGGCAGTCGAACGGGCGCGGCGCACGCTCGATGCCAACCTGAACCTCATCGATCCCGTGTGGGGCGGCGTGTACCAGTACTCCGACGCCGTCGACTGGCATTCGCCGCACTTCGAGAAGCTGCTCGAAGTCCAGGCCGACGACCTGCGCCTCTACTCGGAAGCCTACGCGCGCTGGGGCGAACCCAAGTACCTGCACGCGGCGGAATCGATCCGCCGCTACCTTGCCGAATTCCTCACCTCGCCCGACGGCGCCTTCTACGTGAGCCAGGACGCGGACCTCTCGGTCGAGCAGCCGGGGAAAGCGTTCTACGCGCTCGATGACGCCGCGCGCCGCGCGCACGGCGTGCCGCGCGTTGACGCGCACGCCTACTCGCGCGAAAACGGCTGGGCGATCCGCGCGCTGTGCCGATTCCATGACGTGACGGGCGAGAGGGGCGTACTCACGGACGCAATCCGTGCCGCCCAGTGGGTGCTCGCGCACCGCGCGCTCGAGGGCGGGGGCTTTCGCCACGACGACAGCGACCGCGGCGGGCCCTTCCTCGATGATTCGATCGCGATGGGCGAGGCGTTCCTTGCGCTTTACCGTTCGACCGGCGAGCGAGGCTGGTTGAACGAGGCCGAGTCCGCGCTCGGGTTCATCGCGGGCCACCTGCGCGATCCCACGGCAGGCTTCATCGCCGCGCCCGTGCCAGCCGGTGCGCGCGGGGTGTTCCGCGAACCGGTCCGCGCCATTGACCAGAACGCAGCGCTCGTGCGCCTCGCGAACCTGCTCTACCGGTACACGGGAGACAAGGCTTTCCGTCAGGCGGCGCTGCACGCCGTCAAGGTGCTCGCGCGTACCTCGCCCGAGAGCGGCGCGCTACACGCGGACATCCTGCTGGCCAACCGTGAACTCGCGGCGGCACCGACCCACGTGACGATCGTCGGCGCCAAGTCCGATCCCGGCGCCCAGGCGCTGCACTCGGCAGCGCTCAAGGTGCCGGCGACCTACCTGCAGGTGGACTGGTGGGATCGGAGCGAGGGGCCGCTGCCAAATCGGGCCATCCAGTACCCGCTGTTGCCCGTGGCCGCCGCGTTTGCGTGCTCGGAGAACGCCTGCTCGACGCCCGTGTACGAGGCCGACAGGGTAGTCAACGCCGTTCTCGCCTCGCGGGACGCCGACTAGCTTAGGTAGCGGATCGACCGGCGCCGGCGCGCTATGGCTGTCGCTTGAACTCGTAGGACGCGAACGTCGACCAGTTCCCGTCCGCGCCTCTGGACTGGATCAGCAGGGTGCCGGAGGTGCCGTCGGCCGCGAGCGTCAGGGTGTCGCGGAATGCCGATGACTCGTACGGGAAGTCGAGTGTGAGCCTGCGGCCTTCGCGATGCCCCGCCGCTACCACGCGTGCGCCCGCGGCGCCGAAGCGGTCGAGCCAATGCGCGACGTAATCCCCGGCCGCCGGGTCGTAGCCAAGGTAGATGTCCGCCTCGTAGGCCGGCGGCTTGCCCGCATCCACCAAGTTGAGGCGCAGCCATCCACCGCCGAGCACCCAGCGACCATGGCCGACGTAATCGACGTGCTTGCCGTGAACGGTGCCAGTGAAAAGCCACTGGCCGGCGAGCGCGGCGAGAAAAGGGTCCCGCGCTGGCGATGCAGCGGCGGTTCCAGTCGGTGCAAGCGCCGCGAGCAGCAATCCGATCGCGGCGAGGGCGGGAGCGAGCGTCGCTCGCGGCCGGTCGGCGCGGCTCCTGTCCATCTTGAGTGCTGCCTTCGCCGGCCGGCCGGGCGTTAAGAGTGGAACTCGGTGCCGAGCGTAGCGCAGGGTGCCCGAGGGCGACAGTGCGGCTCGCGGCCGCGCCGCCCGCGATCGGAACTACGCCGCCGGTTGCAGTTCGAGCGGAAAGCGGCTCAGCACCTCGTGCCCCGTCGCGGTGATCAGCACCTGCTCCTCGAGCTTGACGCCCTCGGTGCCGCCGACCTCGCCGAGGTAGCTCTCGATGCAAAGCACCATGCCGGGAACGACGTCGCCGTCCTGCAGCGACGGGTCGCGCGGGTCGCAGCCGATCGCCGGCCACTCATCGACCATGCCGACGCCGTGCGCGACGCAGCCATAGTTCTGCTCGGCGTAGCGCGGCGGAATGGTCCATGCCCGCTCGGTGAAGTCGCGGAACGTGAGTCCCGGGCGCAGCAACTCGCAGTTGTGCCGCACCTGCTCGATGGCGAGGGCGTGCAGTGCCCGCTGCGGGTCGGTCGGGCGATCGGGTCCGCAGACAAATGTCCGGCTGACGTCGCTGCAATAGCCGTAGGGGCCGACCATGTCGGTATCGAAGCTGACGAGCTCGCCGGCCGAGATGCGGCGATCGGACGCTTCCTGGAACCACGGGTTCGTGCGCGGGCCCGAACTCAGGAGCCGCGTCTCGATCCATTCGCCACCGTTGGCGATGTTGGCGTGGTGCAGTTCCGCCCAGAGTGCCGTCTCCGTGATGCCGGGTCGCAGCGCCTCGTACATGCGCTGCATGCCGAGGTCGGCGACCGCGAGGGAGGCGCGCATGCAGGCGATCTCCTCCGCGCTCTTCACCGAGCGCGCGAGCTCGAGGAGGCGCTGGCCCTCGACGAGCTCAAAGCCGGTGGCGCGCAGTGCCGCGGCACCGACGAGGTCGGCGCGGTCGATCGCAAGCCGGTGCCGGCCGGGCCCGGCCAGGCGAGTGACGAGGTCGTGGATCTCAGCCGCCCAGCGAAGGCTTACGACCGCGGCGTGCTCGGCGACGTCGAAGAACGCGTGGATGGTCGCGGGACGGACCTCGGCGACCATCGGCATGCGCGGGATCGCGCTCAGGCAATTGCGATTGGCGTATTCAAAGAGCACCGCCGGTCCCTCGGCCGGTACCACGCAGTAGCGCCCCATGTTGTGCAGCAGCCAGACCGTCATGTTGCGCGAGTCGGTTGCGTAGCGGATGTTGATCGGGTTGATCAGCAGCGCCGCAGCGCAGTCGTTGGCACGCAGCTGCGCCTGCACGCGCTCGTAGCGGTAGCGCCGCAGCGCCGCGAGATCGATCGACACCGCCTGATCCGCCGCGATGCCCTGATCGAGGCGACCCGAGGTGATCCGGTTCGGCATGTCGCTCCTCCTGGGCGGCACTTTACAGGACGGCGGACCGTCGCCGACGGCACAGCGGCTCGCCGGCGGCGAGGCGGGGCCGGTCGATGGGTGCGGGCGGTGGGTGGCGCGCAAGGCGGATCGCCGCGCGGCGATCCGCCCTGCTCGATGCGCTCAGTCAGGCCCTGATGCGGTTGTAGATGTTCCGCAGGATGATCAGGATCGCGGCGCCCGCGAGTACCGAGCCCACGTTCGCCAGGATCGAGGTCAGGTACGAGCCGGCCGTCGGCACGTCGTCGAACGCACCGGCGAGGAGGTGGAGCGCAACCGCCGATGCGATCACGCGGACGTGGTTTTCGGCGGTCGTTGCCCATCCGATCACGGCGCCACAGAGCGCGAGTATCGGCGCGACGTGCGGCACGGTGACGAACGCGGCGACGATCGCGAGCGCGATACCGATCAATCCGACTATCTTGAACACGGTCATTGGCTTCCCCTTGTCGTTATGTATTTCGTCTTTATGGGCCCGTCGTGCCGGAATCGCGTCGAGTGCACGCGAGCTGGCGTCGGCCGCCGACCATTCGTTCTGATTATCAATCGGCGGCTACCGGCCACTGCCGGGCGATAGGATCCTACACCCTTCTGGGCAGCGCCCCCCGGGCGGGCGCGCCGCGCCGCTTGCGCGGGGGGTGGACGGCCGGGACCGCGAACGGCCGAAGCGCCCGCCGGCGGGGGGTTCAGCCGCTACTCGAGCTCGGGGTACGGGCCCTTGCCGCCCGCCGCGATGAACCGGTCCATGCGCGCCTCGAGGATCGGCAACGGCACGGAGCCGAGCTCGAGGATCGTGTCATGGAATGCGCGGATGTTGAACTTAGGTCCGAGTGCCGCCTCCGCCTTCGCCCGGATCTTCACGATCGCAAGTTCGCCCAGGTAGTACGAGAGCGCCTGTCCCGGCCAGGAAATGTAGCGGTCGATCTCCGTATCGATTTCATGCTCGGGCAGCGCCGTGTACTGGCGAAAGTACGCGACCGCCTGCTCGCGCGTCCAGCCCTGCGAATGGATGCCGGTGTCGACGACCAGCCGGGCGGCCCGCCACATCTGGTAGCCGAGCATGCCGAAGCGGTCGTAGGGCGTCTCGTACATGCCCATCTCGACGCCGAGCCGTTCGCAGTAAAGCGCCCAGCCTTCGCCGTAGGCCGAAATATAGGTGTGCTGCCTGAACTCCGGCTGCTTCTTGTGCTCCATCGTGATCGACAGCTGGAACGAATGGCCCGGCGCCGATTCGTGCAGTGTCAACGCCGTCAGATTGAACAGCGGGCGCGCCTGGACGTTGTAGGTGTTGACGAGGTAGAGCGTCGGGCCGCCGCGCCCGGCCGTGTAGAAGGGCGCCATCTCGGCGGGGACCGGCTCGATCGCGAAGCGGGCGCGCGGCAGGTAGCCGAAGTAGCGCGACGCCTTGCCGTCGAATTTCTTCGCAATCCAGGCGGCGCGCATCAGCAGCTCCTCCGCAGTCTTGGCCGCGAACTTGGGGTCGCTGCGCAGGTACGCGAGGAACGCCGGCAAGTCGCCCTTGAAGCCGGTCTCCTTCATCGCCGCTAGCATCTCATCGTGCAGCCGCCCGACTTCCTTCTCGCCGAGCGCGTGGATCGCCTGCGGATCCATGTCGAGCGTCGTGAACTCGAGGATCTTCGACTGGTAGTAGCGCGCCCCGTCGGGCAGCTCCTTCGCGCCAAGCGTCTGGCGCGCGCCAGGAACGTATTCGTCGCGCACGAACTTGAGGAGCTCCGCGTAGGCGGGCTGCACTCTGTCGCGGATCACCTGCAGCGCATCCGCGCGCAGCGTCGCCTGCGT
The DNA here is from genome assembly GCA_025356075.1 of Pseudomonadota bacterium. Classification (GTDB taxonomy): domain Bacteria; phylum Pseudomonadota; class Gammaproteobacteria; order Steroidobacterales; family Steroidobacteraceae; genus CAIKZZ01. Next base: position 31,425 of record JANXUT010000032.1, on the reverse strand, counting down.
GGCTTCGGCGATCCCGGGCATGTCCTTGAACGGCGTGTAGAAGAGGCTCGCCTCCGGCGTCGCGCCGGTCACCGCCGTGAGCGAGGCGTCAAGGCCGGTGATCGTCACGCGCGGCGGCGTGAAGCCACGCTTCAGCCCGGCGCGCATCTCCTCCGTCTGCTCGTGGAAATAACGCGGCAGGTCGCGCATCTGGGCGATCCAGTTGCGGTACTCCTGCTCGGTCCGAAACGGGCGGCGCGCGGTGTAGCTGAGCTGCGTCCAGAACGTCGTATCGGCGTTCACTGGCATCTCGTATTCGCGGAACTGCTGCGCCGTGATCAGCGCCTCGATCTGCGGCCGGTAGATGTCGTAGTTGAGTTGCTCGTCGGCGGAGAGCTCCGCGTGCGGGATGTCCTTGAGTTTCGCGAGCACGTCCTGCCAGTACTTCAGCCGCGCTTCTTGCGCGGCGGCGTCCATCTTCGGGAAATGATCCTGCACGGGCTTCGCCGCATCCTCTTCGTCCGGGAACTGGTCCTCGCGCCACTTCCATTCCGCGGAGTAGAGCGCTTGCAGCCTGGCATCGGCAGTCAGTGGCTGCTCCCGCGTGCAGCCGCCGACCACAAGAGGGCAGCCGAGGATCGCCCCGACGGCGAGGAAGAGTGGAAGCACGCGCATGGAAGGTCCTTCGTTCGTTCTTAGTTGGAGCGGCGCGGTTGACCGCCGGCGGCGACGCCGACTCTAGACCGGCAGCGCGAGGCAAGTCTATTCAGGCGCGGCGCGCCGATCCTTCGCGCCGGGACGCGCGACGGCCGGCACTCGTTTCGGGCGACCGAGAAGGCCCGCCTGCACGGGGGCTTCCTGGGCCGCCCAACCCCCGGCTGGCGGCCTGTGTCGGCGGTTCCCGACAAAAACCGCTAAAAATCAGTCAATTGGACTGTGAAGAAATGATCAAGGCGGCCCGACGGCGGTCAGCCCCTCGCCGCGTCGAGCGTTCCATCACATCGAAACCTACGGGTCTCCGCGAATAATCCGGACCCATCTGAACGGCTCTAACTGGGAGGCAGGTAATGAACAAGCTCATCGGAATTGGCGCTGTCGGCGCACTCGTCTTCGCCACGACGGCCTTTGCCGCCGGCCCGCGCACGGACGAAGTGACCCAGCGCGACGTGAACCAGCAGAATCGCATCGAGCAGGGCCTTAAGTCCGGCGAGCTCAATACGAAGGAAGCCGGAAAGCTCGAGCACGAGGAAGCGAAGATCGATCGCACCGAGGCTCGCGATCTTAAGAACGGGAAGCTGTCCGCGTCCGAGCAGGCGCACATCAACCAGATGCAGAACCGGGCCAGCGCCGACATCGCCAAGGACAAGCACAACGCGGCGACCGGCAACCCGAACTCCGCCTCCTCCAAGCGCATGCAGGCGGACGTGCAGCGCAACGCGAACCAGGAGACGCGTATCAACCAGGGCGCCAAGTCGGGCACGCTCTCGAACCGCGAAGTCGGATCGCTTGAGCGTGGCCAGGCCCACGTGGATGCCAAGGAATCCCGCGCGGCCCGCAATGGCCACGTCGGCGCCGCCGAGCAGGGCAGCATCCAGCGCTCGGAGAACCGCCAGAGCCGCAAGATCTACCGCAAGAAGCACAACTGATCGGCAACCTGAGGCGCGCGGCGGGACAACCCGCCGCGCGCTTCGCATTTGTGGGGCGGGCGCGCCGGTGGTCGCGGCGCTCCCGCCGATGCGATAGGCTGACGCGATGCGCGCTCCCCGCATTCGCCTCCGCATCGATTTCGGCGAGAACGCCTCGCTCGGACCCGGCAAGATCGCGCTTCTCGAGGCGATCGCGGCGACGGGCTCCCTGTCGGAGGCCGCCCGCGGCATGAAGATGAGCTACCGCCGGGCGTGGCTGCTGGTCGAGGAAATCAATCAGGCTTTCGCCGAGCGCGCAACGTTGAGCGCGGTCGGTGGGGCAGGTGGGGGCGGCATGAACGTGACCGCATTCGGGCAGGGCCTGATCAGCCGTTTTCGGGCGTTCGAGCGCTCGGTCGCAACGCTCGGGGCGCAGCGTTTCGCGGCGATTGCCGCCACCGTCAACGAGCGTAAACCCGCCTCCCGCGCCCATGCCGCGCGGCCGCTCAACCGCGCCTCCGCGAAAATGCGCTGATCGGTCAGCGGGTCGCGGCGGACGGACGCCGCGCCGACCAGAGCATCGCGAACGCCGCGTAAGCAACCACCACGATGACGCCGTAGCGCAGTGCCTCGAGCGGCAACGACTTCACGATGAACGCCGCAATCGCGACGCCAAACAGGCCCGCCAGCGTCATGCTGAGCGAAGCGGAGAAGTCCATGCGCCGCGTCGTCAGGAAGCGGATGCCGGCAACCGGCTGCAGAAGCGCGCAGGCGCCCATCATGATCGGGAATGCGGCGATCGGCTGCATCCCGAGGAGCGCCAGCAGGATCATGCACGGCGCGTAGAGGCCGATCCCGAGCGTCATCAGGGCCCCGAGCACGAAGCAGGCGCCGGTTGCCACGGCGAACTTCCAGCCGCTGAGCGCGAGCGCATCGCCGCCGCCAGGCAACGCGCCGCGCGTCACGGCGATGAACACGCACGCGGCGATCAAGAGCGCGACGCCCATCCCGACCTGGATCGCACGACGCGGCAGGCGGCTGACGATGCCGGCACCCAGCCACGCGCCCAGCACCGCGCTCGTGATCGTCGCCGCGAGGAGCGCGGGATCGATCTCGATCGATTTCACGAAGATGCTCGCCTCGGCGACCCCGGACGCCGTGAGGCCGACGTTGAGAGTGCCCGGGATGAGCTCATCGTCGACCAGGTGGAAGAGCTTGAAAAGCGCCGTCGTCGGCGCGAACGAACCGATGCCGAGCGTATCGAGGAAGCTCGTCAGGCCACCGACGCCCATCGCCGCCGCCGTCGGGCGGTTGGAGTCGGGGCCGCGGCGCGCGGCGCGCACCCAGGTCGTCACGAAAACGATCGTGATCACTGCGAGCGCGACGAAGAAGCCGATCTGGGCCGAATTCATTGAGCTACCTGTGCGTGAGACGGGTCCGGTGCCGGGCGATGAGCGTCGCGCGCCCGTCGACTGCGCGCCGCCAACTACTCCACGTCGTGGAGGAATTGTGCATCGCAGCAGCATCCGCGGGATCGATTTTCGCGGACGTCCCTGCTCGCACGATAGCCGGAATCGGCTGCTGGCGCTCCGTGCGAATGAGATCGTGAGCTATGCCGCGGTAGCGGCCCCGCCGCCGGCGAGCCGGCTGCCGCGAGTCTCGGGCGCCCATGCGTAGCCCACGGCCGCGCCGAGTGCGAGCACGGCGACGCAGATCGCGAGTGCGAACCGCACGCCGATATTGGCGACCAGGATCGGCAGCAGGAACGTGCCGATCGCCGAGCCGATGCGGCTCGCGGCGATCGCAAGACCGATCCCGGAGGCGCGCAGGTCCGTCGGAAAGAGCTCCGGCAAGTAGACGTAGACGAGGTTCGATGCCGCCGAGAGCGCGACGGCGAAGAGCGCGAAGAGGAGGAACATCAGCGCGGGCGCGGGGTCACGGAGGACCGTCAGGAGCAGCATCGCGGCGGCCGCAATCGAGAAGCTGCCGACCAGGAAGGTCCTGCGCGCGACCCGGTCGATCAGCACGAGTCCGACCACGGCGCCGAGGAGGAGCGAGGCGTTGTAGATGAGGCCGCCGGCGTAGCCGCCCTGGGCGTTGAGCGCGGCGAGTACCTGGGCGACGAACGTGCCGACCGCGAAATACGGAATGACCTGGCACGTGAAGAACGCGCAGCCGACCAGCGTGCGCAGGCGCCAGGCCGGCGAGAAGAGCTGCCGCCAGCGGCCGCGGCCGTGCGCCGCGCGCGGCCCGCATTCCGGCGTGCGGACGCGTGCGCCGAATTTTCGGCGGATAACCGCGGCGGCCTCGTCCGCTCGATCGTGGTCGGTGAGCCACAGCGGCGACTCCGGCATCGTCAGCCGCAGCGGCAGGATCAGGAGGCAGGGCGCCGCGCTTGCAAGTAGCATGAGGCGCCACGCGTCCGCGCCGCCGCCGGAGAGCGCGACGCCGACCGCATAGGCGCTCGCGAAGCCGCCCGCCCACGCGACCGAGAGCGTGCTCATCACGGCGCCGCGGTACCGGCGCGGCGTGAACTCGGTCAGCAGCGCCTTGCTGACGACGTAGTCGGTGCCGAGCACGAATCCGATTGCGAGCCGCAAACCGAGGAGCGACGCGCTCGAGGTCACGAGGAACTGCGCGATCGAGAGCGCGCCGAGCACGGCCATGTTGAACGCGAAGATGCGTCGCCGCCCGAAGTGGTCGGCGATCGGGCCCGTGATCAGCGCACCGACGAAGAGGCCCGCGAGCGATGCCCCGCCGAGGAGGCCGAGCCAGAGCGGCGTCAGCTTGAGCTCGGTGGTCGCGACCGCGAGCGCGGTGCCGATGATGCCGAGGCCAAAGCCGTCGCTGAACACGCCGCCGGTGCTCGCGACGGCCACGCGGTAGTGGAATCGCCCGAGCGGCGCATCGTCGTAGGCGAGCAGCGCATCGTTGCCAGCGCCCGCGTCGCTCACGGTGGCTCGAGCCGCGCGCTCTGCGCGAGATCGCGGCTGCGCCAGAGAAAGAGCGCGACGAGGGGTTCGACCATCGTCTGTATCGCGTGCGGCGTCTCGCTTGCGTGTTCGACAGCGCTCCCGGGCGCCGCGTCGTGCCAGCCGCGCTCACCCTGCTTCCAGCGTGCGGTGCCCGCGAGCGGCACGTACACCTCGTAGGCCTCGTGGCAATGCGACGGGTAATGGGTGTGCGGGCCGAGGATGAGGATCCCGCAGGCAATGCGATCGCTCGGCGCGAGACCGCGCGGCCCGACGAGCTCGGCCCAGCCGTAGTTGTCGATGAACGCGGCGCCGACTTGGCCGACCGTGTAGGTCTGCCGCCAGGCAAGCGAGCCGGCGTTCGCGCCGAGCAGGTCAAGCAGCGGACCTGCCGCGGCCGGGTGCTCGCGCGCAGCCACCGCGAGCCAGCGTGTCGCCGCGAGCGGGCTCGGCGTCATCGTCCGGCGCGCGCGGCTCAACGGCCAGTCGGCAAGGAAGCCCTGCGCGACGGGCGGAGCCGTCCGGGCGAGGAACTCGCGCGCACAATCGACGAGGTCGCCATCCGGCGTGGGCCGCGCGGCTGGAGGTCCGGTGGATGAGTCGATCGACACAGTCGCAGGTCCCCCGTCAGGCGGCGGCGGCTCGCTCGCGCGGTGCCGGCCCCCCGTCATCGCAATCCAGCGGACGCCGGAGCCGCGGGCGGCGCCCGACGTCGGCGGCAGCGCGCCGGCCGCTCGCGAGCGTCACGGTCGGCGCGGCGTGAAATAGGGGTTCCCGATCGCCGCGAGCGCCGCGTCGAGCTCGGCGGCGGTCGCCTCGCGCTCGCCAAGAGCCTTCTGCGCCGCGATGAATGTGGCTGCCTTGTTGTGCGCGTAGATCAACTCGGCGTCGTCGGCGGCGCTGTCCACCCACACGAGCGCGATGGCAAGCCAACCCGACTGCGCATTGGCCGGCAGTACCCCCTCGAGAAGCGCGCGGGTGATGCCCGCCGCCACACCGGCCTGGGCGGGACCCCAGGTCATCCGCTCGTGGCGTGCGTCGCGAAGCGTCGCCTTCGCGATGAAGAGGGTCGGCGGCTCAACCGCGTGGTTGGGTTTCAGCACGACTTGGAACGGCACGTGGCCGGGGCCCGGGCTCGCGGCGGCGAGCGCGAAGGAAGGGGCGAGGGTCGCGTTCGGCCCGAGCATCAGCGTGACGTGCGCGGAATTCGCGCCCTTGCCCTCGAAGCCTTCGCCGATTCGCAGCATCGCTCCTCCCGTCTCCGACCGAGTACCCGAGCGTACCGGCACGGCGACGGCGAGTCGATGCGCGGTGCCCCGCAGCGTCAGCGCGTCGAGAGCTGGTGTTCGAGCGACTTCAGGCGTTCGTCCCAGGTCGCCGACAAGAGGTCGAGATAGCGGCGCGCGATGTCGAGTCGCTCGGCCTCGACCGACCAATGGCTCTCACGCCCCGCGGCGGTGCTGCAAGCGAGCCCGGCGCGCGCAAGGACGCCGAGGTGCTTGGTCACGGCCTGCCGGGTCAGGTTGAGCCCGCGGGTGAGCCGCGTGATCGACTGCGAGCCGTCGGCGGACAGGCGCATCACGAGCTCGAGCCGGGTCGCATCGCCAAGCGCAGCAAACAACGCCGCCGAGCGCTCGAGGTCCGCGCGGCCGGCGCGCGGCGTGTTCATGGATTCCCGAAGAGGTAATCGCGGATCCGCGTGACCTGAATCGACCACCCTTCGGAGTTGCCCGTGAGCGCCGCGGCACGCCGGTCCAGCGGGATGCCGTCGAAGCCGGACTCAACGACGGTGAGCTCGGTACCGGTGCCTGCGTCCTCGAGCGTGAATTCGACCAGCGTCATTGGCTCGGATGAATAGTCACGGGCCGGGTCGATCGCGTGCGGGTGCCAGTGGTAGGAGAACCGTCGCTCCGGAACAAGCTCCGCCACGACGAATGTCGTGACGAGATGCTCGTATCCGGGGGATGTGATCTGTCCCCGGAGCGTCGCTCCGGCGCGAAATGGCTGCGCGAAGCGGACCTTGAACCAGGCACCGAATTCAGCGGAGTCCGTCAGCGCCCGCCAGACTCTCGAGCGCGGCGAGGCGAGGCGTATCCGCTTGTCGATGCGGTCGGTCAGAGAGGTCACCATCGAAACCCACCCGATATCATGCTACCAATCAGTTGCATGATAGTCGCGCCTCAGCCAACGCGCAACCACATCGTTGCATGACCGCTGGTGTGCCAGGCTGGCGGTGGCCGTCGGCAATGGGTTAGGGGGATGGGCTAGCGTCGCGGCGTCGGGTCGCGCTCGCGATTGGCGCACTCGCAGCGGATCGCCGTACCGCCGCCAGGCGCATTCTTCACCGTCAAGCGGCCGCGGATCGCCGTAGCGCGGTCGTGCATCGTCTGCAGCCCCATGCCGTCGCGCCGCGTCGCGCCGCCCGGAATCCCGCGGCCGTCGTCGCTGACCTCGACGAGTACGCGTTGCGGATCGACCACCAGGCGGACCCGTACGGTGCGGGCGCCCGCGTGCGTCATCGCGTTGCTGAGCGCCTCCTGCACGATCCGGAACAGCTGGTTGCACGTGTCGAGCGAGACGCGTGGCGGGACGGTGCTCTCATCGGAGTAGACAATGTCGAGCGAGCCCGTCTGGCGACTGAGTTCCGCCGTCAGCGCCCGCAGTGCGTCGGAGAGCCCGCCGTCGGTACTCGTCACGGGCGCCAGGCCGCGCGCGATGTTCTTACAGGTCGCGATCGCCTGCGAGGCGATCGCGGAGAGTTGCTCGAGCTCGCCCGCGAGTTCGGGGTCACCGGCCGCGCGGCCACGGGCGAGGCTCGTCGCGAGCGTCGCGAGTCCGGTCAGCTCCTGCCCGAGGCCGTCGTGCAGCTCGCGCCCGAGGCGGCGCTGCTCGCGCGACGTCGCTTCGCGCAGAGCGTCTTCGAGCCTGCGCCGCTCGGTAATGTCGATTCCGATGCTCCACTCGAGCCAGCCGGGAATCTTGAGCCGCACGCCGACGTTGAACCACTCGACGATGCGCAGCGCGCCGTCCTTCGCGGTCAGTTCCCAGACGCTTCTGTACTCCTCCTCGCGACGTCGGTGCGCCTCCTCGAGCTTGAGCTCGCGGTAGCGGGTATCGGGATAGAGGATCTCCATCGCGCGCGGGTTGCCGATGATCTCGGCCGCCGTGTAGCCCGATACGCGCTCGCATTCGGAATTCCACGCGACGATGAGGCCTTGCTCGTCGTAGGCGTCCATCAGGACCGGCATGCCCTCGACGATGGTACGCAATCGCCGCTCGCAGGCTTCGAGCGCCGTGTGGTCGCGCTTGCGATCGGAGGCGTCACTCATCGCTTGGTTCGTCCTCGCTCCTTCGTTCCGGCAGCCGGCTCAGGCGCCACCTCCGCCGAGCCGAGCGTGGCGGCGAATCGCCGCAGCGACCCGGATAGTATCTTCTGCTTATGGTGCACAAGCGCAAGGCGTCGACGGAGCCTCGGCAGCGTCGTGCGCAGCTCGAGGAGCCGGCCAGCATCGAGGAGGTCGGCGACAACCGCGCGCGACATGCAACTGATCCCGACGCCGAGGGCCACAGTGTGCTTGATCGCCTCGGAGCTACCGAGTGTCATGTCCGCGCTCAGGTGGTGCAGGTGCGGCAGCAGGGCGAGCTCCACCGCCTCGCGCGTTCCCGAGCCCGGCTCGCGCAGGAGCCAGCGTGCCCGACGGAGTTGGGCGACTGTCAGCTTCGCGGCCGCTGCCGCGCGGCTGAGCGGATGAGCGGGGGCGGCGATGATCGCGAGTTCATCGTCGAGCCACGGGAGCACGGTCAGTGAGGGTGAGTGGCAGGGCCCTTCGATGAGCCCGAGATCGGCCTCGAACGTGGCGACCGCGGTCGCGACCTCGAGCGTGTTGCCGATGCGCAGCTGCAAGCGCGCGTTCGGCTGCTCGAGCCGGTACTTCGCCAGCAGCGGTGGCAGCAAGTAGTTCCCAATCGTCGTGCTGGCAGCGAGGCGCAGGTCCATCTCGAGGCCGCGCCGTCCCGGCGCGAAGCCCTCCGCCACGGTCTTCGCGCCGTCGAGCAACGCGCGCGCCGAGGGCAGCAGCGCGCGCCCGTTCTCGTTTAAGAGCAGGCGACGGCCCACCCGGTCGAAGAGCGCGACCCCGAGTCCACGCTCGAGTTCGTTAAGCGCGGCGCTGGTCGCCGACTGCGACAGTGCGACGCTCGATGCCGCGGCGACCGTGCTGCCTGACTGGGCGATCGCGCCGAAGATCTGCAATTGGCGCAGCGTCAGCTGCATTCGTTGCCCCTGATCAATCGACCAACTAGGTATGTTATACCGGTATTATCCGTTTTACAGGTTATCAAGCGACCGCTACCGTGATGCCCGACGGCGTCCCTTCGCCCGCGGAGATCGACCTGCCACCGTCACAGCCGAGCGCCCCGAAGCACGCTTTCTCGTCGGCGCTGGCGCTCTTGCCGGGCGTCGCGCTGGCCGCTGCCATTGCCAGCCTCGCGATGGCTCTCGGCCGCACCGGCTGGTTCCCGGCCCACGGGATCAGCCCGCTGACTCTCGCCATCGTCTTCGGCATGCTTGCCGGAAATACCTTCTTCAAGTACGTCGCCGACGCGAGCGCGGCCGGCATCACGTTTTCGAAGCAGTACCTGCTGCGCTCCGGAATCGTCCTCTATGGGCTTCGGCTCACGTTCCAGGATATCGGCCGGGTCGGACTCGCCGGCGTGCTGATCGACGCGGTTGTGCTCGCGACGACGTTCTTCCTCGCCTACGCGATCGGCACGCGTCTCTTCAAGCTCGATCGGAAGACGGCGATGCTGATTGGCGCAGGGAGCTCCATCTGCGGGGCGGCGGCGGTGATGGCGGCGGAGCCCGTCGTCCGGGGCCGTGCCGAGCAGGTGGCGGTCGCGGTCGCGACGGTCGTCGTGTTCGGGACGCTGTCGATATTCCTCTACCCGGCGCTCTATCGCTTCAACGCCGAGCACGCGCTGCTGACGTTGTCACCGACGACCTACGGTCTTTACGCAGGCTCGACGATCCACGAAGTCGCCCAGGTGGTCGCAGCCGGCAATGCGATAAGCGAATCCGCGGCAAATACCGCCGTCATCGTGAAGATGACCCGTGTGATGATGCTCGCACCGTTCCTCATCCTCCTGTCGGCGTGGCTGTCCACCCGGCGCTCGTCGGAGGACTCCCAAGGCGCCGGTGTGGCTGCCGCCAGGCAGCGCATCAATGTGCCTTGGTTCGCGCTGCTCTTCGTTGCGGTGGCGGGCGTCAACTCGCTTGCGATCCTGCCAGCGCCCGTCGTCGATTTCGGGATTCAGATCGACACGGCGCTGCTCGCGATGGCGATGGCGGCCCTCGGCGTGAGCACCCACCTTTCGGCGATCCGCACGGCCGGCATCAAGCCGCTTGGGCTTGCCGCCGTCCTGTTCGTCTGGCTGGTGGCGGGCGGTGGGCTCATCAACGCGAGCGTCGGAGCGCTGCTGCGTTAGCGGAGGCTTGCCGTTGCCGATGCAACCGGCGCCAGTCCCGTCCGGTCACGGCGCGAACTCCTCAGCGAGGTTCCCGTGCGAGGGCAACCTGGCTGGCTGCGGCAGGCGCGCCAGACTTTACGAACCGCACTCGTATCAGCCAGAAGACCAGCGATCCGACGATGGCGATTTCTGGCAGGAAGAGGAGCGGCGATCCTTGCAGGAACTTCGGGAACACCTGCGGTTGCCCGAGGAAGAACGAGAACGCGGCGATCAGCAGTGCCACGCACATCCGCCACAGGTGTCGCGTGATGCGCGCCGTGCCCTGCACGCCGCGGCCCAGGAATACCCGCAGGTCACCCGCCGCGGCGAGCGCGGCGGCCGTGGCGAAGACGAAGTAGGCGGGCAGCGGGGTCCCGTCGAGCGCGCCTGGCGCCGCGTTCGCGGCGCGGATGCCGAGCGTCAAGTCGGTCGCGACAACGACAAGCGCAGTCAGGAACGCGCCGATCGCCGCACTGCCGCCGCCGCCGTCGGCGCGTCTGACCGTCACCCAGGATGTCGCGACGAGATAGAACGTGAAGATGCCGCCGACGACATTGCCCCAGTTCGGCCGCGGCAGGAACGGCGAGACGATCGCGCCGATCGCGGACATAGCCAGCATCGACACGAAGAACCAGTTCCCCGCGCGCCGGTGCAGCGGCGAGCCCTTGCGCGCGATGAGCGCAACCGCGCCCGATGCGATGCCGACGAAGCCGGCCGTGATGTGCAAGCTCAAGATGAGCGCCGCGCCGCTACGAACGAGCCAGGGGCTATCGTTACCGACCTCTAGGATCATGGGGTTGCAGTCGCCGCGGTTAGCCAACGCCAGACGGGGTTGCCCGACGCCATGATCACGCATTCGGGCGCCGGGGCCGACCGGGTTCGTCGCAGCAGACCGTCGGCCTGCCGCTCCAGGGCGGCGGTGCGGGGCGCCCGGCAGGTGCACCGCACCCGGTACCGCGCCGCCGTCAGTTGCCCGGAGTGCTGGTGCGGCGGATGAACGCCGCGACATTGTCGTGCAGGCTCTTCAGGGACGAGTCCTTCGCGTAGACCATGTGGCCGGAGTCGTAGAACCTGTACTCGATGTTCGACTGAAGGTTGGCCGGAATCGGCAGGTGTTTCATCTCGAACACGCCCTGGTAGAACGGCGTCGCGAGGTCGAAGTAGCCGGCGTGCAGCTGGACCTTGAGTCCGGGGTTGGTCTTCATCGCATTGGCGAGATCGGGCATGACATTGGAGCCCTGCCGCGAGGTGCCGGGGCCTGTCTGGCCCGGTTGCTGGTGCTGGAAATTCCAGGTGCGGAACGTCGGGATGCTCGGCTTGAATGCCTTGCCATCGCCGTAGTGAAGTTCCCTGCGTGCGTACTCGTTGAAGAGCGACACGTATGCCGAACTGATGGCGGTGGATTGCGGGTCGTAGTCCGCCCGCTGGCTGAGCGGATCGAGCAGCGGGCCCGAGAAACGGCTGTCGAGGCGACCCGTCGCCGCGCCGGCGTCACCCTGCAGCATCTGGCGAAACTCCCCGCCGTCGATGCGAAGGTCCGCCTTCAGGATGTAGTCGACGGGTAGTCCGGTGTACTGGTGCAGCTTCTCGGCGGTGGCGCTGCGCCTCGCGGCGCCGAGCTCCGCGCCGGCACCGAGCGCGACGCCGTAATCGCCCATCGCGAACTGCTCGACTTCGGCGAGGAATGGCTCGAGGTCCGCGTGTTCCGCCGGCAGCTTGTGGTGGTACCAGGCGGTCGCGGCATAGGTCGGCAGCACCGTCTGGTACGGAATGTCGACGCCGGGATTCGCGAAGGGGCGGTCCGGGCTGAGATCAAAGTTGAGGATCTGCGAAAGCAGGATCACGCCGTTGACGTCAATGAGGCGCTCTGACTGCAGCTGATTGACCAGCACCGCCGCGCGCGGCGTTCCATAGCTCTCGCCGAATATGTACTTCGGCGAGTTCCACCGCCCGTACTTCGACAGGAACTGCGAGATGAACTCCGAAAACGCGTAGGCGTCGGGGTCTACGCCGAAGAACGCCTTCTCCTTGTCCTTGCCCGTGATGCGGCTGAAGCCGGTGCCGGGCGCGTCGATGAAGACGAGGTCGCTGACGTCGAGGAGGCTCGAGCTATTGGCAATCAGCGCGTACGGCGCCGCTGGCGTGTGGACGTCGGTCGCGGTCACGACGCGCTTCGGACCGAACGCGCCGAGGTGCAGCCACATCGTCGAGGAGCCGGGACCGCCGTTGAAGAAGAACGTCAGTGGGCGGGGGCCGGAACCTGACTTGAAGTAAGCGACGTAAAACATCGAGGCCTCGGCCGACGGGTTCTTCGCATCCCCGTCCGCCGCCGGATCGCGCTCCGTCTTCGGGTCGCGGGCGACGTCGTCCCACTCCTTCGGGTGCACTACGAGGGTTCCCGCGATCGCCTGGTAGGCGATCGTTTGCCCGCCAATCGCGACACTGCCGGTGGAGAGGTGCGATTCGGCCGTGAAGGGCTGGAATCGGCCGGAGTCGCCCTTCTCGGGGCTCGCGTCCTGGGCTTTGTCGGGCGGAGCCGCCGGCGGTGGCGTCGCGGCGAGCAGCGGGAGACTCATGACACCGAGGACTGCGGACAAGCCCGCTGCCGATACCATTCGTTTCATGGGAATCCCCTCACGTGGTTTGGCGACCGCGCCGCGGAGCCCCGCAGCCGCTCAGGAGCCTTGAGCTACTTAGCGTCCTTCGCCTCGCGCGCCTTGGCGTCGGCGACCATGTGCCGCACATCGCCGAGCAGCGCCGGCGCGTCGTAGACGATGCCGTCGTGAATCGTGTAGCGAACGCCGCCGATGCGCGTGACCTTGCGGGTCGCGTCGTCGAGGTGGAGCGCGCCGGTACCGTAGAGTACCTTGAAGTTCGCGAGCGGGTTCTCCGGAACGATCACCAGGTCCGCGATCTTGCCGGCCTCGATCGAGCCGATCCGGTCGGACATGCCGAGGAGCTCCGCGCCCGAGAGCGTAGCGGAACGCACGACCTCGAGCGGGTGGAAGCCGGCCTCCTGCAGGAGCTCGAGCTCGCGAACCCACGCGAACCCGAACAGCTTGTAGATGTATCCCGCATCATCGCCGACCGCGACGCGACCGCCGGCGTTCTTGTAGTCATTGATGAAAGACATCCAGATCGCGTAGTTCTTCTTCCAGGCGATCTCATCGGCGGTCGTCCAACCGAACCAGTAAGCGCCGTGCGCCTCGCGATTCGGGGCGTACCAGCGCATCAGTGTCGGCAGCGTGTAGTCGTCGTGCCAGTCGGCGCGCCGCTCGCGCATGAGATCGCGGCTGGCCTCGTAGATCGTGAAGGTCGGGACCATCGTGAAGTCGCGCGAGATAAGGGTTCCGATCACGCTCTTCCAGCGCTCACTGCCACGCGGCGCAGCCTGTTCCCACAAGCGCCCCGCCTCGCCGAAGCGCTGCGACTCGTCGTTGTAGTTGTAGTCAACCGGGAAATTCTGAACGCGCCGGTCAGTGAACAGCGCCTCGGGCAAGCCATACCAGTGCTCGAGGCTGGTGAGGCCCCATGACGACGTGTCGAGGACATTCATCCGCGAGACAGCAAGCTGGGCATGATGGCAGGCGCTGCGAAGGTTCTTGAGCTTTGCCTCCGCCAGCGCCGCCTGCATGACATCGGGCGGCGAGCCGAGGAACTTGATGCCATCCGCACCGGCCGCGGCGACCGCATCGACCCAGCGGCGCGCCTCCTCGGGCGTGCGCACGCCGCCCGGCACGTCGACGCCGACCGGGAACCCGGCGTAAACCGCGAGCCGCGGTGCGACGATCTCGTGAGCCGCGCTGCGACGCCGTTCATTCAGCGTCCAGCGAAGGCCGTTGAAGGCGCCGACCTCGCGGACCGTCGTGATGCCATGGCCGAGCCAGAGCTTGTAGACGTATTCGGCCGGCGGCACGTCGCCGACGATGCCCTGGTTCGCGTCGGCAATGTGGGCGTGCGCGTTGATGAAGCCGGGCAGTACGTACATGCCGGTTGCATCGAGCTCGTAGTCGCCTTTCTCGGGCCGACGCTTTTCCTTGATCGGCACCTTCGGGTAACCGACGCTCGCCACGCGGACGATGCGGTCCTGCTCGATGACGATGTCGACGGGCCCGAGCGGCGGTGCGCCGGTGCCGTCGATGAGCGTCGCGCCTCGGATCACGAGCCGGCGAAACGGGCCCTTGCCCTCATCCGCCCGGCGATCCGGCGCGGGTGTCGGCGAGTGCACGGCGCCTCCGGCGGAGGCGGTGATGTATTCCTCGCCTGGCTGCGGCTTCACCGCCTCGGCTGCGTGCACTGTCGATACCAACCAGACGACGGCGGCCATCGCCGTCGCGGTGGGCGAGAGACGGGAGGAGAGGCGTGGGCGCTCGGCGATCTTGGGACTGTGCATGTCGGGCCTCTGGAATTCACGCGTCGAAAAAATATGGTCAACGCTCGGGTTGTTAGCGGCCCGCCGATACAGGCGTGCCACGACCCCGACGGCGTGCTCGCTCATTCAGCCCGTCAGTGATGTCGGGCGCGGGAAGTTCCCCGCCTTGATCAACATGCCGGGCACCGTGCGGCCGAGTTGCGCCTCGATCCACCGGCCGGTCGTGATCAGCGCGTCGACGTCAATTCCGGTGTCGATGCCCATGTGGTCGAGCATGTACACCAGGTCCTCGGTCGGGATATTGCCGGTCGCCGCGGGCGCGAACGGGCAGCCGCCAATGCCGCCGATGCTCGCATCCAGTACACGGACCCCGGCCTCGACCGCGGCGTAGGCGTTGGCGATGCCGGTGTTGCGCGTGTTGTGAAAATGGCAGCGCAGCGCCATTCCGGGAACGGCCGCCCGAACTCGGGGCACCATGTCGCGGACCTGAGTCGGGGCCGCGACGCCAATCGTGTCGGCGAGCGCGATCTCGTGCGGCTGGCCGGCCGCGACGCGCCGTGCAAGGTCGACGACCCGCTCCGCCGCGATCGCACCCTCGAAGGGACAACCGAAAGCGGTCGAGATCGTCACCTGGGCGCGGATGTTGGCGGCGCGCGCGGCGCTTGCGATGTCGAGCCACGCCGCGAGCGACTCCTCGGTCGTGACGCCTTGATTTCGCTGGTTGAACGTGTCGCTCGCGGCGACCACCATGCCGATCTCGTTGCAGCCGGCAGCAACCGCGCGATCGAAGCCGCGGCGGTTGAGTACGAGGCCGACGTAGACCACGTCGGCGCGGCGCGGCAGCGCTTTCAGCACGTCCTCGGCGTCGGCCATTTGCGGGACGCGCTTCGGATTCACGAAGCTCGCGACCTCGAGCCGCCGGACACCCGCAGCGACGGCGCGATTGACGAATTCGACCTTCGCCGCGGTGCTCAGGACGACCGGCTCGTTCTGCAGACCGTCGCGCGGGCCGACCTCGACGATGTCCACCTGCGTCACGACAACTCGCTCCCGTCGGCGGCCACAGTTGAGATGCCGCGCGCGTCAGATTGTATGCACAAAGGAGGGGCAGTGGTATCGGAATACTTGGCCTATGCGCATGCGTTCGAGCAGAGTCCGGCGCTGCGCGCGCATCGACCGAAGTCCTGTGACGGCGGCGCTCCCGCGCAGGCGGCAGCTGTCTGGCGGGCGCCTGGCGCGCGGCGGCAGGCCAACCGATCGCCCGAGCGTCGACGATGCAAATCGCTCTGTCTACCCGCCTCGACCGCGGACGGTTACTGCTGGCGCGGCCGGTCGGGTATCCGGCAGCGTATGCGCGTTCCCGTCCGGTCACTGTCGACCGACAGCAGGCCGCCGATGATCGTCGCGCGGTAGCGCATTAGCCTCAGCCCCATGCCCGTCGACGGTCGCGGGTTGTCGGCGTCGAATCCAGTCCCGTTGTCGGCAATTTCGAGGTAAGGCTCGGGGGGGGCGCGAGGCGCACCTCGATCCGTGCCGCCTGGCCATGGCGCGCGGCGTTGCCGATCGCCTCTTGGGCGATGCGGTAAAGATGTGCCGCGACGGTTGGATCGATGAGATGTCCGCTTTCGGGAGTCGCGACGAGACTGCACTCGACGCCAAACATCAACGAACTGCGTTCGACGAGAGTCGCGAGCGCTGCGGCGAGACCCGCCTCCTCCAGATCGATCGGTGCAAGGCCCCGCGCTAGTCGTCTGGTCGTCGCCATCGCGTGGCGCAGTACCTCTTGGGCGCGCAGGAGCGCTGCCCGTGCCTGCGGCGCGCCATCGCCCAACGAACGCTCGACCACTGCGAGGAGCAGGCCGAGGCCTGAAAGCTCCTGGCCGAGTCCGTCGTGCAGGTCGCCCCCGATGCTGCGGCGCTCGCGCTCGCTCGCATCGAGAACCGCCCGCTCGAGCCCGAGCCGTTCGGTGATGTCGCGTCCGACGGTCACGAGTCCGCAGAGCTCGCCGCTGTCGAGGTCCCGGAGCGGCGTCTTCGAGACCGACAGGAACCGGTCGGAGCCGTCGGCGCCCACCAGCCAACCGTCCGCGTCATAGGTCTCGCGGGATTCCGCCATGAGCCTGGCGTTCTCCGTCGCGATGCGCCGGATATCCACGCCCGGAGGCGCGAGGTCGATGAGCAGGCGATTGTGGGCGGCAATGTCCGATCCGCCAGACAGGAACTGCGACGCGCGCGGGTTGCAGGCGATGACGCGGTTGTCGCGGTCGACTGCGTAGATGAAGTCGGGCAGCGCTGCGAGGACACCGCTCAGCAGGCGCCGATGATGCGCGAGCGCCAGCATCGCAGCCTCGTTGTGGCGGCGCAGTCGCGCCTCGCGAAGCGCCCGGCCGATCGCGGGGATGAGCCGCGCCAGGCGGTCCTTGAGGACGTAGTCGGTCGCGCCTTGCCGCAGCGACTCGATCGCGTTGTCCTCGCCGATGGTTCCGGAGACGAAGATGAAAGGCATCGACGCGCTTGCTTCGCGCGCGATGCGAAGCGCCGCCGGGCCACCGAATCCGGGCACGGTGTAGTCGCAGAGCACGAGGTCGGGCGGATTGTCGCGCAGCGCGCCGCGAAAGCCGGCCTCGCCCGCGACGCGCAGGTATTCGATCGGCGGGTACCAGCGATGCAGCATGCGCTCGACGAGCTCGCCGTCGCTCGCCATGTCTTCGCAGTGAAGTACGCGCAGCGGCCCGTCCGGCGCGGGCGTCGCGACAAGGACTTCGGCGTCGCGTGACTCCATGCCGTCCTCTTCGAGCTGGTTCCGTAGCTCGCGAGGTATTCTGCGCCGGCGCGTCGAACGGCGCCACGCGCGACAGAGGCGCTCCGTCAAGCTGTGTGAAAACGACGTGGTGCGGTCAGTCGCCTGCCGCGGTTGTTCGGGTTGCTGCGCCGCGGTAGCCGACCGGGCGAGGTGCTCGCCTGACTAGCGCACCGGCACGTGGCGGAATAGAGCGTCGAGCTCCTGGCCGGAGGCTGCCGCGGCGAATCCGCCGAAGCTGCCCTCGTCGGCGAGGGCCTTGGCCGCGCGCTGGAAGCCACCCCAGGCCGAGCGCGCGAGCGCGCCGCCCACACTGACGCGGCGGACGCCGAGAGCAGCGATCGCCGCCATTGAAAGCTCGCTCGCCCAGCCGATCAAAAGGTTGACCGGCTTCGGTGCGACGGCTGCGACCACCGCGGAGATTTGCTCGCGCGTGCGGATCCCAGGCGCGTACAGACAGTCGGCGCCGGCGCTCGCGTAGGCCCTGAGCCGAGCGACTGTTTCCTCGATATGGGGCCGGCCGACGAGGAAGCACTCCGCGCGGCCGACGAGCAGCGTGTCGCCGCCATTCGCATCGATCGCCCGGCGCGCGCTCGTTATCCGCTCGATGGCTTCTTCGAGCGGGTAGAGCGGACGGGTCGGATCGCCGGTCGAGTCCTCGATCGAGATGCCGGCGATCCCGGTCGCGATGGCGAGGCGGACGCTCTCGGTGACGCCGGCGGGGGTTCGCGCGAAGCCGCTCTCGAAATCCGCGTTCACCGGAACATCGGTCGCCGCGGTGATTTCGGCGAGGTGCGCGAGCACCTCCTCACGCGACAGGCCGCCGTCGTGGCGTCCGCGCGACCAGGCGTAGCCGGAACTCGTGGTCCCGAGCGCCTTGAAGCCGAGGCCCTGCAGGTAGAGCGCGCTGCCGATGTCCCAGGGATTGGGGAGTGCAAAGCAGCCGTTCGCGTGAAGCTCGTGGAACGCGCGGCGTTTCGCGGCGACGCTCGGGCGGGGCTGGTTCATTGGGTGGCTCCTGCGGAAGGCGATCGCGGCGATTGCGGACGGCCGCGCCGCGGCTCAGTCCGGAAGGCCGGCGAGCTTGAGGCCGGCGTAGAGAGGCTCATACCCTGCCAGGTCCGCATTCGGCCGTATCCATTTGCGGACCGCGCCGATGCTGGTCAGTCGAGGCACGAGCGCCTGCAGGTCCGTGAGTGCCGCCCTGGCGCGATCGGGATGATTGAGGTGCGCCTCCGCTGCCGCGAGTGTCAGCAGCACCGGACCGTTGACGGGATTGGCAAGGCTCTCGTGCGACATTCGACTCGCCGCGTCCCTCGCCATGCGCGCCGCGATGTCGTACTCGCCAAGCGCATAGTGGATGTTTGCGACACCAGCGACGCCTTCCGGCCAGTCGGCCGCGGCGTGCTCCGCGAGAGTCTTCACCGTCGCGAGCGCCTCGGCCGGGCGGCCAAGCTTGAGGAGCGCCGTGCTCTTCATCGGGAGCCCGAACTCCGACTGCGGGTTCCTGGAAAGAATCGATTCGGCGATGGCGAGCGCGTCTTCGAAGCGCCCTCGCATGATGAACAGGTCGGCCTTGTCCGAGAGCATCTCGGGGGACGAGGGATCCCGGGCGAGGTATTTCTCCATTGCGTTCGAGCCGATGGCGATCTGCGTCTCGACGTCCTTGCTCCAGCCGTTCACGCAGTCGCAGAGATTCACTTCGGCGGTCAGGAAAGTCGCCAGGCGGTCGTCCGGGGCAAGCGTGAGGGCGCGGTTGAGGAGCGCGGTCGCCGCCTCGTACGCACCTTTTGCATCGGACTTGCCCTTATCGGACCACTGGACGATCGCGCGGAACGATAGATCGCGGACATCGAACGCCGCGTCCGGCTTCGTCTTTGCGAGGGCTACTTCCTGTCGAACGGCACCGAAGGTCAGGCTCTGCACGCGATCGATCACGTCGTCGCCCCAGGGCGGTAGTTCGGCGCCGGTTGGCACCTCGAGCGAGCGCTTGCGTAGCACGCGTTCGGACTCCGCCTCCATCAGGAAAAGGTCGACTGCGTAGCCCGCGGGCACGCGCGATACGGTGCCGCGAATCAGAAACCGCACATCGAGCGCAGCGCCGATATCTTTCGACGCGGCGTGCGCGTGAATCGCCTGTTCGACGCTGCGACGGGGTGCAACCTGCGCCCAGAGGTTGTTGGCTTCCTGCGCGGCCATGACCGCCTCGGCGACGGCGCTTGCGACCCGTGCGGCAGCTGCATCGCCGCTCGGCGCTTCGAACGGCAGCACGGCGAAGGTCATGCGCCGGTCGGCGAGCGAATAGGGCTCGATCACCTGAGCGTGACCGAGGTAGCGAAGCGCTGCCCACGCGCCGAGCCCGATGACGAGCAGCGCAGCGACCGCGATCAGCGCCAGACGACGCCGCGAGGCTTGCGCCGTCGGGGCGGGCGAGGGCGGTGTTGCAAGCGGCGCTGGTGCAGGAGCCCGTTCGCCGCGCGCGGGGGCTGATCCGGCCTGTGCCTCGATCGACGCCAGCAAGCGCTTCACGTGGGCGATGAACTCGCTCGAGGAGGTTCCGCCCGGAAGCCGCGTCCATTGCACGTCCCGGAATCGATCGGGGACCCGGGCCTCGGCTTCCTCGGTCTCATCGACCGTTACCGGGAGGAGGAACGGCCGGTCGCTCGCGATCAGGTGGGAGCGATCGACCGCAAGCTTCCACTCGAGCCGGAAATAGCCCTCGACGCGCGAGTGGGAGTTCCGAGAGATGATCGGCATGAAGAGCGCGCACGCCTTGATCTGGCGCTTGATTGCGGCATCCCACGCATCCCCGCCGCGGAGCTCGCTCTGGTCGAACCACACCTCGATGCCCGCGGCCCTGAGGCTGTCGCAGATCCGCCGGGCAACCTCGGCATCCTGCGAGGTGTAGCTCAAGAAGACGGCTTGGGTCGATTCGGTCATGCAGGTCGCAAGATGTCGGGCAGGCGGTCGCGGTCGCCGGTCGGGGGGGCGCTGGCCGTCTGCGGCGCGGCCTAACGAGTGTCGATTCCCGCAGAAGCTTCTCACATCCATCGCCGCAGCGCAGCAACCGCCGGCCGTCGTCACGACGGCGGCTGTTGCGGAGCATCACCGTCGGCCGCGCTGGCCGGGTAAGCTCGGGCTCGAGCACAACCGGGGAGGGAGACAGGGCCATGGTCACTCGACGCGAGGCGCTGGCGGGTCTACTGGCAGCCTCGGCGCTTCCGCTCGCGACAGCCGAAGGAGCCACGATGCAATCTCCGCAAGAGCGCAACAAAGCGAGCGCCACGGCGTTCTACGACCTCATGTTCAACCAGTGCAGGCCCGAAGAGGCGGTCGCCCGCTATGTCGGTGCAACCTACACGCAGCACAACCCGGGCGTCGGTGACGGCAAGCAGGCGTTCATCGACTACTTCATCCGCATGGCGCGCGAATACCCGGGCAAGCGGGTCGAGTTCAAGCACGTGATCGCGGAACGCGAATTCGTGGTGTTGCACTGTTTCCAGCACTGGCCGGGCGATCACGACTGGGCGGGAATCGACATCTTCCGCTTCGACGAAACTGGCAAGGTCGTCGAGCACTGGGACGTACTGCAGATCATTCCCGAGAAATCCGCCAACGCGAACGGGATGTTCTAGAAGAGTTCCCGGCCGCATCGAGCGCCCACGGACGGCGGCGCCGTCCCGCGCGTGACTACGCAATCACGGGCAGCAGCACGTAGGGCGCGCGCGCCCGATCAACGAAGACCCGGTTCGTCGTCACGCGGAGCGCCGTGGCCTTGCCCTCGGGCTCACCCGTGTTCGGGTTCTGCTCGAAGTGCGGGAAGTTGCTCGAGGAGATATCGGCCTGATCCGATGGCGCTGCTTGAAGAGATTCGACGTCGGGAAAGCCTCGACCTTGATCGCGCAATTCTCGCCCGGTCGCGAGAGCTTCGGTTGTTCCCACGAGTCCCGGTAACGGCAGCGCAGGATCCCGTCGGCCAAGTTCATCAGCACGCCGCCCGCGTAGGCGTCGTTCGACGGGTAGACGGTGTGTGCTGTGCCCATCGCGAGCAGCGGGGACTCAGCGGAGTGCCCGTCCGGTGCGGCAGACGACGATGTCGACCGACTCGCTCGCCGGATCGAAGAGGATCTTCACCTCGCCGCGCTCGAGCTGGAGCATGACCTGCTCGACCTTGACCTCGAGCGCGACGTCACGCTCGCCGTACTCGGTGCCCTCCCGCAGCACGAACGACTCGACGACGGCCCGCAGAGTCTCCGGCGGGAGTTCGCGATGAGGCACATCGATCGGTGGTGGGCGCCCACCTGGATCGGGGATGTCAGCCACGGCGCACGCGGCCGATGCCGGGAGCGCCGCATCGCGGCAGCACGGCCGGGTCGATGGCGGCGGGGGGCGGGTTCAAGGAAGACCGCAAGTCCGTTCACTCGGTTGACAGGGTGTGGGGCTCCGTTAAGGTAGCACCAACCGCTGTGCCTGCCGTCGCCGGCTCCGGCCGAATCCCGGACGAGGCAAGCGATGGCTACCCGCCCTGGGATGTGCGCGCCTCCATGAACTCAGCCAGCCGGTCCACCGTCGAGAGAATGCTCTGGGGCGGGCTGATTGCCGGCACGATCGATATCGGCGCGGCCTCGATCATCAACTGGTTGAGCCCCGTCGTCATTCTGCAGGCGGTCGCGAGCGGCCTGCTCGGCCGGGGGTCCTTTCACGATGGGCCTTGGGCGGCTGCGCTCGGCTATGCACTCCAGTGCGCGATGTCGGTGCTGATCGCGGCGTGCTATGCGGTCGGGACTAGCCGACTGCCGATGGTGCGTGCCCGCTGGCTCGCGGCCGGACTCGCATTCGGGGTCATCGTCTTCGCCGTCATGAACTACGTCGTCGTGCCGCTTTCCGCCGTCGGCCACGTGCCACACTTCACCGCTGCCTCGTCCATCGAGAACCTGCTGGCGATGCTGCTGTTCGGCGTGATTGTCGCGCGCTTTCTGCGGGTTGAGCCGCGGCGGGTGGTCGCAGATGATCCAGCACTCGATGAAGCGCTCGATGAGTCATTCCCCGCGAGCGATCCGGTCGCGATCCACGTCGACACCGAAAGCCCGAACGATGCCGCCGCGCCCGGCGATTCGAGGAGCCACCCATGACCAGCACGCCGAAGATCACCGTTACAGTCAACGGCCCGTATCTCGTCGAGGGAAATCTCCCGCTCGAACACCAGCACGTCATCGTCAACGAGGCAGGGGAATCGCTCGACTGGCGCACCGGCGCCGCCGTGCCGCACGGCGAGTCGTATTCGCTGTGCCGCTGTGGCAAGTCGCGGAAGAAGCCGTTCTGCGACGGCTCGCATGCGAGGGCGCGTTTCGATGGGACCGAGACGGCGAGCCACGCGCCCTACGAGAAGCAGGCGGAGCGGATCGACGGCGCGACGATGGTGCTCGAGGATGCCGAGAAGCTGTGCGCGTTCGCGCGGTTCTGCGACCGCGAGGGGCAGATCTGGAACCTGGTGGGCCAGAGCCAGGATCCGCGCGCCGCGACGCTCGTCGAACAGGAGGCCGGGCAATGCCCGTCCGGCCGGTTGGTCGCGAAGCGTCGCACGCACGCGCTCGAGCCGAAGTTACCGCCATCAATTGGGCTGATACAGGACACCGCGCAGGGCGTGAGCGGCGCCATCTGGGCCCGCGGCGGCATTCCGGTCGTGGGCGCCGCGGGATTTGCCTACGAGGTACGGAACCGCGTGACGTTGTGTCGCTGCGGCGCCTCGCGCAACAAGCCGTTCTGCGACGGGTCGCACGCCGCGATCAAATTTACCGACGGGGCCTGAGCTTCAGATCCGGCCGGCGCTCGCGCCGGCAGGCCCGCGCGCGCCACGACCCCGGCGCCTTCGCCGGGATCGCGCTCGCAATCGTCTGGTCCGATCAGCGCTTGGCGAGGAGGTTGCGGATCTCCTCGAGCAGCACTTCCTGGCGCGGCGGTGGCGGGACCGCGGCTACGACGACCGGGGCCGGCTTCTTCAGCCGGTTGATCGCCTTGATCGCGAGGAAGATCACGAACGCGACGATGAGGAAGTCGACGACGGACTGGATGAACGCGCCGTACTTCAGGAGCACCGGTTCGCCCTTCGCACTCGAGCCGATCGTGACCGCGAGTGTCGAGAAATTGACACCGCCCGTGAGCAGGCCGACGACCGGCATCACGACGTTCTCGACGAGCGACGACACGATCTTGCCGAATGCGGCACCGATCACGACACCGACCGCGAGGTCGACGACGTTGCCCTTCATCGCGAATTCTTTGAACTCTGACGCGAAACTCATGAGCGTTCTCCCCGCTTACTTGATGTTATAGACGACGTTCACGGTCGTCAGCGTATCGATCTTCTTCGTGCCCGGCGCCGGGTCGCTGTTGAAGCGTACGCCATAGCCGACGCTGAGCGCGAGGCGGTCCGACATGGCCACCGAGATCCCGAAATCATTCGCAACGGCCGTGTCGTTCGATCCCGACTGGATCGCCAGCTTGTCGGTCAGCTTGGTCGAGGCGGTCAGCTTCTGCTCGAGACTAGCACCGAGCGTGAGGACTGCGTCGCCCGTCGCCTCGAGCGGGGTGCGTGCGATGACCTGGCCGGATGCGTCCTTGGTCAGGGTCTCGGGGCGCAGCCGGCGATAGCCGAGACCGACCGTGGTCGACAGCTTCGTGTCGGCGGTGTCGAACCACTTGTAGCCGATGCCCGTCGACAGCGTCGCCTGGTACTGGAAGCCGTCGAACAGGTCGCGCTCGGCGGCGATGCCGGCGAAGCCGAAGAGCTTGTCGGAGATCTTCCGATCGAGCTCATAGGAGCCCTCGAGCCGTTCACCCGTCGTGAAGACGGCGTTCTTGCCGTACTGGCCGGCAACATGCACCACGTTCTTCCACGGCCCGTCTTCGCGTGCCACATCGAGCTTGGCGTTCGCTGACGTCGAGGCCGAGTTGCCGCTCGCGATGAGGAGGCCCGCCTCGGCTTTGCCAGTCCAGTCGGCGAGCGCCAGCGGCGTCCAGCCGAGACCAATCAGACTCATCGCCACGGCGGCGGACCGCCCGGTCTTGAACAGTTGATGATTCACGTTTGCATTCCCTGAAGTTAAGTCCGGCCACGAGGTCGCCGCGATGCGCGAACCCGCTACCGGTCGATTGAAGCCCGCCAAATCATTCGCGCGAAGCGCCTGCCGCGCCCCGCCAGGATCAGTTGTTGTACTTGTCCGCTTTCCCACCGAGTCCGCGCCACTCCGCACGGCCCTGCGCGCCAGACGGGCGCTGCTGAAGGGCAGGCGCGCAAGCTATACAGTTTGAATGGGTGAGACAACCCCGCCCGGATTAAGAAACCTGTAGGGCGAGGCCCGACTGGCGGTACACGGCGCCCCGTGGCGCGGCGGGCTATGCCCCGGCCGGCGTGATCTTCAAGGGGGGCTAAGGATCGCGGCTGCTCGGCCCTTGGCGGGCCGGCTCATCACGCCAGCCGCCGCCGAGCACCTTGTAGAGCGTGACGCGATTGCTTTCCTCGGCGAGGCGCGTACCGATTAGCGCCTGGCGTGCGGCATAGTGGCTGCGCTGCGAATCGAGCATCGAGAGGTAGCTGTCCTTGCCGGCTTTGTAGCGCGCCTCGGACAGTTTGAACGCACTACCGGTCGCCTCAGCGAGGGCGGACTGCGCGAGATTTTGCTCGCGCAGCGTGCCGGTCAGCGCGAGCGCATCGGCGACCTCGCGAAACGCCGACTGGATGGCGCGTTCGTAGCGCGCGAGCGCGATGTCGCGATCGGCGGTCGCCGCGTGCAGGTGACCGCGCAGCCGTCCGGCGGCGAAGATCGGCAGGTTCACCTGCGGCATGAAACTCCAGGTCCCGGTGCCGGACTTGAACAGGCCCGAGAGCTCTGAACTCGTGCTGCCGAGGCTGCCGGTCAGCGTGATCGAGGGAAAGAACGCCGCGCGCGCCGCGCCGATGGTCGCATCGGCCGCGCGCAGCACGTGCTCGGCCTCGCGGACGTCGGGCCGCCGGAGCAGCACGTTCGAGGGCAGCCCCGCCGGGAGGGGCGCCGCGCCCGTCACGTCCGCCCCGAACCCGTCGGGCAGCAGCGCCGGATCGAGCGGCGCGCCGACGAGGAGCGTGAGGGCGTTGCGGTCGGTGGCGACGGCGCCGCGGTAGCGGGCAGCATCGGCGCGCGCCGATTCGACGGTCGTCCTTGCTTGACTCAGGTCAAGCGCCGACACGGCGCCGAGCGCATGGCGCTGCTCGGTCAAGTGGTAAGACGCTTCCTGGCTCTCGAGCGTCCGGCTGCCGAGTCGCTCGTGCTCGATATCGGCCGCGAGCGTAAGGTAGGCGTTGGCGACCTCGGCGATGAGGCTGAGTTGCGCCGCGCGACGGGCGTCCGCATCGGCGAAATACTGCTCAAGCGCCGCGTGGCTCAGGCTCGCGACGCGGCCGAAGAGATCCAGCTCGAAGGCCGAAACGCCGACTCCGGCGGAGTAGTACTGCACGATCTCCCCGCCCGAGCCCGCCGGAAGCCCGAGCTGGGCGCCCGCGGCCCGTTCGCGGACCAGCGAGCCTGTTGCATCGATTTCAGGCAGGCGTGCGGCGCGCTGCACCTGGTAGGTGGCGCGGGCCTTCTCGACGTTGAGGACGGCGACCCTAAGGTCGCGATTGTCAGTGAGCGCCTGCGCGATCAACTTGCGCAACCGCTCGTCCGCGTAGAAGTCACGCCAGCCAATATCGGCGGCGGCGCCGGCCTGGGCTGTTGCGGGCGGGATCGGCCACGCGTCGGTGACCGGCAGCACCGGCTGGTGATAGCGCGCCTCGAGCCCCTTGCAGGCACCGAGACCAAGCGTGGCCGCGAGGCCGATCACGGCGAGGTAGACCCTAGTCATGCGTCGTCTCCGCGCGGCGCGAACCGAAGAGTCGCTGGATCACCACGTAGAAGACCGGGATGAAGAAGATGCCAAGGAACGTGCCGGCGAGCACGCCACCGACGACGCCCGTGCCGATCGCGCGCTGCGCGCCTGCGCCCGCGCCCGAGGCGAGCGCCAGCGGCAGCACGCCGAGGCCGAAGGCGAGCGAGGTCATCAGGATCGGGCGCAGCCGGTCCTTGATCGCGTGCAGGGTTGCCTCGAGTACGCCCAAGCCCGCGTGGACGTTGGCCTGGGCGAATTCGACGATGAGGATCGCGTTCTTGCTCGTAAGCCCGATCGTCGTCAGCATGCCGACCTGGAAATACACGTCGCTTTCAAGGCCGCGGACGCTGCTCGCGATCACCGCGCCGATGATCCCGAGCGGGACGGCCAGCAGGATCGAGCTCGGAATCAGCCAGCTCTCGTAGAGCGCGGCGAGGCACAGGAAGATCACGATAAGCGAGAGCGCATAGAGCGCCGGCTTCTGCGAGCCCGCGGAACGCTCCTCGTAGGACTGCCCGGCCCACTGGATGCCGTAGCCGGCGGGCAACTGCCCGACCAGCCGCTCGATCTCCTGCATGGCGGCGCCCGAGCTGACGCCGGGCGCCGCGTCTCCGCCAATCTCGATTGATGAAGCGCCATTGAAGCGCTGCAGCCGCGGGGAACCGTACTCCCAGTGCGAGCCCGCGAATGCCGACACCGGCACCATGGCGCCCGCGCCGTTGCGGACGTACCAGCGGTCGAGGTCTTCCGGGTTCATGCGAAACGGCGCGTCCGCCTGCAGGTAGACCCGCTTTACGCGCGCGCGGTCGATGAAGTCATCGATGTAGCGCCCGCCCCAGGCGACGGCCAGCGTGTTGTTGACGTCCGTCATCGAGAGTCCGAGCGCGCTCACCTTGACCGAATCGATGTCAACGCGGAACTGTGGCGAGTCTTCCTGGCCGCTCGGCCGCACGCCGGCCAGCAGCTTGCTCTTGCCGGCAAGGCCGAGGAGCTGGTTGCGCGCCGCCATCAGCGCCGCGTGTCCCTGCCCCAGGTTGTCGCGCAGGTAGAAATCAAATCCGCCGGTGCTGCCGAGGCCCTGCACCGAAGGCGGGGCCACGACGAACGCCATGACGTCCTTGAGCCGCATCATCGCCCCGCTCGCGCGCTGCGCGACGGCGGTGGCGCCGAGTCCGGACTTCTTGCGCTCGTCCCAATCCTTGAGGAGCGCGAAGCCGAAGCCCATGTTCTGGCCCGGACCGTTGAAGCTGAAGCCCGCGACCGTGAAGATCGATTTGACCGCGGCCTTCTCGTCGTCGATGAAGTAGCTCTGCACGCGATCGAGCGAATGCTGCGTGCGCTCCTGCGTCGCGCCGGCCGGGGCCTGGACGAGCGTGAACAGGTAGCCCTGGTCCTCGACCGGCAGGAACGAGGTGGGCATCCGCCACAGCAACAGCACCATCAGCGCAGCAAGCCCGAGGAACGCGAGCATCCAGCGGCGCGTTCCCTTGAGCATCTTCCCGACGAACGCCTGGTAGCGATCCTTGGCGCTCTCGAACTTGGCGTTGAACCAGACGAAGAACGGCAGCGTCGATTCGTGCGCATTCGCGGCGGCGGGCTTCAGCAACGTCGCGCACAGCGCCGGCGTCAGGATCACCGCTACGAACACCGACAGGATCATCGCCGAGACGATCGTGACGGAGAACTGGCGGTAGATCACGCCCGTGGAGCCATCGAGGAACGCCATCGGCAGGAACACGGCGGAGAGGACCGTCGCGATGCCAATGAGGGCGCCGGTGATCTGGTCCATCGACTTGCGCGTAGCCTCGACGGGACTGAGTCCCTCCTGCTGCATGACCCGCTCGACGTTCTCGACGACGACGATCGCATCGTCGACGAGCAGGCCGATCGCCAGCACCATCGCGAACATCGTCAGCATGTTGATCGAGTAGCCGAGCGCGGCGAGGACTCCGAAGGTCCCGAGCAGCACGACCGGCACGGCGATCGTCGGGATCAGCGTCGCGCGGACGTTCTGCAGGAAGAGGTACATCACCAGGAACACGAGGGCTACCGCCTCGAGCAGCGTCTTCACGACCTCGCGGATCGAGGCGCGCACGAAGGGTGTCGTGTCGAACGGGAAGATGATCTTGAGTCCAGCCGGGAACGTGGGTTCCAGCTGCTTCATCAGCGCCTCGACGCCGCGCGCCGTCGAGAGTGCGTTCGCATTCGTCGCGAGCGAGATCGCGACGCCGGTCGCTGGCTGGCCGTTGTAGCGGGCGCTAGTTCCGTAGTCGGCGGCGCCGAGCTCGACCCGCGCGACATCGCCGAGCCTAAGCGGCGTGCCGCCGGCGTTGCTGCGAAGGACGATCGCCCGGAACTGCGCGGCATTCTGCAGGCGCCCGCGCGCGGTGATCGTCGCGTTCAGCTGCTGGCCGGGGACCGCCGGAGTTCCGCCGAGCTGCCCGATCGCCACCTGGGCATTCTGCGCGGTGATCGCGTTCGTGATGTCGGTCGGCGTGAGCGAGTAACTCGCCAGCTTGTTCGGGTCGAGCCAGATACGCATTGCGTACTTGGCGCCGAATTGCTGGACGCTGCCGACGCCGGCTACCCGGCCGAGAGGCTCCATAACGTTGGTCGCGACGAAGTCAGCCATGTCGCGCGAGGAAAGCTTCCCGTCCGAGGAGATGAAGCCGACCGCCATCAGGAAGCTCGCGTTCGCCTTCGTGACGACGAGTCCCTGCTGCTGCACGACCTGCGGCAGCAGCGGCGTCGCGTTCTGCAGCTTGTTCTGGACCTGCACCTGCGCGATGTCGGGGTCGGTGCCGCTCGCGAAGGTGAGCGTGACGCTCACGTTGCCGGCGGCGTCGCTGACCGAGGACATGTAGAGGAGGCCGTCGAGCCCGGTCATGCTCTGCTCGATGATCTGCGTGACCGACTCCTCGACGGTCTGCGCGGAGGCGCCCGGGTAGCCGGCGGCAATCGTCACTGCCGGCGGGGCGATGGTCGGGTACTGCGAGATAGGCAGGCGCGCGATCGACACCGCGCCTGCCAGCATGACGAGGATCGCGATGACCCAGGCAAAAATCGGCCGGTCGATGAAAAAGCGTGACATGCGCGACGGCCAGCCTTACTTGCTGGGCGCTGCGGGCGGGGCGGCGGGCGCCTTGGGCGGCCCTTCCGTGCCGCGCTCGACCGCGCTTACCGGCGCGCCCGGACGGATCTTCTGCAGCCCCTCGACGATGACCCTGTCACCGGCCTTGAGGCCGGATTCAATGAGCCACCGATCGCCGATCGTGCGCGTCGCGGTCACGGGGCGAAGTTCCGCGTTGCCCTCCGCGCCGACGACGAACGCGGTCGCACCGCCCTTCGCGTCGTGCGTGATGCCCTGCTCGGGCGCGAGGATTGCATCGGCGAGCGTCCCCTCGTCGATCACCGCCGTCACGAACATGCCTGGCAGCAGCCGCGCATCGGGATTGGGGACCAGCACCCGCAGCACAAAGCTGCCGGTGCCGGGATCGACCGTCACGTCCGCGAACTGCAGGCGCCCCTCGCGCGGATACTTCGCGCCATCCTCGAACACGATCGTGACGCGCGTGCCGGCGCCGCCGGCCGTGAGGCGGCCCGCATCGATCGCACGCCGCAGCCTGAGCCACTCGGCGCTCGATTGGCTGACTTCAACATAGAGGGGGTCGAGCTGCTGCACCGTCGTGAGGGCTGCCGCCTGGTTCGCCACGACCAGCGCGCCCGGGGTGACAGACGACTTCCCGATGCGGCCGCCGATCGGCGCGCTGATCCGGGTGTAGGCGAGGTTCACGCGGCTGCTCGCGACGGCCGCGCGCGCGGATGCGACGTCGGCCTCCGCCTGGCCGAGCGCGGCGATGGCATTCTCGTTGTCCTGCGTGCTGACGGCTTCGATCTTGACGAGCTCCGCCGAGCGCTGCGCGGCGAGCCGGCTCGAGCCGAGGGTCGCCTCGGCGCGCGCGAGTGCGGCGACGGCGCTGTCGTACTGCGCGCGATAGGCCGAGTCGTCGAGCTGGTAGAGCGTCTGGCCCGCCTTAACCGCGGCGCCTTCGGTGAAGAGCCGCTCCTTGACGATGCCATTCGCCTGCGGCCTCACCTCCGAGACGAGGAAGGCGCTCGTGCGGCCCGGCAGCTCACGCGTCAGCGTGACGGTGGAGGGCTTCAGCGTGACGACGGTGACGGGCGAGGCGCCGCCGCTCGGATATGCCGGTCCCTTGGAACCGCACGCGCCAAGCGATGCGGCGACCATGACGAGGAGCGCGGCGCACGCGGCGACGGTGAAGTGACGGGCAGGGCGCATCGGGATTCCTTCACGTGATTCGCGGCGCGCCGCGCGGCCGTCGAGTCCAATTCAACCAAACGCCTGCGGTCGTTCCGGCGGAACCGCGCGCGGCCGGTCGCGCGGGGTATCGGGGGGACGCTCGAGTGAGTCGCGATGGACGGCCAAATATTGACAAGATGACCTAAACTTGTCAATCATGTATACATGAACGCCGACGACGCGATCGCTCCGACGGCATCGACCGACGCCCGCCGACGCCAGCTTCTCGAAGCGGCGCTCGGCGTGTTCGCGCGACACGGCTACCGTAAGACCTCGATGGATGACGTGGCTCACGCTGCGGGCGTGTCGCGGCAGGGGCTCTACCTGCACTTTCCGACCAAGGAGGACCTGTTCCGCGCGGCCGTGGAGCAGGCGCTCGGCCGTTCGCAGGCGGCGGTTGCGACGGTCCTTGCGCGCGGCGACGGGGCGCTCGAGGACCGGCTGGTGGATGCCTTCGATGCCTGGGTCGGCCAGTTCGTGGAAGCCGTCGGGTCCGACGTCGATGACCTCGTCAGCGCCTGTAAGACGCTGCTCGGCGCCACCGTCGAGCAGGAGACGCAACGCTTCGTCGCTCGCATCGCCGCCGCGCTCGAGGCAGGCGGTCTCGCGGCGGTCTATGCCCCGGCCGGTATCACCGCGGCCGACCTCGCAACGACTCTCTGTGCCACCGCCAACGGGCTCAAGGTCACGCACAACACGCGCCGCGGATTCGTCCAGGCGATGCGAATCGCGATCCGCGTACTCTGCCTGCCGCAGTCGCTCGCGGCGCGGACGACGGCGCGCTCGCGCGTGGCGGCGCTACCTACCTAGCAGGTTGCTGAAAAAAGCTTGGTTTTGAAGATTTTATGCATGATCGAGGAGCGGTTGGCCGATCGGCGCGGAGCCGCTGCGGCGTCGATGCCCTTTCGATCATTCGGTTTCGATAGCTTCTTCATGTTCGGATCGCC
>JANXUT010000020.1 GCA_025356075.1 Pseudomonadota bacterium | reverse complement strand
CAGCGCATGTCCGCCTTCAAGCCGAGCGACGACAAGGACGAGGACATGGGGCAGGGGCTCGCGCTCGACCGCTACGGCACCGAGAGCCTCGTCGGGTATTCCGGCAACGTGCTCGGCTTCGGGGCGGTGGTCGGATGGCTGCCCGATGAGGATGTCGTCATCGCGCTCATGACGAACGTGGGCGCAATGCACTCGGGCGATTCAGCCTACACGCTCGAGCGCCTCCTCAAGGAGAGCCGCGTCATCGACGCCGCGCGCGAGCTTGCACGCGCGCTCGCGAGGCCCGGGCGCGGTTGCCGTGCGCGAGCCGCTACCGGCACCTCACGGGGAACTTAGCGTTCGGTTCGGGCGCTTCGCTCGCGTTGAGCGACCGGGCCTGACCCGACCATGCGGCTGCCGCGGTGAGCTCACCCGGTCCTTCGCCACGCGCAGATGCCGAGATACACGGGGATTCCCGCGGCGATCAGGACCAGCGCCGAGACGACCTCGACGCTGCCCTGCGCGATCAGGGTCGCGAGCAGCCACCCCGATCCCACGAGAAACAGCCACGGGATCCAGCGACGGTGAGGGGCGCGAAGCCCCGATTCCCTTGCACCGCTCCAGTGGAGCAGTCCCCAGGCGTTGAGCGCGAAGAAGGCGATGTTCCCAAAGGTCGCCATGCCGCTCAGCCGGTCGTAGTTGCCGACGACCGCGAGAATGGCGGCAATCACCGCCACCGCCAGGATCGCGATCGCCGGCGTGCGGGCGGTCGCGGACACGCTCCCGAGCGCCGCCGGCAGCAGGCCGTCCCGGGCCATCGCGAAGAACACGCGCGGGACTGCCATCAAATTGCAGTGCAGCGTTCCGAGCGCCGAGACGATGAACAGCACCGACAGCACGACCCCGGCTTTCGGTCCGAGGGCGGCGAGCGCCGCACGGCTTGCGACGCTTGGAGCCGCCGGGTGCGCGGTGGAATTGGCGCCTTGAATTGCGCTCAGCGGCAGCACGTGCAGGTAGGCGAGGTTGGCGAGCAGGTAGAGGGCGATGACACCGACGATCCCCCACGTCAGCGCCCAGGGAACCGTCGACTCGGCGTCCTTCACTTCTCCGGCCAGCATCGCAACGCTCGCCCAGCCGTTGAACGCGACCATGGCCGCGAGCAACGCGGCGCTGAACGCCATGGGGTTGGCCGCGGGCGCCGGCACGCTCGCCATCGCCGGGGCCATCGCGGCAGAGCCGTGACCGAGCACCAGCACGCCCGCGATCAGTCCCAGCAGGCCAATGACCTTCAGGGACGTGACCCACGACTGGAACCGGCCGGCGTGACCGACGCCGCGCAGGTTGAGCGCGGCGAGACCCACGATGATCAGCACCGCGAGCGCCTGCCTGGGACCCACGTCGATCCATATCGATGCGCCGGGCCACGGAACTTCGAATCGCGTCCAGGCCGCGCCGAATGGCAGGAGGTCGGACAGGAACACGGTGACCGCGACCGCGAGGGCCGCACAGGTTCCGACCGACACGGTGAGCCGCATCCAGCCGAACAGGAATGCCGGTGCCTCGCCGAGTGTCGTGCGCAAAAAGGCGTACTCCCCGCCCGAGCGCGGGATCCGGGCCGCGAGCTCCGCGTACGTCATCGCCCCCGCGAGACTCAAGAGCCCCGCACTCATCCACACGATGAGGATGGACGATGGCGTCCCGACGAGCTGGGCGACGGAGGCCGGGCGAATGTAGATCCCGGTTCCGACGACCGAGCCGACGACGATCGCCACCGCGTGCCATCGGGTGAGTCCCCGGCGAAGGCCCTGGTTGTCGGCGGTCATGGCGTGTCCCCGGGTGGCCCGGCAGCGGGTATCGAGAAACCGTCCTGCCGGAATGCCGCGGGTGATCGTCGCGGGATGCCACGCCGCCGAGGTCGCGACGGCGCAGTTTGGCGCGAGCGGATGTCCCGGGTCCCGGTCCCCGCCGCGTTGCCGCGCGTCCCTAAGCCTTCACGGGTGCTCGCGGGCGTTGAGCGCGCGGACCCGACCCTAGCCACGCGCCGAGACGCTCGCCACCAGGATCACGGGACCCGTCGGGCTCCCGGTCGGTGAACCCTGCGCGGGCTCGATGCTGACGGCAATCTTGTCAGACACGAGGAGCGCCGTACGCTGCACCTCGCTGAGCGGGCGGTCGACTGCACCTTCCTCGGGCAGCAGGCCGAGCGAGACCGGCGCGCCACCCTTCGGCAGCGCCCAGAGCTCGTACGAACGACCCGCGCGCCGTTCCACGGCGCCGACGACCCGGATCCTAAGCGACACGTACTCCTTGCGCCGCTCGACCTGCCAGACCGGGTGCGCGGCATCCGCGCCGAGCGCGGCGACCGGCTGCACGGCGAGCTGCCGCTCGCGCACGAGGAGGCCTGCGATCAGCGCGACGGTCACGAGCCCCGCGGCCAGCGCGAACTGCCAGGCGCGGCGCGGCGCGGACCGCGCGGGGGCACGCGCGGTCAGGGCGAGCCGGGACTCAATGCCCCGCCAGACCCGCGCCGAGGGTTGCACGGGCTCGAGCGCGCCGTTCAGGCCGGCGAGGTCATCTTCCCAGCGCAGCGTCGCTGCAAGCGCCGCCGGTACCCTCGTCAGCACTCGCTCGAACCGGCGTCGCGCGGGACCGCGCAGCGTCCCGAGCACGTAGTCGGCCGCGAGCGGCGTCAGCAGGTCCGGATTCTCGTAATTCATGATTCGATGCAGCGCCTGAGGCTGAGGAGGCTCCGCCGCACCCAGCTCTTGACCGTGCCGAGCGGCTCGCCCACCGCGCGCGCAATTTCCCCGTGCGAGAGCCCCTGCTCGTAGGCGAGCGCGAGGCAGCGCCGCTGGGGCGCGGCGATCTCATCGAGGCAGCGCGCGAGCGCGCCCCCGAGTCCGAGTCCCATCGCATCGGCGGCGGTGCCGGCGACCTGCAGCGACGGCTCGAGCTCGAGGTGCAGAGCGGTGAGCGCGAGCATCGGCCGTTGGCTCCGTTGCAGGTCGATGGCGCGATAGCGCGCGATCGAGATGAGCCAGGCGAGTGGCCGGCCGCGGATCCGGTCGAACTGGCCCGCTTGCTGCCAGACCTTGACGAAGACGTCCTGCAGCGCGTCCTCGGCGAGGTCGCGGCGCCTCAGCATCTTGAGGAGCACGCCGAGGAGGATCGGCGCCACGAGCGCATAGAGCGCCTCGAGCGCTGCCGCATCGCGGCTCGCGCAGCGCGCGAGCAGCGCTTCGAGCTCAGCGCTCCCAGGCTCGGTCGCTGTCGGTGCGCTCGGCACGCTTAGCCTCCCCGTCGCTGCGTCGTCGGTCGTCGACATCTGATCGTCGCTCGCATGTTAGCCGAGATCCGCGCTCGTGAGCCGTGCGAGGAGCCAGTACGTCGCGATGACGCCGATCGCAAGGGCGCCCGCCGGCATGAAGGCGCGCCGGTACGCGGTGGTGTGCCTGAGCAAGAAGGCGACGGGGAGCACGCAGGCGACGATCGCCAGCTGGCCGATCTCGACCCCTGCATTGAACCCGACGAGCGAGAGCGCGAGGTTCGTGCCCTTGAGCCCGAGGTCCGCGAGGATGGCGGCGAAGCCAAATCCATGCACGAGCCCGAAGGCGAAGGCGACCGCCCAGCGCCGCTGCACGATCACGGGCTTTAGGTTGTTGAGTGCGCCGAGCAAAACGGTGAGTGCGATTCCGCACTCGACCCAGCGGGCGGGGAAGTGCACGAGGCCGAGCACCGCGAGCGAGAGCGTCACCGAGTGCGCGAGCGTGAAGGCGGTCACGACTTTCAGTACATCGAGCGCGGAGTCGCGTAGCGACCCGCGCGCCTCCCAGCCGCCCCCGCCGTAGATCACCACCGCCGGAAAGAGCAGCGTCAGCAGGAACAGGATGTGGTCGTAGCCCTTGAGGATGTGCCAGATGCCCTCGGTCAGGAAGGTGCGAAATTGCTGCCAGCGGTCCGGCGCCGACACGTTGACGGTCACGCTGCGGGACTCCGCGCCGAGGACCGACGCCTCCGTGCGGCCGCCCCGGATGATGGCGAGGAGGCCGTGATGCGTGGGATCGACGTCAAACAGCAGGCCGTAGCGGACCTTGAGCTCGGCCGGCGGCAGGCCGCAGTCGGCGGTGAATCGGAGCACCGCGTACTGCCCGTCGACGTGCCGGTCGACGAGGAGTTCGGTCAGCGCCGCGGGGCACGGGTTGCGATCGCCGCGGCCGATCGCCTCGAGCGTGAGCCGCGAGAGCGCGTAGCTCGCGATCCTCGCCTCGGCCCGCCGCAGCTCCCCCCACGTGATCGACCCGTCGTGGTTGGCATCGAGCCCGATCGCGAAGTCGAGGTCGCGAAGCGCGATGTCCCATTGACCGGCGAGTCGAGTTCCCTCGACCGGCACGGTCAGCGTCAGGTAGCTGTCGCTTTGCTTGTGCGCCTCGGCGCCGACGGCGATGAACGCGAGGGCGAGGGCGAGGGCGAGGGCCATGGGCCCGGCCATCCGGCGCCTCATGGCCCGGCCCCGACGGCGAGGTGCGCCGGTGCGCCGAGGACGTGGTCCTCGTAGTGCGAGCTGCGAAGCCAGGCGGCGATGAGCGCGCTGTCAGGCGCTGAATTCGCCCGCTCGGCCGCGCGCGCGTAGATCCGAACGTCAACGGGCTCCCGCTGCGAGTCCCAGTTGCCGGCCGCGGCGGTGAGCGCGCCCGCCGCATCACCCGCCACATCGAGCAGGAAAATCGCCTGTTCGCGTCGGTGGGTCACGTCGTGGTCGCGCCTGGCGGCGCGCAGGCGCTCCGCGTAGAGCTCCGCCCAGCGACGCGCCTCCGCCGAGCCGGCGCGCCGGCCGGCGATGGCGAGCCTGAGGAGCAGCGGGTCCTGGGCTTCCGAGCCTTGCAGCAGCACGAGCACTTCCCTCGGCCGGTCGAGGCGGATGAGGAGATCGGCGTAGGTCGCCCGCAGGTAGGGGTCCTCCGGTGCGCTCGCGAGTGCCGAGCGCAGGTCGTCCTCGGCGGCCCGGTCATCGCCGAGCCTCTCGGCCATGTCGGCGCGGACGGAGAGCACCCAGCTGCGGATCTCCCCCGGCAGCCGCGGATCGGCGAAGGCGAGGCGGTTCATCGCGGCGTAGCTCCCGGCGAGGCCCCCGCTGCGGCTCTCGATGCTCGCGAGGCACGTGAGGGAGGTGATTTCATCCGTCGTCCGCAGCAGCCGCGCGCAGGCACGGCGGGCATCCTCGAACTCCCCGCGAAGCTCAAGGAGCCCCGCCCGGGTGAGCCACGCCTGGCCGTCGAGGGGCCGGGCCTTGAGCGCGCGGCCGAGGAGCGCGAGCGAGGCGTCGAACTCATGCAGGTACTGCAGCGCGATCGCCTGGAGCACCAGCGCCGGCTCCGGCGGCTCGCGCCGCGCGAGCCAGGGTGCCAGGGCCGATTCGGCGTAGGCGATGAAGCGCGGATCGCTTTCGCGGCGGCCGATCTCGATGTAGCCGCGGGCGAGCCCGAGGGCGGGCTCGAGGGCGCCGGGCCGCTCGGTCACCGCCGCTCGCAGTGGCGCGAGCCGCTCGAGCGCGCTTCGCGCCGGCACGTGTTCGAGTACCAGGGAGTCCTCCGCCGGACGGTACGGCGCCGCGAAGCCAGCGCCCGCGACCCCGAGCGCCAGAATGCCGGCGAGCGGGCGGAGGATTCCGCCCGCCCGCCGGCCGTTGCTGTTGCGCGCCCTCACGGGCCGGGCAGCACGGAGGCGAACGCCTGCGGATTGTCATCGTCCCGGAACACGAACTGCGCGGGCGTCACCGCGACCGGTGTTGCCGTCTCCGACTGATCCGCGACGAGCGCCTTCGTGAACGCGGTGAAGTCGATGCTCATCGCGGCGGGCGGCGTCGTCGTCGCCGGCGGCGGCGCCATGCCGGCTCCGCCGCCGCAGCCGGCGAGGCCCGCGAGCGTCAGCAGTGCAAGGGCCTCGCGTTTCATGGCAGCACCGGCGCGCCGTTCGGCGAACCCGCGAACGGGTCGAGGAGGTAGGGGAACCCGTCGAGGTAGAAGTCATTCGGGCTCACCATTCCGGTCGCGTGCGCGTTGCCAGCGTCGGGACCGGCCGCCCGCGCGCCGTCGGTGTACGGCAGTCCACCGTTCGGGTCCTTGGTCATCGTGCCGCAGTTGCCGACAGCACCGCACAGTGCACCCATCGTCGCCCGAAGCGCGATGTCGACGACGTCATCGTACGGCCGTCGCCCGTTCGGGAAGCCCGCGAGGTCGCCACCGAGGACGCCGAGGTCGTTCTGGGCCGCCGGCGCCGTCGGTGCGATCGCGGTATTGAGCCTCAGCATCTCGGACGGCTGCACCTTGAGCGGCTGGTTCAGGCCCTTGACGCCCGTCAGGAAAATGCTGACGAGGTCGTTCCGCGGGCTGCCCGGCACCTGTGCCGCACTTCCGAAGAGCGCATTCAGCAGCACCGGGAGCGAGGGGTTCGTCACGTAGGTCGCGAACTGCGCATCGTTCCTGGGCTCGCTGCCGTTGAAGCGGTTCTTGTCCGGCAAGCCGATCACGACTTCGTTGACGAGCGGCATGCCGAGCCTCGAGACCTGCGTCCACGGGCCGCCGTGGATCCGCACTCCATCGCCGCTGTCGCCGCGGTCGGGATCGGGGTTGAGCACGCGCCCCTGGCGCTCGCTCGCCGTCGTCCACGCGCCGATCACTGGATCTGCGCCCTTCACGAGACAGCTGATCGGCACCTCGAGCGCGAGGGAGGTCACGTTCTTGTCCGCGATCGTGTTCGGTGCGCCATCGCGCGGGCCGACGGGATTAAGGTTCACGAGGTCGAAGATCTCGCCCAAGTTCACGACGAAGCCGTCCTTGCGCTGGCCGACGAACACGCGCCCCGGGGTTGCGCAGCCCGGGATCGCCACGCTGTAGATGAAGTTGGCGGCGTACGCGGGGTAATTCGCGATCGACTTGTTGCCGATGTTGTCGGCGGGCTTTAGGAACGTCTCACCGCCGAGCGTCGCGTTCGTCACCGGCGCACGGTTGCCGGAGCGCGCGTTGCCGCGCACGAGATCGATCGTGTAGCTCTGCGTGAGGTTCAG
Organism: Pseudomonadota bacterium; assembly: GCA_025356075.1. Classification (GTDB taxonomy): domain Bacteria; phylum Pseudomonadota; class Gammaproteobacteria; order Steroidobacterales; family Steroidobacteraceae; genus CAIKZZ01. The sequence continues at coordinate 12,122 of JANXUT010000020.1, read as the reverse complement.
GTTTGCGCCCGTGGCATCCACCGCGCCGACGTTGATGAGCGGCACCGCCACGTTCTGTCCGTTCGCGTTGACGGTGATGTTCTTGTACGTGTTGGTGAAGCGGAACTGGAACGTGAGGTCCTCGCGCGCATCGCCGTCGTTGTCGACCTTGACCTCGTAGAGCGCTTTCGGGTCCAGCGTGAAGAAGTTCGGCCCGCCGTAGGCGTCCTGCAACGGGTTGTAGTTGGCGATGAACGTGACGTAGTTGCTGCGGCCGGGCTCGTAGCTTCGGAACATGTAGAAGTCCGTCCCGTCCACCTTCGGGGCGCCGGCAATGAACGGCGCCTCGCGGTGGCTCGAGGCGAAGGAGGTCAACGGCAAGGCAACGGCCGCGAGTGCGAGCGCGCCTAGGCCCGACCTTGCGTAGGTCCTGCGGTGGGTCTTCGGGTCCATGGTCATCTTCCCCTGTGGTGAGTACGGTCCCTCGCTCTACGGGCGGGCCCGGCCCCCGGATGCACTCCGCTGCGACTATTTTTTTGACCGGCCCAAAAAGCGGGGGGCGGCAGTGCATCCGCCCGGCCGCCCCGCCCGTAGTAGCGGGGAGGACGACCACCAGGGGCGGGCATGGGTATTCGGTTACGCGGTGCACTCGCGGGCGTGGCGCTCGCGTTCCTTGCGCCCGGCGCCTCGGCGGGGGAGCCCATCGAGGAGGTCGTCATCGTCGCGAGCCGTGCGCAAGCGCGGCCCCTCACCGACACCTCGAGCGAAGGGGTGGTGCTTGGCGTCGACCTCGAGGATCGGCCGCTCCTTCGTCCGGGCGAGGTGCTCGAGGCGGTACCGGGGCTCATCGTCACGCAGCACAGCGGCGAGGGTAAGGCCAACCAGTACTTCCTGCGCGGCTTCAACCTCGACCACGGGACCGACTTCGCGACCTCGATCGAGGGCCTGCCGATGAACCTGCCGACCCACGCGCACGGCCAGGGCTACACCGATCTCAACGGCCTGATCCCGGAACTCATCGAGCGGATCGACTATCGCAAGGGTCCGTACTTCGCCGAGGAGGGCGATTTCTCGGCGGCGGGGGCGGCGGCCATCCGCTACGTGCGCCGGCTCGCCACCGATTTCGCCTCGGCCACGGTCGGTGAGCACGGCTACCAGCGGGGGGTACTCGCGCTCGTTGGCGAGCTCGCCGGTGGCGACCTCCTCGTCGGCATCGAGGCCGCGCACGACGACGGGCCGTGGGTGACGCCGGAGGGCTTCCGGGCCGCGAGTGCCCTCATCAAGTTCAGCCGCGGCGATGCGACGGCCGGATTCTCGCTCGAGGCGATGGGCTACGACGGCCGCTGGCGCTCGACCGACCAGATTCCGGAGCGCGCGGTCGAGGCGGGGCTCATCTCCCGCTTCGGTGCGCTCGATCCCTCCGACGGTGGCGCGAGCCACCGCTACAGCCTCTCGGCCGATCGGTGGCTCGACGTCGGCGGCGGAGCGCTCACGGGGACGGTGTACGTGATCGACTACCGCCTCGACCTCTTTTCCGATTTCACGTACTTCCGGGATCCCGTCCACGGCGACCAGATCGAACAGTTCGATGAGCGGCGTGTGGGCGGAGGCCGCCTCGAGTGGCGGCGCTCGCTCGCGTGGGCCGGTCGCGACCTCGACCTGCAAGCGGGGGTGCAGGCCCGCGAGGACCACATCGCACCGGTCGCGCTCTACGACACGACCGACCGGATCCGCTGGCGGACGGTGAGCGAGAGCCGCGTGGAGGAGGCGAGCGTTGCGGCGTTCCTCGCCGCATCCGTGAAACTCGCGCCGCGGTCGAGGCTCGATCTCGGGCTCAGGGCCGATACGTTCGATTTTCGCGTGGCGGCGGATCGTCTCGCCAATTCCGGCGATGGCCGCGCATCGATGGTGAGCCCGAAGGCGAGCGTGGTCCTCGGTCCCTGGGCCGACTCCGAATTCTTCTTAAGCGCCGGACGCGGGTTTCACAGCAACGATGCGCGCGGCGCCACGACGACGGTCGAGGCGACCGACGGCACGACGAAGGTCGCGCGGGTTACGCCGCTCGCTCGGGCCTTCGGCGCCGAGACAGGGGTCCGAACGAGCGCGATTCCGGGAGTGGCACTGACGGCGACCGCCTGGACGCTCGCGCTCGATTCGGAGCTCACGCTCGACAACGATGCGAGCGCGATCGAACCGAGCGGTGCGACCCGTCGCTACGGCCTCGAGCTCGCGGCGACCTACCGGCCGCCCGTCGGTGGCGTCACGCTCGATGCCAACCTCGCCGTCACCCACGCGCGCTACACGGGCCACCCGCCCGAGGGGCAGTACCTCCCCAATTCGCTCCAGCGCATCGCCTCGGTCGAGTTGGCGTTCGACCGCGGCGCAGCCTGGTTCGGCGCAGCGAGGCTGCGCTACGTCGGAGCGGCGCCCATCACGCAGGCTGACTCGATCCGCTCGCGGTCATCGCTTCAGGTCTCGGCGGACGTCGGTTATCGGCTGGGCCCTTCGTGGGATGCGACGCTCGCGGTGTTCAACCTGCTGAACCGCCGGAGCGACGACATCGAGTACTACTACGCCTCGCAGCTGCGCGGGGAAACCGCGCCGACCAGCGACATTCATTTTCATCCGGGCGAACCCATCAGCGTTCGTGCAGGAATCCGCTACCGGTTCTGAGAAGGCGCATCCTCGCCGGGGTGCGCCGCCGCCGCCGCCTCGATCATCGGCACTGTCGTGTGCGCGCGTCTGCGACCTCGACGGCTCGCTCGAGGTCGCGCCGGGCGTCGGGCGGTGCGGCTGGCCGCGTCGTCGATACCTTCCGGGCGCAGGAGCGCAATGACGTCGAGGAGGAGTCGGGCCGACGGGCCGGGCGCCGTCGTTCTCACGGCGCGGGGGTGACGATCGCGGTGCGGGCCTGCTCACCGGCCTCCTCGAGCGGCACGATGAGCTGGCAATGCGAGGAACGCATTGAGGCGCTCCTCCGGACTTAACCGCTCGGCCGCGCTCAGGAGCGCTTGCGCCGCTTCAGCGGCGAGTTTCGAGTCCACCGGCGAGTTGCACCCGCTCGCCGTGTCAACGCCCAGCGGCCGCTGTCGCGGCTAATCCTTTGGCTGGTCCTCGGGCGGGCGGTTCGCCGCCCCGCCCATCATCGACTTGAAGAACGCGTCCTGCATCTGCCGCCAGCGCTGGAAGTTCTCCTGCGCCAGGTTCGACATCGTCGACAGGGGGTCCATGCCGACCATCGAGCGCACCCGGTCCCTCAGCTGCGCCTGCTGCGAGGTAAAGAGCTTCAGGCTCTGCTCGAGGTAATCCCCCACGAGCCCCTGCATCGTGCCGCCGTAGGCCCTGATGACCTGCGCCAGGAAGTCCTGGCTCATCATCGGGTCGCCCTCGTGCTCCTGCTCGGCGATCACCTGCAGGAGGATGCTGCGGGTGATGTCCTCCTGGGACTTCTTGTCGATGACGACGAACTCGACCTTGTCCGTCACGAGGCGCCGCACGTCGGCGAGCGTGATGTAGCGGCTCTCGACCGTGTCGTAGAGGCGGCGGTTCGGGTACTTCTTGATTACACGGGGCTCGCTCATCGGCTGTACCTACGTGCTGCACCGCCGCGTGGCGGAGGATGGACGCCATCATACTCCCGCGTCGCAGCATGGCAAATCACTGCAACTTAACGCTACTCGGTCGAATTTATCGTCGTAACTCCCTGAAGGAGCGACGGATTCCAATGAGCTTTCGCCCACGCGAGCTGGTGCTCGACGGGGCTATTGCGCAGCATGTCCGGTGGCGGATGCCGAAGCCACCTCAGGATGGCCCCTAAGGTCGCCGGCGCCTGGGCGCTATCGGCGGGCACCGCGCGGTGCGACTTCGAGAGCTTGGTGCCGCTTCGCTCGACGACGAGCGGGAGGTGGAGGTAGGTGGGCGCGGGAAGCGCAAGCGCAAGCTGCAGGAGCCGCTGGCGCGGCGTGTTGTCGTAAAGATCGAGGCCGCGGACGACGTCCGTGATGCCCTGGGCGGCATCGTCGAGGACGACCGCGAGCTGGTAGGCGTAGAACCCGTCGCGCCGCTTCAGCACGAAGTCGCCCGTCGTCGCGTCCACCGACTGGACGAGCGGCGGCTGCACGCGGTCATCGACCGTGACCGAGGCGAAGTCCTGCGTCCTCAGGCGCACGGCCAGACGGGCGCTCTGGCGCGCCGGGCGTTCCCGGCAGCGGCCGGCATAGCGGGTCTCGGCGGGCGTCCCCGGGAGCTCGCGCCGTTTCACGATCGGCGTTGCCGTCTCCGCCGCCGCGGCTTCGGCGATCTCGGCGCGGGTGCAGGAGCAGTAGTAAGTCAGGCGCCGCGCGTTGAGGCTCGTGAGCGCCGCCTCGTAGGCGTCCTCCCGCGTGCTCTGGCGAAGGACCGGTCCGTCCCAGGTGAGCCCGAAGGCCTCGAGGGTCCGCAGGATCGAATCGGCCGCGCCCGGCACTTCGCGTGCGCGGTCGACGTCCTCGATGCGGACCAGCCACTCACCGCCCTGCGAGCGGGCGTCCAGGTAGCTGCCGACGGCCGCCAGCAGCGAGCCCACGTGGAGGGGGCCGGTCGGCGAGGGCGCAAAGCGCCCGCGCCGCGGGGGCGGGGAGGCGCCTGGCGCCTCGTCCTCAGCGGTAGCGGTCGTCCCGGTCGCCGTACTGCTTCTCGCGGCGCTCGCGCCGCTCCTGCGCCTCGATGGAGAGCGTCGCCACGGGCCGCGCCTCGAGGCGCTTGATGCCGATCTCTTCCCCGGTCTCGAGGCAGTAGCCGTAGCTGCCGTCCTCGATCCGGCCGAGGGCCTCGTCGATCTTGCGGATCAGCTTTCGCTCCCGGTCGCGGGTCCGAAGCTCGAGGCTGAACTCGGACTCCAGCGTCGCCCGGTCGTTGGGATCCGGCGGATTGGCCGCCTCGTCCTTCATGTGGGTGACCGTGCGATCGACCTCTTCCATGAGATCCCGCTTCCAGCTCCTTAAAATCGTGCGGAAGTGCTCGAGCTGCGCCTTGCCCATGTACTGCTCGCCTTTCCGGGCGAGGTAGGGCTTGACGTTCCGGGGACCGGCGAGAAGGCTGAGCGAGGTTTCGGCATCCTCATCGCCCGAGTCCGCGGCGGTGAAGCGGGTGATGGGGCGCGTGGCCGCGAAGGGGCCCGGTGCGCCGGCAATGCGCGGACGGGGCGGGAGCGCGGGCGCCACGCCTGGGCGCACCGGGAGCGCTGCCTTGGCGGCGGGCTTGGGCGCAGGCGCGGCCTTCGGGGCAGACGCCGCCTTCGCGGGAAGGGCGGCCTTCGGGGCCGGCTTCACGGGCAGGGCCTTCGCCTTTGGCGGCAGCGACGGCTTCGCCTTCACGGGAGCCTTCGCGCTCGCGGGCTTCGCCTTCGCCGGCAGAGGCTTCTTCACCTCGACCTTCTTGACGGCGGGCTTCTTCGCCTTCGCGGGCTTTTTCGCGACCATCTCGAACTCCGTGTCCCGGGATAAGCGGGCAATTATAGCCTTCCAGCCGGGGTGAAACAGCGTTGCCGGGGCCGTTTTGAGGCGAACCCGGCTCGTTCCCGGGAGCCGCCCCGACGGGGGCTCCTCACGGGAGCGCCACGGCCGGCGCTGGCGCCCAGCCGGGACGGCGGAACTCGGCGACGACCGAGGTGTAGAGCCCGCCGCGGACGTTGAACGTCCCCGTCAGGCGCATGAACTTGGGCGCCGTCGCCGTCGCGAGCGTGTCCAGGATCTCGTTGGTGAGCGCTTCGTGGAACGCGCCGCGGTCACGAAAGGACCAGATATAAAGCTTTAGCGATTTAAGCTCGACACAACGTTCAGCCGGAATGTACTCGAGGATGAGCTCGGCGAAATCGGGCTGGCCTGTCTTCGGACACAGACACGTGAACTCCGGCATCCGGATGCGGATCGTGTAGTCGCGCGCCGGGTTCGGGTTCGGGAACGTGTCGACGTTCGATTGCGGGGCGGTTGGCGTCGAGGGAGGCATGCACTCGCCTGTCAAGCGGGTCGTCTTCGAGGGCCGCGTACTCTACACTAGCCGGCAAGCACGAACCACGCGTTACACGAGCCGGCCGTAAGAGCGGCGGGCTCCTCGCACACACCACTCGCGCAGGCTCCATTACATGCGTCTATCGAAGCTGAAGCTCGCGGGATTCAAGTCATTCGTCGATCCGACCACGGTGCATCTGCCAACGAACCTCACGGGTGTCGTCGGCCCCAACGGCTGCGGGAAGTCCAACGTCATCGACGCGGTGCGCTGGGTCATGGGCGAGATCTCCGCCAAGCACCTGCGCGGCAACGACATGACCGACGTCATCTTCAATGGCTCGGGCGGCCGCAAGCCCGTCGGCACCGCCTCGGTCGAGCTCGTCTTCGACAACGCCGACGGCACGATCGCCGGTCCCTATGCCAGCTACAACGAGGTGTCGCTGAAGCGCCAGGTGTCGCGCGACGGCCAGTCGACCTACTTCATCAATGGTGCGCGCTGCCGACGCAAGGACATCACGCAGCTGTTCCTCGGCACCGGCCTTGGCAGTCGCTCCTACGCGATCATCGAGCAGGGCATGATCTCGAGGCTCATCGAGGCGAAGCCCGATGACCTCAGGGCCTTCCTCGAGGAGGCGGCCGGCATCTCCAAGTACAAGGAGCGCCGCCGCGAGACGGAGAACCGGATCGCGCACACGCGCGAGAACCTGGATCGGCTCAACGACATCCGCGAGGAGCTCGACAAGCAGATCCGCCACCTGCACCGCCAGGCGGTGACGGCGCGGCGCTACCAGGCGCTCAAGGACGAGGAGCGCAAGCTCCACGCCGAGCTGCTGGCGCTTAAGCTTCGCGAGCTCGACGGCGAGGCCGAAGCGCGCGTGTCGCACGCGAGCGAGCGCGAGCTCGCGCTGCAGGCGGCCCTCGCGGACCTTCGCGCCGCGGAGGCGGCGATCGAGAAGGGCCGCGCCCACCATGCGCTCAAGACCGAGACGCTAGGTGCGGTGCAGACCCGCTACTACCAGTTGGGCGCCGATGCCGCGCGCTGCGAGCAGGCGATCCAGCACTCCCGTGAGCTCCGGTCGCGCCAGCGGACGGACCTGGCGGACACCGAGGCCAGCCACCGCGATGCCGCGGCGCTGCACGCGCGCGACGCGGCCGAGCTTGCTTCCCACAGCGAGGCGCTCGCGGCGCTGGAGCCCGGGCTTGCAAGCGCGCGCGAGCGCGAGGCGGGGGCGACCCAGGCGCTCCTCGAGGTCGAGACCGGCATGGGGGCGTGGCAGACCCGCTGGGAAGCCTTTACCCGCGAAGTGAATGAATCCGCGCAGCAGGCGATGGTCGAGCGGGCGCGCATTGAGCAGCTCGACACGCGTCTGCGTCGCAGCCTCTCGCAGCGCGACCGGGCGCACCTCGAGCACGACACGCTGACCGCGGCCGACCCCGAGGCCGCGATCGCGGCGCTGGCGGCCCGCGTGTCGGCCGCCCGCACCGAGAGCGAGGCGGCAAGCGCGACCTTGAAGGGGCTCGTCGATGCGCTCTCCGGCGCCCGCGAAGCCGAGCGCACGCTCCAGTCCGAGGTCGATGCGGCGCGCGCGGAACTGACGCGCGTGCGCGGCCAGCAGGTATCGCTCGAGGCGCTGCAGCAGGCGGCGCTCGGGCAGGTGAAGGGCAAGGTCGTCGAGTGGCTGAAGGGCCATTCGCTCGGGAATCGCCCGCGCCTCGCGCAGCAGTTGACCGTCGAGCCCGCCTGGTCCCGCGCCGTCGAGACGGTGCTTGGCGGCTACCTCGAGGCGGTCTGCGTCGATGGCCTCGATGCCGTCGCCGCGCTCGTCGGTAGCCTCACCGTCGGCCAGGTCACCTTCGTGGGGCTCGAGTCGAGCGCGGCGGCGAGCGCGCACGCGGCCTCCGACCTTCGCGGCAAGGTGAAGGGTCCGCCCGCGCTTGAGTCGTTGCTTCGCGGTGTCTACGCGGTCGATCGTCTCGACCAGGCCCTCGCGCGGCGCGCCTCGCTTGCGCCGGGTGAGTCGGTCATCACGCGCGATGGCGTGTGGGTGGGGCGCGACTGGCTAAGGGTGAGTCGCGACGAGGACGTGCACGCCGGCGTCATCGAGCGCGAGCAGGAGCTCAAGAGCGTTGCCGGCGGCGTCAGCCGCGCGGAACGTGCGCTCGCGGAGGGCGAGAGCGCCCTCCTGAGCGCCAGGAGCCGCATCACCGAACTTGATGGCGCGCGTGACGCGGCGCAGGAAGCGGTCAACCGGCTGCACCGGAGCCACGTCGACTTTCGCTCCCAGCTCGATTCGCTCGCCTCGCGAAAGGAACAGACCGCCGAGCGCGTCGCGCGCCTGGCCTCCGAGATCGCCGAGCTCGGCACCGAGATCGCGACCGCCGAGGCAGAGACCCGCGCCGCGCGCCAGCAGCTTGAGCGTGCGCTTATGGCGATGGAGACCCACGAGGGTCGCAGGCCCGCGCACGAGGAGGAACGCGATCGCCTCCGTGCCGCACTCGAGGCGACCCGGGGGGCGGCCGAGATCGCCCGCGGCGTCGCCCAGCAGGCCGCGATCGCGGTCGAATCCCGCCGCTCGTCGCGCCAGTCGCTCGGCACGGGGCTCGAGCGCCTGAAGGCCCAGCTCGACCAGCTCGCTGCCCGCCAGGCGGACCTAAGCGCCCAGCTCGCCGGTGGCGAGGCGCCGCTCGCGGCGCAGGAGCGCGAGCTCGAGGGACTCCTCGCGCGGCGCCTCGATGGCGAGCGCGAGCTCGCCGCCGCGCGCAGCGCCGTCGAGGCGGCCGAGGCTGAGTTTCGTACGCTCGATGAGGCCCGCCTCACGACCGAGCAGCACGTCGAGGCCGTCCGGCAAAGCGCCAGCGAGGCGGCCCTCGCGGCGCAGGAGACGCGCGTTCGACGCGAGTCGCTGCACGAGCAGTTCGCGGCGACGCGCTTTGAGCTTGCGACGGTGCTCGCGGAGCTCAGCGCCGAAGCGACCGCGGCGGTCTGGGAGGCGAACCTCGCCGAGGTCGCTGGCAAGATCGAGCGTCTGGGTCAGGTCAACCTCGCGGCGATCGATGAGTACAAGGAACAGTCGGAGCGCAAGGAATACCTCGACCGGCAGTTCAACGACCTGACCGAGGCGCTCAACACCCTCGAGCAGGCGATCCGCAAGATCGACCGCGAGACGCGCCAGCGCTTCCAGGAGACCTTCGACCGGGTCAACAGCGGCCTGCAGGAGAAGTTCCCGCGGCTCTTCGGTGGCGGCAACGCCTACCTCGAGCTCATTGGCGAGGACGTGCTCGCAGCCGGCGTCGCCGTGATGGCGCGACCACCGGGCAAGCGCAACTCGACGATCAGCCAGCTCTCGGGCGGCGAGAAGGCCCTGACGGCGGTCGCGCTCGTGTTCTCGATCTTCGAGTTGAACCCGGCGCCCTTCTGCCTCCTCGATGAGGTCGACGCGCCGCTCGATGACCAGAACGTCGGGCGGTTCTGCGATATCGTCCGCGACATGTCCGAGCGCGTGCAGTTCGTGTTCATCACGCACAACAAGAACACCATGGAACTGGCGCGGCAGCTCGTCGGCGTCACGATGAACGAGCCCGGCGTCTCGCGGCTCGTGTCGGTGGACGTCGACGAGGCACTCAGGATGGCGGCGGCGGGGTAGCCGACGATGGCAGCCGAGTTGCGGCTCATCCTTCTGGGGCTCGGAGTGGCCCTGGTCGTCGGACTCTGGTGGTGGGAGCGACGGCGCTCCGATGCCCCGCGGCCCGAGGCGCCGTCCCGGAACACCGAGCTCCTCGAGCCTAGGCTCGAGGCGGACGGGCACGCGCCGATGAGTGCGCGCGCGCCCGCTGAGCCTGAGTCCGAGGCCGGGGACACCGAGATGGACACGCAGGAGATGCCGGCGCGCCGCGCCCCGGTGCTCGAGCGTCCGGTACCCCGCGGCGACCCGCCGATCGTCACGATCGACAACCTGCCGGCCGAGGCGATCGACGTCGTGCTCGAGTCCCCGGAACTCGCATCCGTCGCGACCCCCGCACCCTCGCGCACGCCCCGGCAGTCCCGGCCGCTCGCCGACCAGCGCCGCCGGGTCGCCGATCCCCCGATCCTCGATGAGCCCGCCGAGTTCGTGCCGCCGGCACCTCCGGTCGTCGCGGTCGATCCCGCGCCGGTCGAGGAGGCGGTCGAGACGCCGGAGGAGGAGGTCCTCGCCGAGACTCCGCCGCGCCACCAGCGGATCATTGCGGTGAGGCTCCTCGGCCGCGACGGCAAGCGCCTCGACGGCGGCGAGCTCAAGGTCGCGCTCGGCGCCGAGGGGCTCGAGTTCGGGCGCTACTCGATCTACCACCGCGTCATCGATGGTGGCCGGCCGCTCTACAGCGTCGCGAGCCTGGTCGAGCCCGGTTCCTTCGACCCGACGCTCATGGAGACGCTGCGCTTCCCGGGCGTGTCGATGTTCGCGGTGTTTCCGGGACCTCTGCCGGCGCCGCAGTGCTTCGATGAGCTCCTCGCGACCGCGCGCCGGCTCGCCGATCGCCTCGGCGCGACGCTCCAGGATGATTCCGGGAGCAGCCTGACCGGCCAGCGGGTGCTCAGCATCCGCGAGGACCTGGTGCACTTCGAGCACCTGGTCTCGCTCAGCCGCACCCGCCCGCGCGCCTGACTTAGGTCCATGGCCGCTCCCGCCAAGCGGGTCGAGGCGCTGCGCGCGAGCATCGCGAAGCACGACTACCGCTACTACGTGCTCGACGATCCGGAGGTGCCGGACGCCGAATACGACCGCCTGATGCAGGAGCTGAAAAGCCTCGAGGCGGGGCACCCGGAGCTCATCACGGCCGATTCGCCGACACAGCGGGTCAGTGGGGCGCCGGCGAGCGCGTTCGGCGAGGTCGAGCATCGCGTGCCGATGCTATCGCTCGACAACGCCTTCCAGCCGGAGGACATCGAGCGCTTCGACCAGCGGATCCACGAGCGACTCGAGCTCGAGGGCCCGATCGCCTACTCCTGCGAGCCCAAGCTCGACGGCCTCGCGGTGACTCTCCTTTATGAGCACGGCCGGTTCGTCCGCGGCGCGACGCGCGGTGACGGGGTGCGTGGCGAGGACGTGACGGCCAATCTTAGGACGCTGCCGACGGTGCCGCTGCAGCTCATGGGCAAGGGCTTCCCCGCGGTGCTCGAGGCGCGTGGCGAGGTGTTCATGTCGCTCAAGGGGTTCGAGCGCATGAACCGCGAGGCGCTCGCCCGCAACGAGAAGGTGTTCGTCAACCCGCGGAACGCCGCTGCCGGGAGCCTCCGCCAGCTCGATCCGCGCATCACGGCGACGCGGCCGCTCGAGATCTTCTTCTATGGAATGGGCTACGTCGAAGGAGCGCAGCTGCCGGAGCGTCACAGCGAGCTCCTCGCACGGCTGCGAACCTGGGGCCTGCGCGTGTCGGGCGAGACGACCGTGGCCTACGGCGCCGACGGACTCCTCGCGTACTACCAGAGCATCGGCGCGCGTCGCGCGACCCTCGCGTACCAGATCGACGGCGTCGTCTACAAAGTCGACTCGCTCAAGCAGCAGCGCGAGCTCGGGTTCGTGGCGCGGGCGCCGCGCTGGGCGATCGCGCACAAGTACCCGGCGCAGGAGGAGATGACGACGGTCAATGGAATCGAGTGGCAGGTCGGACGCACCGGCGCTCTCACTCCGGTCGCCCGCCTCGACCCCGTGTTCGTCGGCGGCGTCACCGTCAGCAACGCGACGCTCCACAACGTCGATGAACTCACGCGCAAGGACGTGCGGGTGGGGGATTCGGTGATCGTGAGGCGCGCCGGTGACGTGATCCCCGAGATCGTCAGGGTTGTCATCGAGCGGCGGCCTGAGGGTTCGATCGCACCTTCCGTGCCAGCGGTCTGTCCGGTGTGCGGCTCGGACGTCCGGCGCATCGAAGGCGAGGCGGTCGTCCGCTGTACCGGCGGGCTCGTGTGCGCGGCCCAGCGCAAGGAGTCGCTCAAGCACTTTGCCGGGCGACGGGCGATGGATATCGAGGGCCTCGGCGAGAAGATTGTCGAGCAGCTGGTCGACTCGAACCTGGTCGCGAACGCGGCCGACCTCTACGGGCTAACCGTCGAGCAGTTGGCGGGTCTTGAGCGGATGGGCGAGAAAAGCGCCACGAACCTCGTCGAGGCGATTGCGG
>JANXUT010000013.1 GCA_025356075.1 Pseudomonadota bacterium | reverse complement strand
AGCGCATGGCGCTCGACGAGGACACCACCGTCAACGAGCTGATGGTGCGAGCTATCAACGAGCTGCGCGAGCGAAAGGGCCTCAAAAAGCTCGCGAGCTGAGTGCCATGGCGACGCGAAAGACCCGGTCTCCGGCAACCGGGCGGCCCACGACATCGGTTTGCATCGCAGTGCGGATGCCTAAGCACGTGCGCCCACGCCTGGAGGCGGCCGCGGAGCTCGTGGGCACGACGGTTGGCCGGTTCGTCGTAGCCGCGGCGCTCAAGGAAGCCGACGAAGTCCTCGAGCGGGAAGGCGTGATCCGCCTCTCGAAGCGGGACGCCGCCCGGCTCGTAGAGCTCCTCGACCATCCGCCGCCGCCGAACGCCCGGTTGTCGCGGGCGCTCGACGCTCGCCGGCGCATGACTGGCGGCGACCCCGGACAGCCATTCGAGGGGCCACCCCGGACGTCGAAGCGCTGAAAGCCGGCGCGGGGGAGGGCGCACGCGAGGGGGATCCGAGCGTCGAGGTCGCGGCGGGCGCCCCGCAGAGGGCGTGCCCCGGCGCCACCCGCGTTCTATCATCGAGATCCAGTTCGCGGTTCTACCGGCCCCCGGCCGGGCTTTAAGTGCCCAAAGCCGCCAGATAGTTAACTTGTGATTTTGATAACAAGTGAGAAAGCTCGATTCCCGCCATGAGCAACGACGACGACAATGACGGTCCCAAGTCACTCGGTGAGCTGATCCCGAAGCTCAAGGGGCTGCCGTCGCTCAAGAAACCGAAGGGCCCGCGGCGGACGCTCGAGCAGCGGCTCTATGACTTCGCGGAGGCCGACGCCGGCAAGGATCCGTCCGAGATCCTGTACCAGCACTCGGTCCTCTGCCAGACGTGCCTGCCGTACCGGGACCCGGGGACCGACGTGCGGTTGTGGACCCGGAAGAACGGCTTCGTGCGGCTCGAGGTCCAGGCGGGGAGGGCGTACGACAGTCGGGCGGAGGATTTCGTCGACGTTGGGCTGCCGTTTGGACCCAAGCCCCGGCTCGTGCTCTACCACCTCAATGCCGAGGCCCTGCGGAACCGGTCACCGGATATCGAGCTCGAGGACAGCCTGACGGCGTTCGTGAAGCGGACGCTCGGACTCGACAGCCACGGGCGCAACATCCGCGTGGTCAAGGAACAGCTCGCCCGGCTCTCGGCCGCGGACTTCCGGATCGGCACGACGGCGGAGGACCGCTCGATCACGCTCAAGGGCTCGATCGTCGAGGGCTTCGAGCTCTGGACGCCCAAGGACGAGCGGCAGCGGATCCTGTGGCCGACGCGGGTCCAGTTCTCGAAGCGCTACTTCGAGAGCCTGATGAAGCACGCCGTGCCGCTCAACGAGGCCGCGGTCGCACTGCTCGCCCACAACGCGATGGCGCTCGACATCTACACCTGGCTCGCGCAACGCCTGCACCGCGTCGATGCGGAGAAAGGAGCGGTGCTCGTCCCGTGGACGGGGCTCAAGGAGCACTTCGGCGACGGCTACGGGCGCATGGACAATTTCAAGCGCGTCTTCCGGCTCACGCTCGGCCAGGTAAAAGCCGTCTACCCGGAGGCAAAGTTCGCGGTCGACGATCGCGGCATGGCGCTCCGGCACAGCCGGCCGCCGGTGGGGAAGCGTCGGCTCTTGGATCTCAAGCCGGAGTGAATTCCGGTCGCGCGGAGGTCACGGCCACTTTGTCGCGCGGCCTGTGGATAAGCCTGTGCACTCAGCGACTTATCCACGATCACTTTGTAGGAGCCGTCGCGATCACTTTGTAGGGGATCGGGGGCAAAAACCACGATCACTTTATAGGACAATCCTATAGTTAAGACCTATAGGGTTCCGATAGCTGCGCTGCGCGTGCTGTGGACGTGTGGACGGCGAAGCGCCGACCACGACGCCCACAGCCCAAGGTAGAGCCAGTTTTGCTGCGCAACAGGGGGGAGCGAAGGCGAAGATAAGGATTCGCACCCGAAAACCCGCTGGCCTAACGGGAGGCCTAGGTTGCCGCGAGGGCCCGGAGGGCGGCCAGAAGCTCCGGGAGCTTGGTGCTGATCAGCCCCCATACCAGGACGTCATCGACATCGGCGTAGCCGTGGATCAGGACGTCCCGAAACGCGATCAGGCGGCGGTGGTCGGGAATCCGCTCGGCGAGGGCGGGGTCGCGCTTCGCAAGCTGGCTGACGGCCTCGCCGATGATCTCGAACTCCCGCTCGACGCCGGCCCGGAGCAAACGATTCGCTTCGTAGTCGGCCAGCGTCTTGCCGGCGGTGAACTGGCTGATGGAATCGGCGGCGCGCTCGATGTCGAAGAGGTACTTGCGGCTCTCGAGGGGGAGGGCGCTCGGACCGTTGGGATCAGGCGGCAAAGAGGCGCTCGCGGGAGCGACGCACGCTCTCGAGGAAGAAGGGATTGCGGACCGCGCGCTCGACCACCAGGTCGATCTCGCGCCCGAGCAAGGCGGTGAGCTCCTCGCGCAGGCCGAAGTAGTGATCGGCGTAGTCGCCCGGAGTGAGGTCCGCGAACTCGACCAGGAAATCGACGTCGCTGGTCGCCGGATCGAAGCCCGCGCCGGTGGCGGATCCAAACAGGTCGAGACGCCGGACCCGGTGGCGGGCACACAGGCGGTCGATCTCGAGGCGGTAGCGGTCGAGGAGCGAATGCATGGTGAGACGTTAGCGGCTCGGAGGCGGGGGGTCCAATCGACCGGGTGGCAGAACGGACGGCCCGCGCCGGTGGCCGGCCGGAGGAATTTGCGGGCACGGGGTCACCGACGGCGGCGCTCGGTGAGACCGAAGAGCAACCGGTCGGCTGCCGCGGTGAGGGCGGGTTCGAGCCAGGTTCGGAGCTCCGAGTCGGTGAGCTGCCCCGCGGCCAGGCGATCGAGAACGACGCCCCCGATCAGGATCTTCTTCCGAGTCTCCACCTTCCGGTCGCGGCGCGTCTGCAGAGCGAGCTTGCGGGCCTCGATCCGTTGCTGGCGGCGCTTCAGCTCGGCGAGCTTCTCCTCGAGCGTGCCGATGCGCTCATCGAGCTTGGGCGTTGGCGTCATTGATGAAGACCTCTCGTAGCCCCTGAGAGCCCGTAGCAGCCGTCAGCGGTCGCCACGTCACGCTCATCCCAACCCTTGCCCTCGAGACGCTCACAGCCGTCGTGGGGAGGCGCCTCACGTTCGCTTGAACGCCGCGGCCACGGAGCGTAGTGTAGCAGCTGGACCGGAGAAGAGCGCACTTACGGGTTGCTTCGCAACCCCGGCCCTTTGGGCCGAGTGCGCCAGGGGGCTTCGCCCCCTGGACCCCAAGATCCGGAGGCCCCGCTGCTACGGCGGGTGTGCACGCACACCGGCGCCGGGTCGCGGGGCCGAGACGAGGAAGATTTGCAGGGAGGCGAGGGGATGGCGCTCTACCACCTGACGACGAAGCCCGTATCGCGATCTGCCGGGCGGAGCGCACCGGCGTCGGCCGCGTACCGCGCCGGCGAAAAGCTCCCGGAGCACTCGACCGGCGAAACCTGGGACTACACCCGCAAGCAAGGCGTCGAGCACTCCGAGATCGTCCTGCCGACCGAGGCCGCGAAGCGCGACATCCACTGGGCGCGCGATCGGGAGCAGCTGTGGAACGCTGCCGAGGGCGCCGAGAAGCGGAAGGACGCGCGGGTCGCCCGGGAGTGGGAAGTCGCGCTGCCGCACGAGCTCAGCAAGACCCAGCGCGCCGAGCTCGCCAAGGAGTTCGCCGGCGAGCTCGCGAACCGCTACGGCTGCGCCGTCGATGTTGCGCTGCATCGACCGCACCGGCTGGGGGACGAGCGGAACTACCACGCGCACCTCCTGGCGACGACCCGGACCATCGAAGCGGCCGGGCTCGGAGCTAAGACCGACATTGAGCTCGGCGATCGGGACCGCGCGAAGAAGGGGCTCGAGAGCGGCGCGGAGGAGATCACGCAGATGCGGGCGAGGTGGGCATCGCTCACCAACGAACACCTGCGGGAGCTCGGCGTCGCCGCCCGGGTCGATCACCGTTCGCTGAAAGAGCAGGGGCTCGAGCGGGAGCCGACCGTCCATCTTGGGCCGTCGGTCATCGGCATGGAGCGCCGGGGGATCGAGACCGAGGTCGGGAACCGGGTCCGGGAGGAGCAGCGGCAGGACATGCAACGGCAGCTCGAGCGGGCAGCCGAGATCGGGAAGCTTGCGCAGGAATCCAAAGAGGTCGAAAAATCGATCCTCGACCTGTCGGGGGATTTGAAGGCGGCCCTCAAGGAACGTGACCAGCGCCACGAGCTCGAGGTCGAGGCACGAATCGAGGGCAAGGACGCGCTCACCACCTGGCGCCAGGAGCTCGCGAAAGAGCGGAGCCTCCTCAAGGAGCTGGCGCTCGAGCGAACGAAGGAACTGGAGAAAGCGAAGGTGCTCGAGCTCGAGAAAGAGCTCAAGCAGGATCGAAGCCGCGGGCTCGAAAAGGACGGACCTGAGTTCGAGCGCTGACGACGGAGGGGATGGAGATGGCGCTGGATGCAGAGGAACGGAAGATCGCGGTAGGAGTGGCAAGTCGCCCGGGATGACTCGCGCTGCTCCTGCTGCGACCGAACGACGTGGTGGTCAACATCTACGACTTACGTTGCTGCAACCCATCCTTCCGGGGAGCTGCCGGCTGGCGCGACGTATTTGGATCTGCGGCAGTCACGATTGCGCCGGCCGCGCCCCGCGCAGTACCGATGCTCGGGTGTACGGAGGCAATCGATCGGGCGCGGAGCGTGGCGCTGCGCTCGCGGTCGACGCATGGGCGATGAAGCCATCGTGCACATAGTCCACGGCCCTTGGTAAACGGGTGCGGTTACACCGGGACTCGAGAAAGGTACATCTGGAATGCTCATCCTGACGCGACGCATCGGCGACGTGATCCGAATCGGCGTCGACATCTTCGTCACAGTCCTCGGGATCCGCGGCAATCAGATCCGCTTGGGTATTGCAGCTCCGCGCTCCGTGGACGTGAACCGGGAGGAGATCCATGAACGGATCTGGTCGGGGCGGGGAGACGGGAACGCTCGGCCTCACAAATCTCTGACCCGAAACCGGTGGGATGAGCTGCGGTGTATGAGGCTGGCTGAACGCTCTCTTGAGAGTTGAGCAACCGAGGAACAAGTTCGAGTCACAGGTCCGCTGCCACGGCTCGAGCATAGTCTTGGGATTGATCCAGTTCTCATTTGAACGAGCACGAGTGTCGGCGTTCGCGGACATTGCGCGTGTCACGCGATTGTGGTCTTTTGCGAATGTGCATGGTTAGTCCATGAGTCAACGGTGATGATCGGGATCGATCAAGGAGACAAAAATGCGTAGCCACATGAGCTTCAGCGTCGCTGCGACCATGGCCTTGCTGCTAATGGCCTGCAGTGGTGGTGGCAACCGCGTGAGCAGCGTTGCGACCGGAACGGCCGCGCCGGCCGCCGTGTCGTTAAGCGGGCCTATCACCGCATTCGGCAGCGTAGTGGTCAATGGCGTCCACTACGATATCGGGACCGCCAACATCATGGTCAACGGCGAGAGCGCCACGCAGTCGCAG
Organism: Pseudomonadota bacterium; assembly: GCA_025356075.1. GTDB lineage: Bacteria > Pseudomonadota > Gammaproteobacteria > Steroidobacterales > Steroidobacteraceae > CAIKZZ01. The sequence continues at coordinate 3,256 of JANXUT010000013.1, read as the reverse complement.
CTGTCCGTCGGTCAAATTGCCCGCGTGCACGGCAGCGCGAGCGCCGGCAGTAATACTGGGCAAGCCGATCGCGTGGAAGTGGATGAGGTGGTCATCGGTCCGGCTGCACATGTCAATGCCACGGCCGGCACGCTGACCGTGCTGGGACAGTCGGTCATGGTGGACTCGAACACGTCCTACGGTCAGAGCTTTATGACCGGCAGTCTGGCGGATGCCAAGGACGGTGATTTGCTTGGGGTGTCGGGGTTGGTTGCGGCTGACGGACATATCAATGCCACGCGCATAGAGCGCGAAGCCGCCGGTCATCCGTTGCAAATCGTCGGCACGGTATCCGGCCTCGACACCAACAATCACAAGTTTATGATCAACGCGCTCAACGTCAATTACTCTGCGGCGACATTGAGCGGCTTCGGCGCCGGCGCACCCGCAAATGGTGACCTGGTGCTGGTACGTGGCACCACGTTCGACCTGACATCGAGCACGTTGACCGCAAAGCAAGTCGCGCCCGGCTCCGACGAGAGCAACACAGCTGCTGCCGGCGATCGGGTGGAGCGCGAGGGCCTGATCACCGCGTTCCGTACCGTGAATGACTTCGATGTAGCGCAGAAGCCAGTCGCCACCACGAGCTCCACCACATTCGTCGGCGGCACCGTGGCAGATCTGGGACTCAATGTACGTGTCGAGGTCGAAGGCAAGCTCGATTCCATGGGAGTTCTGCAAGCCGATAGAGTGGTAATCCGTAAGGCAGGAATCGTCGGGTTGCGTGGCGCACTCAGTGCGGTGGACAGCACGAAAGGCACGGTCACGTTGCTTGGTGTAACGGTCACCGTCACGGCGGATACGCGACTAGAGGATGACAGCAGTGCTCACGTGGCGATGTTCGGTTTGAAGGATCTGGCGGTAGGTGACACTGTATTGATTCGTGGCTACGAGAACCCGGTCGGTAGCGGCGCTGTTACAGCCACGCGTCTGGAACGCGAGCCGCCTACGGCGACGACTGCGCTGGCCGGCTTCTATGCCGCGACAATGGCGCCGCAGTTCAAGATCCTCGGTACGTTGATCGACACCACTACTGCCAAGTTCTACGTCGCCGGACACAGCGACGGTGGAGGCAGCGGCCAGGATGGCGCAAGCGGGAGCGCGTTGACTGCGGCCCAGTTCTTCGCTCAGGCGCCGGGCCACGTGGTAGCTGCGTCTGGGACCTTGAACGGCACAACCTTGCAGGCCGATAGAGTTCTGTTGGTACTCGGCGAGGATTTTGACGGCGCTGGGGTGTTCTGACGGTGCGTTGCGCTGGCCGGCGAGCCGTAAGGCCCGCCGGCCCCCCATCGCCTCTGCCCGATGCGGGGCGCGTGAATCGGTGGATGACGCCGGCGGGGTCGGAGTGAAAACGAATGAGATTTCGAGCGTCGCTGGTTGTGGAGTCTCAGATTGTTCCTGTTGAGGGCGATTGTGGGCAGCGATGACCCCGGGGTGACAGCGCGACGTAGTCCAAGGGGTCTGCTAGATAGCCGATAGCGCTTGATGGCGCGCCCCCAAGCAAATAAGAGGGTGAACAGTATTAACAATTCTGTTCACTTTAAGAGGGTGCTGCGGTAAGGTCCTAGTCGAGATCGCCCGTCCTGGGCGTTTTTATGCGATCGGCGGTGAACAGATGTCGGGTGACTTGTTCAATTCTGCGGGTAAGCGGCTTTACCTCACGCTCGAGGAGCGGAAGAAATTCCTGGCCGCGGCCGACAAGGAAGATCGAGAGACACGGACGTTTTGCTACGCCCTCGCCTACAGCGGCTGCCGGATCTCCGAGGCGCTCGCGCTGACGCCAGAAGCGATCGACCTAGGGGCCGGGACGATCGTGTTCGAGACATTGGAAGAAGCGCCGCAGCGGGGTGTATCGGGCGGTGCCGGTGCCCCCTACCCTGCTCGACATGATCGGGCTCGTGCACGGGCTGCGCGAGAAGCGCGTTAAGCGGACAGCGCCGCTCTGGGACTTTGGGCGGACGACGGCGTGGAAGCGCGTCGTCGGCCTGATGAAGGTTGCGGGGATTCGCGGGCCGCACGCGACACCCAAGGGTCTCCGGCATGGATTCGGAGTTGCCGCCGTACAGGCCGGCGTGCCGCTCAACCTCCTGCAGCGCTGGCTCGGCCACGCGCAGCTGACGACGACCGCGACTTACGCCAATGCCGTTGGTCCGGAGGAACGCAATATCGCCGCACGGATGTGGGGGCAAGCATGAGCGAGCGACGCAGCGGAAACCAATGGGTATGGACGGCGGCGATTGTCCTCGTGATTCTGGTCACGGCCGCGTTCGCAATTTTGTTTTCGGCAAACTACTGCTGCTCCAGCCACGGGGAAAAACTAGGCGCCCTGGGTGGTGTTCTCGGTGGCCTTCTCGGGGCGCTTGGATCAGCGCTGGCGGTGTTCTTGACGTTACGCGGTCAGCGTCGAGATGAAGCAGAAACCATCCGCGACGCGGCGCGTCGGGAAGTCCAGGAATTCAGTCGATTGGTGGCCGGCAATATCGACACCTGCCGCGAGATTGCCGCCAACACCGTAAGTATCCCCCGGCAGGACTTGCCGACCATCATGGGTTAAATCCCAACAAAGGTACGTAAAGTCCCACAGGATTTTGCGTAACCCGTTGAGCGCTGGGAGGAAACGGTCATTGATGAACTCCCACAATTCCTGGTTGGTCAGTCGATCAATTTTGGGAGCTTGATTCCGACGGAGTCCTTGAGCCGCTCGTCTGAGAAATCATACTCCCCGAGCAGATTCACATGGCGCCAGGAGGAGGCGGAGCCGTGGCGCAGTGCCTGGAGGAAGTCCGCGCGTTTGGCCGGGTCCTCGATGCTGGAGAACACCTGCGACAGATACAGGTAGTACCAGCAGACGATGCGATTCTTGATGAGGCGTATGGCTTTTAACTATAGATTACAGCCATAACAATCTGGCACGGCCAAGGCTCTGGAAAACAAGCTGTTTGCGAGCACCGGTTTTGGAGGGGTTTTTGGCCAGGGGTAAAACGTTCCGGGTGGGCCTCTACGCGCGCGTGTCCACCCAGGACCAGCAGACGCTGCCAATGCAGCTCGCCGCCATGCGCGACTACGCCAAGCGCCGGGGGTGGGTCGTGGCCACGCAGTCCAAGGAGGTCGGATCCGGCGCCAAGACCCGGCCGCTGCGCGAGGAACTGCTCAAGGCGGCACGCCGGCGCGAGTTGGACTGCATCCTCGTGTGGCGACTGGATCGGTGGGGCCGGTC
>JANXUT010000002.1 GCA_025356075.1 Pseudomonadota bacterium | reverse complement strand
TAGCCGTCGAGCGAGGCGACCACGACGCGCAGCAGGTAGTCGTAACTGCCGCTCAGGCGCATGCATTCGACCACTTCCGGGCGCCGGCGCAGGAGCGATTCGAACTGCGCGCCGGCGGCGGCGCGTTGGCTTTCCAGGGCGACGAAGGCGAAGGCCTCTACGCCGAGGCCGAGCCGCGTGGCATCGAGCAACGCCACGGTCGCGCGGATGACGCCGTCCTGCCGGAGCCGGCGCACGCGGCGCAGGCACGGGGCCGGCGACAGGTGCACCCGGCGCGCCAGTTCCTGGTTGTCGAGCGCGGCGTCCTCCTGCAGGGCGGCGAGAATCCGCAGGTCGGATTCATCCAGCGTATAGGCGCTGGCTTGGGCTGAATTTGCCATGAGTAAGCACTATTATTGCCGACAACGCGGCCCGGTCCGGCTAGAATGCAACAGCATTGCCCGCAATGGCAAGCCGCTTCGACTACGCTGGCGTCCACGTCTGGCAGACTTGAAGATCACGATGAACCTGCAAAGCAATCCGATGGGCACCGACGGCTTCGAGTTCGTCGAATACACCGCGCCCGACCCCGAGGCGCTGCGCGCGCTGTTCGAGAAAATGGGATTCCGCGCCGCGGCGCGCCACCGCTCGAAGAACGTCACCCTGCACCGCCAGGGCGATATCAACTTCCTGATCAACGCCGAGCCCAACAGCTTCGCGCAGCAGTTCGCACGCGACCACGGCGGCTCGATCTGCGCGATGGGCTTTCGCGTGCGGGATGCGGCGCTGGCATTCAAGCGCGCGCTGGAGCTCGGGGCCGAGCCCGGGCCGACTACCGCTGGTCCGATGGAGCTGAATATCCCCTCCATCAAGGGCATCGGCGGGAGCCTGATCTACCTGGTCGACCGCTACGGCGCGGACAGCATCTACGACATCGACTTCCGGCCGACCGGGGCTGACGCGGAACAGGCGGGTCCGGGGCTGCAGCTCATCGATCACCTGACGCACAACGTGGCGCGCGGGCACATGGACCAGTGGTCTGGTTTCTACGAACGGCTGTTCAACTTCCGCGAGATCCGCTACTTCGACATCGAGGGCAAGAAGAGCGGGCTCTTCTCCCGCGCGATGACCTCGCCGTGCGGCAAGATCCGGATCCCGATCAACGAAAGCCAGGACGACAAGAGCCAGATCGAGGAATACCTGAGCGAATACGGCGGCGAGGGCATCCAGCACATCGCGCTCGCGAGCGCCGGGATCTACCAGACGGTCGATGTGCTGCGCGCGCGCGGCGTCGATTTCCAGGACACCCCCGACACGTACTACGAGGGCGTCGACGCCCGCGTGACCGGCCATCGCGAGGACCTCAGCGAGCTCAGGCGCCGCAAGGTGCTCATCGACGGGAGCCAGGAGACCGGCATCCTGCTGCAGATCTTCACGAAGAACGTCATCGGACCCATCTTCTTTGAGATAATCGAGCGGCGCGGCAACGAGGGCTTTGGCGAGGGCAATTTCCGCGCACTGTTCGAATCGATCGAGCTTGACCAGATCCGCCGTGGAGTACTCTGAAGTTGTTCGACGTACTTAAGCCGCAACCGGCCGACGCGCTGCTCGGCGTCATGGCGGCGTTCGCCGCCGACAAGGACCCCGCCCGCATCGATCTCGGGGTCGGCGTCTTTCGCGACGCCGGCGGCACGACGCCCGTCATGGCGGCGGTGCGCGAGGCCGAGCGCGAGGTGCTCGCGCGCCAAACGAGCAAGGTCTACGTCGGCGCCGGCGGCAACCGGCCCTTCGCCGCGTTCATCGAGGAGCTGGTGCTCGGCAGCGCCCACCCGGCGCGCGCCGCCGGCCGCCTCGTCACGCTCCAGACTCCGGGCGGCTGCGGCGCGCTCAGGCTCGCGGCGGATCTGATCGCACGCGCCGAGCGCGCGACGCGGGTGTCGGTGAGCGACCCGACCTGGCCGAACCACACGCCGCTCATCGGCGGCGCGGGACTTGGCGTCGAGGTCTACCCGTACTACGACGCCACGAGCGGCACGCTGCTCTTCGATGAAATGCTCGAGACGCTCGAGCGCCTTCCCGCCGGTACCGTGGTGCTGCTGCAGGCCTCCTGCCACAACCCGACCGGCGCCGACCTCGACGCCGGCCAGTGGCTGACCCTCGCCGAGCTCCTCGGGCGCCGCGGGCTCGTGCCGCTCATCGACCTCGCCTACCAGGGGCTCGGCGATGGCCTCGAGGCGGACGCGGCGGGGCTGCGCCTCCTCGCCGAGCGGCTGCCAGAGCTCCTGGTCGCGGTGTCCTGCTCGAAGAACTTCGGCCTCTACCGCGAGCGCACGGGCGCCGTCATCGCGCTCGCGCCGACGGCGCCTGCGGCCGGCGTCGTCATGGGCCACCTGCAGTCGCTCGCGCGGCGCATGTACTCGATGCCGCCCGACCACGGCGCCGCCATCGTCGCGGCCATCGCCGCGAACCCCGACTTCCGCCGCCACTGGCTCGAGGAGCTCGAGGGGATGCGCCTGCGCGTGACCGGCCTACGTCGGCCGCTCGCGGCGGCGCTCAGGGCCGCGACCGGCGGGACGCGCTTTGACTTCATCGCCGGGCAGCGCGGCATGTTCTCGCTCCTAGGGCTCGATCCCGTGGCGGTCGCGGCGCTCAAGCAGCGCCACCACGTCTACGTCGCCCCCGACAGCCGCATCAACATCGCCGGCCTCGCCGAGCCCCAGATCGAGCCGCTCGCCCGGGCGATCGCCGCGGTACTGCGCTAACGCACCAGCCGCCGGGTGCCCCGCCCGCGTCCGACGCTAGAATGGCACGCTCGGCCGAGGGCCGGCGCCGCGGGAGAGCGCTCATGTGGGATCGACGGCAGTTCCTCGCCTCGGCGGGCGCGGCGGCGCTCGCAGCTCCCTTCGCCGCGCGGGCGGCGGGTGAGCGCTTCTCGGCCGACGCCTACCGGCACGCGATCGTCATCGATGCGCTCGGCGGCCCGGGCGACTTCGACCCGAACCGCCCGGACGGCGCGCCGCTCTCGGCCCGCGCCATCGCCGATGCAAAGGCCTCGGGCCTCACGGCCGTCAACCTCACCGTCAACCAGGTCGGCAACGGTCCCGGCCGGTTCGAGGAGACGGTGAAGTCGATCGCCTGGTGCGAGCGCCAGCTGCAGCGTTACCCGGAGACGCTCGTCAAGGTGCTTAAGTCCTCCGACCTTCGCGCCGCGAAGTCGAGCGGACGGCTCGGCCTCATCTATGGCGTGCAGGACACGAGCATGCTGGAGGGCGACCTCAAAAGGCTCGAGATCTTCGAGGGCCTCGGCGTTCGGATCGTCCAGCCGACCTACAACCGCCGCAACCTCATGGGCGATGGCTGCCTCGAGGCTGCCAACAGCGGCCTGAGCTCGCTCGGCCACGAGCTCATCGCCGAGGTGAACCGTCGGCGGCTGCTCCTTGACTTGAGCCACGCGGGCGCCCGCACGATCGAGGAGGGCATCGCGGCGTGCAAGGGCCCGCTCGCGATCACCCACACCGGCTGCCGGGCGCTCGTCGACGTGCCGCGGAACGTCGGGGATGCCTCGCTCAAGGCGCTCGCCGACAAGGGCGGCGTCGCCGGCATCTACTTCATGTGCTTCCTCAAGTACCTCGAGCAGCCGCACAGCGAGGACCTCATCCGCCACCTCGAGCACGCGGTGAACGTCTGCGGGGAAGACCACGTGGGGCTTGGCACCGACGGCCAGGTGTCGGCATCCCCGGTCGACGATGCGTTCCGGGCGGCGCTTAAAGTCGAGATCGCCGCGCGCATCAAGGCGGGGATCTCGGCTCCCGGGGAGTCCCCCGACGTCTTGAACCTGACCCCCGAGTACAACTCGCCCCGGCGCTTCGCGCTCCTCGGCGAGGACCTCGCGCGGCGCGGCTGGTCAAGCGCCAAGATCGAGAAGCTCATCGGCGGCAACTTCGCGCGCCTGTTCACCGCGGTGTGGGGCTAGGCCGGGCGACCCGTCCGCCCGGCGACCGGCAGCCCGCGGGCGGGGTGCCGCCCCGGCGGGAGCCGGCGGGACCTCAGGAGGAGCCGGGACGCCGATCCGGTATCCTAAGCGGCCGTCCCCGTCCGCCCGGCCTGCCATGCACGAGACCTACGATCCCGCCGCCGTCGAAACGGCCGCGCAGCGCCACTGGCGCGACCACGGCACCTTCCGTGCGCTCGAGGATCCGGCGCGGCCGAAGTACTACTGCCTCAGCATGTTCCCGTACCCCAGCGGGCGGCTGCACATGGGGCACGTGCGCAACTACACCATCGGCGATGTGATCTCGCGCTTCATGCGCATGCAGGGCCGCAACGTCCTGCAGCCGATGGGCTGGGACGCGTTCGGGCTCCCGGCGGAGAACGCCGCGATCGCCAACGGCGTGCCGCCGGCGAAGTGGACCTACGACAACATCGCGACGATGAAGGCGCAGTTGAAGTCGCTCGGCTTCGGGCTCGACTGGGACCGCGAGGTCACGACCTGTAGCCCCGAGTACTACCGCTGGAACCAGTGGCTGTTCCTGCGGATGCTCGAGAAGGGCATCGCCTACAAGCGCACCGGCACCGTCAACTGGGACCCCATCGACCAGACGGTCCTCGCCAACGAGCAGGTCATCGACGGTCGCGGCTGGCGCACCGGGGCGCTCATCGAGAAGCGCGAGATCCCGATGTACTACTTGGGCATCACCGCCTACGCGGAGGAGCTCCGGGATGCGCTCGAGGGCCTGGAGGGCTGGCCCGAGCGCGTGCGCACGATGCAGGCGAACTGGATCGGCCGGAGCGATGGCGTCAACATTGCGTTCCCCTTCACGCTCGCGGGCGAGGCGCGCCTCCTCAAGGTGTTCACGACGCGCGCCGACACCCTCATGGGCGTCACGTTCGTCGCGGTCGCCGCCGAGCACGCGCTCGCGACCCACGCGGCGAAGCTAGACCCCACGCTCGCGCGCTTCATCGAGGAGTGCAAGCAGGGCAGCGTCATGGAAGCGGACATGGCGACGATGGAGAAGAAGGGTATGCCGACGGGGCTTACCGTCACGCATCCCATCTCCGGCGTCGAGGTGCCGGTGTGGGTCGGCAACTACGTGCTGATGGGCTACGGCGAGGGCGCCGTCATGGGCGTCCCCGGCCACGACGAGCGCGACTTCGAGTTCGCGAAGAAGTACGCGCTTGCGATCACGCAGGTCATCGAGGTGCCGGGGCAGAGCTACTCGGCCGACGCCTGGCAGCCCGGGTACACCGATCACGGGCTCTGCGTGCGCTCAGGTCGCTACGATGGCCTGAGCTACGCCGCGGCCGTCGAGCGCATCGCGGTCGACCTCAAGGAAAAGGGCCTCGGCGAGCGGCAGGTGCAGTGGCGACTCAGGGACTGGGGCATCTCGCGCCAGCGCTACTGGGGCTGCCCGATCCCGCTCATCCACTGCGCCGCCTGCGGCGACGTGCCGGTGCCGGACAAGGACTTGCCGGTGCGCCTGCCCGAGGACCTGGTGCCCGATGGCAGCGGCAACCCGCTCGCCAGGCACGCTGCGTTCGTCAACTGCGCCTGTCCGCGCTGCGGCGCCGCCGCGAAGCGCGAGACCGACACGATGGACACGTTCGTCGATTCCTCGTGGTATTTCCTGCGCTACGCCTGCGCCGGCAACGACTCGGCGATGGTCGATGCCAGGGTCGGCTACTGGCTGCCGGCCGACCAGTACATCGGCGGCATCGAGCACGCGATCCTGCACCTTCTCTACGCGCGCTTCTGGACGCGGGTCATGCGCGACCTGCACCTCGTCACGCTCGATGAGCCGTTCGCGAACCTGCTGACCCAAGGCATGGTGAGGAACTCCATCTATTTCAGGAAACCCGCCTCCGGCCGCCTCGTCTACTTCAATCCCGCCGACGTCGAGGTCAGGACGGATGCGCGCGGCACGCCCACGGGCGCGATCCTCGTGAGCGACGGCGAGCCGGTCGAGTGGGGGGGCCTGGGCACGATGTCGAAGTCGAAGAACAACGGCGTCGACCCGCAGGCGTTCATCGACCGCTATGGCGCCGACACGGCGCGCCTCTTCATGATGTTCGCAGCTCCCCCGGATCTTTCGCTCGACTGGTCGGACGAGAGCGCGGAGGGCGCGTTCCGGTTCCTGAAGAAGCTGTGGAAGGCGGTGCACACGCACGTGGCCGGGGGCCCGGGCGCCCGCCTCGAGGGCGATACGCTCGATGCCGCGGCGCTTGGGGCTGGCTGCCGCGAACTCCGTCACCTCGCGCACCAGACGCTCGCCAAGGTCACCGATGACATCGGCCGGCGGCGCACCTTCAACACCTCGATCGCGGCCGTCATGGAACTCCTGAACGCGATCCAGCGCTTCGACGACGCAAGCCCGCTCGGGCGCGCCGTCGTGCACGAGAGCCTCGAGATCGCGGTGCTCGCGCTCTCGCCGGTCGTGCCGCACATCGCGCATGCGCTCTGGCACGAACTCGGCCACCAGCGCGCCATCATCGACGAGCCGTGGCCGAAGCCGCGCGCCGCCGCGCTCGCCAGGGCCGAGGTCGAGCTCGTCGTGCAGGTGAACGGCAAGCTCCGCTCGCGCATCCGCGTGCCGGCGGCGGCGGATGAGGCCGCCGTGCGCCTCGCCGCGCTCGCCGATGCGCTCGTGCAGAAGTTCGTCGCCGGGGCGCCGGTCCGCAAGGTCATCGTCGTGCCCGGCAAGCTCGTCAACGTGGTCGTCTGAATGCGCGCGCATCCGCTCCTCGCAGGCCTCATCGCCTGCCTCGCGCTCCTCGCCGGCTGCGGCTTTCACCTCAGGGGCGGCACGCGCCTGCCGGCGGCCTTCGCCAGCACCTACCTCGAGGCCGAGGATCGCTACACGGAATTCCACCGCGCGATGCTCGAGGGACTGCGCACGGCCGGGAGCCGCGTCGTCGGCGCGGGCGAGGCGGCGGGCGCCACCGTCGAGGTGCTCGGCGATGACAGTGGCCAGCGGGTGCTGTCGGTATCTGCGACCAACACGCCGACCGAGTACGAGGTCTACTACACGGTCCGCTATCGCGTGCGCATCGGCGAGCGCGAGGTGCTGGCGCCGAAGACGCTGACGCAGACGCACGACTACAGCTTCGATGAGACCGCGATCCTCGCCAAGGAGCAGGAGCAGGAGATCATTCGCCGCGCGCTCGCGCGCGACCTCGCCGCGCTTGTGCTGCGTCGCCTCGCGGCGCTGTCGCCGTGAGCGAGGCGCCGGTGGCGGCGACGCCGGTGGTCCTGACGCTCGGCGAGGGCTTCACCGTGCCGATCGCCTTGCTGCTCGCGCGCTACGGCCTTGGCCTGCGGCGCGTGGAGCTTGCGGAGGACATCCCTGGGAGCTACTGGGGGGCGCCCGAGGCGGGCCTCATCGGCAGCCTCGTGTGGGTGCGGGACGACACCCCGGTGCATTCAGTGCTGCACGAGGCGGCCCACGCGCTTTGCATGGACGAGACAAGGCGCAGCGCGCTCGTGCGCGACGCGGGCGGTGACTTCGTGGAGGAGAACGCCGTCTGCTGCCTGCAGATACTCCTCGCCGATGAACTCGAGGGCGTGGGCGCCCGGCGCCTCATGCAGGACATGGACGCATGGGGCTACACGTTCCGCCTCGGCTCCGCGCGGGCCTGGTACACGGGCGAGGCGCGCGATGCGCGCGCCTGGCTCGCGCGCCGCGGCCTCCTCGACGAAGAAGGGCGGCTCCTAGCGCCGCGTGCGGCCTGATGCGCACGCTCCTGGCCGTGCTCGCCCTCGCCGCGAGCGTGCTGGCGAGCGGCTGCACGAGCATCCTGCTCGGCGTCGCGAACGGCGCGGACATCGCCAACGGCGCGTATTCGCGCGAAGCGAGTCAGGCCTACGGCGCCGACGCCCGCCAGACCCTCGACATCTACCGCCCGAGGGCACCGGGCGCCAAGCCGCTACCGCTCGTCGTGTTCGTGCACGGCGGCCGCTGGAGCTCCGGCAGCAAGGAGGAGTACCGCTTCGTCGCCGCGGGGCTCGCCTCGCGCGGCGCCGTCGTCGTCGTGCCCAACTACCGGCTCTATCCGACGGTGCGGATGGCGGAGGCCGCCGATGACCTCGCGCACGCCGTTGCCTACGCCCAGGAGCGCGCCCTGGCGCTCGGCGCCGACCCCGGGCACGTCGTGCTGATGGGGCACTCGGCCGGCGCCCAGCTCGCGGCGCTCGTCGCCTACGACGGCCGCTGGCTGAAGGGCGCCGGCGCCAGGCCCGTCCGCGCGTTCGCCGGATTCGCGGGGCCGTACGACTTCCTGCCGCTGACAGACGCCGATCTCATCGACTATTTCGGGCCGCCCGAGCACTACCCGGCGACCCAACCGGTCAACTTCGTCGATCGCTCGAGCGTACCGGCGTTCCTCGTGCAGGGGCTCGCCGACCGGACGGTCGCGCTCAGGAATACCAACTCGCTCGCCGCGCACCTCAAAGAGGCCGGGGTCGCGGTCGAGGTGAGGCTGCTGCCGGGCGAGGACCACGGCGGGGTACTCAAGCGTTTCGCGCGCTTCTACCGCTCGGGCGAGCCGGTCTACGAGGCACTCATCCGGTTCATCGCCGAACCGCCCGCCCGTGTCGCCGCGCGCTAGGCGCCTGGCGTGCGCCGCGCTTGCGCTCCTCGCGCTCGTGGCGGCGGATGCGCTCGCGGCCGGCGCGCTCAGCGTCAGCGGGGGCTGGGGGCGCCCGACGCCTCCGGGCGTCGAGGTCGGGGTCGGCTACCTCCTCATCGACAACGGCGGCGCGGCGGATCGCCTCGTCGGGGCGAGCTCGCCGCGCTCGCGCCGCGTCGAGTTCCACGAGTCGGCGACCCCGGGCGGCATCGCGCGCATGCGCGAGCTTAAGGACGTGCCGGTGCCGGCGGGCGGGCGCGTTAGCTTCGCGCCGGGCGCTTGGCACCTCATGCTGGTCGGGCTCGTCGCGCCGCTCCTCGCGGGCGAGCAGGTGCCGGTCACTCTCCTGTTCGAGCACGCGGGCCCCCGCGAGTTCGTGCTCGGCATCGGCGAGGCGGCGCCCGCGCCGCGGCCGCGAAGGCTCGTCACGCTCGCGCCGCACCTGACCGAGCTCGTCTACGCGGCGGGTGCGGGCGAGCGGCTCGTCGGCACGCTGAACACGAGCGACTACCCGGCGGATGCGCTTCGCGTCCCGCGCATCGGCGATGTCACGCACATCGACGCCGAGCGCCTGCTCGCGCTCAAGCCCGACCTCGTACTCATCTGGGGCGATGGCTCGCCCGCCGACCAGCACGCGCTCCTGAAGCGCCTGGGGCTACCGACGTTGAGCCTCGAGCAGCACCGCCTCGCGGACGTCGCCGACACGCTCGAGTCGCTCGGGCGCGTGTTCGGAACCGAAGCCGTCGCGAACGCCGCGGCCGGGCGGCTGCGCGCGGAGCTTGCCGCGCTTGGCGCGCGCTACCGGCACGAGCGCAAGCTGCGCGTCTTCTACCAGGTATGGAGCACGCCGCTCTACACCCTTGGCGGGCGGCACGTGGCGAGCGAGATGCTGGAGCTCTGCGGCGCCGAGAACGTATTCAAGGACCAGGATGAGAGCGCGTTCATGGTCGACGGTGAGTCGGTGTACGCGCGCGATCCCGATGCGATCGCGCTCGCCGGCACCGCCGCGGAGGCCAAGGAGTGGCGCGCCCGCTGGGGCAGCCAGACGCCGCTTCGGGCCGTGGCCGCGGGCGCGGTGTTCACGCTCGACCCGGACCTCGTGAACCGGATGGGGCCGCGCATTGGCGCGGGCACGGCGGCGCTGTGCGCCGAGGTCGCGGCGGTGCGCGCGCGGCTTCCCGTCAGGCGTTGAGGAGCTCGAGCCGCCACGCGCCGCCGCGCTCGGCCAGCCGGGAGACGCGGCCGAAACCGATATCAAAGCGCGCGCCCGCCTCGGCCGGAAGGTCGAGGCAGCGTACGAGGAGCGCGCGGATGGGACCGGAGTGCGAGACGACCGCAACCCGCTCGAAGGACTCGCCGAGGTCCATGAGGAACGAGTCGACGCGCTTCATCATGTCGCGGTACGACTCGCCGCCCGGCGGCGCGTGGTCGAAGAAGTCGGCGCCGAGCACCTGCGTCGCGGTGTGGCCGATCTCGCTCCAGCGACGGCCCTCCCACTCCCCGAAGCTCAGTTCCACGAGCCTCGGGTCGGGCTCCGGCGTCAACTTGTAGCTGACACCGAGGCGCTCGGCGAGCACCTGGCAGCGCTTCAGCGGGCTCGTGATCAGCCGGTCCGGCGCACCCACGACGCGCGCGAGTCGCTCGGCGTGCGCTTCCCAGCCCGCGGCGCACTCGACGTCCATCTGGCCGATGCAGGCGTCCGCCGGCAGGGCCGGGCGCGTGTGCCTAATCAGCGTGAGCTCCATCGGTACCTCGGTTGGCCGGATCCGCGGCCTGGCCGGCGCTTCATGCGCACGGCAGCCGTAGGCTGCCATGCGCGGGCCGGCCCGTCGAGGACGAGGCGCCGCGCACCTGCGCCGAGCGGACTCCCGGGCGCGGCGAGGCGAGGCGCGGCCCGGCCGGCTTGCGGGCGCCCGGGCACGATGTGAGACTTGGCAACTTTATTTTGTCCGGGGGCTCCGATGAACCGTTTCCTGACTGGCCTGTGCGCGATCGCCTGCTGCCTGCCATCAACCTGGGCACTCGCCGCCCCGCCGCCGGCCGACAAAGCCGACAAGCCCAAGGACGCCGCTGCCGACACCGAGATCCCGCGCCACTTGAAGGACGAGGCCTCGCACACGACGGGGACCCTGACGATCGGCGGCAAGGTCCTCGGCTACGCGGCCGAAGCCGGCATCCTCGTCGTCCACGTCAAGGACCCGATGGACTCCGATCCCCCGTCGGGCGAGAAGGCCAAGGACGCCCCGGTCGAGCCCGAGGCCGGCATGTCCTACGTCGCCTACTTCCTCGGCAAGGACCAGAACCCGGCGCGGCCGATCACGTTCATCTACAACGGCGGCCCCGGCTCCTCGACGGTGTGGCTGCACATGGGCGCCTTTGGACCCAAGCGCGTCGTCACCTCCAACGACTCGCACACGCCCGCCGCCCCCTACCGGATCGTCGAGAACACCTCCTCGCTCCTGCCGGAATCGGACCTCGTGTTCATCGACGCGCCAGGGACCGCCTTCGGGCACCTCCGGGGCGCCGACAAGGAGAAGGCGTTCTGGGGCGTCGATGCCGATGCGCACGCCTTCGCCAACTTCATCGTCGAGTTCCTGTCGCGGCACGGCCGCTGGAACTCGCCGAAGTACCTGTTCGGCGAGAGCTACGGCACGACGCGCTCGGCGGCGCTCGCGTATGTGCTGCAGAGCGAAAAGGCGATCGATTTGAACGGCGTGATCCTGCTCTCGCAGGTGCTGTCGTTCGACAACGGCCCCGATGACCCGAACTTCAACCCGAGCATCGACCAGCCCTACGTGCTGTCGCTGCCGACGATGGCGGCTGCCGCCTGGTACCACAAGAAGGTCCAGAACCCGCCCGCGACGATCGAGCCGTTCCTGGCCGAGGTCGAGCAGTTCGCGACGGGCGACTACCTCACTGCACTCGCCGCCGGCAATTCGCTGAGTGCCGAGCGCCGCGCCGCGATCGTCCAGAAACTGCACGCCTACACGGGACTTCCCGCCGACATCATCGAGCGGGCGGACTTGAGGATCAGCGGCGGCGTCTTCGAGCAGCACGTGCTCGGTGCCCGCACCGCCGGGAGGCTCGACACGCGCTTCGCAGGCGCGACGATGGACCTGCTCGCCAAGGAGGCGGAGTACGACCCGCAGTCGGCGGCGATCTCCTCCGCCTATGTCGCCGCATTCAGCGACTACGTGCGCCGCGACTTGAAGTTCGGCGACGGCCGCACGTTCAAGCTGTTCGCGGACGTGTTCCGGTACTGGGACTTCCTGCACCAGCCGCCCGGGGTGCCGATCAAGCTGCCGACCTCGACCAACGTGATGCCGGACCTCGCCTACACGATGAAGGCGAACCCGCACATGCACGTGATGATGAACGGCGGCTATTTCGACCTCGCGACGCCGTACTTCTCGGCCGAGTACGAGCTTAGGCACCTGCAGATCCCGCCGGACATCGCGAGGAACATCGAGGTGAAGCTCTACCCGTCGGGCCACATGGTGTACGCGCACGAGCCCTCGCTCATCGCGCTCCATGACAACGTGGCCGACTTCATCCGTCGCACCCACGGGTCGGGGGCGGCCGGCAACTGATGCGACTCGTCCCGGAGACCCTGCCGCGCGCACTCGGGCAGGGCCTCGCGCCCGCGTACCTGCTGGCCGGGGATGAGCCGCTGCTGGTGGGCGAGGCGGCCGATGCGATCCGCACCCGCGCGCGCGCGGCCGGGTTCACCGGCCGCGAGGTGATGTTCATCGAGCGTGGCTTTGACTGGGGCACGCTTGGCCAGGAGCAGAACTCGCTGTCGCTTTTCGCCGAGCGACGCGTGCTGGAGCTCAGGCTCGCGCAGCCAAAGCCGGGTGTCGAGGGCTCGAAGGCCCTCGTCGCCGCGCTCGGACAGCCCTCGCCCGACCTCCTGATCCTCCTGATCACCGACAAGATCGCCTGGGCGGATCGCTCGAGCGCCTGGGTGAAGGCCTTCGAGACGCACGGCGCGTGCGTCGATGCCGACCAGCTGCTGGCCGAGCAGTTGCCGGCCTGGATCACGGCGCGCATGCGCCGCCAGGGGCTTGAACCCGCCCCCGATGCCGCCGAGCTCCTCGCCGAGCGCTGCGAGGGCAACCTCGTGGCGGCGCACCAGGAGATCGAGCAGTTGCGCCTCCTCGCCGGCGCGGGCCCCGTGTCGCTCGAGCAGGTCGCAAGCTCGGTCGCCAACAGCGCCCGCTACCACGTGTTCCAGCTCGGCGAGTGCCTGCTCGCAGGCGATGCCGCGCGCGCGCTTCGCATCCTCGACGGGCTCGCGGGCGAGGGCGAGGAGCCGACCCTCGTGCTCTGGTGCATCGCCGAGGAGATCCGCTCGATCCTGCAGTGCGCCCCCGGCGTCCAGGGGGCAGCCCGCCGCGTGCAGCGCGGCGGCCGGCGCCGCCAGGAATTGCTGCGGGCGGCGGCCGCGAGGATCCCGCGCGAGCGGGCGCTGGCGCTCCTCGCGATGGCCGGCCGGCTCGATGCCATCATCAAGGGCCCACGCAAGGGCGAGGCATGGGGCCTCCTCGCACGCCTGACAACGGAGCTTTGCATCGCGGCGCTGAATCGGGCAGTGTGACGAGAGATGGCGACGACCGAAGCAAGCGCACCGCCCAAGGCGGGCGCAGCGACGGGCCCCGCGGCGGGGCCGATGGGAATCTTCGGCGGCACGTTCGACCCGGTCCACTACGGCCACCTGCGCACCGCCTTCGAGCTGGTGCAGGCGCTGAAACTCCCCGAGATGCGCTTCATCCCGGCCGGTAATCCGCCGCACCGGGAGCTCACCGTCGCGAGCAACGCGCAGCGCCTCGAGATGGTCCGCAGCGCCACCGCCGGCCAGCCTGAGTTCAACGTCGATGAGCGCGAGATCCTGAAGGCGGGGCCCTCCTACACCGTCGAGACGCTGGCCGAATTGCGGCGTGAGTTCGGGCGCCGGCCGCTGTGCCTGATCGTCGGTATGGACGCGTTCCTCGGGCTCCCCAAGTGGCACCGCTGGCGCGAGCTCCTCGACCTCGGCCACCTCGTCGTCGCGCACCGCCCCGGCTGGCGTGCACCGACCATGGGCGCGCTCGGCGAGATGCTGAACGAGCGCGGCACGACCCGCGTGCTCGATCTTCACGAGTCCGTCGCCGGGCGGATCTATATTCACGCCGTGACCCAGCTCGAGATTTCCTCGACCGAGGTCAGGAACCTGATCCAGGCGGGCCTCGACCCGCGCTACCTGATGCCCGATGGCGTGTGCCGCATCATTCACGACTCGGGCTGCTACGCCCGCAAGGACCAAGCGAAGGGATGACCCCCAAGAAACCCGCCGGCAAGGCCACCCAGAAATCCACCCGTCCACGCGCCGCCGCGGCGCCACCCACGCGCGTCCCGCGCGCCGCCGTGCGCGCGGCGCCGAAGCCACCCACCCCGCGCCTGGCACGGCTCGCCGAGCTCGTGACCCAGGCGCTCGATGACCTGAAAGCCCAGAACGTCGCGGTGCTCGACGTGCGTGAACTGACCCAGGTCACCGACACCCTCGTCATCGCTTCCGGCACCTCCGACCGGCACGTGAAGTCGCTCGCCGGGCGCGTCCTCGAGCGGGCCCGCGAAGCGGGCTTCCGTGCGCTCGGCGTCGAGGGCGAGCGCGACGGCGAGTGGGTGCTCGTCGACCTGCAGGACGTCATCGTGCACGTGATGCTGCCGCGCGTGCGCGAGTTCTACGGCCTCGAGAAGCTGTGGGACGTGCGCGGCGGCGAGCGCGCGGCGCCGGCCTGAGGCCGAGGGCGCGATGCGCGTCCGGGTAGTGGCGGCCGGCACGCGGCTGCCTTCGTGGGTCGAGGCGGGGTTTCAGGAGTACGCCCGGCGCATGCCGCCCGAGACCCCGCTTGAGCTCAAGGAAATCGCGGTCAGCCGCGGCGGCGGGGCGGGGGATGGCAGCCGGGCGCTCCGCGACGAGGGCGGGCGGATGCTCGCGGCGGTGCCGGCCGGGAGCTACACCGTCGCGCTCGAGGTCACCGGGCGCGTGCTCGACACGGCGCGCCTCGCCCGCTGGTGGGCCGCCCGGCTGAGCGAGGGCCGGGACCTCACGTTCCTGATCGGCGGCCCGGACGGACTCGCGGGCCCTTGCCTCGAGCGGGCCGATGAACGCCTGTCGCTGTCGGCGCTGACCTTCCCGCACGGGCTCGTCCGGGTGCTCCTGGCCGAGCAGCTCTACCGGGCCTCCTCGCTCCTCAAGGGTCACCCCTACCACCGCGCGTAAGCCATGGAATTTGTGGCGGATTGCCGGCGGCGCGCGCGGCGGCCGGCTATGCTCTCACCCCCAAGCCAAAGGCCTCGAGGGCGCGCGCGTCCGATGCTCCTCCACGACTCCATCACGCTCGCCTCCGCATCGCCGAGGCGCCGGGAGCTGCTCCATCAGATCGGTGTCCGGCACGAGGTCCGGCCGGCCGACCTCGATGAGTCGCAGCGCCCAGGCGAACTCCCCGCCGCCTACGTCGCGCGCCTCGCGCGCGCCAAGGCGCAGGCCGTCTGGGCGATCGACGGCGCGCGCCCGGTGCTCGCCGCCGACACCACCGTCGCGCTGGAGCGGGAACTCTTCGGCAAGCCCGCCGATCTCACCGAGTGCGTGCGCATGTTGTCGGCCCTGGCGGGCCGCACGCATACGGTGCTGACCGCCGTCGCCATCCGCCACGGCGGCGGCTGCGACGAGGCGCTGTCGGTCAGCGAAGTGAGCCTGCGCGCGCTCTCGACGGATGAGTGCGCGCGCTACTGGGCGACCGGCGAGCCCGCCGGCAAGGCCGGCGGCTACGCGATCCAGGGCCTCGCGGCGACGTTCATCACGGGGCTTGCCGGCAGCTACTCGGGCGTGATGGGCCTGCCGCTCGCCGAGACCGCCGCGCTCCTCACGGCGGCCGGAGTCAGGATGTGGAATACGGGAGCGCGAGCGTGACCGCCGAGATACTGGTCAACGTGACGCCGCGCGAGAGCCGCGCCGCGTTCGTCGAGTCGGGCGTGCTGCAGGAAGTGCACATCGAGCGCGCCAACCGGCTCGGCATCACCAGCAACCTCTACAAGGGCCGCGTGTCGCGCGTGCTGCCCGGCATGCAGGCCGCGTTCATGGACATCGGCCTCGAGCGCACCGCGTTCCTGCACGTCTCCGACATCACCCGGCGCGAGGACGTCGGCGTTGAGCTCGAGGCGCCGCCCACCGACGACATCCGCGCCGCGGTCGCCGAGGGCGACGAGCGGCTCGTGCAGGTGCTGAAGGACCCGCTCGGCACGAAGGGCGCGCGCCTGACGACGTTCATCACGCTGCCCTCGCGCTTCCTCGTCTACATGCCGCAGGGCCACGGCGTCGGCGTCTCCTCGCGCATCGAGGAGGAGGCGGAGCGCCTGAGGCTGCGCTCGCTGGTCGAGGCGTTCATGCCCGAGACCCGCCCCGGCGGCTACATCGTGCGCACGGTCGCCGAGGGGGCGGGCCCGGAGGCGCTCAGGGCCGACATGCTGTTCCTGCAGCGGTTGTGGGAAGTCGTGAGCGAGGCGGGCTACCGGGCGCCGGCCGGGCAGCTGGTGCACGAGGATTTGCCGCTGCACGTCAGGATCCTCCGCGATCTCCTCGGCCAGGACGTCGAGCGCGTGCTGGTCGATGCGCCGGGCGCATTCGCGCGGATGATCGAGTTCGCGCGCACGTTCATGCCGGACTCGGAGCGCAAGATCGAGCTGTACCGCGGCAATCGCCCGATCCTCGACCTCTACGGAGTCGAGGATGAGATCAAGAAGGCGCTCGATCGGAAGGTGCCGCTGAAATCGGGTGGCTACCTGATCATCGACCAGACCGAGGCGATGACGACGATCGATGTGAACACCGGCGCCTTCGTCGGCCACCGCAACCTCGAGGACACGATCTTCCGCACCAACCTCGAGGCCGCGGTCGCAATCGCGCGGCAGCTGAGGCTGCGGAACCTCGGCGGCATCATCATCATCGACTTCATCGACATGCAGGACGAGGACCACCGCCGCCAGGTGCTGCAGGCGCTCGAGAAGAGCCTCGCCACCGACCACGCGCGCACCCACATCTCCTGCGTCTCGCCGCTCGGGCTCGTGGAGATGACGCGAAAGCGCACCCGCGAGAGCTTGGAGCACCTCCTCTGCCGGCCGTGCCCCGCCTGCGAGGGCCGCCGCTACGTGAAGACGCCGGAGACGGTCGCCTACGAGATCTTCCGCGAGCTGCTGAGGCAGGCGCGCCAGTTCGAGGTGCAGGGCCTCATGGTGCTCGCGCACCAGGACGTCGTGGAACTCCTGCTCGATGAGGAATCCGCCGCGCTCGGCGAGCTCGAGGTCGTCGTCGGCAAGCCCATCAGGCTCCAGACCGAGGCGCTCTACGCGCTCGACCAGTACGACGTGGTGCTCGTCTAGTCCGCCATGAGCCGGGCGCGAAAAATCTGGAAATGGACCGCGGCGGCGGCGGGCGCCTTGCTCGTGCTCGCCGCGGTCGCGATCGGCGGTTTTCGGATCTGGCTCGAGAACTCGCCGGAGCTGCCAGCCGAGATCGTGCTGAGAGTCGAGAAACTCACCGGCCTTCGGTTCGCCTTCACGCACCTCGACGCGCGCCTCGGCCTCGGCGGCCCCGAGCTCGTGTTCCGCTCGGCGCGCATCACGGTCCCCGGGCAGAGCACCGAGCTCATCACGGCGGGCGCAGGGCGCGTTGGCTTTGACGTGTGGCGGTCGCTCAGGACCGGGCGCCTCGCCGCGGGGCGCCTCGTGCTCGAGGGCGCGCGCGTGCACCTCATCGTCACGAGCGAGGGCGTCGAGCTGCGCGGCCAGCGGGACCTCGGCGCCGCGGATGGCGCACACCTCAAGGTCGGCGACCTGCCGGTCGGGCGGGTGCGCATCGAGGATGCGACGGTCACCGTCGAGGACCTTCGCAGCGCCGCGCGGCCGTGGAGCGTCGACCGGGTCAACCTCGACCTCGAGCGCGACCCGTCCGCGCTCATCCTGGCCGGCAACGTGCGGCTGCCCGACGCGCTCGGCGCGCGGCTCAGCTTCGAGGCGCGCCTCGCGGGCGACTTGGCCAAGCCCGCCGAGCTCGCCTGGCACGGCGGCCTTAACCTCAAGAGCGCCTCGCTCGCCGGCTGGACGGCGCTCATGCCCGACTGGGCGTGGCTGCCGTCGGCCGGTCACGGCGACTTGAAGGCGAGCGCGAGCGGCACGGGCAGCGAAATCGCGAGCGCGAGCGCGACCTTCGGGCTCGATCACCTCCTCCTGCGCGGCGTCGCAGGCGCGC
The DNA here is from genome assembly GCA_025356075.1 of Pseudomonadota bacterium. Taxonomy (GTDB): domain Bacteria; phylum Pseudomonadota; class Gammaproteobacteria; order Steroidobacterales; family Steroidobacteraceae; genus CAIKZZ01. The sequence continues at coordinate 95,597 of JANXUT010000002.1, read as the reverse complement.
CGCCCCCGGCACTCGCCGAGCTCGGCGGCTCGCTCGAGGTGCGCCACGACGGCGGTCGCTGGACCGTCGAGGGACGTGGCCTCAACGTCAACGCGGGCGGCGCCACCTGGCGCGGCGGGGAGCTCAACGTCGGCGTTGGCAGCGATGCGCAGGGCCTGAAGGATCTCGCCCTCGCCTCGCCCTCGGTCAGGCTCGATGCACTCGCCGCGCTCGCGGCGCTACTGCCGGATGGCGTCGTGCGGGAGGCGGGACTTGCGCTCGCGCCGAAGGGCGTGCTCACGGGCCTCGACCTCAAGGTCGCGCGCGGCGCGCACGCCGGCGAGTGGCGCATCGAGGGCGGCGTCGCCTTCGCGGGCCTGGCGCTCGGCGCGTGGCGCGCGGTCCCGGGCCTCGCGGGTCTCGAGGGCGAGTTCAAGGGGCAGGGCGCGAACGGGCGCGTCAGCCTTCGCTCGCACGCCTTCACGCTTGACCTGCCGCGGATCCTGACGGCGCCCGTCCGCTCGGACGAGGTTGGCGCCACGCTCGACTGGTGGTGGCAGCCGGATGGCTGGCGGTTCGCGACCGATGACCTTCACAGCAAGTCGGCCGACGGCCGCGGCGCCGGCAAGGCGCGGCTGTGGCTGCCCTCGGACGGGGAGTCGCCGCGGCTGGTGCTTGACTTGAACCTCACCGACATCGAGGCGCGCACGGCCTCGAGGTACCTGCCCGGCCGCACGATCCCGCCGAAGGCGATGGCGTGGCTCGAAGCGGCCTTCCTCGGCGGGCGCGTGCACGACGTGCACTTCGAGTTCGCAGGCCCCACCCGCGAGTTCCCGTTCCGCGACGGCGGCGGCCTTTTCCGGATTCGCCTTGCGTACTCGGGGATGCGCATTCACTACCAGGACGGCTTCGCCGACGTCGAGGATGCGACGGGGGACGGCGAGTTCAGGAACCAGGGCTTCACCGCGCACGCGACGCACGCGCGCATCGGCGGCCTCGACATCTCGAACGCGAACGCCGCGATGCAGGACTTCGCGACCGCCGAGCTCACCGCCACGGCCGGCGCGCGCGGCGATCTAGCGGCGGGGCTCGCCTACCTGCAGGGCTCGCCGATTGGACCTAAGCTCGGCTCCTATTTCATGAAGATCGCCGGCCACGGGCCGATGTCGGCCGAGGTCGCGCTCGACCTGCCATTGCCGCGCTTCGCCGAGCGGCACATCACCGTCAACGGGCACCTCGAGCATGCGCGCGCGACGCTGCCCGGCATCGCCGAGGAAGCGACCGGCATCGATGGCTCCTTCGTGCTGCGCGACCGCGAGCTCGAGGTGCGCGAAGTGACCGCGACGCTGCTCGGCAATGCCGTGCGTGCCAGCGCGCACACCATCGCCGGGCCCTCGGGCGCCGCGGGCGACCGCCTGCTCCTCGTCGAGGCGCAGGGACGGGCGAGCGGCGAGCACCTGCAGCCGGTGGTCGGCATCACGCGCGGGCGCTGGCTGTCGGGCGGCTTCGACTGGCATGCGCAGGCGCGCATCCCGCGCTTCGAATGGTCGCCGCCGCCCGATGCGCTTCCCGCCGATGCGCCGGCGAATGCGATCGCCCCGCCGCACGAAATCGAGGTGCGCTGGCTGCCGACGGCGCTGCACCTCGAGTCCGGTCTCGCGGGCCTTGCGATCGCGCTGCCCGCGCCGCTCGCGAAGGCGGCCGAGGAAGTCAGGAACGCGCGCTTCGATGTCGTCATCGATCCCGGGCTCGAGGCGGGCGCGCCGGCGTTGCCGCCGAAGTTCCGGCGCGGCGGCACGGTGCGCGATGGCGGCGTGCTCGCACGCGTTCAGCTCGGCCACGACGCGGGCGCCCTCGAGTGGCGGTTCGGCAGCGGCGAGTTCACGATGAAGCGCGGCACGCTGCGCTTCGGCGGCGGGACCCCGGTGCTCAGGGACTCGGCCGGCGTCTGGCTCGAGGGACGCATGCCCGCCTACGACCTCTCCGCCTGGCTCGGCGTCCGGCTCTCCGAGGGCACCGGCAAGGGGCTCGCCGAATACCTGAAGGGCGGCACGGTGCTCATCGACCGCTTCGACGTGTTCGGCTTTCGATTCCCGGACGTGACGCTGGCGCTCGAGGCGGGCAAGGGCGAGTGGCGTGCGCACGTCGAGGGGCCTGCGGCGCTCGGCACGATCGTCGTGCCGTGGGAGATGAAGGGGCCCGCGCCACTGTCCCTCGATCTCGACCGCCTGCTGCTCGGCGAGCGCGTCGTCGCGGCCGGGGCGACGGGCTCGGCGACGGATCCCACGGAACTGCCGCCCCTTGCAATCGCCGTGCGCGACCTCGAGATACAGAAGCGTCACTTCGGCACGCTCGAGGCGGCCGTGTCACGCACGGAGGATGGGCTGCAGCTCGATACGGCGACGCTGAAGGGCGCCTCGTTCCACGCCTCGGGCCGTGGCAGCTGGGTACTGACGGCGAGCGGCCAGGCGAGCGCGGTGTCCTTCACGCTCGAGAGTACGGACGTCCAGGACACGCTGAACGCCTGGGGATTTGCGCAGACGCTGTCGGGCAAGTCCGGCCGCATGACGGCCGAGCTCAAGTGGCCGGGCGGCATCGATGCGGACGTCTTGAGTCGCCTGGGGGGCAGCGCGACGCTCCGGATAGACCAGGGGCAGCTCTACTCGGTCGCGCCCGGCGCCGGGCGCGTGCTCGGGCTCCTGTCGGTCGGCGCGCTGCCGCGGCGGCTCCTGCTCGACTTCACCGACCTCACCGACCAGGGCTTTGCGTTCGACTCGGTGAAGGGCGACTTCGAGTTTCGCGAGGGCAATGCCTACACGAGCAACCTCGTGCTCAAAGGGCCCGCCGCCGAGATCGGCATCGTCGGCCGGACCGGGCTCGTGGCCCGGGATTATGACCAAACGGCCAAGGTGACCGGCCACTTCGGGGGTCCGCTCGCGGCTGCCGGGGCGCTCGCGGCGGGACCTGCGATCGGGGCGGCGCTGCTGCTGTTCTCAACTGTGTTCAAGGAGCCCCTGTCCGGCATCGCGCGGGGCTACTATCGCATCACGGGCAGCTGGGAAAGCCCGAAAGTCGAGCGGATCGGAGCCGGTGCCGCGCGCGAAGCCGAGCACAACGCCGCCGATTCCCAGGGTCGTTGAGGAGCGAGGAAATGACGATATTTGCCGCCATCCAGCTGACATCGGGACCGGATGTGGCCGAGAACCTCGGCATCGCGGCGCCCTTGCTCGCCGCGGCCCGTCGCCAGGGCGCCGAGGTCGCGCTGCTCCCCGAGAACTTCAACTTCATCGGCTCGCACGATGCCGACAAGCGCGCCGTCGCCGAGGTCTATGGCGCAGGTCCCACGCAGGATTTCCTCGCGCACACCGCGCAGAAACTCGGCCTGTGGATCATCGGCGGCACCCAGCCGCTCAAGAGCGCCGCGGGCGAGGGCAAGGTCACGAACTCCTGCCTCGTCTACGATGCGAACGGCCGCAACGTCGCCCGCTACGACAAGATCCACCTCTTCGACGTCGATGTCCCGGAGAAGCCGAACGAGACCTACCGCGAGAGCACGCACGTCGCTCCGGGGCGCGAGGTGGTGCTCGTGGATACTCCGGCGGGTCGCGTGGGCTTGAGCGTCTGCTACGACATGCGCTTCCCCGAGCTCTACCGGCGCCTCTCGGCCGCCGGCGCCGAGATCCTCGTGATGCCGGCCGCGTTCACCGTGCCGACCGGGCGCGCGCACTGGGAGACGCTGCTCAGGGCCCGCGCGGTCGAGAACCTGTGCTACGTCGCCGCCGCCGCGCAGTCGGGCGTGCACCCGAACGGCCGCGAGACTTACGGCGACACGCTCATCATCGACTACTGGGGACGGGTGCTGACGCGCCTGCCGCGCGGCAGCGGCGTCGTCACCGCCGACATCGGCCGCGCCGCGATGAGCGCGACGCGCGCCGGGTTCCCGTCGCTGTCACACCGCGTCTTTGACTGCTGAGGCGAAGCGAATGGTTGCAGTACTGAAGGAACCGGAGGCCCTCGAGATCGCCAGGCTCGGCATCCTCGAGCCCGCCGGGCTCGACGCCCATGCGCTCGAGCGCATCCTCGGGCTCATCAAGACGAACGCGATCGACGAGGGCGAGCTTTATTTCCAGCTGTCGCGCGACGAGTCGTGGTCGCTCGAGGACGGCATCGTCAAGGACGGGACCTACAGCATCGACCAGGGGGTTGGCGTGCGCGCCATCACCGGGGAGCGCACGGGCTTCGCCTACTCCGACGAGATCTCCCTCGCCGCGCTCGAGGAAGCTGCGCGCGCGACCCGCGCGATCGCACGCCACGGCGCGCGCCCCGGGACTCCGGCGGGCCAGGCGCTCGGCACCGGCGCCCGCGCCCCCCGCCACTCGCTCTACCTGCCCGCCGATCCCATCGCGACGGTCGCGGATGCCGACAAGGTCGCGTTCCTCATGAGCCTCGACCGCGAGGCCCGCCGCCAGGACAGCCGCGTGCGCCAGGTCATGGCGAGCCTCGCCGGCATCCACGAGATCGTGCTGATCGTCAATTCGAACGGCACCTACGCCGCCGACGTGCGCCCGCTCGTCAGGGTCAACGTGAGCGTCATCCTCGAGCAGGACGGCCGCCGCGAGCAGGGCTACATCGGCATGGGTGGCCGCTACACGATCGCCGAGCTCCTGAAGGACCCCGGCGTCCGCGACCTGCCGCGCCAGGCGGTGCACGCGGCGAGCGTGAACCTCGAGGCCGTGCCGACCCCGGCGGGCACGATGACGGTCGTCCTCGCGGGCGGCTGGCCGGGCGTCATGCTGCACGAGGCCGTCGGCCATCCGCTCGAGGGCGACTTCAACCGCAAGGGCACCTCGACGTTCTCGGGGCGCCTCGGCGAAACCGTCGCGAGTTCCCTCTGCACCGTCGTCGACGACGGCACGCTCGCGCGCCGCCGGGGGTCCCTCAACATCGATGACGAGGGCACGCCCACCCAGTGCACCACGCTCATCGAGAACGGCGTCCTCAAGGGCTACATGCAGGATCGGCTGAACGCCCGCCTGATGGGCATGCAGCCGACCGGCAACGGCCGGCGCGAGTCCTTCGCGCACACGACGCTGCCGCGGATGACGAACACCTACATGCTGCCGGGACCGCACGATCCGGAGGAGATCATCCGCTCGGTCAAGCGCGGGCTCTACGCGGTCAACTTCGGCGGCGGCCAGGTCGACACGACGAGCGGCAAGTTCGTGTTCTCGACGAGCGAGGCGTACCTCATCGAGGACGGCCGCGTCACGCGCCCCGTGAAGGGCGCCTCGCTGATCGGCTCCGGACCGGAGGTGCTGAAGCAGGTCACGATGCTCGGCAACGACTTGAAGCTGGATGCCGGGGTCGGCAACTGTGGCAAGGAAGGCCAGACGATCCCGGTCGGCGTCGGCCAGCCGACGATGAAGGTCGAGGGTCTCACCGTCGGTGGCACCGGGTGAGCGCCGTGGCGCGCCGTCCCCGTGCCTGGCGCCGCTAGCGGAGCGGCCGGTGTACCTGCCACGCCGCGTCTACGAGGTCCTGCCGTACGCGTACGTCGCTGCGGGGCTGCTCGCGTGCATCGCCTCCTACCTGTCGACGGGCTCGGTATGGAGCGATCTCGCCTTCGGCTCGGGCGCGATCGCGATCATCGGCGGGTTCGTGCTGATCCTGAGACGCCGCTCGTACCGCGACGACGAGGCGCGCTACGACCGTCACTCGCTCGACGACTGACCGCCGGGCCGGCCGGGCGCTAGTGCGGTCCTGCTCCCGGCCCCTCGCTCGCGGCGCCGGAACTCAACGCCTCCTGCGACCCGGTCGCATCCGCCGTGTCCGGATCGCCCGCGCGCGGCCCGTGCGGCCTAGCATCGGTGAACCTGAGCTCGTGCTGGCCGATCACGATGACATCGCCATTGCCGAGCACGTGGCGCCTCACGCGCTTGCCCTTGAGGACGATGCCGTTGGTGCTGTTCAGGTCCTCGATGATCGCAGCCTCCAGCGAGACCGTGACCTGGCAGTGGTGGCGGCTCACGTACTTCGAGTCGATCTGGATGTCGTTCTCGGCGGTGCGGCCGATGATGATGCGACCAGCCTTCAAGTCCCGCTCGTCGACCGTGTGGCCGTTGGTCGCGACGATGAGGCGTCCGAGCACGGTGTCGCCGGAGGCGTGCCGCAGCACCGGCACCACCATCTCCGCGCGCGCCATGCGGTTGGTGCGCGCCGCGTACTCGATCCACTGCAGTTCCTCGACCGCCGCGCGCACTTCCTCGACGTCGACGGTGTCCTTGTCGATCGCGAAGGCACTCATCATGGCGGTGTCGCACAGCGTATTGATGAGCCGCGGCACGCCGCCGGTGTAGCGATAGAGGAGCTGCACGGCGGCGGGGCTCAGGATCTGCCGGCCCTGGGCGCCGGCGACCTCGAGGCGATGGGCGACGTAGGCGGCGGATTCCTCGCTCGACAGCGCGGTCAGGTGGAACCTGAGGCGGATGCGCTGCGCGAGCTGCACGAGCTCGGGTGCATTGAGCTTGTCGTTGAGCTCGGGCTGGCCAGCCAGGATGATCCTGAGCGTCTTGTCCTTGCTCGTCTCGATCCCCGAGAGGAGGCGGATCTCCTCGAGCACGCGGTTCGAGAGGTTCTGCGCCTCATCGACGACCAGCACGACCTTGCGGCCGGCGGCGTACTGCTCGATGAGGAAGTTATTGACGGTGGCGAGGAGCTCCGCCTTGTTCATCTTGAACGGCGAGAACCCGAACTGCACCAGCACGCCCTGCAGGAAGCCGAGCGGGCTGATCTGCGTCTGGTTGAGCTGGGCGATGACGACGTCCTTGTCGAGCTCCCTGAGGAAGCTCTCGATCAGCGTCGTCTTGCCCGCGCCGATCTCGCCGGTGATCACGACGAATCCGTCCGTGAACCAGATGGTCGACTCCATGTACGCCTTGGCGCGCGCATGGTGCTTTGACAGGTACAGGAACTGCGGGTCCGGGCTCAGCCGGAATGGCAGCTCCTTCAGCCGGAAGAGTTCGAGGTACATCGGTACGTGCTTCGCTGCGCCCTGCAATCCTTGCCAGAGGCACTATACGGGAGGTCCCGCGCGGCGGGCTACGACGGCACTCACAGGCCCGGGAGGCCTGAAATAGAGCCTCGGGAGCTCAGTTTCAGCGCAACCGCAGCAAGCGGCCGAGGGCCCGGTCGCGGGCCTTCGCCGTGCTCGCGACGACGGTCGCGTGGCCGAGCTTCCTGCCCGGGCGCGCCTCGCGCTTGCCGTAGAGGTGCAGGTGCAGGCCGGGCTCCGCGAGCGCGCGCTCAAGCCTCGGCACGCGGCCGACGAAGTTCACCATGCCTGCGTGGCCACGGGCGGCGGTCGACCCGAGCGGCAGCCCGAGGATCGCCCTGAGGTGGTTCTCGAACTGGCTCGTCACCGCGCCCTCGATGGTCCAGTGGCCGGAGTTGTGCACCCGCGGCGCCATCTCGTTGGCGATGAGCGCGCCCTTCGCCACGAAGAACTCGACCGCGAGGACGCCGGTGTAGCCGAAGCGCTCGAGGATCGCGCCGACGTGGCGTTCGGCCGCGGCCTGCAGGCGGGGCGAGCGGCACGGCGATGAACTCGAGGCGAGGATGCCGTGCTCGTGCACATTCTCGGTCAGCGGGTAGTAGGCCCTCTCGCCGCGCCGCGAGCGCGCGGCGATCAGCGACACCTCGCGCGTGAAGTCGACGAAGCCCTCGTAGATGAGCGGCTCGCCGCCGAGTGCCGCCCAGGCACGGTCGTCGTCGCGCGCTGTCCTGATGCGCGCCTGGCCCTTGCCGTCGTAGCCGAAGCGGCGAGTCTTCAGGATGCCCGGCCGGCCGATGCGGCGGATCGCGGCGGCGAGGTCCGAGCGCAGGTCCACCGGCGCGAACGGCGGGGTCGGGATGCCGAGGTCCCGGAAGAGCGTCTTCTCGAGCAGCCTGTCCTGCGCGACGGCGAGGACGCCGGGATCGGGACAGACGGGCGTCGCCCGGCGCATCGCCTCGAGCGAGGCGACCGGCACGTTCTCCCAGTCGAAGGTCACGACATCGGCGCGGCCGGCGAGCGCGGTCAGCTTCGCAAGGTCGTCGAACTCGCCCGTCACGATCGGCGCCACCTGGCCACCCGGCGTGTCGGCGCTCTTGTCGTAGAACTCGGTCGCGATGCCGAGCGGATAGGCCGCCTGCGCCAGCATGCGTCCGAGCTGGCCCGCCCCGACGATCGCGACCTTCACGCGGCCGAGCGCGGGTCGGGCTTGGCGAGCACGGCGGCGGTCTGCTCGCGCCGGTACTTATCGAGCGCCTCGCTCACCTGCGGGTGCTTGTTGGCGAGGATCGCCGCTGCGAGGAGCGCGGCGTTGGTGGCACCGGCCGCGCCGATCGCGAGCGTGCCGACCGGGATGCCGGCCGGCATCTGCGCGATGGCGAGGAGCGAATCGAGGCCGTTCAGCGCCTTCGACTGCACCGGCACGCCGAGCACCGGCAGCGAACTCTTGGCGGCGGTCATGCCGGGCAGGTGCGCGGCGCCGCCCGCGCCTGCGATCAGCACCTCGAGGCCGCGGCCCTTGGCGCTGCCGGCGTAGTCGAACAGCAGGTCCGGAGTCCGGTGCGCGGAGATGACCCGCACCTCGTGCGCGATGCCGAGCCGCTCGAGCGTCTCGACCGCGCTCTGCATCGTCTCCCAGTCGGAGGACGAGCCCATGATGATGCCGACGAGTGGTTGCATGCGGGGTCGATTTTACGCGGTCGGCGCGGCCGGGGCGAGGGTATCTCGGAGGCGCCGAAAGAGCGCCCGCGCCGCCGCCGGTGGCCGCCCGCTCGCCGCCTCGCGCTGGGCCGTCTCGATGAGGTCCTTCATTTCCGCCGCATCGAGCGAGGGCTCCAGCGCGACGAGAGCGGCGAGCGCGGGCGCCCCTTCGGCGAGCAGCCGGTCGCGCCAGACCTCGATGCGGTGGAAGTCGCGAGCGACCATCCGCCGTTCGAGCACGCGCTCGGCGATGACCGCTCGCAGCGCCTCGACGTCGCGTTTCCTCAAGAGCTTGCCGATCAGCTGGCGCTGGCGCGCGGCGCCGCCGTGCGCGGTGATGCGCTTGGCGAGGTCGATTGCATCGCGGAGCTTTTCATCGAGCGGGAGCGCGTCAAGCTCGGCGACGGGCAGCGCCACGAGCTCATCGCCAAGGTCCTTGAGCACGGCGGCGTCGCGCTTCCTCTGGCTCCTGCTCGGCCCGTCAAAGCCGCCGTCTTCCGGGTCGTCGTCGTCAGCCGCCATGCCTCATCCTAGCCTAGAATGCGCTTCCCCAGCCCCTACAGCCCACCCCATGACCTCGACCGCCCTGACGCATGCCGACCTTGCCAGCCTCGTGGAGCGCGCGCTCGGCGCCGCCCGAGCCGCGGGCGCGACCGAGGCCGATGTCGGCATCAGCGCCGACACGGGGCTTTCGGTCGCGGTGCGCCTGGGGGAGGTCGAGACGCTCGAATACCAGCGCGACCGCGGCATGGGCATCACCGCCTACGTCGGCAAGCGCAAGGGCACCGCCACGACCGGCGATCTCACCTGGAGCGCGATCGCGGACACCGTCGCGAAGGCGGTCTCGATCGCGAAATTCACGGCCGAGGACGAGTGCGCGGGGCTGCCCGATCCCGCGACGCTGGCGACGGACGTGCCGGACCTTGAGCTCTCCCACCCGTGGGACCTCGAGGCGGAGGAGGCCATCGAGATCGCCCGCCGCTGCGAGGCGGCGGCGCTCGGGGCCGACAAGCGGATCACGAACTCCGAGGGTGCCTCGCTCGGCGCGCACCGGGCGCTTCGGGTCTATGGCAACTCGCTCGGCTTCCTCGGCGGCTACCCGAGCACCTACTACAGCGTCTCCTGCGTCGTCATGGGCGAGCAGGACGGCGCGATGGAGCGCGACTACTGGTACACGGCGGCGCGCGATCGGCGCCTGCTCGAGGACGTCGAGGCGGTGGGCCGCAAGGCCGCCCGGCGCGCGGCCGAGCGCCTGGGCGCGCGGCGCGTGCCGACCGCACGCGTGCCGGTGCTCTTCGTGCCCGAGCTCGCGCGCGGGCTCATCGGCCACTTCATCGGCGCGGTGCGCGGCGGCGCCCAGTACCGCAGGAGCTCCTTCCTGCTCGATGCGGCCGGCAGCCAGGTGTTCCCCGGCTTCTTCGGCATCGCCGAGCGGCCGCACGAGCGGGGCGGCCTCGGCAGCGCGCCCTTCGACGGCGAGGGCTGCACGACCCGCGATCGCGAGCTCGTCGCCGACGGCGTACTCGATGGCTACGTGCTCTCGACCTACAGCGCCCGCAAGCTCGGCTTGCAGACGACCGGCAACGCCGGTGGCGTCCACAACCTCATCGTGCGTCCCGGGGATGCCGACCTTGCGGCGCTGACCCGGCAGATGGGCCGCGGGCTCATCGTGACCGAGCTCATGGGCCAGGGCGTCAACGGCGTGACGGGCGATTACTCGCGCGGTGCCGCCGGGTTCTGGGTCGAGGGCGGCGTCGCTGAGTTCCCGGTCAGCGAGATCACCATCGCCGGCAACCTCAAGGACATGTTCAGGAACCTGATCGCCGTCGGCAGCGACGTCGACGCCCGCGGCTCGATCCGCACGGGATCCTTGCTGGTCGCGGAAATGACGATCGCAGGCGAATAGCCTCCAAGCCGCGGCGCGGGCGATGCCTCGCCCGCCGCGCCCGCCGTTCCTTTGCCCCGGAGTCCGACCATGGTCGATACCTACCACAAGCGCTTGGTCGGCAAGCGCATGCTCTCGCCGGTCACCCAGATGATGGGCTTCGGCTACGACCCGCACCTGTCCGAGGGCGCGCTCAAGCCGCCGATATTCCTGACCTCGACGTTCGTGTTCAGGACCGCCCAGGACGGCAAGGACTTCTTCGACTACACCTCGGGCCGGAAGGCGATCCCGGACGGCGGCGCCGGCGGGCTCGTCTACTCGCGCTTCAACAACCCGAACCTCGAGGTGCTCGAGGACCGGCTCGCGCTCTGGGACGAGGCGGAGATGGCGGCCGTGTTTGCCTCGGGGATGGCCGCGATCGCGACGACGCTGTTCGCGACGCTGAAGACGGGCGACGTGATCTTGCTGTGCCAGCCGCTCTACGGCGGCACGGAGACGCTGGTGGCGAAGGCGCTCCCCAACTACGGGATCCGCCACGTCGCCTTCACCGACGGCCTGAACCCGGCGGTGGTACGCGCGGCGGCGGAGGAGGCGCTCGCGCTCGGCCGGGTCGGCCTCATCCTGACCGAGACGCCGGCGAACCCGACCAACGCGCTCGTCGACCTGCAACTCATGGCCGAGACGGCCGATGCGATCGGCAAGCGCCAGGGGTTTCGCCCGCCGGTCGTCACCGACAACACGATGCTCGGCCCCATCTACCAGCAACCGCTCAAGTTGGGCGCCGACCTCAACGTCTATTCACTGACGAAGTACGTCGGCGGCCACTCCGACCTCGTCGCTGGCGGGGTCTCGGGCTCGCGCGAGCGCGTGCAGCCGATCCGCCTGCTGCGCGGGGCGATCGGCACGCAGCTCGACCCGAACTCGGCCTGGATGCTGCTCCGCTCGATGGAGACGCTCTCGATCCGCATGGAGCGCTCCAATGACAACGCGCGCACCGTCGCTGCGTTCCTGAAGCGTCACCCGAAGATCGAGTCGGTCAACTACCTCGGCGCGCTCGAGGCCTCCGACCCGCGCGCGCGCGTGTTCGCGCGCCAGTGCACGGCGCCGGGATCCACGTTCTCCTTCGAGGTCGCGGGCGGGGAGGCGGGCGCGTTCCGGTTCCTCGATGCGCTCACCGTCATCAAGCTCGCGGTGAGCCTAGGAGGCACCGAGAGCCTCGCCAGCCACCCGGCCGCGATGACCCACTCCGGGGTGCCCATCGAGGTCAGGAAGCGCCTCGGGATCACCGAGTCGATGATCCGCCTGTCGGTCGGCATCGAGGACGCGGCCGACCTGGTCGAGGACGTCCGTCAGGCGCTCGATCGCGTCTGAGCCGCGTCGGCCGCGCCGATGAAGTCCTTGAGCGACTGAGGCCCGAGCTCCGCCTCGAGGAGCGCCTCGACGCGATCGCAGAGCCGCTCGGCGGGCTCGATGAGGCGCGCGCGCCTGAGCGTCATCGCCCGTCCGCTGTCGCCGTCCCTGACCGCCGCCAGCACCTGGTCGAGGCGGATGCTGCCGAGGTCGCGGCCGGGGACCAGCGTCTCGCGCTCGGTCGTCTCGAGGAGGCCCCCCGCCTCCAGCGCATCGACCACGGGCCCGAGCGCGATGCTCGGGACCTCGAGGCTCGCCGACAGCGTATCGACCGTCCAGCGCCGCCCGTCCGAGCCAAACGACTGGCCGACCAGGTACATGACGCTGAGCGCGAGGCGCTCCCGTAGCCGCGCCGTCGGGACGATCTCGCGCTGGCCCGAGCGCAGGTAGTGGGGGTTCTGCAGGTAGAAGGCCAAGAGGGCGCCGGTCAGGAGGATCAGCCAGTTGAGCCAGACCCACATGAGCGCGAGCAGCACGATCGCGAAGCTCGCGTAGATCGCCATCATCCGGGTCGAGTAGGCGGCGAGGTGCGCGAAGCCGAGGCTCCCGGCGACCCAGACCGCCCCGGCGGCGAGACCGGCGATGGCCGCGTAGCGGAACTTCACCCGCGTGTTCGGGATGAACGAGTAGAGGAACGTGAAGCCGCCGGCGATGACCGCGAGCGGCGCGAGCTTGCCGAGCATCGCGAGGATCGTGCCGAAGGGCTGGTGCGAGGAGAGCCAGAGGATGATCGAGTCGGCCGAGAGGGACGCGATGAGGCCGAGCGCGGCGACCACCAGGATCGGCCCCACGATCAGCACCGACAGGTACTCGCTGAAGCGACGCGCGAGGCTGCGGGCGCGTTCGACGTGCCAGATGTGGTTGAACGACGCCTCGACCTTCTGGATCACCGAGACGACGGTCCAGAGGAGGAAGGCGAGCCCGAGCGAACCGAGCACGCCGCCCTGGGTCCGGTCGACGAAGCCGATGACGCGATCAGTGAGCTCCGGCGCCCGGTCGCCGAGCGGCCGGAAGAAGTCGTAGATGAGCGGCTCGAAGTCGTGGTGGAACCCGAGCCCCTTGATGATCGAGAAGCAGAACGCGATCAGCGGCACGATCGACAGGATCGTCGTGTAGACGAGGCTCATCGCGCGCATGTTGAGATCGCCGACGAGGAGGTCGCGGCCGATCGCGTAGAGGTAGCGCACGCCGGTGAGCGCGAGCTCGACCGCGCGCGTGGCCGGCGCCGCCGGCGGCTCGAACAGCCGCGCTTCGAAGCGGTCGAGGGCTTCCATCAGCATGGCTGTAGCGTTGCACTTCGGGACGGGCGCTGGCAAGGGAGAAGCGGGGCGCTATAAGCTGCCCACCTCGCTGGAGCGTTGAGTGCCTATGTCGAACGGATATCCCGAGCGGATCGTCTGCCTCACGGAGGAGACGACCGAGGCGCTTTATCTCCTCGGCGAGGACTGGCGCATCGTCGGCATCTCGGGGTTCACGGTGCGCCCGCCCCGCGCGCGGCGCGAGAAGCCGAAGGTGTCCGCGTTCACGAGTGCGCGGATCGACCGCATCGTGGCGCTTGAGCCCGACCTCGTGCTCGGCTTCTCGGACCTGCAGGCCGACATCGCCGCGGCGCTCATCCGCGCAGGGATCGACGTACACGTCTTTAACCAGAGGAGCGTCGCTGCGATCCTCGCGATGCTGCGCACGCTCGGCGGCATGATCGGTTGCGAGGCCAAGGCGAGCGCGCTCGCCCAGCGCCTCGCGGCCGGCGTCGAGGCGGCGCGGCAGGCGGCGGCGACGCTGCCCAAGCGACCGCGGGTCTATTTCGAGGAGTGGGACGAGCCGCAGATCTCGGCGATCCGCTGGGTGTCGGAGATCGTCGGGATCGCCGGCGGCGATGACTGCTTCCCCGAGCTCGCCCGGGAGCCGCTCGGCAAGAATCGCATCATTGCCGATGCACTTGAGGTACCGCGCCGCGCGCCCGACATCATCCTGGGCTCGTGGTGCGGCAAGAAGTTCAGGCCCGAGCGGGTCGCGGCGCGCCCCGGCTGGGCGGAGGTTCCGGCGGTGCGCGCGGGCGAGCTCCACGAGATCAAGTCCTCGATCATCCTGCAGCCGGGGCCGGCGGCGCTGACGGATGGGCTCGAGGCGATCGCCGCGATCATCAGGCGCTGGGCTTCGGTCCGCTGACGGGCGCTCAGGGGCTCGTCAGGAGCCTGAGCGCCTCCTGGTACTTCTCGCTGGTGCGGCGGATGACGTCCGCCGGCAGGCGCGGCCCGGGCGCACGCTTGTCCCAGGTGAGCGTCTCGAGGTAATCGCGCACGAACTGCTTGTCGAAGGACGGCGGGCTCTGCCCGGGCGAGTAGCTCGCGACCGGCCAGAAGCGTGAGGAGTCGGGTGTCAGCACCTCGTCGATGAGCACCAGGTGCTGATGGCCGTCGACGCCGAACTCGAACTTGGTGTCGGCGATGATGATGCCGCGCGCGAGCGCGTGCTCGGCCGCGAAGGCGTAGAGCTTGAGCGCGGTCTGGCGCACCTGCTCGGCGAGCGAGGCGCCGACGGTGCCGGCGATGGTCTCGAACGGGACGTTCTCGTCGTGCGCACCGGCGGGCGCCTTGGTCGCCGGCGTGAAGATCGGCTGCGGCAGCCGCTCGGCCTGCTTGAGCCCCGTCGGGAGTTCGATGCCGCAGATCGCCCCCGTCCTCTGGTAGTCCTTCCAGCCGGAGCCGATGACGTAGCCGCGAACGACCGCCTCGACGGGGAGCGCCCGCAGGCGCTTCACGACGACCGAGCGGTGCTTCAGGAGCCGCCGCTCGGTGGCGTCGGTCACGAAGTGCTCGACCGGGATGTCGGCGAGCTGGTTCTGCACGAGGTGGCTCGTCTTCTCGAACCAGAAGTTCGAGATCTCGGTCAGCACCCGGCCCTTTTCAGGGATCGGATCGGGCAGCACCACGTCGAACGCCGACAGCCGGTCGGTCGTCACGATCAGCATGAGGTCGGCATCGAGTTCGTAGATGTCGCGCACCTTGCCCCGGTGCAGCAGCTTCAAGCCCGACAGCTCGGTCTCGAAAACGGGCTCGGTGGAAGTTTGGTTCATCGGCTCTTCTTTGGGTGTGTGACGCCGGGTCGCTGCTACCATGAAGGACGGGTCCCCACGGGCCCGGCATTCTTGCAGCGGCCGCAAATCAGGGTCAAGAAACTCGATGCGATGGATGGGCAAGCTGTTCGGCGCGCTGTTCGGGTTTCTCGCGTTCCGCGGCATCTACGGCGCGGTCATCGGCGCCATCCTCGGCCACGGCTTCGACCAGTGGCAAGAGCGCGAAGCGCTCGCGCGCGCCGGCGGCGAGGGCGCAGCCGCCGATGCCGCGGCCATCGGCAATCTCCTCTTCCAGACCGCATTCGCCGTCATGGGCTACCTCGCCAAGGCCGATGGGCGGGTCACCGAAGCCGAGATCAGCGCCGCACGCACGATCATGCGCGAACTGCACCTCGATCCACCGCACGTCGAGCGCGCCATCGGCGCATTCAACCGCGGGAAGCTCCCGGACTACCCGATCGAGGCGGAACTCGCGCGGTTGCGCGCGATCTGCGGCCCGCGCCACGACCTCCTCAGGGTATTCCTCGAAATCCAGGTGCGCGCCGCCCTCGCCGGTAACGACCTCCAGGGACCTGTCCGCGGCCTCGTGCTCGGGGTGGCCCAGCGACTGGGATTCACCGGGCTCGAGGTCGCCCAGCTGGAGGCGGCGCTACGGCTCCAGCAGGGGCGCGGCTGGAGCGCGCCCCCGCCGGCACCGGGGGCACGGCTGCAAAGCGCCTACGAAGTGCTGGGAATTCAGGCCTCCGCCAGCGACGAGGAGGTCAAGATGGCGTATCGTCGGCAAATGAGCGAGAACCATCCGGACAAGCTTGTCGCCCGCGGCCTGCCGGAGTCGATGCAGGACATTGCGAAGGAAAAGACGCAGCGCATCCGCCAGGCCTATGAAGTCATCAGTGAATACCGGGGCCTCCGCTAGCGGCAGCGCCGCCGCACGAGTGCCGGCGGCGCTGCAGTCCTTCTTCCGCGTCGCGGACGCCTGGGAACTCTCCGAGATCCAGCAGTGCAAGCTGCTGCGCTGCCCGTCGGCGGCGGTGCTCAGGCGCTACCGCGTCGGCCAGGGCCCGCGCCTCACGCCCGCGCAGCAAAAGCGCATCCAGATCGTCACCGGCATCCACGCTGCGCTTGCCAAGAACGGCCTCTCCGGCGAGCGGGCGTTTCGCTGGGTGCACGAGCCCCGCCGCGAAGTCCCCTTCAAGGGCGAGACCCCCGTGCATTACATGATGGACGGCGGCGTGGACGCGCTGGTCGCGGTCGCGCATCTGCTGTCCGGACGCTGATCCCCGTGCTGCCGTTCATCGCGCCGTCGATCCTGTCGGCTGACTTCGCGCGTCTCGGCGAGGAAGTCGAGGCGGTGCTGGCAGCGGGCGCCGACCTCATCCACTTCGACGTGATGGACAACCACTACGTCCCGAACCTGACGATCGGCCCGCTGGTGTGCGAGGCGCTGCGCAAGCGCGGTATCACGGCGCCGATCGACGTGCACCTGATGGTGCGGCCGGTCGACCGGATCATCCCGGACTTCGCCGCCGCGGGCGCCACCTGGATCAGCTTCCACCCGGAGGCGAGCGAGCACGTCGACCGCACGCTCGGGCTCATCCGCGAACTCGGCTGCCGGCCGGGACTCGTGCTCAATCCCGCCACCCCGCTCGCCTACCTCGACCACGTGATGGACAAGGTCGACATGATCCTGCTCATGGCGGTGAATCCCGGCTTCGGTGGCCAGAAGTTCATCGACGGCGCGCTCCCCAAGCTCGGCCTCGTCAGGCAGCGCATCGCCGCGAGCGGCCGCGAGATCCGCCTCGAGATAGACGGCGGCGTGAAGGTCGAGAACATCGGCGCGATCGCCCGCGCCGGCGCCGATACCTTCGTCGCGGGCTCTGCGATCTTCGGCTCGAAGGATTACGCCGGCACGATCGCCAAGATGCGCGCCGAGATCGCCGCCGCCGGGACGCGCGGCTGAGCCGGCTCCCAAGACGCCGACGCCCCGCACGGGGCGGGGCGTCGGGGCGCTCGAACGGCTACCGCTAGCAGCGACTACTCGTCGTCGTCATCATCGTCATCGCCGCCGTCGGCGCGGGTCTTGGCGAGCTTGTCGCGCATCTCCTTCGTCGGCACGACGACCGGGCGCGTCTTCAGCTTCGGGCGCGCACCGAACACGACGATGGTCTTGCCGGTCGCCTTGAGCAGCCCCTGCTCCTCGAGCACCTTGAGCACGCGGCCCGCCATCTCGCGCGAGCAGCCGACGAGGCGCGACAGTTCCTGCCGGCTCACCTTGATCTGCATGCCCTGCGGGTGCGTCATCGCATCCGGCTCGCCGCACAGGTCCATGATCGCGTGCGCGACCCGGCCGGTGACGTCGACGAAGGCGAGGTCGCCAAGCTTCTTGTTGGTGCGATCGAGGCGTGTCGCGAGCTGGGTGGCAAGCTCGAAGATGAGCCCCGGGCTTTCCGCGCCGATCTGGCGGAAGCGCGGGTAGGTCATCTCGGCAAGCTCGCAGCTCTGGCGCGTGCGCACCCACGCGCTCCGGGTCGGGGCCTCGTGGAAGAGCCCCATTTCACCGAAGAACTGGCCCTTGTTGAGGTAGGCGAGGACCATCTCGTTGCCTTCCTCGTCCTCGATCATCACCTCGACCGAGCCTGAGATGATGTAGTAGAGAACATCGGGCAGGTCGCCGGCGTGGATGATTACCGTCTTCGAGGGCACGGTGCGGATGCGGCAGTAACTCAGGAACCGGTTGATCGCGGGCAGGTCGCTCAACGGTTTCGTTTGTTCTTCCATCAGTCAGTCCCTCGTTGCACCGCGGTGCCGAATTCGCGATCCGGCAGATATAGAACATAACGCTCTGAATCGCAAGCCAAACACGGTCATCGAGGCGCATTCGCACGCCCCGCTCAGATCCAATAGGCGCTCCGTGTCATCAGCTTGGCCGTCAGGCGCATGAGGGCGCGCAGGGGCGCCGGCAATTCGGCGGCGCCGCGCGCGCGCGCACTCGCGCCGTGCTCGATCTCATCGCTGCGCATCTGCTCGAGGATCGCGCGACTCTCGAGGTCCCCGGCGGGCAGCTCGGCGAGGTGCCGATCGATGTGGCCCTCGACCTGGCGCTCGGTCTCGCTGATGAAGCCGAGGCTGAGCGCATCGCCGCCAAGGCCCGCGAGCGCGCCGATCGCGACGCCGCCGGCGTACCAGAACGGGTCGAGGATGCTCGGGCGCGCGCCGAGTGCGCGCAGCCGCTCGGCGCACCAGACGAGGTGATCGCCCTCCTCGCGCGCGGCGCCGAGCATGTAGGCGCGAACGTCGGGATCCTGGGCCACGAGAGCCTGGCCGTGGTAGAGCGCCTGCGCGGCGATCTCCCCGGCGTGATTGACGCGCATGAGCCCGGCCGAGTGCCGGGCGGCGGCGGGGCTCGCCGGAGCCCTTGGCGGTGCCGGGGAGGGCCCAGGCGTTGGCCGGGCGGCGGCGGAGGGGCCGGAAGCCGCCCCCGATACCGCCTTAAGCCCTTGATCCATAACGGATAAGAGTCGATCCAGCGGGCCAATCTCACGAAAGTCGTCGCGCATCACACCCTTATTATATGACCCTCGCCGGGGGTACCGGCACCGGGGTTGGCGGCCCCCCCCCACCCGCCCGTTTCGGCGCCCGAGGGCCCTTTCCAAGAGTGCCGCCAGTGAGTAAACTTCGCGGTCTTTCGCCCGCCCCATTGAGCCATCCATGAAGACGGTATTTGAAAAGTCGCAGACGGTGCGACGCGACTGGTTGTTGGTTGACGCAGCCGGAAAGACGCTCGGTCGCCTCGCGACCGGCATCGCGATCCGCCTGCGCGGCAAGCACAAGGCGGGCTACACCCCGCACGTCGACTGCGGCGACAACATCATCGTGCTCAATGCCGAGAAGATCCACGTCACGGGCGCCAAGCTCAAGGACAAGATCTACTACCACCACACCGGCGCCATCGGCGGCATCAAGAGCATCGCGCTCGGCAAGATGCTGGACGAGCACCCGGAGCGGGCGATCGAGATTGCCGTGAAGGGCATGCTGCCGAAGGGCCCGCTCGGCCGGAAGATGTTCAAGAAGCTGCACGTGTTCGCGGGTGGCAAGCACCCGCACGCCGCGCAACAGCCGAAGGCGATTGAGATCGCCTGACGCACCCACTGATCAAGGCTCAAATAATGGCTGCTAGCACTTACTACGGAACCGGACGTCGCAAGAGTTCGACCGCCCGCGTCCACATGACGCCGGGCTCCGGCAAGATCACCATCAACGCGCGCACGATCGAGGAGTTCTTCGGCCGCGAAACCGGCCGCATGATCGTCCGCCAGCCGCTCGAGCTCGTGCAGATGGCGACGCGCTTCGACATCGACGTCGCGGTCGACGGTGGTGGCATCACGGGCCAGGCCGGCGCGATCCGCCACGGCATCACGCGTGCGCTGCTGGTATTCGACGAGACGCTGCGCAAGCCCCTCCGGGCCGCGGGCTTCGTCACCCGCGATGCGCGTGAAGTCGAGCGCAAGAAGGTCGGTCGGCGCAAGGCGCGTCGCGGCCCGCAGTTCTCGAAGCGCTGACCGGGACGGTATCATTCCAGCTTCGGGGCTCGGGTTTCGGGGCCAGAACTTGGGGGATCGTCTAGCGGTAGGACTACGGACTCTGACTCCGTCAACCTAGGTTCGAATCCTAGTCCCCCAGCCAACAACAGCAGGCCCGTCACGAGACGGGCCTTCTGCTTTGTGGGGCCCGCGCGGGGCGTGCCACGGCGCCTGACCGTCCGGGCCGTGACCTCGCACCGCCGAAGGCCGTATCGTGGCGGCACCGACCCGGGTACCCGCGAGGATCCTTGATGCTACCCGTCGCTTCCGACGCCCCGCGCCGTCCGCGTAACGAGCCACGCGCCGCGATGCAACGGCACCTCACGCCGTGACCGAAGCGAAGCCTCTCAGGCTCCCGGTCGGTGCCGTTCGCGGTGCCATCACCTTCTCGATGATCGTGCTCAGCACGGCCTGCTTCTGCGTGCCGCTGCTGGCGCTCGCGCTCGTGAAGCTGCTCATTCCACATCCCGCCATCCGCCGCCGGCTGAGCCGCGTGCTCACGCTCATCGCCGAGGGCTGGATCGGGATGAATGCGTGGATCTTCGCGCGCACCCAGGCGATCCACTGGGAGGTGCGCGGCCTCGAGGGGCTCGACCCAGGCGCCTGGTACCTGGTGGTCGCGAACCACCAGTCGTGGGTCGATATCCTTGGCCTGCAGATCGTCCTCAACCGCCGCATCCCGTTCCTCAAGTTCTTCCTGAAGGAACAGCTGAAGTGGGTGCCCGTCATGGGGCTGGCGTGGTGGGCGCTCGACATGCCGTTCATGAAGCGCTACTCGCGCGCCGAGCTCGAGCGGCGGCCCGAGCTGCGGGGAACGGATCTCGCGCGGACGCGGCGCGCCTGCGAGCGCTTTCGCGACATCCCGACCTCGGTGATCAACTTCGTCGAGGGTACGCGCTTCACGGCTGCCAAGCAGGCGAAGAGCCAGTCGCCGTACGGCCACCTGCTCCTGCCGCGTGCCGGCGGCGTCGCCTTCGTCCTCGGCGCGATGGGCGCGACGCTGAAGGAGCTGCTCGATGTGACGATCGCCTATCCCGCCGGCGTCGGCGGCCTGTGGGCGCTCTGTTCGGGGCGCGTCGTGCACATCGTCATCGAGGTCGAGCGCCGGCCGCTCGAGGCCTGGCTCACGGCCGGGGAGTATGCCGAGGATGCGGGGTTTCGCACGCGCTTCCAGGGCTGGCTGGCCGCGCTCTGGGTTGCCAAGGACGCGCGCCTCGCGCGGCTGCTCGGGCGCCCGCCGGCGGAGCCGCGCCGGCTCTAGCGCTTCAGCACCTCGACGCCGCTGTCGGTGCCGATGATGAGCACGTCGGCGCCGCGCCGCGCGAATATCCCGTTGCAGACCACCCCGACGATCTGGTTGATCTCGGCCTCCGTCGCGACCGGGTCGGTCAGCCTCAGGTTGTGCACGTCGAGGATCTGGTTGCCGTTGTCGGTCGTCACGCCGGCGCGCAGCACCGGTTGTCCGCCGAGCTTGACGAGCTGGCGCGCGACGTAGGAGCGCGCCATCGGTATCACCTCGACGGGGAGCGGGAAGCGGCCGAGCACGTCCACGAGCTTCGACTCATCGGCGATGCAGACGAAGCGCCGCGACGCCGCGGCGACGATCTTCTCGCGGGTCAGGGCCGCGCCGCCGCCCTTGATGAGGGCGAGGTGGCGCGTCGCCTCGTCGGCGCCGTCGACGTAGAGCTCGAGCTCGCCGGCGGAGTTGAGATCGACGACCTCGATCCTGGCTTCCTTGAGGAGGCGCGTGCTCGCCTCGGAACTCGAGACGGCGCCGGCGATCGAGCCGCGTCGGCGGGCGAGGGCGGCGATGAAGTGGTTGACGGTGGAGCCGGTGCCGACGCCGAGCACGCAACCATCGGTCACGTACTCGATCGCGGCCTCGGCGGCGCGCTTCTTCTGTTCATCGCTCGACATCGCTTAAACCCCTTGTTTTCCGGCGCCGGCGCGATGGCCGCGGATTGAAAACGCAAACCCCAGAAACGACTGTGCCCGCTTGCGCGGGCACAGTCAGTGAAGAGCGGGGACTTGGTCGTTAACTGTGAGGTCTCAGACCTCGAACCCCGGCTGCTTCGAAGGCCAGAAGAATTACTTCTTCTTGGTCGCCTTCTTCTTAGCAGCTTTCTTCTTGGTCGCCATAGTAGTTCTCCATGTCGGGTTAGTCCGGGGACGCAGTATATACACAAAAAGTTAAATTACAAGCAAGCGCATCGTCGATGTGGTAGCTCGCGTCGTTCCAACTCCTCTTCGCGCGCTCACTCGATGAGCGATCGCGCGCGCTCAGCGGCGCATTAATCACATCATCCGAAATGCGCGCGCACACCGTAAAACATAGGTCCGCGCTCACTCGAGCGCGAGGACGGCGCGCCACTGCTCGGCGCTGACGGGAACGATGGAGAGACGGTTGCCGCGCTTGAGTATCAGGAGCTCGCCAAGCGCCTTCGCATTCGCATGCAAAGTCGCGAGCGTGATGGGTCGGCTGAGCCGCCGTTCGAGCTCGACATCGACCATGAACCAGCGCGGCGTCGCCCGGTCGCTGCCGGCGTCGAAGTGAGCATGGCCGCGCTTGAATGCGGTTGGATCCGGGTAGCCCTCGCGCACGACGCGGACCACTCCGTAGATGCCGGGGACCTCGCAGCTCGAGTGGTAGAAGAACGCGAGGTCGCCGATCTTCATCTGGTCGCGGAGCATGTTGCGAACGGTGTAGTTGCGCACCCCGTCCCATGCGGCGCGCCGGCGCGGCTTCTTGGCCAGGTGGTCAATGCCGAACGTCGAGGGTTCGGA
The DNA here is from genome assembly GCA_025356075.1 of Pseudomonadota bacterium. Lineage (GTDB taxonomy): Bacteria > Pseudomonadota > Gammaproteobacteria > Steroidobacterales > Steroidobacteraceae > CAIKZZ01. Next base: position 73,134 of record JANXUT010000002.1, on the reverse strand, counting down.
CTTCATCAGCCAGTAATTCATGGGGTATTCCGCGTCGGCGGCCTCCCGCCAGGAACTGGCGGGGAAGTGGAATAAGTGGCGCCGTCCGCCTGAGCCGTCACAGGTCGTTGCTCTCGAGCCAGAGCAACAAGTGGGGCGTGCTGCAACACTTAAGGCTTTCCGTTCTGGACGGACTTGCACAATGTTGTCGCAAGCAGGTGCCCCGGCGTCAACGCATTAGGGTCGAGAGGTACTCGCGACCCGTGTCGAACACCGCAGACGGCGCCGACCCGAGAGTACCGCATCCGCGGCGACGGGCGGAAGTGTGTGGAGGTGGCGACGGAACGAGGAACGAGGCACGAACCGTGCCGCCGGTCACAGCTCGAGTTGCTGGCCGCGCTCGAGGCTGGCTTCGACGCGCTCGCGCAGTACGCGGATGCGGTGCACGACGTCGGAATCGCCCGAGCCGTCGCGGGTGCGGGCCTTCAGCAGTTCATTGGCCATGTTGAGCGCGGCCATCACCGCGATCCGGTCGAGGCCGATGACCTTGCCGCTGTCGCGAATCTTTCGCATCTCGGTGTTCAGGTATTCGGCCGAGTCGAGCAGCGGCGCCCGTTCCTCGACCGCGCACGAGAACTGGTATTCCTTCTCGAGGATCCGCACCGAGACGCGGGCGAGCGGGGCGTCGCTCACGCGCCGTGCTCCATCGACTTCAGGCGCCCGATCATCGCCTCGACGCGGGCCCGTACCTGCTCGTTCTTCTGCAGGAGCGCTGAGCGCTCCGCCGACAGCGAGTCCTGGCGGGTGCGCAGCGAACGGTTCTCTTCCTTGAGCTGATGGACCGTCGCCATCAGTTCCTCAAGGCGTCGCTCGAGCTTGCGAAGCTCAAGTTCAACGGCCGATCGTGCGGTCCCCTCAGTCATGGCCGCACTATAGGCGCGGCCCGTCCCACGGGTCAACGCGCTAGAATTGGCGGGAAGTTATGTTGACCGTCACCTTTGAAGAGGTCGATTCGGCACTGGCTGCCGTCGACGCCCCCCTTGCCGCAGCCGAGGCCCACGGTGGCCTGTGCGGTTCGCTGGCCGCGGTCGGCGGCTTCACGGCCGCTGACTGGCTGGCCGAGCTCGTGCCGGCGTCGGCGCCGGAGGGCGAGGAACAGTTGCGCGCCCGCAACCTGCTCGAGACCGTGTTCGACGAGACGATGAGCTCGCTGGCGTCGATCGACATGGACTTCGAGCCGCTCCTTCCCGATGACAACGAGCCGATCCAGCGGCGGGTCGAGGCGCTGGCCGCCTGGTGCACCGGCTTCCTCTACGGCAGCGGCGCGAGCGGGCTGCCCGACCGCGATGAGCTGACCGATGAGCTTGGCGAAGTGCTCGGCGATTTCGCCGAAATCAGCCGCGCGACCGTCGACACGGACGAGACGGAGGAGTCGAGCGAGACGAGCTACGTCGAGCTCACCGAGTTCGTCCGCGCCGGGGTCCAGCTCGCGTACGAGGAGCTCGTGCCGCACCGCTCGCGCGGGGTGCCTTCGTGAAGCCCGAGGAGTTCGCAAGGCGCCGGCGTGAGCTGATGCGCATGATCGGGCGCGATGGCATCGCCATCCTGCCGGCCGCGCCGATCAAGCGGCGCAATGGCGATGTCGAGTACGCCTACCGTCAGGACAGCGATTTTCACTTCCTGACCGGGTTCCCCGAACCCGAAGCGGTCGCGGTGTTGAGCCCGCAGCGCCCGCAGGGCGAGTACATCCTCTTCTGCCGTGACCGGGATCCCACCCGCGAGCTGTGGGACGGCCGGCGCGCCGGCCAGGACGGCGCGGTGAAGTCCTACGGCGCTGACGATGCGTTCCCGATCGGCGATATCGACGAGATCCTGCCCGGGCTCCTCGAGAGCCGCTCGCGGGTCTTCTACACGATGGGCCTGCACCCGGAGTTCGACCAGCGCGTGATCGGCTGGGTCAATGGCCTGAGAGCCCAGACGAAGCACGGCCTGCACTCGCCGCAGGAGTTCGTCGCGCTCGACCACCTCTTGCACGACATGCGCCTCTACAAGAGCCGCGCGGAGCTCGCGACGATGCGCCGTTCGGCGGCGATCGCGGTCGAGGCGCACCGGCGCGGGATGCTGAAGACGGCGCCCGGCGTCATGGAGTACGAGGTCGCCGCCGAGATCGTCCACGAGTTCCACCAGAACCGCGCCGAGATCGCCTACGAGCCGATCGTCGGGGGTGGCGCGAACGCCTGCGTGCTCCACTACCGGGAGAACGCGGCGCCGCTCAGGGACGGCGACCTCTTGCTGGTCGATGCCGGCTGCGAGTACGAGTGCTACGCATCCGACATCACCCGTACCTACCCCGTGAACGGCCGCTTCAGCGCGCCGCAGCGCGCCGTCTACGAGGTCGTCCTCGACGCGCAGCGCGCGGCGATCGCCGCCTGCGTGCCCGGCAATCACTGGAACGACCCGCACGATGCGGCGGTGCGCGCGATCACGAGTGGGCTCGTCGGGCTCGGAATCCTGAAGGGCAAGACGGCCAAGCTCGTCAAGGACGGCGCCTACCGCGACTGGTTCATGCACCGGACCGGCCACTGGCTCGGGATCGACGTGCACGACGTCGGTGACTACAAGGTCGGCGACGCCTGGCGCGTGCTCGAGCCCGGCATGGTGCTCACCGTCGAGCCCGGCATCTACATCGCGCCCGGCGCGCGCGCGGCGCCGAAGGAGTTCCGCGGCATTGGTGTACGCATCGAGGATGACGTCGCGATCACGCGCGCGGCGCCCGACGTGCTGACGGGTGCGCTCGTGAGCGACCCCGACGCGATCGAGCGCTTCATGGGCAGCGCGGCCGCCTGAGCCGACCAGGCGCCGCCATGTCCTCGATCGCCCCGGAGCTTAGCTGCGACATCGCCATCGTCGGCGGCGGCATGGTCGGGGCGAGCCTCGCCGCCGCGCTCGCCCCGCTCAGGCTAGAGGTCATCGTCATCGAGGCCGTCGCCCCATCGGCCGCCGCCCAGCCGAGCTTCGATGCGCGCACGACCGCGCTCTCGAACGGCTCGCGCCGGATCCTCACGGGCCTCGGGGTCTGGAGCGAGGTCAAGCGCGAGGCGACCCCGATCAAGCGCATTCACATCTCCGAACGCGGCCGCTTCGGCTCGGCCGTCATCGACGCCGCCGAGCAGGGGCAGGAGGCGCTCGGCTACGTGCTCGAGAACCGCATTCTCGGGGCGGCTCTCGCCCGCGAGCTTGGCGCCGCGCCCGGCCTGCGCCTGCTGGCGCCCGCGACCGTCACCGCCGCCGCCGTTGCTCCGGATGCGATCGAGCTTAGCGTCAGGGCCGCCGACGGCGCGCGGACCGTCCGCGCGCGCCTCGCGGTCGCCGCCGATGGCGCGGGCTCGCTGGTGCGGCGCGAGGCCGGCGTCGGCGCCGAGGAGTGGACCTACGACCAGACGGCGATCATCACGACGCTGGCGCCCGAGCGCTTTCACGGCCACGTCGCGTACGAGCGCTTCACGCCCGCGGGCCCGATTGCGCTCCTGCCCGTCGCGGCGGGGCGCGTCGGCGTCGTCTGGACGCTCGCACCGGCGGCGGCCACGCGAGCGCTCAGCCTCGACCCCGCCGTGTTCCTCGACGAACTCCAGCAGGCATTCGGCTGGCGGCTCGGCCGCCTGACCTCGCTCGGCGCACGGCATGCCTATCCGCTCGCGCTCACGCGCGCCGAGTCGCAGAGCGGCGAGCGGATCGCGATCATGGGGAACGCGGCGCAGGGGCTGCACCCGATCGCGGGGCAGGGCTTCAACCTCGGCCTGCGCGATGCCGCGACGCTCGCCGAGGTCATCGCCGAGCGCGGCGGCGCCGATGTCGGCGATCCGGCCGTGCTCGCTCGTTATGTCGAATGGCGCAGCGCCGACCGGCGCTCGCTGATCGCCTTCACCGACGGCCTCGTCAGGCTCTTCGGCAGCCCGTTCGCCCCGCTGCGGCTCGCGCGCGGACTCGGGCTCGTGCTCTTTGACTTGAGCCCTGCAGCGAAGTCGGCGATGTCGCGCCTCTCGCTCGGCTTCGCGAGCCGCCTGCCGCGCCTCGCGCGCGAGCTGCCCCTCGTCGCGCCGGCGGCGAGCCACGCGCCGGCGCCGCCCCGTTGAGCGCCCGGCGCGACTTCGACGTGCTGATCGTTGGCGGCGGCCTCGTCGGCGCCGCGTGCGCGGCGCTCCTCAACCAGTCGCGCGCGACGAGCGGCCTCACCGTCGCGCTCCTCGAGCCCGCGCCCGCGCTCGTGCCCCGGGCGGGGGAGCCGCTCGACCTGCGCGTCGTGGCGCTGTCGCACGCGGCCAGCGCCCTCGTGCGCGAGGTGGGTGCGTGGCCGGCGCTGGCCGAGCGGCAGCCGTGCGCCTACGAGCGGATGATCGTGTGGGACTCGAGCAGCCCCGCCGAAGGACCCGACACGCTCATCTTCGATGCCGCGGAGGCCGGCGAGCCCGACCTCGGCCACATCGCCGAGAATCGCGCCGTGGCCGCCGCGCTCCTCGAGCGCGCCCTCGCCGGCGGCGCCTTGCTACTCCGGACGCCCGTGAGTGGTATTGAGCTCGGCGCCGACCTCGCGCGCGTGGCGACCGGCGAGCGGCGCTTGGGCGCCGCGCTCGTGATCGCCGCCGACGGCGCCGACTCTCCGGCACGCGGCTACGCGGGGCTTGGCGTCGAGGCTTATCCCTACCCGCAGGAAGCCCTCGTCGCGCACTTGTCTCCCGCGCGTCCCCACGCGCACGCCGCGCGCCAGCGCTTCCTGCCGGGCGGCCCGCTGGCGCTCCTGCCGCTCGCGGACGGCCGCGTGTCGATCGTCTGGTCGACGTCGCCCGCGCACGCGGCGGAGCTTGCCCTCCTCGACGATGCCGCCTTCGGTGCCGCGGTGACCGAGGCGAGCGATGGTGTCCTCGGTGCGCTCGTGGCGGCGGGGCCTCGCGCCCGCGTTCCCCTGCGGCGCCAGCACGCGCCCCGCTACGTCGCCGAGCGCTTCGCACTCGTCGGCGATGCGGCCCACACCGTGCACCCGCTCGCGGGCCAGGGCGTCAACCAGGGCTTCCTCGACGTTGCCTGCCTCGTCGCCGAGATTGGCGCGGCGCTCGAGCGTGGCGAGGACCCGGGCGATCCGCGCGCGCTTCGCCGCTATGCCCGTGCGCGGCGCGCCGGAAACGTGCTGGTCGGCGGCATGCTCGACGGTCTCTGGCACCTTTTTGCCGACGAGCGCGGCGTCGTGAAGCGCGCGCGCCGTACCGGCCTTGGGGTCGTGAACCGCGCGGCGCCGCTGAAGCGTTTCTTCATCGACCGCGCGCTCGGCGGCTGACGGGCGATGCAGTCCTCGGCCGCGGCGCTCGCCTGGGGCATTGGCGGGGGCGTCGTCGCCGCCCTCGTCATGGTGGTGCCGGAACTCCTCGCGGCGCCGGGTGGCGGGCGGCTCCCCGAGTACGCCGGCCTCGCAGCGGGGCTCCTGGTGGTGCACTTGGGCACGCGCGCGGCGGCGCGCGCGGGGCCTGGCTTCGGGACGCGGCTCGGCAACGCGACGATCCTGGCCCTGAGCGTGAGCGTCGTCGCGGGCCTTGGCCTCTACGCGCTCTTTGCGAACTTGCGGCCCGGGCTCCTCGCGGCGCGCCTCTTGGCGTACGAGCGGGCGGTCAGCGCCTCGGGGGCGAGCCCCGAGCGGGTTGCCCGGGAACTCGCACGGCTCACGGCGCTGCGCGCCGAATACCTCGACGCCGCGTACCAGGCGCTCTCGAGCGCCAGCACGCTTTTTTTCTTCGGGATGCTGCTCGGGGGCTACGGCGCGTGGCGCTCGCACGTCGCCGCGCGCCTGCGACCGCGGGTGGGCGCTCAGCGCTGAGTCGCGAGGGCGCCCTGCAGGCGGTCGATCTTCGCCGCGCAGATGAAGTCATTCTCGGACAAGCCGCCGATCGCGTGCGTCGTGTAGAGGACCCGGCAGTAGTTGTAGCCGACCTCGAGGTCCGGGTGATGGTCTTCGATGTTCGCGATGTGGGCGAGCGCGTTGACGAAACTCATCGTCCGGTAGAACTCCTTGAAGCGAAATTCCCGCCGGATCGCATTGGCGGCCTCGTCGAGGCGCCAGGCGGGGTCGAGGCCGGCAAGCGCCGCGCGCGCCTCGACGGCCGTGTACGGGCTGACGCCGCCCTCGCAGGGCGTGCAGCGTCGCTCCGCGAGCGGTGGGGCCTCCTCGCTCACGCGCTCGCCGCGCGCCGCGCAAAGCGCCGCGTGACGTACGTCTCGAGGAGTTCCTGGAACTCCTCCGCGATCCGCTCGCCCTTCAGCGTCACGGTCTTGGCGCCATCCTCGTAGACGGGCGCGATGGGGCGCTCGCCGGTGCCGGGGAGGCTGATGCCGATGTGGGCGTGCTTGCTCTCGCCCGGGCCGTTGACGACGCAGCCCATGACCGCGACCGTCATCTCCTCGACGCCGACGTAGTCGGCGCGCCACGCAGGCATGCGCTCGCGGAGGTGCGACTGGATGCGCTGCGCAAGCTCCTGGAAGTACGTGCTCGTGGTGCGCCCGCAGCCGGGGCAGGCCACGACGAGCGGCGTGAAGGCCCGAAAGCCCATCGTCTGCAGGAGTTCCTGCGCGACGATGACCTCGCGCGTCCGGTCGCCGCCGGGCTCCGGCGTCAGCGAGATGCGGATGGTGTCGCCGATGCCCTCCTGAAGGAGCACCGCGAGCGCCGCCGAGGATCCGACGATGCCCTTCGAGCCCATGCCAGCCTCGGTGAGGCCGAGGTGGAGCGGATAGTGGCAGCGCGCGGCGAGGTTCCGGTAGATCGAGATCAGGTCCTGCACGCCGCTCACCTTGGCCGACAGGATGATCGAGTCGGCGGGCAGGCCAAGCTCCTCGGCGCGCGCCGCGCTCTCGAGCGCCGAGACCACGATCGCCTCGCGCACCACGTCCATCGCATCCCACGGGGCGGGGCGGCGCGAGTTCTCGTCCATGAGGCGCGTCAGCAGGTCCTGGTCGAGGCTGCCCCAGTTGACGCCGATGCGCACGGGCTTTGCGAGCCTGCAGGCGATCTCGATCATTTCGGCGAACTGCGGGTCGCGCTTGGTACCCCGGCCGACGTTGCCCGGGTTGATCCGAAGCTTCGCTAGCGCCACCGCGCAGGCGGGCTCGTCCTTCAGGAGCTTGTGGCCGTTGAAGTGAAAATCACCGACCAGCGGCACGTCGATGCCCATCGCTTCGAGCGCGTCCCGGATCCGCGGCACCGCCGCAGCGGCTTCCTTCTCGTTGACCGTCACGCGCACGAGCTCCGAGCCCGCGCGAGCGAGGTCCGCGACCTGGCGCACGGTCGCGGCGATGTCGGCGGTGTCGGTGTTGGTCATCGACTGCACGATGACGGGCGCGGTGCCACCGACAGTGACGTCGCCGACGCGAACCGGTCTCGACAGGCGGCGGGCGGGAAGGGCCATGGGGTCGTCACGTTGCGCGGGGCCCTGACTTTACCCCACGGGCGAGCGCCGGGTCGCCGGCCCGCCACGATATGATCCGCCTGCCACCCCCGGAGCCCGCCCCGATGCAGCCGACCACGCGACCGGAACGACCCTTTGGTGACTGGGCCGTCGAGACCGACCCTGCGCGCTGGCAGGCCGACGTCGCGCTCCTTGGCATCACCCACAGCGAGCCCTACGCGCACGATCCGCAGCCGAACGACCAGACGCGGGCGCCGGATGCGGTGCGCCGCCGCTCGGACATCTCCTGCTACGGCGGGCGGGCGCACTGGGACTTCGACCTCGACACGAACCTCGGCGCCGTGCTCGCCGAGCGCACGCTTGACTGCGGCAATGCGGTGCGCGGGCCCGAGGAGTACGGCGAGTACGCGACGCGGGTGCAGGGGTACGCCGAGCGCCTCCTCACCGCCGGCGCCCAGCTCATCGTCGTGGGCGGCGACCACGGGGTCACGATTCCGGTGCTCGATGCGCTCGAGGTGCTGGGCACCAAGGTCTACATCGTGCACATCGATGCGCACCTCGATTGGCGCGAGGAAGTCGGCGGCGTGCGACGCGGTTACTCGAGTCCGCTGCGCTGGGCGAGCCTGAGGCCGTGGATCGCGGGCATGACGCAGATCGGGCTGCGCGCGACTGGGAGCGCCCGCCGCGGCGAAGTGGAGGCGGCGCGCACCTATGGCTCGCGGCTCTTCACGGCGAACGCCGTCCACGCCGGCGGCCTCGAGCCCGTCATCGCCTCGATTCCCGCTGACCTGCCGCTCTACATCACGATCGACGCCGACGGCCTCGACCCGACCGTGATGCCGGGTGTCATGGCGCCGGCGCCGGGCGGGCTCTACTTCGAGCAGGTCGCGCCGCTCCTCACGCGTCTCGGGCGGCGCCAGCGAGTCGTCGGCATGGATATCGTCGAGATCGCGCCCGAGTTCGATGCGGCGAACGGGATCACGTGCATCACGGCGGGGCGACTCATCGTGAACCTCATCGGTGCGAGCGGGGAGTTCCGGCGCCGGCGCGCCGCCGCCTGACGCCGGGCGCGTCGCGGGCGGATCCGGTCGCCGCCGCGCGGATGCTCCGATCTGTTGCAAGAAACCCTTGAACGCGCGTGCAGCTTGTAGGCGGTTGCCTGCGTGATTCCTTGGTTCATCCGCGGTGCTCGTGCCGGGCGGACGGGACCGTCCCGATGTGGGTCAATGAGTTACGCGTCGTCCACCGGCCCTCGTGGCATCGTTGCTCGGCACAAACGGCGGGGCATTTGCGGCGGAAAACCAACATGTGGCGGATTTGACAATCGAGCGGCCGGGGGGTCTTATCTACTGTCGCCATTGGCGGGATCGCGCATGGGTTTCACTTGAGCAGCGCTTCGGAGCAGGTCGGGACGGTCGATGTCGCGCTCGCCCACGCGACGCGGCTGCTCGAGACGCAACCGGACCTCGCGATCGAGCAGGCCGGCGAGATTCTCAAATCCGTTCCCGGCCACCCCTACGCTAGACTGATCCTCGCCGCGGGGCATCGACGCAAGGGCAGCACCGCCGCCGCGCTCGAGGAACTCGAGCCGCTGGCACGCGAGCAGCCGCAGGCGGCCCAGGTGTTCTACGAGCTCGGCATCGCCCGCGGCGAAGCCGGTAACATCGACGGCGGCGTCGTGGCGCTGAAGCGCGCGACGCTCCTGAAGCCCGATTTCCCGGACGCGTGGCGCTCGCTCGCCGACCTGCTCGACGTCCTCGGCGACGATGCCGGCGCGGACCAGGCACGGGCGCGATTCATAAAGTCCGCGACGAAGGATCCGCGCCTCTTGGAGGCGGCCGCCGCGCTCGTCGAAAACAAGCTGCCGGTTGCCGAGGCGCGGCTTAGGGCGCATCTCCTCAAGTTCCCGACCGACGTCGCGGCGCTGCGCATGCTGGCGGAAGTCGCGGCGCGGCTGCGCCGCTACCACGACGCGGACGCCCTGCTGCGCTGCTGCCTCGACCTCGCGCCGACGTTCGACGCGGCCCGGTTCAACCTCGCGATCGTGCTCAATCGCATGGCGCGGCCCGCCGAGGCGCTCGCCGAAGTCGAACGCCTTCTCGCGCGCGAGCCGCGCAACCCGGGCTTCCGGAACCTGCAGGCCTCGATCCTCGTTAGCCTCGGCGAGTTCTCCAAGGCAATCGCAATCTACGAGAAGGTCCTCAGGGACATCCCGCAGCACTCCAAGATCCGCATGAGTTTCGGCCACGTGCTGAAGACCGCCGGTCGGCTTGAGGAGAGCATCGCCTCCTACCGGCGGTCGATCGAACTCGAGCCCACGCTCGGCGAGGCGTACTGGAGCCTCGCGAACCTCAAGACGTTCCGGTTCACCGATGCCGAGGTCGCGGCGATGCGAGGGCAGCTCGCGCGAACGGACCTCACCGACGAGGATCGACTGCACTTCGAGTTCGCGCTCGGCAAGGCGCTCGAGGACGCCAAGGTCTGGGAAGACTCCTTCAGCCACTACGCGACCGGCAACGAGCTCAGGCGTCGTCAGCTGCGCTACCGGGCGCGCGATACGCGCGAGGTCATCGAGCACACCAAGCGGGTGATGACCAAGGAGTTCTTCGCGGAGCGGGCCGGCTGGGGTGCCGGTGCGCCCGATCCCATCTTCATCCTCGGCCTGCCGCGCGCGGGTTCCACGCTCCTCGAGCAGATCTTGTCGAGCCACTCGCTGGTCGAAGGGACGATGGAGCTGGCCGATATCCCGGCGATCGCCGAGGAAATCGCGCGTCGCGCCCGGAATGACGGCGAGACCCGATACGTCGACGCTCTTGATGCCCTCAAGCGCGAGGAGTTCGAGGCGTTCGGCGAGCGCTACATCGCGGGCACCCGCGTGCAGCGCAAGACCGCGGCGCCGTGCTTCGTCGACAAGATGCCGAACAACTGGCCGTACGTCGGGCTGATCCACCTGATCCTGCCGAACGCCAAGATCATCGATGCGCGCCGACACCCGCTCGGCTGCTGCTTCTCGGGGTTCAAGCAGCACTTTGCGCGCGGTCAGGGCTTCTCGTACTCGCTCGAGGACATCGGTCGCTACTACAGCGACTACGTAGAGCTGATGGCGCACTTCGATACGGCGCTGCCCGGCCGGGTCCACCGGGTCATCTACGAGCGCAACATCGTCGACACCGAGACGGAGGTGCGGCGCCTGCTCGACTACTGCGGGCTGCCGTTCGAGGACAACTGCCTCAAGTTCTACGAGAACGAGCGCGCCGTCCGCACCGCGAGCTCCGAGCAGGTCCGCCAGCCCATCTTCCGCGACGGCGTCGATCACTGGCGCCACTACGAGCCGTGGCTCGGCCCTCTGAAAGAGGCGCTGGGGCCCGTACTCGATCTGTATCCCGAAGTTCCGGAGTTCGCGCCGCCCGCCGAGGGCGCGGCTCACGCTTAAGACCGGTCAGTTCTACTATTCATCGAGCAGGGGAGCGAAGACATGACTCTTAGTCGACACAACACCAGAGCCCGCAGTGCACAAGGTGGCGAAGTCACCCGGCACCGTCGTGCGGCACCACGCTACGTGCCGCTGGCCTCGGCCATCTCGGCGATCCTCGCCGGAGCTCCGGTTGCCTACGCGCAGCAGACGAACCCGACGGGCGCCCTCGAAGAGGTCGTCGTCACGGCGCAGAAGCACGCGGAAAACCTGCAGGACGTCCCGGTCTCGATCCTCGCGCTCGGTGCCGAGAAGCTCGACGAACTGCATGTCGTGAACCTCGATGACTACGTGAAATTCCTGCCGAGCGTCTCCTACAGCCGCGGCCAGGGCCAGGGCGGCAACGGCCAGCCGGGGTCCTCGCACGTCTACATGCGCGGCATCGTCTCCGGCGCCAACGAGAACCACTCGGGCTCGCAGCCGAGCGTCGGCACGTACCTCGACGAGCAGCCGGTGACGACGATCGACGGCACCGTCGACGTCCACGTCTACGACATAGAGCGTGTCGAGGTGCTCGAAGGTCCCCAGGGAACCCTGTACGGCTCGAGCTCGGAGGCGGGCACGATCCGTATCATCACCAACAAGCCCGATCCCTCGAAGTTCGCGGCGGGCTATGACCTGAGCGCGAACCAGATAGTGAAGGGTGGCGCCGGCTGGACCGCCGAGGGCTTCGTGAACCTGCCGCTGACTCCGGTTGCGGCAGTCCGCCTGGTCGGCTGGGTCGAGCACGACGGCGGCTACATCAACAATGTCGCCGGCAGCAACGCGAACGCTGGCATCATCAACGGCGTACGCAACTTCCCGACGTGGTCGTCGAACCCCGGCAATGACGGCAGCATCGGGAAGGGCTCGATCAGCAACGCCGCCTATCGCAAGGACAACTACAACACGGCCGATACCAAGGGCGGCCGCGCGTCGCTCAAGCTCGGCCTCGGCGACAGCTGGACGATTACGCCGACCGTCATGGGTCAGTCGGTCACCAGCCAAGGCTTCTTCGGCTACGACCCGGTCGTCGGCGACCTGCAGCTCGCGCACTTCGGTCCCGAGAACTCCGACGACAGCTGGATCCAGACGGCGCTGACCGTCGAGGGCAAGATCGCCGATCTCGACGTCGTGTACGCGGGCGCGTACATGAAGCGCGACACGCACTCGATCGCCGACTACAGCGATTACTCGTTCTTCTACGACAAGTTGCACGGTTACGGCGCCTCGTGGGTCGGCAACAACGGCCTGCCGATCATGCCGCAGGAGCTCGTGGTCTCGAAGGGCTACTTCGAGAAGTTCAGCCACGAACTGCGCGTCTCGACGCCGAAGCAGTACAAGGTGCGGGCCACGATCGGTGCGTTCATCGAGCGCCAGGTGCACGACATCTACGAGAACTACGTGATGCCCGGTTTCGGGTTCACGAACCCCTACGGCGGTGGCAACCCGAATGGCTTTTCGGACTACTACTCGATTCCCTCGACGCCCGGCAACACGATCTGGCTGACGGATGAGCAGCGCATTGACCGCGACAAGGCGGTATTCGCGCAGGTCACCTGGGACATCACCGACAAGCTGCAGACGAACGTCGGCTGGCGCCAGTTCAAGAGCGACAACTCGCTGGTCGGCTTCTACGGGTACTCGAAGAACTTCTCCCATACGGGTTCGGGCATGTCGCATTGCGTGGCGCCCTATGGATCCAGCGTGGTCCGCGTCCGCGGCACTCCGTGTACGGACCTCGACAAGGAGATCTCGCAGACCGGCCACGTTCCGCTCGTGAACCTGAGCTACAAGATCACGCCGGATGTGATGGTGTACGCGACCTACTCGAAGGGCTTCCGGCCGGGTGGCGTCAACCGCACCGCGGCGCCGGGCATCGGGCCGTACGCGGCGGACTTCCTGACCAACTACGAAGTGGGCTGGAAGACGCAGTGGTTCGGACATCACTTGCGGTGGAACGGCGCGGTGTTCCAGGAAAACTGGAACGACTTCCAGTTCTCGTTCCTGGGACCGAATAGCGTGACGATCATCCAGAACGGCGGCAACGCGAAGATCAAGGGTATCGAGTCGAACATCGAGTGGCAGGTCACCGGCGGGCTCAACCTCTCGACCGGCGTGCAGCTGCTGCAGTCGCGCCTGCAGGACAACTACTGCGGCTACACCGACCCGGCGGGCAAGCCGGTGAGCTCCAACGACTGCACGTACCCGGGCGAGGACCTGAGCCCGGCGTCGGGCAACGCGCCGTTCTCGCCGTTGGCTCCGGCCGGGGCGGACTTGCCGATCGCGCCGAAGTTCAAGGCGAACGCGGTCGCGCGTTACGTCTTCGATCTCGACGGCTGGGAGTCGAACGTCCAGGCGGCGTTCGTGTACCAGAGCCAGACGGCGCCCGCGCTCAAGACGGCCGACCAGCAGTACATCGGCAACCAGCCGGCGTACGGGCTGCTCGACCTGTCGGCTGGGATCGAGAAGAGCGGCATGAGCTGGCGTCTTAACGTCTCGAACGCAACCGACAAGCGCGCGCAAATCTCGCGCTTCGAGCAGTGCACGGTCAGCGTCTGCCAGCAGCGGTACATCATCCCGGCACAGCCGCGGACGATCTCGATCGCGTTCGGACAGAAGTTCTAATGATGATGCTCGATGCTGGCGGGCCGAACGGCCCGTCAGCCTCCCCACCCCGGCCGTTCGGCCGGGGAGTGGGGCGGGTCCCTGGCCCGTAAACCACTGAATGTAAAAGAAACTATCGACGACGTGCGGCACGGAGCGGCCGTGTTATATTATTGTCTCGAGATTAAAAAAACCGACGCACGTGCGTCGTGGGAGCGGCTATGCGGCAGGTGAAGACCTTGGGGCTTCTGGGTACGGGCGTGATCGGCGGTGGCTGGGCCGCGCGCGCGCTGCACTTCGGCATCGACGTGATCGCCGCGGACGTGAAGCCCGAGATGGAGTCCTGGATACGCGGCGCCGTCGCGAACGCGGAGCCCGCGCTTGCGCGACTGACCTCCGCGCCACTGCCGCCGAAAGGGAAGCTGAGCTTCACGACCGACTTGAACGCGATGGCGGCGAAGGCCGACTTCATCCAGGAGAACATCCCGGAGCAGATCGAGTTGAAGCAGCGCGTGCTCGCGCAGGTGAGCCGCCACGCGCCCGCCGACGTCGTGATCGCATCCAGCACGTCCGGCATCATGCCCTCGGACCTGCAGCGCGACATGGTTGCCCCGGAGCGGCTCATCGTCGGCCACCCGTTCAACCCCGTGTACCTCCTGCCACTCGTCGAGCTCGTCGGCGGCAAGCAGACCTCCGATGCGGCGATCGAGGCGGCGCGGCGCTTCTACACCTACATCGGCATGCATGCGCTGAAAGTCCGGAAGGAGATTCCCGGCCACCTGACCGACCGGCTGCAGGAAGCGCTGTGGCGCGAGATCCTGCACATGGTCAACGACGGGATCGCGACCACCGGCGAGCTCGATGAGTCGATCATCTATGGCCCTGGGCTGCGCTGGGCGGCGATGGGCACGAACCAGATCTACCACCTTGCCGGTGGCGAGGCGGGGATGCGCCACATGCTGGCGCAGTTCGGGCCCTGCCTCAAATGGCCGTGGACCAAGCTCGAGGCGCCGGAGCTCACCGATTCCCTCATCGACAAGATGGTCGAGGGCACGAGCGCGACGGCCGACGGCCGCTCGATCCGCGAGCTCGAGCGGCTGCGCGATGACTATCTTGTAGCGATCCAGCAGGTGCTCAGGCAATTCGACATCGGCGCGGGCGGGACGCTCAAGGCGCTCGAGACGCGACTCTTCAACGACGCCGCCGCGCGCGGTGCCTCCCGCAAGGACGACCCGGCGGCGCCGCTTCGCCTCCTCGAGTCCGAGGTCCGCGCCGAGTGGATCGACTACAACGGCCACATGACCGATTCCCGCTACCTGCAGGTGTTCGGCGATGCCTCCGATGCGCTCTGGCGCCGGGCCGGCATCGACGAGGCCTACCGCGCCGCGGGGCGAGCGCTCTACACGGTCGAGACGCACATCAACTACGCGGCGGAAGTCCGCCAGGCCGACAGCATCTACGTGACGACGCAGGTGATCGGCCTCGACGTCAAACGCCTCAACGTGTTCCACCGCCTGCACCGCGGTGACGGCGTGCTCGCGGCCACCGCCGAGCAGATGTTCGTGAACGTCGACACGAAGGCGAAGAAGTCGGCGCCGATGCCACCTCTGGTCTACGGCAAGCTCGAGGCGATCGCGAAAGCGCACGCGGGCCTGCCGCGGCCGGCCGGGGCGGGCCGGGCGATCGGGATGGGGCGCTGAGGCGCGATGCCCAAGATCGTCGACCACGACGCGAGGCGCGATGAGATCGCGCACGTCGCCTGTCGCGTGGTCGCGAGCCACGGCTTCGAGCAGGCGACGGTCGTCAAGATCGCGCGCGAGGCCGGCTACACGACCGGCATGGTCGCGCACTACTTCGACTCGAAGCAGGAGATCATCCTCGCGGCGCTTCGGCTGATCCTCCGGCGCATCGAGGAGCGGCTCGTCCGACCGACCGCGGCGAGCGCGCAGCTCATCGACCTCCTCGCCGAGGCGCTGCCCCTCGACGCCCAGCGCACGACGGAGTGCGCGTTCTGGGCGGCGTTCTGGGGCCAGGTATCGGCCGACCGGCGCCTGAAGCGCATCAATGTCTGGGTGCACCGCGAGTACCAGCGGCTGTTCGAGCGCTGCTTTGCTGCGAGCTGGCCCGAGTGGGCGAGCTGGAGCGAGGAACTTAAGGCCGAGGTCCTGAGCGGCGTGATCACCTTCATCAACGGCCTCACCCCCGGCGCGGTCTTGATCCCCGCCGAATGGCCGCCCGAGCGCCAGCTCGCCCAGCTCGCCCGCCAGCTCGAGCTGTGGCGCGGCTGGGCGCAGCGAACCGCGGCCTCGGCAACCGATTCCCCCGACACCGCGCCCGCGCGCGCCCTGCGATCGCCGGCACCCTGACGCCCGGCCAAGGACCGACCGATGGATTTCTCGCTCAGCGACGAACAGCGCCTCATCGTGAAGACCACGCGTGACTTCGTGACCCACGAGCTCATGCCGCACGAGAAGGAGATCGAGGAGACGGGCGTGCTGCGCCCGGAGCTGCACAAGGCGCTCAAGGCCAAGGCGATCGAGGCGGGCCTCTACGCCGCCAACATGCCCGCCGAGGTCGGTGGCGCCGGCCTCGACACGGTCACCTGGGTGCTCTACGAGAAGGAGCTCGGCCGCACGGGCTATGCGCTTCACTACAACTGCGTGGGGCGCCCCTCGAACGTGCTGTGTGCCTGCGAGGGCGAGCAGCGCGAGACGTACCTCTTCCCGTCGGTGCGCGGCGAGCGGGTCGATTGCCTGGCGATGACCGAACCCGGCGCAGGCTCCGACGTCCGCGGCATGAAGACGACCGCGGTCGAGAAGGGCGGCGATTTCGTCATCAACGGGGTCAAGCACTTCATCAGCCATGCGGATCACGCCGACTTCGTGATCCTGTTCGCGGCCACGGGCGAGGAGGAGGGCGCGAAGGGGTCGAAGAAGAAGATCACCGCGTTCCTCGTCGACATGGGCACCCCGGGGTTCGAGGTGCGGCCGGGCTACAAGAACGTCTCGCACCGCGGCTACAACAACAGCATCCTCGAGTTCAACGACTGCCGCGTGCCGAAGTCGGCCGTCCTCGGCGAGGTCCACCGGGGATTTGAGGTCGCCAACTCCTGGCTCGGCGCCACGCGCCTGCAGGTGGCTGCGACCTGCCTCGGGCGCGCCGAGCGCGCGCTCGAGCACGCGATGCAGTGGGCGGTCGAGCGCAAGCAGTTCGGCCAGCAGATCGGAAAATTCCAGGGGGTCTCGTTCAAGCTCGCCGACATGGCGGTTGAACTCAAGGCCGCCGAACTCCTGACCCTCGATGCCGCGTGGAAGTTCGACCAGAAGACCGCGACCGACATGGACATGGCGATGGCGAAGCTGAAGGCGACCGAGACGCTCGCGATGGTCGCCGACGAGGCGCTGCAGATCCACGGCGGCATGGGGCTGATGGCCGACCTGCCGCTCGAGCGGATCTGGCGGGATGCGCGCATCGAGCGGATCTGGGAAGGCACCAGCGAGATTCAGCGACACATCATCTCCCGCTCGCTGCTCCGGCCGCTTGGCGGCTGATACAAGCGCCGGGATAGCGCGCCGGGTACGCGTCCAGTAGCATCCCCTGCAAGCGGGGGGATACCGAGTGCTCAATCCGAAACCGGCGGTGGCGCCGACGTCGCCACTTCTGCTCGTGTTGCTGATGGCGACGGTGATGTTCATCAACTACGTCGACCGCGGCAACCTCTACACCGCCGGCCCCCTCATTCGGCACGATCTCGCGCTGGATGAGAAGGAATTCGGCTTCCTCATGTCCGCGTTCTACTTCACTTACGCACTCGCGCAGTTCCCAGCGGGATGGCTCGCCGACCGCTACGGCGCGAAGGTCGTGCTCGGGGTTGGCGCTTTAATCTGGTCCATAGCGACCCTGGCGACGGGCTTCGCGGTCGGGTTCTACTCGGTCCTGGCGCTGCGCCTGCTGCTCGGCATCGGCGAGAGCGCGGGATTCACGACGACCTCCAAGCTGATCGCAACGAACGTGCCGCGCGAGCATCTCGCACTTTCGAACGGCACCCTCGGCTTCGGCTACCTGTTCGGCCCCGCGGTCGGCACGGCGCTCGGCGGCTGGATCATGGCGGGTTGGGGTTGGCGACCGGCGTTCTTCATTTTCGGCGCGCTGTCGCTCTTGTGGCTGATTCCGTGGCGGCGGGTCGTCATCGCGGAGGTCACGACTGCCTCGGCGGCTCCCGCCGTCGCCGTGCCGACAGTGCGCGAGATCCTCCGCGAGCGCGGCCTGTGGGGCGCCTCGATCGGGCACTTCTGCGGCAACTACAATTTCTACTTCATCCTCTCGTGGCTGCCGAGCTACCTCGTGGATGTGCGTGGCTTCTCGATCAGGGAGATGGCCTTCATCGCCGGCAGCGCCTACGTCGTGAACGCGCTCGCGGCGCTGTTCGCCGGCTGGGCCATCGACCGGTGGGTACGCCGGGGCGGCTCGAGGACGTTCGCGAACAAGCTGCCGATGGGACTTGCGCATCTGCTTGGCATCGGCTGCATGGCGGGGATCGTGGTCCTCCCCGTACAGGCCTCGATCGCCTCGCTCTTCATCTACGAGCTCTTCCTTGGCTTCTCCTCGCCCGGTTATTTCGCGATCCCGCAGATCATGGGCGGACCCACCGCCGCCGCGCGCTGGGTCGGCGTGCAGAACTTCATCGGCAACATTCCCGGCATGATCGCCCCGGCGCTCACGGGCTATATGATCTTCGTCACCGGCACCTACGTGACCGGCTTTGCGCTCGCCGGGATCATAAACCTCATAGGCTTCATCGGCTGGGTCGTGATCCTGCCGAAGATCGAGCCGATCGACTGGGCGGCGAGAGCGGCGGCCAGAGTCGCGCGAGCAGCGCAGCGCGTCGCGCCTGACGCGGCGTAGGGGGGATTCTCCCCGCGCCGATAGCCGAAGGGATTCTTAGGGCTCCGTAGTTGCGATCCCGCTGGCGACGGTAAACGCTGTAGGTGCAACTCCGTTATAGGCTGGATGTCTCCATTGCCGGAGTGGGAATCTTCCCTGCGCCAAAGGACTGCCCATGCCTCTCATAGTTCCGCTCAAGGCCCGCTGGCTCGCCCGCGGTGTCGCCATCGCCTCGCTCGCGCTCGCCGTCGTGTTGCCGACCGGACCCGCCCGCGCCGATGACCTGCTTGGGCTCTACCTCGGCGGCGGAGTGGGGCAGTCGCGCGTCGATGCGGACGGCGCGAGTTTCAACAGTAGCTCCTTCAAGGAGAACCATTCCGCGTTCAAGGGCATCATTGGCATCCGGCCGATCCCGGTGGTCGGCGCCGAGGTCGAATACATCGATTTCGGTCACCCCCGCGGTACGCTCGGCAGCTTGCCGGCCGACGTGACGCTCAAGGGGGCCGCCGCCTTCGGCGTCGGCTATCTGCCGCTGCCGATCGGTGCGCTGTTCGTGAAGGCGGGGCTTGCGCGCCTGCAAAGCACGGTCAACGGCGAGTACGTCGTGGCAACACCCATTTGCGATCCGGGTCCGTGCCCGGGCCCGTCGCTGTTCTCGTTGAGCCGGACCGACACGTCCTTCGCGGCCGGCGGCGGCATCCAGTTCAAGGTGCTGTCATGGGCGATTCGCGCCGAGTACGAGCACTTCCACGCGGCCGGCGGAAACCCCGGGCTCGTGTCCGTCGGCTTCACCTGGACGTTCCTGTAGCAGCCTGACGCTCCGGGCGGCTGCGTGCCCCGCTCCGGCCCTCAGGCCCGCATCCGGCTACCGTGCGGGTCGAACGCCGCGTGGGTGAGGCGGGTGGCCGCGCGTCGCTCGCCGATGAGCTCGACCTCAAAGCCCGACACCGCCTCGGCGACATCCGTGGTTACGTAGCCGAGCGCGATCGACTTGTGCACCGTGTGCCCGTAGCCGCCGGAGGTGACCCAGCCGACGACGTGGCCGCCGTGGTAGATCGGCTCATCGCCGATCGCATCCGCATCGTGCGCCTCGACGCTGAGCGTGATCAGGCGCCGCTCACCGCCGCTCTCAAGCTCGGCCGCCGCGGCCGCCTTGCCGATGAAGTCGGCCTTCTTCAGGTCGATGAATCGGCCGAGCCCAGCCTCGTAGGGCCCGTAGATCGGCCGGTACTCGCGCGCCCAGGTGCCGAAGCTCTTCTCGAGCCGCAATGAATTGAGCGACCGCCCGCCGATCAGCCTCAGCCCGTGCGGCCGGCCGGCCTGCCGGAGGATCTCGTAGAGCGCGCGCTGGTAGTCGGTCGTGACCCAGATCTCGTAGCCGAGGTCCCCGGTGAACGACACGCGCCCGATGAGCGCCGGGATCATGCCGACGTCCATCCGGCGGAACGACATGAACGGGAACGCCGCGGTTGAGAGGTCATCGCCGACGACCGATTGCAGGAGCTCGCGCGACTTAGGTCCCGCGACCGAAAGTCCCACGTACTCCATCGCGCAGGGCCTGACGTTGACGCCGGTCGGCGGCAAACTCTGTTCGAACCAGCGCAGGTAGAAGACTTCGGCCGCGTAAGTACCGATCACGAAGTACCGCTCGGGGGTGAGGCAGGCGACGGTGAAGTCCCCGATGAGCCGGCCGGCGGCGTTCAGCATCGGCGCCAGCGCCATGCGACCCGGGAGCGGAACCTTGTTCGCCATGACCTTGCCGAGCCAGGCGCCGGCGCCCGGGCCCGTGACCTCGAACTTGCCGTAGTTCGAGATCTCGAGGAGCCCGACGGAGTCCCGCACCGCGTGGCACTCATCGCCGACGATCGCATGCGCGTTCGAGCGGCGGAAGGTCACGTCCTCGCGCGGCTCCTGGCCGGGCCGCGCGAACCAGAGCGCGTGCTCGAGGCCGCAGTAGTCGCCGAACACCGCGTTCGCGGCCTTGAGCTCGCCGTAGATCGGCGTCGTCCGAAGCGGCCGCGCGGCCTCGAGCTCCTCGTTCGGGAAGCGGATGCGAAAGCGCCGCGAGTAGTTCTCGCGGACCTTGGCGTTCGTGTAGGCGAGCGTCGCCCAGTCGCCATAGCGCGCCACGTCCATCGCCCAGATGTCGGCACCCGGGTCGCCCTCGACCATCCAGTTCGCGAGCGACAGGCCAACGCCACCGCCCTGGCTGAACCCGGCCATCACGCCGCACGCCACCCAGTAGTTCCTGAGGCCGCGCACGGGGCCCACGAGCGGATTGCCGTCGGGTGCGAACGTGAACGGGCCGTTGACGATCTTCTTGATGCCGGCGCTCGCGAGCCGCGGGAAGTGCCTGAATCCGACCTCGAGACTGGGCGCGATCCGCTCGAGGTCGTTCGGCAGCAGGTCCTGGCCGAAGTCCCACGGCGTCGTCCTGGGCGACCAGGGGACGCCGGCGCGCTCGTAGGTGCCGATCAGCATGCCGCCCCGTTCCTGGCGCTGGTAGAGCTCGCCCTCGAAGTCGATGCAGTGGACCTGTTCCTTCTGGCCCTTGAACTCCGGCAGGTCCTCGGTGATGAGGTACTGGTGCTCCATCGCGAGGATCGGCAGCTCAAGCCCGACGAACCGGCCGACCTCGCGCGCCCAGAGGCCTCCGGCGTTGACGACGTGCTCGGCGTGGACATTGCCGGCGGTCGTGATGACGTCCCACGTGCCATCCGGCCTCGGCCGGCAGTCGGTGACCCGGGTCTGGCGGACGATCTCGGCGCCGCCGATCTGAGCGGACTTCGCGTACGCGTGGGTGACGCCGTACGGGTCGATGTGGCCCTCGATCGGGTCGTACATCGCCCCGACGAACTCCTTCTCCTCCATCAGCGGGTAGATCTTCTTCGCTTCCGCCGCGGACAGGATGTCGAGGTCCATGCCGAGGTAGCGGCCGCGCGCCTGCGCCATCTTGAGCCAGTCCATGCGCTCGCGTGTGCCGGCGAGGAGGATACCGCCGGTGATGTGCATGCCGCAGGACTGGCCGGAGATCTGCTCGAGTTCCTTGTAGAGGTTGATCGTGTACTGCTGCAGCTTGGCAACGTTGGGGTCGCCGTTCACCGTGTGCATGCCGCCGGCCGCGTGCCAGGTCGAGCCCGAGGTCAATTCCGCGCGCTCGATCAGGAGCACGTCCTTCCAGCCGGCCTTCGTCAGGTGATAGAGGACGCTCGCGCCGACCACACCGCCGCCGATGACCACTGCCCGTACGTGATTGCGCATACCGATCCTCGCCTGTTAGCTCATTTCACGACCCAAACGGCGCGGCCTCGCGCGCGCCACGAACCTTTCCCGCCTCAGCTCACCGGCGGCGCGCCGCCCTCGGCGCTGCGCCTCGCGACGAAGGCATCGAGCGCCTCGACGATCGCGGGGTCCTTCGCAGGCGGTTGGTAGCGCGCGAGCGTCTCCTGCCAGATCACGCTCGCCCGCTCCGTCGCAGTATGGCCGCCGGCCTCGGTCCATTGGCCGAAGTTCCGCCAGTCGGAGACGAGCGGGGCGTAGAACGCGGTGCGGTAGCGCTCCATCGTATGCGCACAACCGAAGAAGTGGCCGCTCGGGCCGACCTCGGCGACCGCCTCGAGCGCAAGATCCGCGGGCGTCGCACCCAAAGGCTGGAAGGTCTCCGCGAACATCTGCAGCATCTCGACGTCGAGGATGAACTTCTCGTAGGAGGTCGTGAGCCCGCTCTCGAGCCAGCCGGCCGCGTGCAGCACGAAGTTGCAGCCGCCCATCAGCGCGCCCCACAGGCTCATCTGCGACTCATACGCCGCCTGCGCGTCCGGCGTGTTGGAGGCGGTCGCATTCGAGGAGCGCCACGGCACGCCTAGGAAGCGCGCGAGCTGGCCGGCCCCGAAGGACGACTTCACGTACTCTGGCGTCCCGAAGGCCGGCGAGCCCGACTTCATGTCGACGTTCGAGGTGAAGCTGCCGTAGATGATCGGGGCACCGGGGCGCACGATCTGCGCGAGCGTGAGCCCCGCGAGCGCCTCAGCGTGCGCCAGCGTCAGGGCACCGGCGACGGTCACGGGCGCCATCGCACCTGCGAGCGTGAACGGCGTGATGATGAGCGGCTGCCCGGCCGCCGCGTAGTCGAGGATGCCACCCGCCATCGGGATGTCGAGCTGGAGCGGGGAGTTCGTATTGATGACCGTGCAGGTGTAGGCGCGCGAGCGGAACTCCTCCTCGGTGAGTCCATAGGCGATACGGATCATCTCGAAATTGTCGGCGTTCTGCCCGGGGCCCCGCGCATAGACGAGCGGGATCTTGTCGGTCAGCGTCAGCATCGCGCGCGTCGTCTCGAGGTGGCGAACCTCGACGGGGATGTCCTGCGGCTCGACGGAACCCCCGAGCACCTGCAGTACCTCGAAGCTCTGGGTGAGCTTCATGATGTTGCAGAAATCCTCGAACGTGCCCGCGCGGCGGCCGCCCTTGGTATCCATGATGTTCGGCGGCCCCGAGGTCGGCGCGAACACGACGTGCCGGTCAAAGAGCTTCATGCTGCGCGCCGGGTCCTTCGCATGGAGCGTCAGGTCGTGCGGCGTCGTCGCGATCGCAGCGCTCACGAGCCCGCGGTCGAGCTTCACCATCTGCGTCGATTCATCGACGCTCGCGCCCGCGCGGGCGTAGATGCGCCTCGCCTCCGCATGCAGCACGCGCCAGCCCATCGTCTCGAGGATCGTCAGCGCCGCGTTGTGGATCGCCTCGACCTCGTCGTCCGAGAACACCTTCATTGGCTCGAAGGGATTGCGAAGGTGCCGGTAGGACCCCGTGCGGTCAAATACCGCGTGACTTGCGTCGCTTGCCGCCGACCGGCGGCGCGTGCGCCGGCCAGCCTGCTCGTCGCGTTCTTTCATCCAGTTACTGCTCCAGGGTCGTGCGCGGCCGGAATGCGCCGCGGCAGGCGCTGGCGCCGGTCGGCGCTGGCGCGTTCATTCGTTCGAGACGGCGAGGCGCATGCGCGCCTCATCCCCGGTCTTGCGCTGGCCGAAGTGCTCGATGAGCCACGAGCGGAAGAGCGCGATCGCGGTGTCTGAGAGCGCCTCGGGATCGGTGATGAGGTAGTAGCCGAAGCCATCGTCGAGCGTGTCGGCGAACGGCCGGACGAGCCTCCCCGCCTCGATGTCGTCGCGGAAGAGGTTCAGGTCGACGAGCGCGAGCCCCTCGCCACTCAGCGCGTACTGGACGGCGAGGAGGGCGGTGTCAAACACGAGCCCGCGCTCGTAGGCGAGGGCGCCGAGGTTCGCCTGGCGCACGAACTGGCCCCACACGTAGTGGCGGGGGAGGTCGGCGATCCTGACGTGGATGAGCTCGTTGTCGCGCATGAAGGTCGCGAGATCCTTGCCGGCGTGGCGCTCGGCCAAGTCCGGGTGGCAGAGGATGCCGAGCTTGACGGGCCAGAGGAGGTCGCTGACCGAGCCCGTGACGGTCGGCTTCGCATAGACGACCGCGACGTCGACGTCGCTCGGCGGCGGGCCGACGCCATAGGGGCTCACGAGGTCGATTTCAACCTCGCGATTGGCGCGGCGAAAATCCCTGAGGATCGGCACGGCGAGGTGCACGGCGAAGGTCGGCGGCATCTGCACGCGCAGCGTCCGCAAGGTGGGCGCCGCCGAGCTCTTGATCTCATCGAGCGAATACTCGAGCCGGTCGAAGGACTTCGCGACCGCGGGCAAGAGGTGCTGGCCGGCCTTCGTGAGCACGAGCGCATGCGGGCGGCGCTCGAAGAGCTGCACGCCGATCAACTTCTCGAGCGAGATCACGTGGCGCGACAGCGCGCTCTGGGAGATGAGGAGCGCATTCGCCGCCCCCGTGAAGCTGCCGTGCTTGGCGACCGCCTCGAACGCGCGCAACGCGTTCAAGGGTAGCCAGCGCCGGTCGATCCGCACCTTGTCCATCGCTTCTCCCCGCGGCGCGCGAGCGCCGGCGGTCATTCTACGTCGCCGCCAGCGCCGCCGCGGCGCAGCATTGCCGCGATTCCACCGCCAGAGCGTGAGGCCGCAGGCGCCCGCGGGCCAATGCCTTTTTCCGGGCCCCCGATCCAATTTCTCGGCTTCTACGGCCCCGTTAACTATGGAAATCTGATGCGGAGGCGCCCGGCAGCATGCGAAGGTCGCGCCCTTGCCCGCCCGCCGCGGGACGCCCTGTCACGAGTACCCCCGGGGTTCGAATGAGCACGATTCAGCTGGCACGCGTTCCGGAAATCTCCCAGGGCCCCGGCAGCCTTGCGGGGCTTGGCGAGGCGTTGAAGGCGCGCCTTCCCGCCGGGAGCGCGGTGCTGCTCGTGGCCGATCCCGGGCTTCGGGCGGGCGGCGCCATCGAGGCCGCGGGTGCTTCGCTCGCGAAGGCCGGGCTCGGCCTCGTCGAGTTCTCGGACCTCAAAAGCGACCCGACGATGACGCAGGTCGATGCGGCGACGGCGCTCGCCCGGCGCGCGCGCATCGGCGCGGTCGTCGCGCTCGGCGGCGGCTCGGCGATGGACGTCGGCAAGACCATCGCCGCGATCGCGGGCGGCGGCGACAATGCCGGCCACTACGGCCTGTGTGCCAATCCCTTCCCGGCCGAGCGGCTCCTGTCGGTCTGCGTGCCGACGACCTCGGGGACGGGCTCGGAGGCGACGCGCACCGCGGTGCTCGCGGCGGCGGATGGCTCGAAGGTGTGGCTGTGGGGGGATGAACTCAAGCCCGCGCTCATCGTGCTCGACCCCGAGCTGACGACGGGACTGCCGGCCGCGCTCACCGCCGCGACCGGCATCGACGCGCTCGTGCACGCGATCGAGGCCTCGACCAACGCGAACGCGAACGAGGCGAACGATCTTTACTGCCACCGCGCGATTGCGCTCGTCGTCCGCCATCTCGCCCGCGCGGTCGCGGTCCCGGGCGACCTCGCGGCGCGCGCGGGGCTCCAGTGGGCCGCGACCCTCGCCGGCGTCGGCATCGACAACTGCGGCACCGCGATCGCCCACAACATCGGCCATGCGCTCGCCTCCTTGCGCCCCGTGCATCACGGCCGCGCGGTGGGCCTCGCGCTTCGCGCGACGCTCGCCTGGAACGCTGCGGAGGATCCGGACGGGCGCTTCGCCGCGGCGGCGGCAGCGATGGGCGAGGGGACGGATGCGAGGCGCCTGTCGGTCGCCTTCGAGCGGCTCCTGCGCGAGACAGGCGTCAAGGTGTCGCTCGCGGGCGAGGGCCACGATCACGTGACGCCGGCCGCGCTCGCGGCGCAGATGGCGCGCCCCGAGAACGCCGCGATGCGCCAGTCGAACCGCCGCCGCATCGCCGACACCGATCTCCTCGAGTTTGCGACGGCCGTGCTCGCGGCGAGCTGAGCCCATGCGCTTGTCCCCAACCCCAGCCGTCCCGCCGCTCAACCCCGCGCGGAGGGGCTACCGATGAGTGCACGACCGAAGCCGACGATGAGCATGGCTGCCGAGCACCGCATCGCGGCGGTGGCGGTGAGCCAGCATCGCCTGAAGCTCGCGACGCCTTTCCACGCGAGCTGGGATACGAAGCCGCGCGTCCACTTCGACGCAACCATCGTGCGGGTGACGACCGACACGGGTCTCGTCGGTGTCGGCTCCGGCGATCTCATGGTCGGGTTCGCCGGCCACGAGCACCTCTTCATCGGCCAGGACGCGCTTGCGCTCGAGCGCCACTACCGCGTGCTCTCGCACATCGACTTCCACTACGGGCGCTGCTGGCCGCTCGACCTTGCGCTCTGGGATCTTGCCGGCAAGATCACCGGGCAGCCCTGCTGGAAGCTCCTCGGGGGCCTCTCGCACCGCGTGCGCGCCTACGCCTCGAGCGGCACGCTGCGGGACCCGGGCGCGATGGCCGAGTGCGCCGAGCGGATGCTGGAAGCCGGATACCCGGCACTCAAGCTCCGCTTTCATCGCGGCGACTGGCGCGACGACATCCGCGCGCTCGAGGCGGTGCGCGCGCGCGTCGGCAACCGGCTCGAGCTCATGGTCGACTGCAACCAGGGCTGGCGGATGGCGTGGGACACCGAGGCGCCGTGGACGTTCAAGGACGCGCTCGCCGTCGCCCGCGAGCTCGAGCGGGTCGGGGTCTACTGGATGGAGGAGCCGCTGCACCGCGCCGATCGCGCCGGCATGAAGAGCCTGCGCGATGCGACCGACGTCAGGATCGCGGGCGGGGAGATGACACGCGAGCTCAACGAGTTCCGCGATCTCATCGCCGATCGCTGCCTCGACGTGCTGCAGCCGGATGCGGCGCTCGTCGGCGGCATCACGGGCTTGCGGCGTGTCGCCGTCATGGCGGCCGAGCACAACGTCATGTTCACGCCGCACACCTGGACGAACGGGATGGGCGTGACGGCGAATGCGCACCTGACTGCGGGATTGTGCGACGCGCCGTTCCTCGAATACCCGTTCGATCCGCCGGAGTGGGGCCTAGCTCAGCGCGATTTCATGCTGGTCGAGCCGCTCGGCGTCAGCGCGGACGGCTGGATCGAGCTCGGTTCGGCGCCAGGTCTTGGCTACGCGCTCGATGAGGCGATGCTGGCGCGCACCCGAACGGCGTAGGCGCCGGAGCCTAGATCCGGCGGCGATCGACGCTGATAGTTGATCGCGCCGAACCAGTTACTCGCGAGCTCGCGGGTCCGCAGCCACTTGTCGCGGGCATCCGCCCGCGGCCACTAAGCACGCCGCGTGAAGCTCAGCTGTCCGCCTCGAAACTGCCGTGCGCGGCGGTGCAAATCTCATCCCACACGTCAATGGGCTTCAGGGCGCGGACGTTCCCGTCGCTACGCCAGAACAGGGAGTGGCCGCCGCCGCTTCGCCCGCGAACTCGCTCCTCGCGCCCGATCGGCGCGTAGGGCTGAGGAAACTTCATCGTCGGGCGGTCGGTTTATGATCCTGGCAAGCCGATCATTGGATTGGGGCCATGAAGCGAAGCTGTCGAATTGTCACAACCGTTGTGCTCTGCAACGTGCCCTTCGATGGGTATTGCCGATTCGCGCGGTTGCCACCAGTTGCAACCGCCCCTGCAAGAAGCAAACGCCATTGTTGAAGCAGGGCTGTGCAAGACAACTCAAGGCCGATCCCGCGTCTCGTACCGCGAGCCGTCTGCCGAAGCGAATGACCGGGTGCAGACAGGCACCCATGACCGCTTCGGCAAACAGCGGTCGTTCCGGCCGGCGGGGGCCGGTCACCGCTCAGACTTGACCGCTTGTTTTCAGCGGCCTGTTGACCGGTTCAGAACCTGAGCGACAGGCAGCTCAAGCCCCCGTCCATCTTGCGAAATTCCGACATCTCGAGCGGCAGCGGATCGTAGCCGAGGCTTGACAGTCGCTCGGCGAAGCGCGGAAAGCCGGCCGCAACCAGCACCCGGTCATTGACCCGCACGCAGTTCGCGGCGTAACCCTCGCCCTTGTCGACCGCGACCCGCTCGAACTCGCTTAAGTTCGCCTCCGGCGGCAGGTCGCCGGCGACAACGAGACGGCCCTCGCCCAGGTAGCTGAGCCCGGTCTTCAGGTGCAGGAGCGTGCGCGAGGCACGGATGTCGATCAGCATCGCGCGGTAGCCGAGATCCTTGAGGATGCCGGCGAGTTCGTTCGCCCCGGCCTCGCTCGTGCGCTGCGACACGCCGATCAGAAACAGGTCATCGCATTGGCACACATCGCCGCCGTCGACGGTCGAGGGCGCGTTGAGACGCAGCACTGTCGGGTAGAACCCATCGACCGCGCGCTCGATCGATTCGGCCTCGCCCAACCGGCTCGGTGCCCCCGGGCGCGTGACGATCGCGGCGCGCTGGGTCAACACCGCCGTGTCCTCGACGAACGTACCGTCGGGGTAGTGATCGTCCGCCGCCAGGACCGTCAGGACGAGCCCACAGGCTTCGAGCGCGCGTTCGTACGCTTGGTGCTGCACCAGCGCGCGCGCGAGGTCGGGTCCGCCGCCACCGACGACGTTGAGGCCCTCGGCGAAAGTCGGGCCCGGGCGCCTCAGGATCGCGCGCGAGAACCGGATGGTCATCTCAGCGGCCTTTCCAGACGGGTTTGCGCTTCTCGGAGAACGCCCGCGTGCCCTCGAGGAGGTCCTCCGAGCGCGCCACCGCCTGCACCGCGGCGAGCGAGTCGTGCAGCTCGAACGCCGGGTGCTCGGCGACCATCTCGGTGTGCCTCAGGAGTTGCTTGAGCGCGGGGTAGAGGAGCGGTGGACCGTCGGCGAGGAGGCGCGCGACCTCGCGTGCCTTGGTCATTGCCTCGCCCTTGGGCACCAGGTAGTTGCAAAGGCCCCACTGCTTCGCCTCGGCGGCCTCCATCCAGCGACCGGTCATCAGCATCTCGACGGCGATGTGGTACGGGATCCGGCGCCGGAGCTTGATGCTGCCAGCGTCAGGGACGACGCCCACGTTGATTTCCGGGAGCGCGAACCGGGCCTGCTCCTCCATGACGATGAGGTCGCAGCCGAGCACGAGCTCGAAGCCGCCGCCGCAGGCGATGCCGTTCACCGCCGCGATGATGGGCTTGTCGAGGTTCCGCGGGTGGTTGAGGCCCCCGAAGCCGCCGGCGCCCCAGTCCGAATCGGTCGCTTCGCCCGCCGCCGCGTTCTTGAGGTCCCAGCCGGGCGAGAAGAACTTCTCGCCGGCGCCCGTGAGGATCGCGACCCTGAGCGTCGAGTCCGACTGCAGTTCGCTCCAGATCGCGTTCAGGCGCCGGCTCATCGCAAGATCGATGGCATTCGCCTTCGGCCGGTCGATCGTGACCTCGAGAACGCCGTTGTCGCGCGCAGTCCGTACACCGTCTGACATGTCAGCGATCCTCCAGAAGACGAATGAGCGCATCGACGGCGACGACACCCTTGCCGAGCGGCCGCACGATGATCGGGTTGACGTCGAGTTCGGTCAATGACTCGAGCGCGGTTTCGGCGTAGCGCGCGACGCTGATGACCGCCGCGACGAGCGCCGGTACGTCGCCGGCGGGCTTGCCGCGATAGCCGGCGAGGAGCCGGGCGACCTTCAGGCGCCCGAGCGCCGCCTCGATGCGGGCCGGCGTGAACGGCGGCAAGAGGCTCGTGCTGTCGTGCCAGAGCTCCGTCATGACGCCGCCGCTGCCAAGGACGAGCACTTGGCCGAACTGGCGGTCGACCGTGACGCCGATGAGCACCTCGGCGACCCCGTCGGTGACCATCTGCTCGACGAGCAGCGTCGGTGCGAGGGCGGCGAGGCGGGTCGCCGCGGCGCTCGCCTCGGTCTCGCTGCGGATGTTGAGGACTACGCCGCCAACGTCCGACTTGTGGGCGAGCGAGGCGCTGACCGCCTTCATGACCACCGGGAAGCCGATCGCCGCCGCCGCCTGCGCCGCCTGCGCCGCCGCGACCAGGCGGGAGCGCGGTACGGGCAGGCCGACCGCCGCGAGCGCCGCCTTGCCTTCGCCCTCGTTGAGGGTGCGCACGGCGCCGCCCGTGCGGCTCGGGCGCCTGAGCTCGATCGCGGGCTGGTCGGCCGGCAACGCGCCCGCCTGGGCGGCGAGGTCGAGGGCTTCGAGCGCCTCGCGCTGGCCCTGGAAGGCGACGACGCCGCCCGCGAGGCAGCGCTCGCGCACGCTCTCGTTCAGCGTCTCCGGGAGGGACGCCAGCATCGCGGCGCGGGTCGCGCTCCCCTGCGAGGCCAGGATGAACTCGTCGATCGGCATGTCGTAGGCGGAGGTGTCGGCGCGCTCGGCCGGCGGGCAGTCGAGCATGAAGGCGATGGCATCGTAGTCGGCGCGAAACAGCGTCGTGAAGAGCTCGCGGAGCTTCGGCTGGTCGAACCAGATGTAGGTATGGAAGTCGAACGGGTTCGCAATCGTCACGCGCGCGCCCACCGCCGCCTGCAAGGGCGCCCGGATCGACTCCGGGACGGCCGGGAACTCGAGGGAGAGGTTGCGCGACACATCGGAGGTCATCGCCATGTCGCCGCCCGAGGCGCCGACGACCATGATGCGCCGGCCCCTGAGCGGCCCGCCGGAGTGAAACACTTTCAAGGTCTCGATCAGCGTCGACAGCGTCTCGCAGCGCGCGACGCCGGCATCGCGGGAGAACGCATCGAACACGGCGTCGGCGCCGGCGAGCGCGCCGGTGTGGGTCGCGGCCGCCTGGATGGCAGCCTCCGTTCGACCCGCCTTGACGAGCGCGACGGGCTTGCCGGAGGCGCGGGCCTTCGCGACCGCGCGCGCGAAGCGCCCGGCGTCCTTGATGCCCTCGAGGTACAGGCCAAATGCGCTGACCCGCGGGTCGTCGGTCAGGATCTCGATCAGGTCCTCGACGGCGAGGCGCGTCTGGTTGCCGACGGTGATCACGTAGCCGATCGGGAGCGAGCGGTGGTTGAACATGAGCGTGAGCGCGATCGTGCCGCTCTGCGTCAGGATCGCGACGCCGCGCTCAAGCGGCGCGCCGACCACCTGGTCGGGCCAGAGCGCGACCCGGTCGAAGAAGTTGACGAGGCCGTAGCAGTTGGGGCCCGTGAATGGCAGGGAGCCGGCGTTCGTGACGAGCTCGCGGGTGAGCGCGCGGCCCTGATCGGTGGCGGTCTCATCGAACCCGGCGGCGAAGCAGACGAACCCGCCGGCTCCCTGGCGCGCGAGGCTGCCGGCGATGGCAGGGACCTCGCTCGCG
This sequence comes from Pseudomonadota bacterium, assembly GCA_025356075.1. GTDB lineage: Bacteria > Pseudomonadota > Gammaproteobacteria > Steroidobacterales > Steroidobacteraceae > CAIKZZ01. The sequence goes on along the minus strand of JANXUT010000002.1, from coordinate 42,113 downwards.
GGGGCCGCGATGAACGCGGCATCCGGGGGCGAGGGCAATTCCTCGACCGAGCGGAAGTAGCGGGTGGTTGAGTCCGATTCGCGCGTCGGGTGCACGCGCCACGTCTCGCCGGTGTAGCCGATCGTGCGGCCGGAGGCTGCGACCGCGTCCGTCCAGGCTCCGCCGCCGATCAGCGCGACCGTGCGCGGCGCCAGCAGGCGCGCGAGCGGGTTCTTGGCCACCTCAGCGCCGACCGAGCGCCATCGCGCGCGAGCCCGGGCCGGCCCAAGGCTCCGGGCCCGCGGCGGCGCGCATCGCGGCGAGCTTGGCTTCCGTTTCCGGCGGGAACGCCGCGGAACCCGGCGTCGCGCCCTGGCGGACGTGCAGGAACACGAAGTCGGCCGTCGCGACGGCTTCCTCGCGCCCGACGACGCGTACGTCGAAGCCGACGTGCAGGCGCTTCTTGTCGAGGTCGAGCAGGTGCGCGTCGACTTCGATCGTGTCGCTGCCCTTGACCTCGTGGAGCCAGTGCATGTGCATCTCGAGCGAGTAGAGCGTGCACGAGGTACGGGCGCGGTAGGCGGCGTCGAGGCCGATGCGGTCCATCAGCGCATCGGTCGCGAGGCTCAGGACCAGCACGTAGTAGGCGTCCCGGAGGTGCGCGTTGTAGTCGACCCAGGCGGGTAGGACCTCGGTGCGGTAGAGGGTGGTGCCGGCCATCGTAGGCCCCGTCAGCCGAGTTTCAGCCGCTCGCGCACGTCGGCGGCGGTGATCACGCGGGCGCCAATCGCCTCGATGATGCCGCGCGCCTTGGTCACGAGGTCGGCATTGCTCGCGTAGACGCCCTTCGATAGGTAGAGGTTGTCCTCGAGGCCGACGCGGACGTTGCCGCCGTTCAGCACCGACTGGGCCACCCAAGGCATCTGCATGCGGCTGATCGCGAAGGAGCTCCACACGGCGTCGGCTGGCATCGTGTTCACCATCGCGAGGAGATGCGCGGTGTCCGCCGGCACGCCCCAGGCGATTCCCATGCAGAGCTGGATCAGGGGCGGGGAGTTGACGAGCCCCTCCTTGATCATCTGCTTCACGAACCAGAGGTTGCCGGTGTCGAAGATCTCGAACTCGGGCTTGACCCCTAAGTCCTTGCAGATCTGCGCGCCGCGGCGCAGGTAGCCGGGCGTCGAGACATAGGCGCGGTTGCCGTCGCCGAAGTTGAGGCTGCCGCAATCGAGCGTGCAGATGTCGGGCCGGTACGTGCCTTCCTGGCACAGGTCGATCACGTGCCGCATCCGGTCTTCCTGGCTGCAGAAGTCGCTGCCGGGCCCCGGCGTGTCCTTGAGGCCGTTGTCGCCGATGACGATGTAGCCACCCATGCCGCAGGTGAGGTTCACGAGCACGTCCACCTTGCTCTCGCGGATGAGGCGCACGACCTCGCGGTAGTGCTTGGTTTCCATGCTGAACGTGCCGGTCTCGGGCTCGCGCACGTGGATGTGGACGATCGCAGCTCCCGCCTTGGCGGCCGCGATCGCGGTCGCGGCGATCTCGGCCGGGGTCACCGCGCAGTGCGGGCTCTTCGTCACCTTGCTGTCATCGCCGGTCACGGCGCAGGTGATCATCACGTCATGGTTCATGCGATTTCCCCTCCGGGCGTCCAATCATCATATTATCGCGTCCATAATATTTAAGCCACTGGCCCGGTCGGTCGGCCGGCTGGTTCGGACGGCCGCGATTCTGGGATACTGGTGGCAGAGGGGTGTGGCATGAAGAAGCTGGGGCTTTACCTGGTCGAAGCGCTCGAGGGCTACGGCGTCCGGCACGTCTTCGGCATTCCGGGGGTGCACAACCTCGAGTTGTACCGGGGTCTCGCGAAGGGCCCCATTCGACATATTACCGGCCGCCACGAGCAGGGGCTCGGGTTCATGGCCGACGGCTACGCGCGCCTGTCGGGCCGTCCCGGCGTCTGTTTCACGATCACCGGGCCCGGGCTCACCAACATCGCGACCGCGATGGGCCAGGCGTACGGGGACTCGATTCCGCTCCTCGTGATCTCGAGCCAGAACCGCCGCGGCGAGGGCGGCAGCGGCCGCGGCTTCCTGCACGAGCTACCCGACCAGCGCGCGCTCGCGAGTGGCGTCGCGGCGGCGAGCTTCTCGGTCGGAAGTCCCGCCGAGCTCCCCGACGCGCTCGGCCGGGCCTTCGCGATCTTCGCAGCGGGGCGCCCGCGCCCGGTCTACATCGACATCCCGCTCGACGTGCTCGCGATGGATGCGACGGGCCTGCCGTTGCCGCCGCCGCCGCCGCCGCCGCCGGTGCCCGACACCGCCTCGCTCAGCGCGGCGGCGGCGCTCCTCCGCGGGGCGAAGCGACCGGTCGTCATCGCGGGCGGCGGCGCGGTTCGCGCGGCGCCCGAGCTCAAGGAACTGGTCGAGCGGCTCGATGCACCGCTCGTCCTCTCGACGAACGCGCGCGGCATCATGCCCGCCGGTCACCCGCTCGCGGTGCCCTTAAGCCCGTCGCTCGAGCCCGTGCGCGCGCTCATCGCCGCGGCGGACGCAGTGCTTAGCGTCGGCTCCGAGTTTGGACCGACCGACTTCGACATGTACTCGGTCAGCGACTTCCCGAATCCCCCCGGACTCGTGCGGATCGAGATCGACTCCGCGCAGATGACGAGGAGCGCGACGCCGCTCGTCGGGCTCCTCGGCGATGCCACCGAGACGCTACGCGCGCTGCGTGGCCACGACCTCGGACCGAAGCGCCACGGCGATGGCGCCCAACGCGCCGCCCGGGCGCGCACGGCGGGGCTTGCCGCGGTCGTGGCGATCACGCCCGCGTTCGGACGCCACATCGAGGTGCTCGACAGGATCCGCGACACGCTCCCGACGGCGGTCCTCGTGGGCGATTCGACCCAGCTCGTCTATGCCGGCAACTTAGGGTTCAACGCGGCGACGCCGGGCTCGTGGTTCAATTCGGCGACCGGCTACGGCACGCTCGGCTATGCGCTGCCCGCCTCGACCGGCGCGAGCATCGCCGCCCCCGACCGCCCGGTCGTGTGCCTCGTTGGCGACGGCGGCCTGCAGTTCTCCCTCTCCGAGCTGGCCGTGCTCCGAGAGGCGGATGCCTGGACCGCGCTCATCATCTGGAACAACCACGGCTACGGCGAGATCAAGAGCTCGATGATCGCCGTCGGCGTCGAGCCCGAGGGCGTCGACGTGGAACCGCCCGATTTCGAGCTGATCGCGCGGGCCTATCGGTATCCGTACAAGAAGATCACGAGCGTCCCGGCGCTCGAGGCCGCGCTCGCCGAGTTCGGCAGGCGCCGCCAGGTCCTCGTCATCGAGATCCCCGCCGCGGACTTCACGTGAGCCCCCGGTTCTCACCCCTCGTCGATCGCATCGCGCACGACGGCTCGGACCCGTGGGCGCTCCACTGGCGCGCGCGCGCGGCGCAGGCCGCCGGCGAGGACGTGATCGTGCTCAGCGTCGGCGATCCCGACCTCGACACGCCGGCGCCGGTCGTCGACATGGCCATCGAGCGGCTGCGCGCCCACGACACGCACTACACCGAGAGCGGCGGGCGGCTGCCGCTCCGGGAGGCGATCGCCGCGGCGCACATCGAGCGCACCGGCCAGCAGGTGACCGCCGACAACGTGATCTTCCTGAATGGCGCCCAGAACGGCCTGTTCGTGTCCGCCCAGGTCATCTCGACGGTCGGGGACGAAGTGATCACCTTCGACCCGATGTACGCGACCTACCCCGCGACGCTGCGTGCCTCGGGCGCGACGATGGTGCGGGTGCCGGCGCCGGCGAGCCGCAACTTCCACCCCGATCTCGACGCGTTCGAGGCGGCGATCACGCCGCGCACCCGCGCGGTGTTCCTCGCGACGCCGAGCAACCCGAGCGGCGTGGTGCTGACGGACGCGGAGGTCGACCGGATCGCCTCGCTCGCCGAGCGCCACTCGCTCTGGGTCGTCTCCGACGAGGTTTATTCGGGCACCGCGGTCGATGGGCGCATCCCGAGCCTCGGTGCCCGGCTGCCGGGCCAGGTGCTGACGGTCTCGAGCCTGTCGAAGACGCACGCGATGACAGGCTGGCGTTGTGGCTGGGTCGTCGGCCCAAAGGCCTTCGTCGAGCACGCCGATCTCCTGGCGCAGTGCATGATCTACGGGCTGCCGGGCTTCATCCAGGAGGCCGCGCTCGTCGCGGTCGGGATGCGGCATGCCGCCGAGCTCGAGGTGCGCGCGTTCTGTCGCTTAAGGCGCGATGCGTTCTACCGGGCGCTCGAGGGCGTCGCGGCCGCCCGGCCACTCCTGCCCGATGCCGGCATGTTCATGCTGCTCGACATCCGCGCCTCCGGCCTCTCGGCCGCTGGGTTCGTCGCCGCGCTCTATGAGGCCGAGCGCGTTTCGGCGCTCGATGGCGCCGTGTTCGGGCGCGAAACCGAGGACTTCGTCCGCGTGTGCTTTGCGACCGACGAGGCCTCGCTGCTCGAGGCGGCGCGGCGCATCCGCCGCTTCGCCGGCACGCTGCCCGGCTGAGCTTAAACTCAGCCGGGCACGCCTGAGGCTACCGGCGGTAGGTCGCCGTGATGCCGATCGTACGCGGCCGGAACGTGTACGAGTTCTGCTGCACCGAGGCGCTCAGCCCGGTCGGACTGTTCGCATCGTTCTGCGAGGTCTGGTAGTTCGTCACCGTCTTCGTATCGAACAGGTTGTCGATGAACAGCGCGAGCTGCATGTTGCCGAAATTGAGCCCGCCGCGCAGCGAGGCGAAAGTCGTCGAGGGCAGCGCGTAGACGAACGGCGAGTACTGCGTCGTCGTCAGGTCCTGGGTCGTCGCCGACCAGTTGTTCTTGCTGGTGTACTCCCAGTCGAGACGCACGAACGCATCGTGTCCGCCGGCGTTGAAGTTGTACTGGCCGCCGACCGCGACCGTCCACGGCGGATTGGTGCCCGGGCCACCGTCGATCGCCGCCTCGCCCGAGATCGCATCGCCGCGCGCGGCGAGGATCACGTCCTGCTCGATGGGCGGGCCGGACGGATTGTTCGGGTCCGGCACCAGTCCCTTCAGGATCGTCGACTTCGTGTAGCGCGCATCCGTGTAGCCGACCGCGAGGTCGAGCGAGAACCCGGCACCGAGCACCATCTCGGCCTGGAAGTCGAAGCCCTTCGCGACCGCCGTGCCGAGGTTGTCGGTGAACTGCAGCCCGCAGTTGTACGGCACGTAGACGCTCTGCTGGATGCTGTTCCACTTGATCCAGTAGACGCTGCTGGCGAGGCGCAGCTTGCCGCCGAAATTGTCCTTGGCGCCGATCTCGTAGCTCTGCGTGGTGTCCGACTTGTAGGTGAGCGGCGCGTTGCCCGGCGGCGGGTAGCCGGTCTGCGAGAGGCCGTTGTCGCCGTTGCAGTACGCCGGCAGCGGCGCGTTGCCGCCGCCCGGCCGGAAGCCCTTGGCGTAGGTGAAGTAGAAGAGGTTGTTGGGATCGGCCTGGAACGCGAGGCTCACCTTCGGCGTGAAGGAATTCTCGCTCTGCGAGGCCGTGCCGTCGTCCGGCCCGTAGTTCTCGAGGCCATCGCCGTGATGGTTCAAGGTAAATGACATCTTGGCGAAGCGGCCACCGAGCGTCGCTTTGAACCGGTCGGTGAACGCGTAGGTCACCTCGCCGAAGCCGGCGATCTGGCGGTCGTGGACGGTGTTGTCGTTGAGATAGATGTCGCAGTTCGGAATACTCAGCGCCGGTGCCGGGTTGCCGTCCGTGCCGCGGCCATTGCAGGTGTAGTACGCGCCGTAGGTGGCGGGGTTGAGGAAGAACCAGGTGCCCGGGTCGATTCCGAACAGCGTGTTCCACATGTCGGCGATCCGCGAGTCCTTGAGCTGCTCGACGCTGCGCTCCTTGGAGACCGACCAAAACGCACCGACGGTCCAGGTCCAGGCGCTGGTCGGATCATCCGACTGCAAGCGCAGCTCCTGCGTGAACGTCTCCTGGCGGTTGGTGATCACGTTCGGCGTCGAGTAGCCTTGGAACCCCGGCGGCAGGTGAATGCCGGTACCGTCGATCAGCGGGTACCAGGAGCACGGCGGTGCCGTCTGCGCCGGACCGCAGGTTCCGATCAGCCAGCTCTGGCTCTGGTAGTAGGCGAGGTCGTAGGCCGAGCCCTGGTAGGCGGTCTGCTCGTTGCGGTGGTAGTAGGAAGTGTTCGACACGAGCCGGGTCTTGCCGATGGTGGCCTCGATCTTCAACGCCGGCAGGTAGTACTCGTCGGGCACCGGCTGGCGCTCGGGGGTTGCGTTGTTGAACTGGCTCGAGGTCGAGTAGGCATTCCAGAAGGTCGACTCATCGTGCTTGCGCGAATTCTGGTACATGAAGCTCGGCGTGACGGAGACGCTGTCGTTCGGCTTCCACAGGAACGCGAGCCGCGCCGTCATCGTGTTGGCATGGTTGGCGTAGCGGTCGGTCACGTCGCGAGTGGTCGGGTCGACGCGGTCGATCCAGCCGCCGTCGTAGCGGTACCAGACGCTGGCGCGATAGCCGAGCACGTTGTCGACCAGCGGCCCGCCTTCGGCGACGCCGGCCTCGTAGCTCGGCTGACCGCCGCGGGTGAAGGCGACCTCGCCGCGGGCGTAGGTGGACTCCTTGGTCACGCTCGGCTGCGTCATGAGGTAGCGCACCGTGCCGCCTTCGGAGCCTGAGCCGAACAGCGTGCCCTGGGGCCCTCGCAGCACCTCGATGCGATCGAGGTCGAAGGTCTTCGGCAGCGTGTCGTCCGGGTTGAAGCCGACCGCGCGCATCTGGATCGGCGTGTCGTCGATGTAGATGCCGGTCGTGCCGGCGCCGCCCGACGATGAGATGCCGCGGATTGAGATCGCATTCGTGCCGGTGTTGTCGATCGTGACCCCGGGGGTGAAGCGCGCGATGTCCTGGAAGTCCTTGATGCCCTTGAGGTCGAGCGTCTCCTGGCTCAACGCCGTCACGCTGATGGGCACCTTGCTGAGCGACTCCTCGTGCCGGGTTGCGGTCACGACGATCTCCTCGAGCACGCCGCCGGACTGTTGTTGCGCGAGCGTCGCTGGCGCGACGAGGCAGCTGCCGGCAGAGGCGCCCGCGAGCAGCACGAGCCTCGAACGTAGTCGGTTTCGGTACTTCGTCGACATGGCGTTGATCCCCCGGACTTGCTATTCATCGATTCGGCGCCGCCCGCGGGCGCCGGCCAGTTCAAAATCGGTTCAGGCGTGCAAGAGCACCGCGGCGTTCGCGTCCCAGCTCAAGTACACCTCGTCGTTCCAGTCGATCGACCACTCGACGGTGCGCCGGTCATTCTGCGCGAACGCGGTGACGATCTTGCCGCTCGCGGTCTTGATCTGGTACGTCGAGCGGTTGCCGAGGTAGCCGAGCTGCCAGACCACGCCCTTGACGTGGTTGGTGCCTCCCTCGGTCGGCGGCGTCTTGCTGAGCCGCACCTTCTCGGGCCGAAGCGCGACGCACACGCTCTGGCCGACGCTGAACGTGCCCGCGTCATCGACGAGGAGCGCTCCGCCGCACTCGGGGCTGTGGACGGTGACGACGCCGCGCGCGCACTCGGACACCGTGCACTCGAGCAGGTTGGCGGTCCCGAAGAAGTCCGCGACGAAGCGCGTCTTCGGCGCCTCGTACACCTCGGCCGGCGTTCCCATCTGCACGACGGCGCCGTGATCCATCACGGCGATGCGGCTCGCAAGCGCCATCGCCTCGTCCTGGTCGTGGGTCACGACAATGAACGTGATGCCGACCTCGTACTGCAGGTCCATGAGCTCAAACTGCGTGCTCTCGCGCAGCTTCTTGTCGAGCGCGCTCAGCGGTTCATCGAGCAAGAGGACCTTGGGGCGGCGGATGAGGGCACGCGCGAGCGCGACGCGCTGGCGCTGGCCGCCCGAGAGCTGGTGGGGCTTCCTTTTGCCGAGCGCACCCAACTGCACCATCTCGAGCGCCTCGGCGACGCGCTTCGCGCGCGTCGCGGCATCGAGCTTCATGCGCCGCAAGCCGTAGCCGACGTTTTCATCGACCGTCATGTGCGGGAAGAGCGCGTACGACTGGAACATCATGTTGACCGGCCGCTCGTACGGCGGCACGTTGGTCATATCGACGTCGTCGATCGTGATGCTTCCTGAGGTCGGCGTCACGAATCCGGCGAGCATTCGCAGCAGCGTCGTCTTGCCGCAGCCGGAGGCGCCGACCAGCGCAAACATCTCGCCCTTGTGGATCGAGAGGCTGACGCTGCCGACCGCGGCGAAGTCGCCGTAGGTCTTGCCGACGCCCTCGAGCACGATCTGCGGTTTTGCCGCTGGATCGAGCCACGGCCGGTCGGGAAGCGGCTGGCGTTGAGGGGAGATCACCCGTGTCCTCCGGCAGCGTTCACGCGTATCGGGCCGCGAGGCCTTGAGGGTAACCGACTGGCGTGGGAGGCGTCACGCGGCGCGCTACCGGTCCGCCGGTGGCGTTGCCCGTCGTCGCTCGGGCGCGAAGAACGGCTTCTCGACGACCCTGCATTTCGCCATCCGCCGCTCCCAGACGAGCTCCCGATTGAGGTAGATGTCGGCCCACAGCGTCGTGCCAACCGCAAAATGGGGGGCCTCGAGAATTGCGAGCGCGATGTTGCGCTTGCAGGTCGGCGACCAGAGCGCGGAGGTGACGCTGCCGACCTCGCGGCGGCCGGCCTCCTCGGCGTAGAGCAGGGCATTGTGGGCGGGCTTGTTGCCGGCGACGTCGAGGCCGACCAGCAGGCGCCTTGAGCCCGCGCGGCGTTCGGCGATGAGCGCACGGCGGCCGTTGAAGTGGGGCTTGTCGAGATCGACGAGCCAGCCGAGGCCAAGCTCGAGCGGCGAGCGGCCGCGGCCGAGCCTGACGGTGTGCTCGGCGTTCATGAAGTCGATGTTGGGCATCAGGAAGCCCGCCTCTATCCGCGCCATGTTGAGCGCCTGCGACCCGATCGCGCGAAGCCCGCGGGTGCGCCCGGCCGCCATCAGCTCGTCCCAGATCGCGACCGCATCGGCGGGCCGCATCCAGAGCTCGTAGCCCAAGTCGCCCGTGAAGCCGGTGCGGGACACCGTGAGCGGGCGGCCGCGGACGCTGAACTCCCCGATCTCGAACACCTTCAGGCGCTCGACGCCCTCGAGCCCGAAGCGCTTCAGGATGTAGCAGGACGTCGGTCCCTGGACCGCGAGCGCGGCGATGTCGGTCGTGACCTCGGCGATCTCGACATCGAAGCCAATGGCGGAGTCGAGCAGCCAGTCGAGCTGCCGCTCGGCGGTGCAGAGCCGAAACTCCGTCGCGGCGAGGCGGAACACCGTGCCGTCGTCGATGATGTGGCCGCGGTCGTTGCACCACACGACATAGGAGACGCGCCCGACGCGCAGCTTGCGCAAGTCGCGGGTCACGAGGCGGTTCAGGAACTCGAGTGCCTCGCGCCCGGCGACGCGGTACTTCACCATCGGCGTCAGGTCGTAGAGCGTCGAGGCATTCCTGATCGCGAAGTATTCCTGCTCGACGGTCGTGAACACGTCGACGGTGTTGTAGCCCGCCCACGGCACGAACTGGTCAATCTGCGACAGCTCCCGCGCCCGCGCGTGGAAGGGCGTCTCGAGCAGTGGCTTCCTGAAGTGCGGGGCGGTCGGCTCGCTCGGCGGCATGTCAGGCAGCTCCTCGGAGCACGGCGCGCGCGGCGTTGCGGCCAGCAAGGCCCATCACGCCGCCACCCGGGTGGCAGCTCGCGCCGCAGAGGTAAAGGCCCGCGAGCGGGGTTGCGTACTGCGCGGCGCCCGGGACCGGTCTCACCATGTAGAACTGGTCGAAGGCGAGCTCGCCGTGGTGCCAGTGCCCGCCGCTCATGCCGAACTCGTGCGCAAGGTCCGCCGGCGTCCGAAGCTCGGCGGCGGTGACCGAGGCGCCGAGTCCCGGTGCATGCGCATCGAGCAGCGCGAGCAGGCCCTCGAGGCACGGCGCGCGATCGGCGGCCCAGCCGTTACGGGTCTCGTAGGGCACGTACTGCACGATCGCCGACAGCACGTGGCGGCCGGTCGGCGCGAGCGACGGGTCGTTGACCGTCGGCACCGTGACCTCGAGCATCGGCGCCGGCGAGTACCCGCCGTACTTCGAGTGGTTCCACGCGCGCTCGATGTAGTCGAGCGAGGGCGCGATCAGGAGCCGGCCGCCGAGCCGGGCGCGATCGAGGCCCGGGAACGTGGGCAGGCGATCGAGCGCGAGATGAAGCTTGGCGGCGAGGCCGGCGCTTCTGATGTGATCGACGCGGCGCACGAAGCCCGTGTCGAGGTGGCGGGGCCCGAGGAGCTTCAGGAAGGTCGTCTTCGCATCGGCGCTTGAGATCACCCTCGCCGCATCGATCGCCTCGCCCGACTCGAGCGTGACGCCGGCGACGCGATCATCGACCACGCGGATCGAGGCGACGCGTGCGCCGGTGCGGATGCTGGCGCCGGCGGCGGTCGCGACCCGCGCGAGCGCATCGCTCAGCGCCCCGAGCCCGCCCTTCGGCTGCGCGAGCGGCATCGGGCCCGCGGCCGACTCGGCCGCGAGGCGGTTGAGGAGCGTCAGCACCGTGCCCGGCGCCCGCGGACCGAAGTTCGTGCCGAGCACCGCATCGACGCCGAGTGCGCCCTTCAAGCGCGGCGTCTCGAACTCATCGCTCAGGAGGTCATAGGCATTCATGCCGATGACCCTGAGGAGCTCGCGCATGTCGCGCCGGCCGAGCGTGCGGATCCGCCAGCCGAGCTTGACGAGCGCGAGCCTATCGCCCCAGTCGCTGGTGCCGAGCCTCGGCGGGATCGAGTCGAGGAGCGGGTAGAGCACCTTCGCGAATCGACCGAGGCGCGCGCGGAAGGCGGGGTAGGCCGCGGCATCGCGCGGCGAGAGGGCGCTGAGCGGGGCATCGCCCGCGGCGCCGAGCGGCAGCGGCGGCGCGCCGTCGCTTGCGATCGCCGTGGTCGGCAGCTCCTGCGCGGCGAACTCAAGGCCGTGCTCGCCAAGCGCAAGCTCGGCGCTGAGCGCGCGCGGCAGCTGGTTGAGGAGATGCGCGCCGGCCGAGACCCGGTAGCCCGGCGCGAACTCGCGCGTGATCGCGGCCCCCCCGACCCGCTCGTTCGCCTCGAGCACCAGCACCGAGCGACCGGCGCGGGCGAGGTAGCTCGCGCAGGCGAGGCCGTTGTGGCCGGCACCGACGATGATGCAGTCGTAGCGGCGTGTCCCGGCGGTCGCGCTCACGAGGCACGCCCGAGGTCGCGCAGCACGCGCCGCGCCGCGTTGGCGCCGGGCGCGCCCATGACGCCGCCGCCCGGGTGCGTGCTCGAGCCGGACATGTAGAGGCCGTTGATCGGCGTGCGGTACTGCGCGAAGCCCGGCACCGGCCGGTTGAAGAGGAGCTGATCCATGGTCAGCTCGCCCTGGAAGATGTTGCCCTCGGTGAGGCCGACTTCGTTCTCGATGTCCCAGGGCGTGCGGATTTCAGCGTGCAGGATCAGGCTCTTGAAGTCCGGGCTCTGGCGCGCGATGGCATCGATGACGGTGTCACCGAACGCCTTGCGCTTGGCAGCCGTCCACGGGCCGTCGGCGAGCTCGTAGGGGCAGTACTGCACGAACACCGACATGTAGTGCTTGCCGTCGGGGGCCATCGTCGGGTCGATCTGCGAGGGGATCAGCATGTCGACGTACGGAGCCTGCGACCAGCGGCCATCCTTCCAGTCGTCGTAGGCCCGCTCCATCATCTCGAGCGAGTCGGTCAGGTGCAGGTCGCCGCGGATGCACGGCGAGCCCTCGGGGATGGCCGGGAAGCGTGGCAGGCCGTCGAGGGCGATGTTGAGCTTCCCCGACGAGCCGCGGATCTTGAAGCGCCGCACGGCGGTGAGGAAGTCGGCCGGCAGGTGCTCGGCCGCCATCGACTTCAGGAACGTGCGCTTCACGTCCATGTTGGAGATGACGAGGCGCGCGTTGATCTCCTCGCCGCTCGCAAGCGCGACCCCGGTCGTGCGGCCGTTCTTGACGAGGATCTGCTCGACCGCAGCGCCCGTGCGCACGCTCCCGCCGCTCGCCTCGAGCGAGGCAGTCAGCGCCGCGGTGATCGCGCCCATGCCGCCGCGCGCGAAGCCCCAGGCGCCGACCGTATCGTCGATGTCGCCCATGTAGTGGTGCAGGAGCACGTAGGCGGTGCCGGGGCTCCGGGGCCCAAGCGCGGTGCCGATGATGGAGCTCCCTGCGAAATGCGCCTTGACGATCTCGCTCTCGAAGTACTCGTCGAGGAAGTCGGCGGCACTCATCGTCCAGAACCGGATCGTGTCGTACATCCGGTCCTCGCCGATGCTGTTCAGGCGCTGGCCGAGGTAGAGCAGCTCCATGAGGTCGCGCGGCTTGAACGAGGTCGGGTCCGGCGGCTCGCGCATCAACAGCGGCTTGATGAACTTGCACTGGCGGATCACGTCGGTCGAGAAGCGGTGGTAGGCCTCCGCATCGCGCGGCGAGTGCCGTGCGATCTCGCGCCTAAGCGCATCGTGGTTGTCGTAGAGCGCGAGGTGGCCGCCGTCGCGCATCATCGTGCAGCCGCCCTCGTACGGGATCACCTGCAGCCCGAAGCGGGGCAGCTCGAGCGCCCGCATGATCTCGGGCCTGAGCAAGCTGCAGACGTAGGAGCAGTTCGAGTAGGTGAAGTCGCCGTAGAGCTTGCGGCTCACCGCGGCGCCGCCGATGTAGTCGTTGCGCTCGAGGACCTGGACCTTGAGGCCCGCGCGCGCGAGGTAGCACGCGGCGACGAGGCCGTTGTGGCCTGCGCCGATGATGACGACGTCATTCCGGTCGCCGCTCGCGCCCGTCGTTGAGCCCATGGTGCGTTCGCCGCCCGGTCAGGCCGGCACTTTGTCGGCGAGGCGTGAGCGCAGCGTCGCGTCGACCGCGATTTCGAAGCCGCGCATCGTATCGGCGAGGCACTTCTCATCGTGCGCCGCGCAGATGAACCAGGGCTCGCGCGAGTCGGGCTCGCACAGCACCCCCTCGTCGTGCAGCACCTGCGCCATCGCATCGTAGAAGGCGTAGTCGCTGCTCTTCCACGCGCGGTAGTTGCGCGGCGGGTCGGCGGCGAAGTAGAGGCCGCTCATCGAGGGGTGTCCGACGAAGCTGTGCGGGATGCCGCGAGCGCCCAAGACCGCGCTCATGCCCTTGCGCAGGCGCGTGCCGTAGGTCGCGATGCGCTCGAGCGCATCGGTCTCATCGAGGATCCGAAGGCAGGTCTCGGCCGCGGCGAGCGAGACCGAGTGCGCCGTGTAGGTGCCGCCGTGCGCCACCCCGCGGCCGAGCTTGCGCATGATGTCCTCGCGCCCGGCGAGCACGGAGATGGGGTAGCCATTCGCGACCGCCTTCGCGAACGTGCACAGGTCGGCCTTGACGCCGTACAGCTCCTGCACGCCGCCGCGCGCGACGCGAAAGCCCGTCTTGACCTCGTCGATGAGCAGCACGACGCCGTACTTGTCGCAGAGCGAGCGCGCGGCGCGCAGGTAGTCGGCCTCGGCCGCGATGCCGAGGCAGTTGCCCATGATGGGCTCGATCAGCATGCAGGCGATCTTGCCGGCGTGGCGGCGGAAGGTGTCCTCGAGCTGGTTGGCGTCGTTGGCCTGGACGAAGTGTGCGAAGCCGCGCACCCCAAGCGGAATGCCCTCGCTGTAGGGCTTCACTTCCGGCTCGCCGACCTCGGACCACTTCTCCATCGGCGTGTACCACATGGCCGCATCGAAGAGGCCGTGGTAGCCGCCCTCGAGGATGATGTAGTCGTCGCGCCCCGTGAAAGCGCGCGCGAGCCTAAGGCCCGCCATGACCGCCTCGGTGCCTGAGTTCGAGAACCGGACGAGTTCCGCCGCCGGCACCATCTTCGAGATCCGCTCGGCGACCGTGAACTCGCGCTCGGTCGAAAGCGCAAACACGCCGCCGACCTCCATGCCCTTGCGGGCCGCCGCGTCCACTTCCGGGTGGGCGTAGCCCAAGATCGCCGGGCCGTAGCCGAGGCGATAGTCGACGTAGGAGTTGTCGTCGAGGTCGGTCACCCGACCGCCGCGGCCTTCCTTCACGTAGATCGTGCGGTCCTCGCCCCAGTAGCGGAAGTTCGAGGCGACGCCGAGCGGAAGCTTGGTGACCGCGCGCTGCCACTGCGCATTGCTCTTGGTTAGTGTCCGCGCCATGGCTGTCTCTCCCCCGGTTGAAGATGCCTCGCAGACCGGACGCTACCACCGGAACAAGGGCGAGTCCACGAAATTCTATATGATCATATAGCAACTGAGACCGTTGCGGTGCAGCAACGTTCAGTTAGGCGTCGAACCGTAAAAGATTGGTAGCGAAATCCGTATAAGCTATTGTTTATCTTTAAAATACTAGAAAACACCAATTCCGAGTCGAATTGACATAACTCACTTGCCGAGGAGCCCTTCGGAGGCGTAAATTAAACGAACGTATAAGCACGTGGGGAGTGCGCACGTGTCGACCTCCGCAGCCTTCGAGGCAACTCCGATCGCAACCACGGCCGGTGCCCACGCACTGCCGGCGTGGATCTACAACCACCCGGAAATGACCCGCCTGGAACTCGAGCGGATCATCCGCCCGAGCTGGCAGATCGCCTGTCACGTGAGCGAGATCGCCAAACCCGGCGACTTCGTGACATTCGAGCTGGGCGCCGACAGCATCGTCGTCCTCAAGGATCGCGACCAGCGCGTGCGCGGCTACCACAACGTTTGCCGCCACCGCGGCGCACGGTTGCTCGATGGCGTCGGTCATTGCCGGGGCACGATCACCTGCCCGTACCACGGCTGGTCGTACAACTACGACGGCGCGCTCATCGGCGTGCCGGGCAAGGAAGGCTTCCCCGGGCTTGACCGCTCGGAGCATGGCCTCAAGCGCGTCCACGTCGAGGTCGTGCTCGGCTTCGTGTTCGTGTGCCTCGGCGCCAGCCCGCCGCCGCTCAAGGAGCGCTTTGCGCCCTTCATGAGCGAGCTTGAGCCGTACCGCTTCGAGGAGATGGTCCCGCTCGTGCCGGTGAGCTACGAGAACTGGGATGTCGACTGGAAAGTCGCGATGGACAACTACCTCGAGTCCTACCACGTGCCGGTCGGCCACCCGGGGCTCAACCGCATGTTCACGCCCGACTACGAGGACCAGAAGGGCGCCGGCGGGATCGCCCGCGGCACGAGCTGGCTGCGCGAGCAGCCGTCCTCGCGCTGGAGCGAGCGCTATTACCAGGCGCTCGTCGGCCCCACGATCAACCACCTGCCCGACAGCCACCGGCGCTGCTGGCGCTTCTACAGCATGCTGCCGAACCTCGGGATTGACGTGTACCCCGAGCTCATGGACTTCTTCCAGGTGCTGCCACGCGGTCCCGGCAAGTGCGTGATCCGCTACGCGATCTACGGGCTTCCCGACGAGCGGCGGGAGATGCGCGTGCTGCGCGCCTTGAGCAACCGGATCAACACGAGCGTCAACAACGAGGACAAGTCGTTGTGCGTGCGCGTGCAGCGGGGTCTCGCGTCCCCCAGCTACACGCCGGGACCGCTCTCGGCGCTCGAGCGCTGGATGCTTGAGTTCCACAACCTGCTGCGCGAGACGATCCCCGAGGTGCGCCTGCCCGCCGCCCCGGCGCGCTTCGCCTGAGACGCGGGCCGGGTACCTCACGATGAGCGCCGGAATGAAGCCCGACCCGACCGCCGGGGAGTTCTCCGGACTCAAGGAGCTCGAGCGCTCGCTGCCGAGCAGCTGGTACTACGACCCGGCCCAGTACGCGCTCGAGCTCGAGCGGATCTGGTACCGCAACTGGGTGTACCTCTGCCGCGCGGACACCGTCGCCGAAGCCGGCTCCTACCGCACCTTCACGATCGGTACGCAGCCGATCCTCGTGGTGCGCGACGAGAAGGGCGTGCTCAGGGCGTTCTTCAACACCTGCCGCCACCGCGGCGCGCTCCTGTGTTCGGAGCCCGCCGGCCGGCTGCCGGGGAAGTCGATCACCTGCCCGTACCACGCGTGGAGCTACCGGCTGAACGGCGAGCTTGCGCGCATCCCGTCGGCGGGCCGCGCGCACCACGTCGCGACCGAGGAGATCTCGCTCTACTCGGTCCCGCTCAAGGACTGGCAGGGCTTCGTCTACGTGAACCTCGGCGACCCGAAGCGCGGCTTCAGCGAGAACTTCAACGCCAACACCGACAGCGTCGCGCACTGGCCGCTCGGCGAGCTCGTCATCGGCCACAAGCTCGCGAAGCGCATCCGCTGCAACTGGAAGATCTTCTGGGAAAACTACAACGAGTGCCTGCACTGCCCGAACGTGCATCCCGGCCTCAGCAGCCTCATCCCGATCTACCGCCGCGGGATCATGGAGGAGCGCGACGACCCGAGCTGGCGCGCGCACGCGACGGACTCAGATCCCCTCTACAAGGGCGGCCTGCGCGCAGGCGCCGCGACCTGGTCGGTGGACGGCAAGTCGCTCGGCCACGAGTTCGCGGGACTGAGCGCCGAGGAGCGGCGCGTGGGCTACCACTACGTGACCAGCATGCCCTCGCACTACCTGGTCGCGCACGTCGATCACGTGCGCTCCTCGCGCATCCTGCCGCTGGGCCCTGAGGAAACCGAGCTCAGCATCGAATGGCTGTTCCCGAAGGAAACGCTCGCCGACCCCGCCGTCGACATCGAGAAGGCCTGGCAGTTCTCCGCCCAGGTCATGGCCGAGGATGGCGCCGTGTGCGAGCTCAACCAGCGCGGACTCAAGAGCTCCCGCCACGCGACCGGGATGCTGATGCCGGAGGAATACGACGTATTCCGGCTGCACGAGTGGATCAGGGGCCAGCTCGCCACGAGCTGACCTGTCCGCGAGGCGCGCCCGGCGCCTCGCCCCCTCAGCCCAAGTGGATCCAGGCCGATTTGGTCTGCGTGTAGCCGAGCAGGCTCTCGAGGCACTTGTCGCGCCCCTGTCCCGACTGCTTGTAGCCGCCGAACGGCTGTGTCATGTCGCCGTGGTCGAAGCAGTTGACCCATATGACGCCCGCCTCGAGGCTGCGCACGGCCTTGTGCGCGCGGGTCAGGTCACGGGTCCAGACCGAAGCCGCAAGCCCGTAGATCGAGTCGTTGGCGATGCTGAGGGCATCGTCGAGGCCGTCGACGACGATGGCCGAGGCGACGGGCCCGAAGATCTCCTCGCGCGCGATCGTCATCGTGTTGTTGACCCCTGAGAACAGCGTCGGGTTCACGAAGCTGCCGGGGAGCGAGGGCGCATCGCCGCCGAACTCGAGCCTGGCGCCGTCGCGCTTGCCCTTGCCGATGTAGTCGAGCACGCGCGAGCGGTGCTGGGCCGTGACGAGCGGCCCTAGGTTCGTGTCGGGATCGAGCGGATCGCCCGCCTTGTACGCGCCCTTGCCGCGCTCGATGAAGCGCGCAATGAAGGCCTCGGCGATCGGCTTGTCGATGAGGAGTCGCGAGCCCGCGTTGCAGACTTCGCCCATGTTGCCGTAGATGCCGTTGATGGCGTAGGTCACGGCGCGGTCGAGGTCCTCGAGGTCGGCCAGGAAGATCTGCGGCGACTTGCCGCCGCACTCGAGGCTGACGCGCTTCATGTTCGACTGCCCGGCATAGACGAGCATGAGCTTGCCGATCTCGGTCGAGCCGGTGAAGGCGATCTTGGCGACGTCCCGGTGGAGCGCGAGCGCGGCACCGGCGGTCTCGCCGAGGCCGTTGACGACATTGAGCACGCCGGGCGGCCCGCCGGCCTCGATGAAGAGCTCCGCGAGCAGGAGCCCGGAGAGCGGCGACTGCTCGGCGGGCTTGAGGACCACGCAATTCCCCGCCGCGAGCGCGGGCGCCACCTTCCAGCTCGCCATCAGGAGCGGGTAGTTCCACGGCACGATGCAGCCGACGACGCCAAGCGGCTCCCGCAGGATGTAGTGGAACGCATCGACCGCGGTCGCGGTGACGGCGCCGTCGATCTTGTCCGAGAGCTCGGCGAAATAGGTGAAGGTCTGCGCGGCGGCCGGCACGTCGATGCCGAGCATGTCGCGCACGGGCTTGCCCATGCAGAGCGTATCGAGGAGCGCGAAGCGCTCGGCGTTCTTCTCGATGAGCTGGCCGAGGCGGGACAGCACGCCCAGCCGATCGCGCGGCGCCATGTGGCGCCACACGCCCGCCTTGAACGAGGCGCGACACGAGGCAACCGCGCGGTCGATGTCATCCGCGCCGCCCGCCGCGACCTCGCACAGCGGCGTCCCGGTCGCCGGGTTCGTGACCGTGAAGCGTGCCTTGCCGCCCGCCACGTGCTCGCCGTCGATGAAGTGGCCGGTCGGGTATTTCAGCTGCGTCGAGCGGGAGTGCCAGTCGCGGGTGGTGAGTGCGGTGTTCATGTCGGATCTCCAGGGTGGCGCAGCGCCGCCGGTAGCAGGCGCGCAATTCTATGGCGAAATTCGGCCAGCGCCAGCGGTGTCTCGCCGAGCGGCGCATGGCCCTCGACCGAGGCATCGAGGCCCTTCTGGACGGAGCTTGCGAGCGCAAGGTCGTCCGCGAGGCGCGCGCGCGCGAGGCGCGCCGCGAGGTAGGCGAGGGCGCGCTCGCGGGCGTCGGCCGCGAGCGTACCGCAGGCGTACAGCCGCAGCCGACAGCGTCCGGCGGCGAGCGGCAGGAGCTGCGTGACCTCGACCCGGCCCGGGCGTCGGTCAATCAGCTGGTTGGGCGCGACATAACTACGCTGCCAGCGAGAACTACCGGCCGGCAGCAGCGCCCGGTAGCGCTGCCCGGCCCAACCGGCATCGGCGGCGATGTCCCCGCTGAACTCGACCCCGTCGGCTGGCGATGTGCCGGTGAGCGTGAGCCCCGGGCTCTCGAGCCAGTGCTCGACGAGGAGCTTCCAGTCCGCGGCGACGTCGATCTCCTCCGGATCGCCCACGAGCTCGAGGCCGCGATCGAGGACCGCCGCGCGCGGTGCCGGCGCGGCAGGCGCCGTGCCGCGCTCCAGGGGCGCGCGCACGAATACGAGGTCCCCGCTCGTGGCGATCTCGAGGCCTGCCAACGCCCCGCCCGGCGTGCGCCCGAGCGGCTCGCCCGAGAGCTCGTAGCTTAAGCCGTGCACGGGGCATTCGATCCGGCGGGCGAACTCCCCGCGGCGCGCCTCGGCGAGCGCGTGCGGGCGCTGCCGGCAGGCGTTGTGGAATGCCCGCAGCGCACCGTCCGGCTGGCGCACGAGGAGCGCCCGCAATCCCGGTACTTCGAGGGTCAGGAAGCTGCCCGGCGACTCAAGTTCCCGCTCGAGGCCGATGAACTGCCAGCTGCCATTGAACAGCCCCGTACGCTCTGCCTCGAACAGGCCCGCGTTCGCGTAGGCGCCGGCCGGGAGTTCGGGGCTCGCGGGGGCGGCCGGCCGGCGCGGGAACAGCGTCGGGAACACCGAGCGCAGGTAGGCCATGCAGCGCCGGCGGGCCTGGGCACGATCGATGGTCGACTCGGTCTGGAAGGCGTAGCTCTGCCAGAGCATGTCGAGCACGCCGTAGAGCCCGAGCGCAATCGCATCGGTGTCGAGGTGGCGGGAGTCGGTGTCGGCGATCAGCCGGCCGATCAGCTCGCGCAGCAGCGCCTCGAAGCGCTCATCGCGCGTACCGCAGATATCGAAGTACTCCTGCCGGGAACTCGCCTCGCCCCAGAACGAGTACCAGACCGACACCTTGCGAGCGCTGGCGATCTCGGGACCTAGGTAGATCTCGACCAGCCGTTCGAGCGCCTCCACCGGCTGTGCCTTCAGCGCCCCGACTGGCACGAGCAGCTTCTCCTCGAACTCCGCCGCCAGGTACTCGAGCGAGGCGACCAGCATTGCCGCCTTCGAATCGAAGTAGAAGCGCACGATGCCGGGCGACATACGGGCGATCGCGACCACCTTCTCGACGGTGGTGTTCGAGGGCCCGTAGACGTGCAGCGCCGAGATGCACGCGTCGATGAGGCGCTGCCGCTGGCGCTCGCGCGAGGCGCGCGGCCCTCTGGCGGAGACCGTCCGGGCGCGCCTCTCCGGCGGCGAGCGGCTC
Organism: Pseudomonadota bacterium; assembly: GCA_025356075.1. GTDB lineage: Bacteria > Pseudomonadota > Gammaproteobacteria > Steroidobacterales > Steroidobacteraceae > CAIKZZ01. The sequence goes on along the minus strand of JANXUT010000002.1, from coordinate 22,086 downwards.
ATGCGCGGCGGCCCCGGGGCACCGCTGCCCTTCCCGAGCGCGAACGCCTCGGGCAGACTCGGGCCGCCGGCCAATGATGCGGTCGTCGGGAGCGAAGCGGGTGGGGGAGCGGGCGAGTCATGGCGATGAGGATGGCGTTGCCTCGCGCGAGCGCGGGTTCTCGCTCGGGCGCCTGATGGAGCGCCATGGCCGGTGGCTGGTAATCCTGCCGCCGCTCGTGTTCCTGCTGGTGTTCTTCCTCATCCCGTTCGCCTTTGCGCTCAAGATCAGCTTTGCCGAGGCGGCGCTCAGGATTCCGCCGTTCAGCGATGTCTGGCAGATCACCGCCGACCATCACCTCAAGCTGACCCCGAGCTTAAGGAACTACGCATACCTTCTGAACGATGAAGTTTATGCGGTTTCCTACCTCTATTCGCTCAAGACCGCGTTCTTCTCGACGCTGATCTGCCTCCTGATCGGCTACCCGATGGCCTATGCGATGGCGCGTGCCTCGAAGGCGACCCAGGGCATCCTGATGCTGGTCATCATCCTGCCATTCTGGACGTCGTTTCTGCTCAGGGTCTACGCCCTCGAAGGCATCATCCGCGACAACGGTCTTTTGAACGCCGCGCTCCTCTGGCTCGGGGTGATCGACCATCCGCTCAAGATCATGCGTACCACGTTTGCAGTTTACCTGGGCATCGTCTACTCCTACCTGCCGTTCATGGTGCTGCCGCTGTTTGCGACGCTCGAGAAGCTGGACGTGACGCTGCTCGAGGCCGCCTCCGATCTCGGCAGCCGTCCGTGGCGCGCGTTCATCGACGTGACGCTGCCGTTGTCGATGCCCGGCGTCATCGCGGGCTCCATGCTGGTCTTCATTCCGGCGATCGGCGAGTACGTGATCCCCGCGCTCCTCGGCGGCCCGGACAACCTGATGATCGGTCGCGTCCTCTGGGACGAATTCTTCGCGAACCACGACTGGCCGGTGGCCGCAGCGGTCTCGATCGCCTTCCTCGTATTGCTGGCCGGCCCGATCGCGGTGCACCAGTACTACCGCGTCCGCCAGCTCGAGCACTAGGCATGGAAAAGCGCTACTCGCCGTTCCTGATCACCGTGCTCGGAATCGGCATCGCGTTCCTCTACCTGCCGATGCTCGTGCTGATCGGCTTCTCGTTCAATTCCTCGGCGCTCGCGAGCGTGTGGGGCGGGTTCTCGACGCAGTGGTACGCGGAACTCCTGCACAACCAGCAGATCCTGAAGGCGGCGGCGCTGTCGCTCGAGGTCGCGGCTCTCGCCTCGACCGGCGCGCTCATCCTCGGCACGCTCGCGGCGATCGCGCTCGTCAGGTTCACGCGCTTCCGCGGCCGGCTTCTCTTGACCGGCATGGTCAATGCGCCGCTCGTGATGCCGGAGATCATCACTGGCATCACGCAGCTCCTCCTGTTCGTCTCGATGCTGCAGCTCGTCGGCTGGCCGAGCCGCGGCATGACGACGATCGTGCTGTCACACGTCGCCTTCTGCACCGCGTACGTCACGATCACCGTGCAGTCGCGCCTCGCGACCGCGGATCGGTCGCTCGAGGAAGCGGCGATGGATCTCGGTGCGAGCCCGTTGCAGGCATTCGTCGACGTGACGCTGCCGATCATCTCGCCGGCGCTGATCTCGAGCTGGCTCTTGAGCTTCACGCTGTCGCTCGATGACCTCGTGATCTCGAGCTTCGTCTCGGGGCCGCGCTCAAGCACTCTACCGATGGTGATCTACTCGAAGGTGAAGCTCGGGGTAAGCCCCGACATCAATGCGCTCGCGAGCCTGATCATCTGCGCGGTCGGCATCTGCGTGCTGGCGGCGGGCTACCTCGTCAGGCGCGGCGAGCGGCAAAGGCTCGCCGACGCGCAGCTCGCCGCCCGCTGAGCAAAGCCCGATCCCGCCCGCTAGAAAGCCTCGCGCGCGACGAAGCGCGCATCGTGCGGAGGCCGCGAGAAAATCTCGCGCAGCATCGGCTCGAAGCGCTCGAGCGGTTCGCTCGGATAGTCCGGATCGAACGAGGACTGGTCCCAGCGCTCGCAGAACGAGGCGCAGGCCGTGTACCAGCGGTGCTCGCGCAACCGGTCGCGGCCGTGGCGATTGCCGCCGTAGTGATGCGCGTAGTAGTACGACTGGAAGATACCGTGCTGCTCGACGATCCAGGTGACCTCGGCGCGCACGTACGGCCTCAGCACCGCGGCCGCGACCTCCGCGTGGTTGTAGGGCGCAAGGTCATCGCCGATGTCGTGCAGGAGCGCGGCGACCACGAGCTCATCGTCCGCCCCGTCGCGCCAGGCTCGCGTCGCCGCCTGTAGTGAATGCTCGTAGCGCGTGACGGGGTAGCCAGGCAGCGCGCTCTTTAACTTCATGAGCGCCGCGATCAGCCGCTCGGGCAGCGCCCGGACGTATTCGCGCTCACCGCGCTCGAGCAGCAGGTAGTCCTCCTGCGTGCCGTCCTTCATCTGGCGGAAACTGACGATCTCGCCCATCGGATTCTCCTGCCCGCGACCGGCTGGCCGATTGTACCGAAGGACGCGCGCTGCGTACCGTGCGAGGGCGCTACGCCGTTCAGGAGGCCGCCGCGAGGATGAGGTCGGCGGCCTTCTCCGCCACCATAATCGTCGGGGCGTTGGTGTTCCCGGAGGTCACCGAGGGGAACACGGAGGCGTCGACGACCCTGAGCCGCTCGAGGCCGTGAACGCGAAGCGTGGGGTCGACGACGCTCGTCGCGGGGTCGGTGCCCATCGCGCAGGTGCAGGACGCATGAAATACGCTCGAGCCGCGTGCGCGAAAGTCCGCGAGGACCTCCTCGTCCGTGCGGCACGCCGGGCCCGGTTGCAGTTCCTCGACGACCGCCGAGGCGAGCGGCTGCGCCCGGGCGAGGCGGCGCAGCAGTGCCGCGCCTTCGCGGACGTCCGCGAGGTCCTCGGCGGTCGCGAGTGAGTTCGGCTCGATCCTTGGCGCGGCCTCGGGGTCCGAGGTCGTGATTGCAATGCTGCCGCGGCTCGTCGGGCGGCAGGTGTTGAACGAGAGGAGGAACGCCGAGTAGGGGTCCGGATTCATGAGGCGGCGCTTCGCGCCCGTGGTCGCTGTGTAGCTGAGCGGGTTGAAGTAGAGCTGCAGGTTTGGACGTGCCAGTCCCGGCCGGCTGCGGACGAACGCTCCCGCCTGGTTCACGCTCATCGCGAGCGGGCCGCGCCGGTGCAGCAGGTACTGAAGCGCGGCGCGCACTTTGCCCGCGAACGGGTAGAGGACGTCATTGAGGGTCGGGACCCGCGAACGGTAGTAGTACGAGATGGCGACATGGTCCTGGAGGCCCGCGCCCACCGCCGGCGCGTGTCGGGTCACGCCTATACCGAGCCGGGCCAGCAGTTCACCGTCGCCGACACCAGAGAGCTGCAGGAGCTGCGGCGAATTGACGGCCCCGGCCGCGAGGATCACCTCGCGGCGCGCGCGGACGAGGCGCTTGGTGCCCGACGCCAGGAACTCGACCGCGCTTGCGACGCGGCCTTCGAAGCGTATGCCGGTCACCCGCGCGCGCGTCAATACGCAAAGGTTCGTGCGTGCGCGCGCGGGCTTCAGGTAGGCACTCGCCGCCGAGACCCGCACGCCCTTGTGAATCGTCATCTGCCAAAGCCCCGCGCCCTCGCTCGACTCACCGTTGAAGTCGGGCGTGTAGGGGATGCCCTCGCTCGCGCAGGCGGCGATGAACGACTGGCACAACGGGTGGGCCTGGCGGCTTACGTCGCTGACGTGGAGCGGGCCTCCGGCGCCGTGCTGGGCCGATGCGCCGAAATCGTGATCCTCGGCCTTGCGAAAGTACGGCAGCACCTCGGCCCACGACCAGCCGCGGTTGCCCGCCGCCGCCCAGTCGTCGAAATCCGCGGGCTGGCCGCGCAGATACACCATCGCGTTGATCGCGCTCGAGCCACCCAGCACCTTGCCGCGCGGCCAGTAGGCGCGGCGGCCGTCGAGCCCTGGGTCTGGCGCAGCCGTGTACATCCAGTTGACGCGGGGATCGTTGTAGGTCCGGCCGTAGCCGATCGGCACGTGGATCCAGGGGCTTGAGTCCCTGCCGCCGGCCTCGAGCAGCAGCACGCGATGCTTCCCCGACGCGGTCAGGCGATTGGCGAGTACGCAGCCCGCGGAGCCTGCGCCGATCACGATGTAGTCGAACTCGTCCATCCTGCCCCGGCTCCCGTCGTTGCGGCACGATTCTGCAGACTGGGCGCGAGTTTTGCCACGGCCCGGACGCGCGGCCCTGCTACGCTTCCGGCGCGAGGTAGGCCATGAAACCCAGAATCGAGCTCAGGAAGCTGCCGCCGCTCAACGCGCTCAAGGGCTTCGAGGCCGCGACGCGGCGCCAGAGCGTCCGCGAGGCGGCGGAGGAGCTCTGCGTCACGCACCCGGCGATCAGCTACCAGCTGCAGTTACTCGAAGCCGACCTTGGGGTCGACCTGTTCTCGCGCGAAGGCCGGAAGATCGTGCCGACGCGCGAGGGCGAGCTGTTCTACCCCTACGTCCGCCGCGCGCTCGAGGCGCTCATCGAGGGCGCCGAACTCCTCAGGCGCTCGAGCGTCGACGCGCCGCTGCGGGTGCAGACCTACGTGACGCCCTCGGTACGCTGGCTCGCGCGGCGCATGCCGCGGTTCAGCCTGGCGCACCCGGATATCAACGTGCTGCTGAGTACCTGCTCATCGGAGTGGGATTTCGATGAGTCCTTGGCCGACGTCGGGCTCGTGTACTGCGAGACGCCGCCCGACCCCTCGTTCCTATGGCTGCCGCTCTTCGACTACCGCCTGTATCCCGTGTGCGCGCCCTCGCTGAAGGCGCAGTTGCCGCCGGATCCCGTGCCCGCCGACCTCGTGTCGTTGCCGCTGGTTGCGATGTACAGCGCGACGCGCGACTGGGATGTCTGGTTCGAATCCGCGAACGTGCCCTACACCGGGCAGCCGCGCATCGTCGTCGATACGCTCGCCGTCGGCCTTGAGATCGCGCTCGAGGGGCGGGCGGTCGCGCTCGCCAACGGCCCGTTCGCCGAAGATGACCTGCGCGCCGGACGGCTCGTGCGCCCCGTCCCGCATGAGCTCAAGTGCCCGGGCAGCTGGGGCGTCATCTGCCGCCAGGAAAAGCGCGACGATGCGCGCGTGCGGACGTTCCTCGAGTGGATTCAGGCCGAGGCAGCGGTCCCGGTCGCGCGCTAGCCCGCGCGCGCGCGGCCCTTCGGCACGACCTCGTAGCCCTTGGCCTCGGGTTCCTCATCGACCATTTCCGCCGGGAAACCCTCGCCGAGGACGCGGATGCCGCAGGCATCCTCGAGCCGGCGGATGATGTTCGGCGACAACTCGCGCGGCCCGTAGCGCCGCTCGCCATCCTTGAAGATCCCGAGCACGAGCGGCGAGAGTTCGAGCGGCACGCCGTGCTCCTGCGCGATCGTGTCGAAGAGGCCGACGTCCTTGATCACGAGGTCCATCGTGAAGCTGATGTCGCGGCTGCCGTTCAGGATGACCTGCGATTCGGTCTCGTGGACGAAGGAGTTGCCGGAGGAGATGCGGATGCCCTCGTAGGTCATGTTGAGGTCGAGCCCGACGACCTTGGCGACCGAGAGCGCCTCGGTGAGCGCGACGAGGTGCGTCGTGCACAGGTAGTTCGTGATGACCTTCAGGATCGAGGCGGAGCCGATGGGTCCCGTGTGCAGGATCTGGCGGCCGAGGATCGAGAGCGTCGGCAGCACCCGCTCGAACGCCTCGCGCGCGCCGCCGGCGAAGATCGAAATGTTGCCGGTCGCCGCGCGATGGCAGCCTCCGGACACCGGGCAGTCCATCGCGGTCGAGCCCGCGGCCTCGACCCTGGCACCCAGCCGGCGGATCTCCGCCGCGTCGGTCGTACTCATCTCGAGCCAGATCTTCCCCGCGCCGATGCCGGCCAGCACGCCATCGGCTCCCTCCATGACCGCGGCGCAAGCGGCGGGCGAGGGCAGGCACGTGATGATGATGTCAGTGGTTTCTGCGAGCGCGCGCGGCGTCGGGCTCGCCTTGGCGCCGCGCGCAACGAATTCCGCGACGCGCTCCGGGTCGAGATCGCGGACCGTCAGGTCGATGCCGTGGCGCAACAAATTGCCGGCGAGTTTCCCGCCGACATTGCCGAGGCCGATGAATCCGATGCGGGTCTTGTCCACGCCAACTCCATACTGTTAAAAACGCTGGGATGAGGCCGAAAACCAGTACCATGAACCGCTCCGGGCGCGGCCGAGGAACTCTCGCCCACCGAGGCTAGCGACATTCCGGAGCGGGGAACAAGTAAAAAAGATTGACGGTCAGGAAAGCGAGGGCAGCCGTATCGGGGCATCGCGGCGAACGATCGCGCCATGCCAAATTTCGATAGCGACTGCCGCCAGAAACTCCGGGCAAGCAGCAGTTAAGCTCAGTCGCCAGGCCCCCCCGCCGCCGACCCGGCCGGGAAGCCCGCGCGCCTGCGACAGCACGACCGAGACAAAGGGGCCGAGCCGATGACCAACGCGACCGAGGCGCATGTGGAGCCCGAGAACCCGACCTCCGGGGTCGTTCGCTGGTACGTGCTGATCCTGATGGTCGCGGTGTACACGCTCAGCATCACCGACCGCTACATGATCTCGCAGGTGCTCGAGTCGATTCGCCTCGAGCTTCACCTGACCGACACCGGCGTCAACATCATCACCGCCGCGCCGCTCGCGTTCTTCTACATCTTCCTCGGCTTTCCGATCTCCTGGCTCATCGACCGCGGCAACCGGCGCAACATCATCGTCGTGTGCCTGATCGCCTGGTCGGCGATGACGGCGTTCTGCGGCCTGTCGCGCACCGCCTGGCAGCTGGTCCTCGCGCGCGTCGGCGTCGGCGAGGCGGGCGGTACGCCGGGCGCGAACTCCATCATCTCGGATTACTTTCCGGCGCTGCGCCGGCCGATGGCACTCACGATCTTCTCGCTGGGTGCGCCGATCGGCGCTTATTTCGCCTCGGATACGGCCGGGGCCATCGCCGATCACCTCGGCTGGCGGGCCGCGTTCCTGTGGCTCGGATTGCCAGGGACGCTCGTCGGGCTCCTCATCTACTTCACCGTGCGCGAGCCCAAGCGCGGCCAGCAGGACAGGAAGCCGGGCGATGAGAAGCCGACCGTCTTGGAGACGATTCTCTACCTCTGGACGCAGCGCTCCGCGGTGCACGTCATGGTCGCGAGCGCGCTGACTGCGCTGTGGGGCTGGGGCCTGATGTGGTTCACGCCGACCTTTCTCGTGCGCGTTTACCAGCTCTCGCCGGGCGAAGCAGGCGCGATCACGGGGCCCATCAACCTCTACGGCGGCGTGGCGGCGACCGTGTTCACCGCCTGGCTCGTCGGCACCCGGCCGATGGCCAACCCGCGCCGGCTCGTGCAGCTGATGGGCGCCGTGATCGGCGTCGCGACCATCGCCTCGTTCTTCATCTACTGGACCCACTCGCTGCCGCTCGCGAAGGCGCTCTTCTGGGTGTTCATCCCCTCAATCTATTTCTACATCGGCCCCTGCTTCGGCTTGCTGCTCAACCTCGCCGAGCCCCGCATGCGGGCGCAGTTCTGCGCCGCGACCTTGTTCCTCGCGAATCTCGGCAACCTGATCATCGCGCCTAACGCGGTCGCGGCGCTGAGCGACTGGTTCGCGCCGAACCACGTCGCGAACGCCGAGTCGCTCAGGCTCGCGATGCTGTGCCTGGTCCCGACCGGGCTCTGGGCAACGTTCCACTATTTCTGGTCGACGCGCCGGCTCCTCGAGGACCAGGAACGCGCGACGGGAGTCGCCGTCGCGCGCTAGGGCGCCTCGGTACTTCGACAAGTGCACCGCGCCGAGTGCGCGGCGTCAAAAATGAACCCGCGGCATCCTGAGTCGCCTGCCAGTTGAGGATTGATAGTGACGAGAACGAGTGCAGTGACAAAGCGTGTTGGTGTAGTGCTTGCGGCGGTGTGCGCGATCGCGGGACCCTTGGGCGCAGCCGGCGCGCGCGCGGACGCGCCGCCGCTGTCGATCAATCTCGATGAGTACGACGGCCTGAAGAAGACCGTGGCGCTCCCGAACGGCGTGACGCTCGCCTACCTCGAGCTCGGCAATCCCGCGGGACGGCCGGTCGTGCTCATCCACGGCTTTACCGACAACGCCCGCGACTGGGTCCCGCTGATCCCGTTTCTCGCCAAGAACGAGCGGCTGGTCGTCGTCGACATCCGCGGCCACGGCCGCTCGAGTAAGCCCGAGTGCTGCTACGGCCGGATCGATTTCGCGTACGACATCAAGCTCCTGCTCGATGCGCTCAAGATAGAGCGTGCCGACATCGTCGGTCACTCCCTCGGCAGCATCATCACGCAGACTTTCGCGGAGTACTGGCCCGAGCGGACGCGGAAGGTCGTGCTCATCTCCTCGACCGGTGGCCCGGCCCGCTGCCCGGCGCCCGCGGCGGAACCCGCGAAGCCGCCCGGCCTCGACTTCAGGACCGAGATCGCGAAGCTCCATGACCCGATCGACCCGGATTCGACATTTATGGTCGACTGGTGGTCATCGCCGACGCCGGTCGATGAGGGCTTCCTCAAGCGCCAGCGCCGGGACGCCGCGGCGATCCCCGTCAAGATCTGGCTCGCTGTGTTGAGTCAAGGGCTTGCGACGATCGAGCTCGCGAGTACGCTGCCTCGGCTCAAGGCTCCGGCCCTGTTGATTTGGGGGGCGAAAGACCCCATTTTCGGGCCGGAGGACCGGCGGACGCTCGTGGAGGGTCTGCCCGCCGCTCGGGTCGTGCTCTACCCCGACTACGGGCATAACCCCTTCTGGGAGGACCCCGAGCGGGTGGCTCGCGATCTGGACGCTTTTCTGGCGGAATAGCGCCCCGAACACGCCGGCGGCGACGGCCCCGGATCGAATCATCGCGGCGCGGAGCCCCAAGCCCGCGCCGCCAGTCAATCATCAACGCAGAGGTGGCCTGATCGTGAATCGTCTTCAGCACTACATCGCCGGACGCTGGGTTCCCTCAGCCGTCGAGGCGGGTCCGTTCGCGGTGATCAACCCGGCCACAGAGAAGCAGGTGGCGGAACTCTCGATGGGCTCCGCCGTCGAGGTCGACAAGGCCGTCAAGGCGGCGCGCGCGGCATTCCCGGCCTACGCCGCGATGCCGGTTGCCGAGCGCCTGGCGCTCCTCAAGCGCGTGCAGGAGATCTTCGAGCGGCGCTACGGGGAGATGGTCACGGCGATCACGACCGAGATGGGTGCGCCGCACGACCTGTCGTCGCGCTCGCAGGCCGCCTGCGGACCCGGCCACATCAAGGCGACGATCGAGGCCGCCGAGGCGCTCGACTGGGAGGAGAGGAGCGGCAGCGCCGCGAACGTCGTGCGGGAACCCGTCGGCGTGTGCGCGCTCATCACGCCCTGGAACTGGCCCATCAACCAGCTGGCCGCGAAGATCGCCCCCGCGCTCGCGGCGGGCTGCACGGTGGTCCTGAAGCCGAGCGAGCAGAGCCCGCTGTCGGCGCAGCTCTTCGCCGAGTTCATCGACGAGGCGGGCTACCCGGCCGGCGTCTTCAACATGGTGCACGGCTCGGGCCCGACCGTCGGCCACGCGCTCAGCGTGCACCCGGAAGTCGACATGGTGTCGTTCACGGGCTCGACCCGCGCCGGCATCAGCGTCGCGAAGGGCGCGGCGGACACCGTCAAGCGCGTCTCGCAGGAGCTCGGCGGCAAGTCGGCCAATCTCGTCTTCGCCGACTCCGAGCTCGAGGCGGCGGTCAAGCGCGGCGTGCTCCACTGCTTCAACAATTCGGGCCAGTCCTGCAATGCGCCGACGCGCATGATCGTCGAGGATTCGGTCTACGACCGCGTCGTCGAAATTGCCGCGAAAGTCGCGGCCAAGGTGACCGTCGGCGATCCGTCGAAGCCTGGCAACCAGCTCGGACCGGTCGTCTCGAAGCTCCAGTTCGACAAGATCCAGAAGCTCATCGAGACCGGCGTCGCCGAAGGCGCGCGCGTCGTCGCCGGGGGCCCGGGCAAGCCACAAGGGTTCGAGACCGGCTACTTCGTGAAGCCGACCATCTTCGCCGACGTCAACAACCAGATGACCATCGCGCGCGAAGAGATCTTCGGGCCGGTGCTGTGCATCCTCAGGTTCCGCACGCTCGAGGAAGCGATCGCGATCGCGAACGACACGCCGTACGGACTCGCCGCCTACGTCCAGACGGGCGACCAGGCGAAGGCGCGTGCGATCGCGCGGCAGCTGCGGGCCGGTAGCGTCTACTTAAATGGCGCAGGCCAGGACTACGAGACGCCCTTCGGCGGCTTCAAGCAGTCCGGCAACGGGCGCGAGTGGGGCAAGCACGGGCTGACCGAGTACCTCGAGCTCAAGGCGATCAACGGGTTCTACGCGGCCTGAGCGCGCAGCACCGATGAAGCTGACCGACATCAAGACCTTCGTGGTCGGTAACCCGCCGCCGCACAACGGCGGCCGTTACTTCGTGTTCGTGAGGTTGACGACGGACGGCAATGTGTCCGGCCTCGGTGAGGCGTACTGCGTGCCGTTCGAGCCGCACCTCGTGGCGCGGATGATCGAGGACGTGTTCGCGCGCTACCTCGCGGGCGAGGACCCGCACCGCATCGAGAGCATGTGGCGGCGGGTCTATTCGGCGGGGTTCACGCAGCATCCGGACCTCACGCTGATGGGAGTCTTAAGCGCGCTTGAGATGGCGTGCTGGGACATCATCGGCAAGGAGGCCAACCAGCCCGTCTACAACCTGCTCGGCGGGCGCGTGCACGAGCGGCTGCGCTCGTACACTTATATATACGCGCGGCCCGGGGACGCGACCGACGTCTACCAGGACCCCGAGCTTGCGGCGAAGCGCGCACACGAGTACGTGAAACAAGGGTTCACGGCCATCAAGTTCGATCCGGCCGGGCCCTACACGGCCTTCGATGGCCGGCAGCTGTCGCTCGAGGCGCTCGACCTCTGCGAGCGGTTCGTGCGGGTGTTGCGGGAGGCGGTCGGTAGTCGCGCGGATCTCCTCTTCGGCACGCACGGGCAGATGACCGCGGCAGGCGCGATACGGCTCGCGCGGCGGCTCGAGCCCTACGATCCGCTCTGGTTCGAGGAGCCGGTGCCGCCGGATGCGCCGGAGGAGATGGCCAAGGTCGCGCGGGCAACGTCGATCCCGATCGCCGCCGGCGAGCGGCTCACGACCAAGTACGACTTCGCACGGGTGCTGGATGCCGGTGCCGCCGCGATCCTGCAGATGAACCTGGGTCGCGTCGGCGGCCTGCTCGAGGCCAAGAAGATCGCCGGCATGGCGGAGGTCCGCCACGTGCAGATCGCGCCGCATCTCTACTGTGGCCCGATCGTCGGGGCGGCGAACATCCAGCTTGCGACCTGCAGCCCGAACTTCCTGATCCAGGAGAGCATCGAGCGCTGGCAGGGATTCCACAGCGACATCCTGAAAAAGCCGATCCGCTGGGACGAGGGCTACATCATCCCGCCGAGCGAACCCGGGCTTGGCGTCGAACTCGACGAGGCGTTCATCGCCGGCTACCCCTACAAGGGCACGCAGCTGCACCTCGACATGCTGGGTCGGCCGCTCTGAGCGGATTTCGCGCCCCGCGCGGGCGAGGCTAGCGACGCGCCGCGTCAGCGCGGCCGGTTGCAGCGGAGGACTTCATGGCGCTTCAGCACAAACGCATCTCGGGGCTGTCGGGCAACGAGATCTACTTCCTCGAGCGCATGGGCTACCGGGCGGGGCCGCTGTGCGTCGGCAACAGCGTCGTGGCGCTTGGCGTCATGAAAGGACTAGGCGCCGGGCTCTCGACGCTCGGCGGCGGGGAGATCAACGAGATAACCCAGCTCGTGCACGACGGCAGGACCCGCGCCTTCGAGCGGATGATGGGCGAGGCGGCAGAGTACGGCGGAGTCGGCCTCACCGGCGTCTCGTTCGATGTTGTCAATCACGGCGGCAATCTCGAGTTCATCACGATCGGCTCGACGATCCACCACGCGAAGCCGGGAGTCGAGGAGGCGGTGCGGTTCTCGACGTCCGCCGACGTCGCCAAGCTCTTCTGCCAGGTCGATGCGGGATTTAGGCCGATCCAGTTCGTGTTCGGCAACGTCGCTTACTCGATCGGCCTCGGCGGCAGCATCGTCGGGGGCTTAAAGCGCCTCGGCCGCGGCGAGGTGCGGGAATTCACGGAGATCTTCGATCGCACGCGCCACCTCGCGCTCAGTCGGATCACCGACGAGGCGAAGCGCTGCGGCGCCAACGCGGTCGTCGGCATCGAGACGACGATCTCCCCGCTCCTCGGTGCCCAGGAAATGATCATGATCGGCACCGCCTCGCACCACCCGGCGATCGATGCGTTCGAGCACAAACCCGTCACGAGCGACATGACCAACGAAGAGATGTGGAACATGGTCAACGTCGGCTTCCTGCCGCTACGACTCGTCATGGGCGTGTCGGTCTATTCGCTGGGACTGAAGGGCGGCATCTTCTCGACACTGCAGACGCTCGGCGGCGGGGAGGTCGCAGGCCTCACCGAGATCCTCTACGAGGCACGCGAGAAGGCGCTCGCACGCATCGAGGAGGACGCGGAGCGCTGTGGCGCCGACGAGGTGGTCGGTGTCAAGACGCACATCTACGACCTCGGCGGCGGACTCATCGAATTCATGGCGATCGGCACCGCGGTCAAGAAGGTCGCCGGGGTGAAGACCAAGTCGGAGGCGCTGCCGCCGCAGGCGGTGCTGCAGGACCGTGACACGTTCGTCGACGCGACCGACACGCTGAGTCCGACCATCAACGTGTCATCCTCGAGCGCGGCCTCCGCGCGCAAGGCCCAGCGCGGCCCCGTCACGATCATCATGACGATCGTGTTCATCGTCTTCTGGGTCATCCTCCAGTTCCTCAAACGGAGCTGATGGATCGTGCCGACGGGCAAGCGAAAGGGGCTCCTGTGGGCTCTGGCCGCCGTCGGCATCGGTGTGAGCTTCGCGGCCCTCCTGCCCTCGGTCGCCAGGCACGTCCCCTGGCGTGTCGAACGCTGGATGGATCGCGCCGTCGGTGGTGACGCGCTCCTGAGGCCCTGCCGTGGCACGGCCGAACCGGCCTCCCTCGTCGCGTTCAACAAACTCGTGGCGCGCATCTACCCGCTCGATGCCGAGGATCGGGAGCTGCCGATCACGGTGGACGTGATCGCGGGTGACACGATCAACGCATTCGCGGCACTCGACGGGCATATCCACGTCTTCGAGGGCCTCCTCGGGCAGGTCGAGTCGCCTGAGGAGCTGGCGGGCGTTATCGCGCACGAGATCGAGCACGTCCGCGGCCGGCACATTATGCAGGGGCTCGCGGTGAACCTTTTTACGCTGACCGCCTTGAGCTCCGCGCTGCCCACGGGTTCCCCGGGGAATTCGCGCATCGCCTACTCGCTCCTCAGCATGAAGTTCAGCCGGCAGCAGGAGGCGGAAGCCGACGAGCGCGGGCTCGCGAGGCTGCGGGCGGCGCACGTCGATGCGGCGGGCTTCAGCCGGTTCTTCGCGCGCGCCGAGCTTTCGAGCGCCGCCCCCGCCTGGCTCTCGAGCCACCCGGCGAGCGAGGCGCGCGCGGAACTCGCGCATCGCGCCGGCGGCTACCCGACGGCGGCCGTGCTCGGCGCCGCCGAGTGGCGGTCGGTCGGCGCCATCTGCCGCTGACACGTGCAGGCCCTCGCCCGCGGCGCGCCCGTACCGGCCCCTAGCGGTCACCGAGTTCAGCGGGCTTCAATGCAGGAACGGAAACGGGCCAATGCCGCGTTCATCGATCGTGCGCCCGTTGGCAAAGCGGTTGAGGTCGAAGTGCGCGGCGACCGGATGAGGTTCACCGCGCGCTATCAGGTGGGCGGTACTCATGCCGCCGGCCGGGATGGCCTTGAAGCCGCCGTAGCACCAGCCGCCGTTCAGGATGAGCCGCGCGACCGGTGTCTTCGAGATGATGGGCGAGCCGTCCATCGTCATGTCCATGACGCCGCCCCACTGGCGGACCACCTTGAGCCGGGCGAGCCCCGGCATCATCGTGAGTCCCGCGGCCGCGACTTCCTCGGCCATCGGCAGCGTGCCGCGCTGGCCGTAGGAGTTGTAGCCGTCTATCGCCCCGCCGAATACGAGGCCGCCTTTGTCGGACTGGCTGATGTAGAAGTGGCCCGCGCCGTAGGTCACGACGAGATCGAGCACCGGCTTCACGCTTTCGGTCACGAATGCCTGCAGCACGTGGGTCTCGAGCGGCAGGCGAAAGCCCGCCATCTCGGCCAGGCGCGAGGAATGGCCGGCGACGGCGAGGCAGACGATGTCGGCGCCGACGCCGCCGCGCGTCGTCGCGACGCCGGTCACGCCGCTCGCGTCGCGCCGGATGCCCGTGACCTCGCAGTCCTCGATGATGTCGACCCCGGCATTCGAGGCGGCCCGCGCGTAGCCCCACGCGACCGCGTCGTGGCGGACCGTACCGCCGCGGCTCTGCAGGAACCCACCCAGGATCGGGAAGCGACCGTTGTCGAGGTCGAGGAGCGGCACCCGCGCCTTGACGGCCGCGCGATCGAGCGGGGCGGCGTCCACGGACTCGAGGCGCATGCCGTTGGCGCGCCGCGTGAAGAGGTCGCGCTGCGCCTCCGAATGAAAGAGATTGAGAGTCCCGCGCTGGCTGACCATCGCATTGAAATTGAGCCGGCGCTCGAGACCTTCCCAGAGCTTCAGCGAGAATTCGTAGAAGCGGACGTTGGCGGGCTGGAAGTAGTTGGAGCGGATGATCGTCGTGTTGCGGCCGACGTTGCCGAGTCCGAGCGGCCCCTTCTCGAGCACCGCGACGTCCGTGATGCCGAATTCGGTGGCGAGGTAGTAGGCCGTCGCGAGCCCGTGGCCGCCACCACCGACGATGACGACCCGGTAGCGGGACTTCGGAGCGGCCTTTTGCCACGCGCGCGACCAGCCCTGGTGGCCGGAAAGCCCTTCCAGAAGCAACCTGAGGCCTGAGTAGGAACCGCTCGACACGCGGGCGGCATTCTAGGCGATCGACGTCCGGTCGAGCAGCAGATTCGCGCCGCGCGCGGGGCGGACAGGGCGCTTCTTCGGCGCCCGCCGCGGCGGGCTTGACGGGCCGGGAAACAACCGACAACGTGTCGTGCGGGCAAGACCGCGGGCAAGACCGCGGGCAAGACCGCGGGCGAGCGCGAACGCGGCCGGCCAAGGCCGAGCCTCGCGAAAACCCAAGCGCGACGGAATCGGGCGCCGGCTCGGAGGTTCTGAGTGTCGAGCTTTCTGAAGTCAATCAGCCTCGTGGCGGCACTCGCCTTTGCGCCGCTCAGCCCAGCGCAGCCGGCGCTCGTCGTCTCCTCGAAGCTATCGAGCGAGTCCGCGATGATCGGGCACATGATTCGGCTGCTGCTCGAGGCGAACGGCATCCCGACCATCGACCGGACGACGCTTGGCGGGACTCCCATCGTCCGCAAGGCGATGATCGCGGGGCAGATCGACCTCTACGTCGAGTACACGGGTAACGCGGGCTTCTTCTTTAACGTCGCCGCGGATCCCGCGTGGAAGGACGCGCGGCAGGGGTACGAGCTTGGGGCGCGCCTCGACTACCAGGCCCACCGGATCGTCTGGCTGACGCCGGCCAACGCGAGCAACGCCTGGGCGCTCGCCGTCCGCAAGGAAATCGGCCTCGCCAACCGGCTCGCGACGCTTTCGGACTTCGGCCGGTGGGTGTCGGGCGGTGGCCACGTCGTGCTCGCCTGTTCGGCCGAATTCGTGAATTCCGCGACGCTCAGATCGCTCGAGAAGACCTACGCCTTCACGCTCAGGCCCGACCAGCTCATCGTGCTCGCGGGCGGGGACACCTCGGCCACGATCGGCGCGGCCGCGGCGCGCACCAGTGGCACCAACGCGGCGATGGTCTACAGCACCGACGGCGGTATCGCCGCCTCGAACCTGACGCTCCTCGAGGACGACAAGCACGACCAGCCGATCTTCGCGCCGGTGCCGATCGTCCGCGAGGCGGTTCTGAAGGCCAACCCGCGCATCGCCGCGATCGTGAGGCCGTTGATGGAAAGCTTCGATCGCGAGGTGCTGGAGGCCTTGAACGCGCGCGTGCAGATCAGTGGCGAGCCGACCGAGGCGGTCGCCGAGGAGTATCTAAGGTCCAAGGGCTTCGTGAAATGAACGCGGCGCTAACGCTGCCCGCGCGTTCCGATCGCTTGGGCACGCTGCTCGCCCTGATCGGGCTCGCGGCGGTCGCGTTCCTGCCGTTCGTCGTCTTCAAGTCGAACCGGATCATGCCGGGCGAGGCGCACTCGCTCTTTGAGGTGCTGCCGCTACCGTGGGCCGTCGGCTTCGCGGGGCTGCTCGCGCTCGTTGGCGGCGTGGCGGTGCTGGCGCGGGGCGCGAGGCTGAGGCTCCTCGTCGCACTCCTCGGGCTCGCCGCGGTCGCCGTCGCGGTCGCGTTCGCTGCCGACCTCCTGACGCCTGCCGGCAACCGGATCGTGCGGATTTCCCCCGGAGCTGGCTGCTGGGCGCTGCTGCTCGCCGCCGGGCTCCTCTCGACCGATGCGATCGCGAGGCTGGGCCCCGGTCCTGCGATGCGCGTGTTCGGGCTCGTGCTCTTCGGCGTCGTCACGGCGGTCGCCTTCCACGCCGGCCTCTTCGACCACCTCTCGATCATGCGCGAATACGTCGGCAACGCGAGCCGATTCGCGCGCGAAGCTCGCCAGCACGTGCTGCTCGCGCTCGGCTCGCTGACCGCCGCGGTGATCGTGGCCCTGCCCGTCGGGATCCTCTGCCACCGGGTGCCGCGGATCCGCGCCGCGGTACTGCAGGTGCTGAACCTCATCCAGACCATCCCCTCGATCGCCCTCTTCGGGATCCTGATGGTGCCGCTCGGCGCGCTCGCAACCGCCGTGCCGCTCGCGGCCGAGGTTGGGATCGCCGGCATCGGCGCGGCCCCGGCCGTCATCGCGCTCTTCCTCTACTCGCTCCTGCCGGTGGTCGCGAACACCGTGGTCGGACTCGGGCGCGTACCGGCTGCGACCGTCGAGGCAGCACGCGGCATGGGTCTCACGCCCGGCCAGGTGCTCAGGCAGGTCGAACTGCCGCTCGCACTCCCGGTCATCCTGACCGGCATTCGCATTGTGCTCGTGCAGAACATCGGACTCGTGACGATCGCGGCCCTCATCGGCGGCGGCGGCTTCGGGACGTTCGTGTTCCAGGGCATGGGCCAGACGGCGATCGACCTCGTGCTCCTCGGCGCAATACCGACGGTGGCGCTCGCGTTCTCTTCCGCAGTTCTCCTCGATGCGCTCATCGACGTGATGAAGAAGGCGCCGCAATGATAGAAATCGAGTCGCTGGTCAAGGTCTACGGTCCGAGCACGGTCGTCGATGACGTCTCGATGCGAATCGATGGCGGCTCGATCACGGTGATCGTCGGCACGTCGGGTTCGGGCAAGTCGACACTGCTGCGGATGATCAACCGGCTGGTCGAGCCGACCAGCGGCCGGGTGCTCATCGATGGCAAGGACACGGCGACCGAGACCGCGCACGAGCTCAGGCGCCGGATCGGCTACGTGATCCAGGGGCACGGGCTCTTTCCCCACCGGACGGTGGCCGAGAACATCGGCACCGTGCCGAAGCTCCTTGGCTGGCAGCCCGGCCGCATCAGTGCACGCGTCGAGGAACTCCTCGGGATCTTCCAGCTCGAGCCCGGCAGCTACGCCGGCAAGTTCCCGCACGAACTCTCCGGCGGCCAGCAGCAGCGGGTCGGCGTCGCGCGGGCGCTCGCGGCGGAGCCGGCGGTGCTCTTGATGGACGAGCCGTTCGGCGCGCTCGACCCGATCATCCGCAGCAAGGCGCACGACGACCTCCTCGACATCCAGCGGCGCTTCGGCACGACGGTCGTGCTCGTCACGCACGACATGGACGAGGCATTCAGGCTCGGCAACCGCGTCGCGGTCATGAGCGCCGGGAAACTCCTCCAGTACGACGTGCCGGCGGCGCTGCTGACGCGCCCGGCGGATCCGTTCGTGTCCCGCCTCACCGGTACCGGCGATCGCGCGATGAAGCTCCTGTCGCTCACGACGGCGGGGGAGGCGGCGCTGCCGGGCTCGGCCGAGGGCCCGAGCGTCGCCTCGACCGACTCGCTGCGCGATGTCCTCTCGAGCCTCGTCTGGAGCGGCGCGGAGGCGGCTACCGTGGTGAAGTCCGACGGCACGCCGGCCGGTCGCGTGACCCTTCGCGACATTCTCGCCCACGGCAGGCAGGCCTGATGCGCGCTTTCGGCGTGACGCTAAGGCTAGGCGCGCTCGCCCTCCTCGTCGCGTTCCTCGTGACGCCCAAGAGCTTCGCGCCGTTGTTCGCGCCATTGACGGAATACGGCGCGCCGCCCATCTACGACCAGGGCAACCTGCTCACCCTCGCGCTCGCACACCTGGGCACCGTGTTCCTCGCGGCCGGCGCGAGTACGCTCGTTGCCGTCTCGCTCGGCATCCTGGTGACCCGTCGCGGCGGCGCCGATTTCCTGCCTCTGTCCCGCACGCTCGTCAACATCGGCCAGACCTTCCCGCCGGTTGCCGTCCTCGCCATCGCGGTACCGCTCGTCGGCTTCGGCGAGACGCCGACCCTGATCGCACTCTTTGCCTATGGACTCCTGCCGATCTTCGAGAACACGATCAGCGGGCTCAAGAGCTGCCCGCCCTCGGTGCTGGAAGCCGCGGATGGCATGGGAATGAACGGCCGCCAGCGGCTCCTGTCGGTCGAGCTGCCGCTCGCGCTGCCGCTGATCCTGGAAGGCATCCGGCTGTCGCTCGTCATCAACATCGGTACCGCGACGATCGGCTCGACCGTTGCCGCGAAGGGACTCGGCGAGGTGATCATCGCCGGGCTACTTTCCAACAACACGGCGTTCATCCTGCAGGGTGGCCTCATCACGGGGCTCATGGCGATGCTGCTCTACGACGCTATGGCGGCCCTCGAGAAGCGGATCCTCCGCGCCGCCCACCTCTGAGGGCGGCGAGCCCGGTACCACGTCCCAAAAGCGGCGCTCCGACCGATGTCGGGGGTCGAGTTTGGTTACAATTGGAACCACCCCAGTCACTTCCGCCGGACCACGATCGATGACCGCAACGACCCCCGAGCGCCAGGCGCCCGGAAGCCCGCCGGGCCGGAGGGAATCGTTGTCGGCGGTGGAAGTTCCGACCCTGCTGCTGATACTGGTCGCCTACGGCGGCTGGCTTCTCGTCACGTACCACTACCGGTCCTGGCCGTTCTGGGTCGTCGCGCCGCTCGTGATCGTGGCCCTGACCCTGCACAGCTCGCTGCAGCACGAGATCCTGCACGGCCACCCGACTCGCTCGCGGCTGGTCAACAAGCTCTTCGGGATGGTGCCGCTGTCGTTCTGGCTGCCGTACGAGCGCTACCGCGCCACCCACCTCGTCCATCACACCGATGAGCGCCTGACCGATCCCATCGATGACCCGGAGACCTACTACTGGACCCCGGCCGCCTTTGAGCACCTGAGCGCCGTGACCCGTGGCATCTACCGGCTGCAGCAGACGCTGGCGGGTCGCGTGCTTGTCGGCTCCTTCTGGCGGATCGCCAAGTTCCTGCACGGGGAGTTACGTGGCGTTCTCGACGACCTGCCGGGCTTAAGGCGCGACTGGCTGGAGCACCTCCTCTGGTGCGTGCCGGTGATCCTCTGGATCACGCTCGTTTGCGGGATGCCGCTTTGGCTTTATGTCGTTGCGCTCGTGATCCCGGCGAACGGCGTGCTGCTGATCCGTTCCTTCGCCGAGCACCGCGCACGCCCGGAGGCGCGGCACCGGATCGCGGTCGTCGAGCGCTCGTGGATCCTGGGTCCACTCTTTCTCTACAACAACCTTCATTCGCTCCACCACCTGGAACCGAAGGTACCGTGGTACGAGCTCAACGCGCGCTACCGCGCGACGCGCGAGCGGCTGCTCGCCGACAACGGTGGGCTCGTCTACTGCACGTATTTCGACGTGGCGCGCCGCTTCCTGTTCCGGGCCCACGATCGACTGCCGCATCCGACCGGCAGGGTTCCCGAGCGCCCGGCCTGACTCACGTCTTGGGGAGGCGCGCTCAGGCCGGCAGCGGGTAACCGGCGGCCTTCGCCTCCCGGTCCCAGGCGAGCGTCGTCGCGAAGCTACCTTCGTTGACTGCCGCGAATCCATCGAGGAGCAGCTGATCGCCGAGCGGCGGGAACCAGTCGCGGGCGGCGGCACCGACGAACGCCGCGCGCAGCCGCGCGATGTCGGTGGCGGGCGTGCCCGCAGCGGCGACGAACGCAGGAATCGGCGCGTTGCCGGTCGATGCGAGCACGCGGATCCCGTCGGTAAGCGTGGGCTTGTGGTGGGCGATCAGGAGGTGCCAGTAGGCATCGAGGGGGCCGACGTCGATGCGCCCCTCGCGGACGCCGTCGAGGACATTGCGCGCCGTGATGAGGCGCCCGACCATCTCGCCATAGAGCGTCTGGCGCCCCGGGCGTCGGTAGCCGAGCAGGTGGTGCCGGAACGCGTTGAACCCCGAGTGCGAGTGTTCGACCGTCCAGCCGGCGCGACCGCCGAAAGTATCCTCGAGCGTCAGGTACCGCGAGTCCCGCCGGACGATCAGGTCGGTACGGTATTCCGGCCGGCCCGCCGCCCACGGCGCGCGCGGGATGGGCGCGGCGATCGGTACGACCGGCGCGAGCATGAGCGCGATCGGGTAGCCGCACATGAGGACAGCACCGAGGTCCTCGCGCGACCAGAGCGCCTCGAGGGGCTTGGGCGCGGGATAGGGCTCGTAGTCGAGTTCGATGCCCGCCTCGGCGACGATGTGGCCAAGCAGGGTGCGCCAGCCGGCCTCGACCTCGGGGCTGACCGAGTACATGCGGGCATTGGCGATGCGCCTGGCCATGGGAGATGCCGCTCAGCCGCCCGCAGCGCCCAGGATCGCGCCGCGGCGCGCCACGTACTCGGCAACCGCTTCGCGGACCGCGGGGTCGAGCGGCGGAGCGACGTAGTCGGCGAGCAGCTTCTTCCAGATGCCGGTGGCGCGCTCGGTCGCGTTCCGTGAACCCATCTCCGTCCAGTTCTCGAAGTTCGACCAGTCGGAGAGGAGCGGCCGGTAGAACGCGGTTTCGTAGCGGGCGAGGGTGTGCGCGGTCCCGAAGAAGTGTCCGCCCGCCTCGACGCCCTTGATCGCCTCGACGCCGAGGTCATCGTCGGTGAACGAAATGGGCTTCAGGATCTGCGCCCAGCCGCGCAGGAGCTCCGCGTCCACGATGATCTTCTCGAGCGAGGCGGCGAGGCCGCCCTCGAGCCAGCCGGCCGCGTGGTTGATGAGGTGGCTGTGGGAGAGGATCGCCGCCTGCAGCGAGAAGGCGGTCTCATACGTCGACTGGGCATCGACGACCGGCGAGGCGTTCACGGCGCTCGTCCGCACCGGGATCTTGAGCCGCCGCCCGAGCTGCGCGGTCGCAAGCGCCGCGTTCACGTACTCAGGGGTTCCGAAGGCGGGTGAGCCGGTGCGCATGTCGACGTTCGAGGTGAAGCCGCCCATCACGCAGGGAGTCCCGGGCCTCAGCATCTGGCAGAGCACGATGATGCCGAGGGCCTCGGCCGTCTGCTGCACGAGGGCGCCGGCGAGCGTGATGGGTGCCATTGCGCCCATCAGCGTGAACGGCGTGATGACCACGCACTGGCCGTGGCGCGCCATGATCATGATGTTGTCGAGGATTTCCTCATCGACGCGCCGGGGGGAATTGACGTTCGTGACCGTCATCAGCGTCGGGCGCGCGGCCAGGTCCTCGACCGAGCAGCCGTGCTCGATCGCCGACATCGCGATCGCATCCTCCGCCTGCACGCCGCCGACGCCGCGCGCCGCCCAGACGATGTCGGCGTGCTCGATGTGCGCCTGGTAGGTGGCGAGGTGGCGGGTCGCGACCGGGATGTCGGTCGGCTCCACGACGATGCCACCCTGCCAGTGCAGGATGCCGAGCGTGTGGGTGAGTTTCAGGATATTGCGGAACGCCTCGAGGTCGCCGTAGCGCCGGCCGC
>JANXUT010000054.1 GCA_025356075.1 Pseudomonadota bacterium | reverse complement strand
GTCCTTGCGGGTGGGGGACGGGTACGTCGTCCCGTTCTGGTTGTAGAGCTCCTGATTGTCGAAGCACCGCGAACACTGCTCTTCCTTGTCGCCTTCCTCGCCTTCGCGCGGGAAAAACTGGCTACCCCAGGTCGTGTTGGCCTCGACCAGCAGCGCGACGTGGCGCCCGCAGGCCCAGCCGCGATCGCTGCGGCCGAGAAAGCGCGCGAGCGCCTTGAGGACATCGGTGTCGGAGCGCGTCGTCGCGCGGAAGCCGGAAAGTCCGGCAACCTCGAGGAGTGGGATATTGGCTTCGCCGCTTGCGCTTCCCGTGACGAGGTTGAACCAGGCCCCACCGGTCGACGCGAGCCCGTGGCGGGCGGCTGCATCCCGAAGTCCGGTGCCAAGCGACAGCGCCGACCCGGAGTACGTCGGGCCGAGAATGCGGACCGCGTTCTTGCGAAGCGCCAGGGCGCGCTGCAGCGCACGTGATGCCGCCTGGTCATCTCCCGGCTCGATGACAGCCTCCCCCGGGCGTTGCCAGGCGAGCGCGAAATCGAGCGCCGTCGCAAGGGCGGGGGCGTGGACGCCCGCGGTGGGTGTCTCGCCAACGAGGAGAACCAGCAGGAGTTCGTAGCGGGGAACCTTGCGGTGCCCCGGGTCCGGATTGGCGTCCGGGTCCGCCGCTACCGCCGGTCGCCGGAACAGCAGGCTCCCCGGCGTGCGCTCGTGAACGTGCGGGAACGGCCACACCGATCCCTTGGGCTGGACGACCGTGGGGTCGGGTTCGGTATCCGCGAGATCAAACCCCGACAGTACGTAGCCCATCTGGGCAGCGGATGTCTGGATGGCGTCGAGCGTCGGATCAAACGTCCACTGCAGGCTCGAGTCGACCCAGTCGGGGAGCGTTGCAACGACCACGTTGACCGTGAATCCCGCCGCGGCTGCTCTTTCGCGGACTCCCGCCAGCAACGCGCATTCCTTGTCCTCGAGCCGCCAGTTCCGGAACGGCGAGTCCCAGGCGCCGCGCCTGTCGGCGTCGTTCGGCTTCAACGGCGCGCACGTGTTCGATGGACCCGGGGCGACTGCGTCGGCATAGCTCGGCGCCAGCGTCGGCTTCTCCGGCTGATCCAGCAGGATCAGCGGGTCGGGCCCGATCGCATTGGCGATAAGCGCGAGCGGTCGCATGATCGGCGTCGGCTCGATCCGCGGCCCGTCCGCGGGTTGCTCCCGGCGCTCAACCGACCGCGTGGCCTTGCCGGACCCCGTCTCCCCGGTCGGTCGATCGGGGCTGCGTCCCACCCACGACCCCGCCGTCGTCAGGCCGAGCACGATGGCCACGATCATCACGACCCGTCCGCCGAGACTCCCGCCGCTGGATGCCATGGCAGTGCCTACCTTTTCTTGTTATCGGGCGCCGGCCTTCCCTAGGCTCCGTCGTTTCGTGTCGCCCCGCCCACCCCACCAGTGCCGTGGCGACAATCGCTAGACAATCTGGACGCAACGGCGCATCGCTGTTACGGCCAGATCGCCTCAAGCAGCTGCGCGAGGCGGGCTCCGGCCCTCGTCAGTTGCTGGCGCTTGGTTCCCGTCATCCGGCTCGAATACCCCGTCGGCAACACGACCGACCAGTTGTGGCCCACCTCGGCGCCGTAGGGAAGCCCATCGAGAGCCGTGTGCGCCGCGAGCACCGTCCCGGTCGCCCATTGCGCCGGCCACGAGAAGATATCCCCGGGGCTAGCGGGAACGGCATGCGCCTTCGCAACCCACGCGGCGTCCACGTGAGGAACCCTAAGCGATGCCGGGACGGCATCCCACGTCGCGTGGAGATTGCCGCGTTTCTTGCCAGCGGTCGTCTCGACGGTGATCTGGTTGCCGCCACGCGTCGCGGTCGACGGATCGAAGGTCCCGGAATCCGGGTCGACAACGGCGCCGGTCGCATCGAGGTAGACGGCGCCGACGTGCAGCGGCTGGTGGATGTCGCCCGCGTAGTGGGCGAGGATCAGCAGCGCCTCCCGCGGGCTCTTGATGTCAAAGGGCGCCGGCGTCGCATCGCCCTTTAACACGTGTGTCGCAGCGACGACGGCCTGGACGATGTCATCGTCGCGCGTGCCGACGGTTCCGGGCGCATAGCCGCTGCGCTGTATGGCGACGTCCGAGTAGTGATATTGCTTGTGGCAGATCTCCTCGCCAGCCTTGATCACGCAGTTCGTGCTGTTCCGGCGGACGAAATCCGACATCTCCGCCTCGCCCGCGGGAGTCTCGAAGATCGCACAGGCCGCGAAGGCACCCGCGGCCGTGTACGCGAAATTCTTCTTGGGGTCGACCCCCTTTGCGCAATCGGCCCAGACGGCAGCGTCCTGCAACGTGAAATCGCCCAGGATCGCGTGCACCTTCTCGCCCGCGTGGGTCCCTGCGATCAGCTGATCGGCGATCGCACCGACCGTGTGATGTCCGTCGGCGCCCCAACCGAACGCACGGCCGGCCGACAGAAGTGCGAGACAGCCGACCGTCAGCAGACAGATCCGGTTCGTGGTTGCCATTTGGCCTGCCCCTGGTTGCCCTGGAGATTAAAAAGATCGCCGGCGTGAGTAGCGATCTCGCCCGGGCTGCGATTCACCGGCCCGCGCCCGGCTTGCGCGTTCTGGGCCTGAACCCCTGCCAGCCCCGTCGCGGCCCGCCGCGAAGCGACAGACGCGCGCCGACTTTCGCCCGGCGGGCAGACGCGTCGCGAGGCCAGCTCCCTCTCAGATACTGTCGCGTCAGTCGCGTCGATCTCAGCGGAAATTGCGTTGTTGCGACGCAGTCAGGTGGCGATGAAGAGATTCATTCGATCCGTCACGGCTGCCTGCGCCGTGGCGACGGTCAGGAACGGACTCTCGGGCAGTGGCACCGGCTCCGGGACATCGTCTTCCGTCAAAGGCGGACTGGTCGGCAGTAGGGTCGCCGCGGCGCTCAAGCTCCGCTGCATTCCGTTCGGCGATGCGTCCGAACGGTCCTGGACCTCTGGGAAGGGAGGCTCGCTGAAGCCGGCATCGATGCTGAGCGGGCCGTCATTGGTCGGGACCGCGAGACTCAATGCGCTCAGCAGCGTCGGCGCATTGCCATCGCGGTGCGTCAGCGGTGGCGCGCCTTGCATGAAGAGCTCGCGCACGGTCGCGATGATCGAGGTGTGGTCGAAAGGATAGGTGACGCCGTCGCGCGCGTTCGGAGGCGGCCGAATCCGGCTGCCGGGTGGGACGAAGGGCGAGACGATGACCGCGGGAACCCTGACGCCGTAGCGGTCGAACCTGAACTTGTAGGGGTTGTTGATGACGCCGTCCGGGGCAATCGCCGCCGGCGGAGGCACGTGGTCGAAGCAGCCGCCGTGCTCGTCGTACGTAATGATCAGCAGCGTGCTCTTCCAGCACGGCGAGCTGCGCACCGCGTTGTAGACCTGGGCGATCAGCTGCTCGCCGTAGCCGACGTCGTGCGGTGGATGCTCGTCGTTCGGGATCCGGTTCAGGAACAGGTCGCTGAAATAGCGTGGCTCGATGAAACTGTAGCTAGGCAGGGCCCCGGCGTGGGCGTCGGCCAGGAACTGACTGAAGAACTTGAAGTGAAAGAGCACGGAGAGCCAGATGTCCCGCAGGAGCCCGGATTGAGGCATGTCATGGAAGTAGACGCGCCAACTCTGGTTCCGGTCCTGGAGCTGGCGAAAGACGCTCGGTGCACCAAATGGAATCGGGAACGAGTGATTGTCCACGTAGCCGAGCGAGGTCCCGGTGTGCGCAAAGAAGCGGTTCGGCCAGGTCTGGCAGGGTGCTGGCGCGTGCCACTCATCGCACACGCCGAAGGCCCGGGCGAGGGCGCTGATGACCGGCACCTGCTTGTCCGTGAAGTAGTGCATGACATTGCCGGGCACGAACGGTCCGTCGGACGAGGCCTTCTGCGTCGCGTAGTTGGCCGCGAAACCGCTCATGTCTGGCGTCGGCGACTTGCGTGACAGCCCGAAGAGCTGCTGATCCATGTCGGTGAAGAGCTCTCCGGGATCGGGCTTCGGCGTGCACGCGATCGTCGTTCCCATCCCTTCGCCGTGCCACACCGGATAGGTTGTAGCGCCGTAGTCGTTGCTCTCGTTGAGCGTGAGCCCCCGGTATGTCGGGTCCCCGGGGCACAGCCGTCCCAGCATGCTGTCGAACGAGCGGTTCTCGAGCATCAGCACGACGACGTGGTCGATCTTGGCCGCCATGTCAGCTGTTCTTTTCCGGGTACTTGAAGCCGACGTAGCCGGCGCCGCTGACCCCGAGGAGCGCGAGTAGCGTCGAGCTGAATTCCGGCATCGCAAGATTGCGATAGACGCCGATCAGGAAGATTCCACCCAGGATCAGCGTCCACCAGAACACCTGCAACCGGTGGATCGTCGTGCCGTTAAGGTCGGTGGTGATGTCCCTGAACCAGCCCTCGGTGAGATAGGGGCGCGTCCGGTCCGTGTAGGTCCGAAGTATGGTGTCGCGGTCCTGGATATCGGTCTGCAGCTTGAGGATTTGCTGGTTGAGCGAGGCTTTCTCGGTCGCCTGCGGCGATGCGCGCGCGATGGAGGCGGGTAGTGCGGCCAGCTGTTCCTGGGCGGCCGCGAGTGCACGGGCCCGACCGTCACGTTCCTGCTGGACCCTCAACACGTCGTCGTAGCTGTTGAGCCCGAGGGCGCGCAGTCCGCGGTTGACGGCATCGGCCGGCGAGTCCTTGACGTGGTCGACCGCCACCGCGCCGAGTGCGGTGGCCCCGGAGATCCCCATGAGCTCGAGCGCCTGCTGGCTGATCGTATTGAAATCCCACGTGATCACGTAGAGAAACACGAAGGAGCAAAGGATCAGCACGAACCAGAACGCCATCTGGCAGCGCCCGAGGCTGTAGGTCTGAAGCTTCGGCATGATTTGCGGCAACAGGTTGTCGCGCAGCGTCGTGCTCCTCGCCGTACGGGCGAACACCAGCCAGATGACGCTAACGATCAGAACGATGGCTATCGCAAATCGGATCGGTGGCAGTTCCTTGAGCTCGAGCGTGTCGACGCCGTCGGTGGCGCCGACGATCGTCGCCAGAGTCGCCTGCTTCGGATCCGGCGGCCGCTCGCCGAGCGACACGGTCACGGCTCGCGTGAACTCGCCGAGCGATGGGGATCCGAGCAACGACGTCCAGAGGTCCTTGTTCGTGTCGTTGCGCTTGAGCACGTAGACGAGGCTCTGCTGCGCCGGGAGGTAGACCGGATCCGGAAGGCCCTTCACTTCGCGCCCATTGAAGAAAAGCGCGTAGCGACTCGCGTGCAGCGTCGGACTCGACGCCGCGGGCGCCGGCAGCACCAGCTTGACGTACAGCTCTTCATTGAGCCCAACGGGTCTCGTGCCGCCCGAGGCGCCGGACACGCCGGCGATCCCCTCGACCTTGAGCGGGAGGCTCGCTTTGCGGCCGCCGCCCGAGTCGAGCGGCGCGGTTGCGGCGCCGGTCCCGGCGCTACCGCTCGCCGCTGCCGGCGCCGACGCCGGCGCGACCGCCGCGGGCGCCGCCGACGGCTGCGCGTCCGGCAACACGGCGGCGGCGACACCGAGGCCCGGGCACGCGAGAACCGCGAGCACGAACAATCCGACCGCGCGGGCCAGGGCGCGGCCGGACAGCCGATTGAGCGCGCTCATGCGGGTCGAGCGGCACCGACCGCCTCCGCGAGATCGCCAACCGTAAACCGGTCGAACGGTGTCTTTGCCTTGGCGTTGCCCATCGTCGGGTGCCAGTTCGGCTGCTGGCTCAGGAACGAGTTCTGGTCCCCGAGCACGAGGCCGATGAGGACTTCCGCGACGATGCGTCCGCCCACGGGCCCCAGGCGCGTGTGCACCGAGTTCTTCTCGCTCACACTCCCTTTCTTGGCGGCGGCCAGCTTCCAGTGGTGCTGCGCCTCCGCAAGCACGTAGAACCAGAGCGGCGCATTTTTGATGAAGCTGTTTCCGAGGGTCGTGATCGAGCGGTTGGTCTTGAGTCCGTCGACGTTGGCTTTGCCGACGAGAAGTGCATCGTCGGGCAAGGGCTTCAGGCCCATGAGCTCCGCGACCCGCTGGCCGGACGGAAGGCCGAGCGCGACGCCGCGCTTCAGGTTCCTGAGCGCCAATACGTTAATCGCTCCTGGCTTCGGCGTATCCGTCCCGGTCTTCGAGAATTCGGGCAAGGCGCTCAGCGGCGACACGAGCGACGTGTCGATCTTGTAGGCCGGCTGAACGCGGTCCTTGCCGAGGTTTCTCGGTGACAGCGCGTTGTGACCGCGGGTCTCGAAATATATGCGCCAGTCGATGCCCCAGGTCGTCGGCACCGGCTGGAAGCCGTTGAGCCCGTTCCCAGGCGTTGGGCCGAAGATCATCTTGCGGCCGCCGAGCCCCTTCGTCGGCCTCTGCCCGGGCTTCAGGTTCTCCGGCAGGTCCTTCGCGCTCAGGCGGTAGACCGGGCGCACCATGCTGTGCCCGAAGCGATAGGCCGCGCCGCTGAATTCCACCGGCATGAAGGGATCCGAGTGCGGCTTGTAGAACTTGAGTTGCGGCGGGTGGTCGACGACGTTCCCGCCGTGCTTGAGGTGGGGCAGTAGCTGCTCGACCTGCTCCCTCCCGACGATGCGTGGCAGGAAGTCGTAGAGCGCAAGCCACTGGTAGTGCCAGCGGACGAGGCTCTGAATCTCGCTGAAGGAAAGGTCGCCGTTCTCGCGCGCGAGCTCGTTGTGGAAGCGCAGGAAGAGTCCCTGCAGCTGCGACACGATGACGTTCTCATCGTTGCGCTTGTCGCCAATGAGCGCGCGACCCCTGAACCGCGCAAGGTCGTGCGTCAGCACGTGCTCGGGTTCACCGCCGCGGATGCCCTCGCCGAGGAGAAACAGCCGCCCGTTCGGGTCGTACATGTATGGCTGGTCGTCGGGTCCCCGCCCATAAAGCGAGTCGAGATCGAGTCGCGGCGTGCGGTAGTCGATCAGCGCGTCGGGATCGTTCTGCTTGTCGAGGCTGCTGGTCGGATCGAAGGTGATGTCGTGGTCGATGAACTGGCCAAAATAGGTGTAGCCCGCGGGAATACCGAAGTTTTCCTCATCGTCGGCCTCCGTCTCCGGCGTAACGCCGTCCTCGGGCGAGGCCGACATCGCGGTCGCGAGCTTCTCGAGCTCCGCCTCCGCGAACGCCGCGGCTGGCAACGTGCGAAACATTCGACCGAAACGGCCTTCGAATCGGCGCGAATTCGCGGATGTCATCAATCCGCGGACGACTGCGCCGTGCCCGCTACCCGACCGAAGCGGTGTGCTTCCCTGCGCCATGAAACGTACTCCCTTGTGTACCGGCCCTCGATCCGTGGGGCGGCGAAGCAGCGCCGCTGCCCCATCCAGATTGGCAACATACTCCTCTGTGGCGCGCGACAGAATCGCCGCGCCCGATTTCACGTCGGAGCACGGCCCGTTTGTACCTGTCCCCAATCATCCTGCTGCAACGCGGCGGCGGCGGCACAGCGCTGATTTCCAACGACTTGGCGGCAACTGTTCGCGCGACTTCTGTTGATACGGGCGACTCGATGCGCGCTCGGAACGATCGGTAGCTGCTTTATCCCGGAACACAGTGGAGCTAGTATCGAGCGCGCACACAAGACACGGATGCGGCGCGCAGGCGCCGGCGGTTCGAGTGGATCCGGCGCGTGACCGTCGCGCGTCGACAGCATTCAAGGAGTGAGTGCGTTGAGCAACCAGATCTGTGGCCTCTTCATCGACCCGCCAATCGCGATCGCGCGCCTCGGTGGAAGTTCGTCCGCGCTCGAAGCCTACCGATGGGTGGATTCGCCCGATCCGCGCGCCAGCGGACAGACGGCGATCGAGGCGGATTGGTCGCTGCGCGTGCGGCCGGATGCAACGCTCGAGCCGTATCGTCCGGCGGAGCTGACGTTCCGCGACGGCGCGCTGATCAGGCCGGTCTGCCCGTTCTTCGAGTTGCACGCGCTGATTGGCGACCCCAAGGCCGACCGTGGAACCTGGACCGGCGCGCCGTTGACGCTTGAGTTGCTGGCTGAGAACGGCGTCGCGCTGGCCGACGTCGGTCTCACGATCGATGCGCAGAACCGCAAGGCGTCCCGACGCACGGGGAACCCCGACCACCAATTCGGAACCTTTCCGCCGGTTGCGCTCAGCGCCGATGCGACCACGCCCGCCTCGCTCGTCGCGACGAGTCCCCCGGGGGCGAAGAAGCCGATGATCCCGCCCGATCGCCCGATTCCGCTCGGCTCGATCCAGTTCCTGAAGAGCACGCCACAGCCCCCGCCGGGGTCCGCCGAGTGGGCGGGGACACCGCCGACCGCCGGACCTCCCGCGGCGGCGGGTACACCGCCGCGCGTACGCCTTGACGTACTCCGCTTCCGGTTTACACCCGCCGCGGGCCTCGTCTATGGCCCGCCGGACGCCGCGACGCCGCACAAGGTCCCCTGGTTTACCGACCGCATCGCGCCCGTGGACGCCTCGCGCGCATTCCTGAATGCGGCGGCCGGGTGGGCGGACGTGGCACCGACCGGGCCCCTCACGCCGAACGACACCTACGACGGTGCCGACCTCAGGGGCAGTGTCTCGCTCGGTGTGATCGACGATACGTGCGAGGCAACGGTGACGGTCGCCCTTCGCGTGGGCCGCCGTGCGCTGAGCGCACACTGCAACGTGTTCGTGGCACCGCCCGATTTCGGCCCGGACCGCCGCCCGTTCCTGTCGCTGGCGGACGAGCTCAACGATCGGGCCGGGGACAACGCGACGCGGACGGCGGCCATGTCCGCCCAGGATCGCGATGCCTGGGTTCAGGACCTTTTCAGCCGAGTCTACGAGACGCTCTCGATGATGAACGTCGATGTCTGGCGCGGGCAACGCGCGGCGACGCTGGCGGGCAACCAGCTGCGACGCTCCAAGATCGAGGGTGACGCGATCCGGAACGAACGGAACGCGCTCGGGGGCTTCGATGCGCTTCGCGACCCCGGGCTCACCGTTCCGCGGAGCACGCCGACGGAACCGCTGCCCATCACGAAGCACGCGCGGATGCGCCACCAGTCGCTCCTTGACATCGACGAGCTGCGAAACACGGTCGTTGAGCATCCGGGCCGGCTACGGCAGCTGATCCGGGGACCTTTCGAGCTCGAGGGAAACGAGGACGGCGACAACTCGACGATGCGAATGCCTCCCTTCATGCGCAACTCGAACGCCTTCCCACTGTCGATTGCCGCCTGGCAATACGACCTCCTAGTGTCGTGGGTCGCCGATGTCGAGGCCGGTCGCAACGGGCCGCCAACACCGGCCGAAGACAGCTTCACCGGCCGCTCCGAAAAGAGGCGCCAGCAGGCGCTGGCGCGGGCGCGCCCATGACCGCGGTGCACACGACCGGCGTCGGCGGGAGTGCCCGGCGGTTCCGGTCGGCGCTAGGCGAGCACGTGCTAATCGTGCCGTTCTCGCAGGTCTACGACTTGCCGACGCGTGCCGCCGCGGAGTGGGATGCGGACCCCGCGCGCGCCGCTCGCACGCTTGCCGCGCTCGAAGCGCCTGCCGCGGGCGAGGTTGCGCTCGGCGAGGTCCCCGAGCCGTCGCCCCAGAGCATTTCGCTCAACGTCAGCAGCAGCTGCAACTTAAGCTGCAGCTACTGCTACGCCTCGCGCGGCAACTTCGCCGGCCGGCAACCGGAACCGATGAACGCCGACACCGCGCGGGCCGCCGTCGACCGTCTGCTCGCCGGTGGTGATGCCAGCGCACCGTTCACCATCGGATTCCTGGGTGGCGAGCCCTTCGTCAACCGCCGCCTCGTCCACGCCGTCGTCGACTACTCGTCCGACCTCGCCGCGACTCGCGGGCTCGACGTCCGTTTCTCGGTCACGACGAACGGAACGCTGCTCGAGCCCAGGGACATCGAGCTCCTCCGGGCGCATCCCTTCGCCGTGACCGTCAGCGTGGATGGCGACCAGGCACTGCACGATCGTCAGCGGCCCAAATCTCGCGGCGGCCACGCCTCGTGGGCCGAGACCGTTCGCCGCATCAAGCCACTCATCGATGCCCCCGGTCGCGCCAAGGTCGCCGCCCGTGCGACCGTGACTCGCGCGGCGATCGATCCCGCCCGGCTGTTCCGCGCGCTCCTCGACATCGGCTTTCGCGACATCGGGTTGTCGCCACTGCGCAAGTCACCGGTCGGGGCCCTCGAGGACGCAGACTGGCCCGCGTATCTCGAGGCGCTGATCCGGCTCGCAACCGAGCAGATCGCGGACGCCCGTCGCGGCGAGCCCATTCGGTTTACGAACCTCGCCGTCGCGCTCAAGCAGCTGCACCGGGGCGCCGCATCGCCCTATCCCTGCGGTGCGGGCGGCGGCTATTTCTCCGTCGCCGCCGATGGCACGTGGTATGCCTGCCATCGAGCGATCGGTGATGCCGAGTATGCGCTCGGCAGTAACGCCGGGCTGTCGGAGAGAAAGCGGCGGGAGTTCCTTCGTGAACGGCACGTGCACAGCCAGACTGACTGCACGACATGCTGGGCACGTTACCTCTGCTCCGGCGGCTGTCACCAGGAAAAGTCAGCCCGATCGGCGGCGTCCTGCGACTTCATCCGCGGCTGGCTCGATTTCTGCCTGCGCGCCTACGCGGAGCTTGGTCCCGCTGCGATGCCGCGCGCGATACCCCAGGTGCACCCATGAGCGTGGAAGATCCGATTCGGTTGCTGCCGAGGAACATGGCTGCGCAGCGGCGCGTCGGGCTCGTGACGACGCCGGTCCTGCCGATCGCGGGTAACCCTGCCTCGACAAGGCTCGAATCCGGCGTCGGTAACTGCTTCCCCGGTCTTGAGTGTGACCTCCGCAATCTCGAGCGACGCTTCTTTCCATTCCTCGCAGTCGACATCGATATGAACGAGAACACGATCTCGGTGGCGAGCGTTGACATGGCGGCCCTCCGGGATGCCCAGGCGGCGGGCACCATCACAGCCGCGACCGCCAAGATCTATCGGCAGATCGACTCAACCGGAACCTCCGCTGCTCCGTGGCGGGTCGTCACGATGCACGGGGTGTTTGGTCCGCTCGGTCCCCAGACCATCGACATCGCATCGCTCGGGGGATCGAGCATGGGACCGTCGCGCCTTCCGGTCGAAGCCTGGACCGCCGTACGCCTGCTGGCCGAGGATTCGCCAATCCAGCTCACGCTCAGGCGCGGGCAGACCAGCCTCACGCTCGCCGGCCAGCGAACGCGCTACGTCAACGACGACGGGTCTCTCGCCGACTTCTTCCGTACCGGCGAGCTCACGCAATCGCTCTGCAGCCCCTGGACCCACGACTTTCGCGACTGCGGTTGCTACTACTGGGCTTCGAACCACCCCGACATCGCCATGCCGCCGAGGCCCGTTGCGCCGTCGACCGACACGGCCTGGGACAGTGAAGTCGTCTGGGAGAGGAGCAACCGGGCGACCGACGTCGCACCCGATGCGAGCACGCTGGCGACGGCAACGGAAGGATCCGGGCTTGAGCTGCGCCACTACGAGATCAACCAGCGCTGGCAGGAACTCAATTTCGTGGTCGAGGGCCGCGAGCTCCTCGGGTCATACGCGCCGCTGCGACCGATGGGAAAGCCACTTCCGGACAAGTCGGCGCTCATCGAGCACCTGAAGTACGCGGCCGGAATCGAACTCGCCGTCATGCACGAGTACCTGGCTGCGGCGTATTCGCTGCAGGCGCAGTCGCCGGGGCCGCAGCAGCTGCTCGACGACGTCGACGCCGCCCGCTGGGAGATCAGGCGCATCGCCATCGGCGAGATGCGCCATGTTCGCGCCGTCAACGACGTGCTGCGGGTCCTCTCGCCGGACGCTTACGTCCCGGCGCTCAGGGTCGCCACGCGCATCCCGGGAACCACGTCCGGGACGCCGCGGCCGGTCGTCCCGGACCGGGCGACCCGGGCGGCAGTCGCGAGTTTCATCGACGCGGAAGCGCCGTCGACCTCCGTCGATGGCTACTACTCCGGCATCCTCGCGACGCTCGAGCTCTTCGGCCTCACCGTCGAGGCGCAGACGATCCGCACCGTGATGGGCGAAGGCGCCGACCACTGGCAAGCCTTCAAATTCATCCAGCACTGGCTCTCGCGGCACGACGAGACCGAGTATCTCGCGCCCCTGCCGCCGGCGCCGTCGAAGCTAGCGCGTGCGGCCAATCTGGTGCTCCAGGCGAAATACCTGGCGCTCCTCGGGGCCCTCTTCGACGGTTACCAGCTCGGACTCCCGGAAGGCGCACCGGAGGTGAACGCGGCGCGCGCGGCCATGCGGGGCGGCACCGAGAGCCTGGACGCCGCGGCCCAGGCGGTCGCGGACGCAGGCATGCTGGTGCAATTCGACCCGCTCACCGACCCGCGCTTCGCGCCGGTCGTAGGGCCGCCGCCCTGACCGCAAGCCCCTATCGAAACGTTGTGGTCGGATCCGGCGTCGCCGGGCTCGTGTCGGCGTTGCTCGCGTTGCGCGAGGGGAGGGTGCTCCTCATCGCACGGGCTGGATTCGCGCGCAACATCCCGGCGCGGGTGGATTCGGTGCCGGTCGTCACGATCGCCGCGCTGATCGAGCTTGGCGTTGACCCGCGAACCTTTTCCGATCTCCGGGTCCACGATTCCCGACTCGTCAGCTGGTCAGGTGGTGCACCAGCCACGATCGCCTCACCCGGCACGGTCCATGTCGAGCGCGGCGCACTGGAAGCGGCACTATTTGCGCGGGTGCTCCGCCATCCGCGGCTTACGCTCGCACCGGCGCCGCGCAGCCGCGCAGTGCTGCGCTCGATGGTCGATCCCCACGTCCGAAGAGGCGGTGTCGTCCTCGACGCGACGGGCCGTGCATCCGTGCTGGCAGCGCAGCGCGTGACGGCGCCTTCACCGTGGTACGCCCGAACGAGCCTCTGGCGCGCGCAGCAGAGTCATTCATTCGAGCCTGGCTTCAGGATTGCCACCCTCGCCGATGGCTATTGCTACCGACTCGGCACGCGAGATTGCCTAACGCTCGGCATTGTGACCTCTGAGCGCGGGCAACACTCCCGGCACGCGGATCGATCCGACGCTTGTCGAGTTGCGCTGCCTTGGCTGTATGACGGCGTTCCGCCGTGGGAGGCGCCGTCTACCGACCGAGCACACGTGGCCTCGGTGCAATGGGCAACTCACGCGGGCGCTATTGCCGTCGGTGACGCGGGCCTCGCCCGCGATGCGTTGTCATCTCAGGGGCTTGCTTGCACCATTTCCGAGGCTCGTTACGCCGTCGCCGTCGAGTCGCGTGGCGATGCGGCGCTCTACGAGGCGAGGGCGCAAGAACAGCGCGGCAGCCATCTGCGCTCGCTACATAGCATGCTGTCGGAATCACACCACGTGACCGAGACGCGGTGGCAGTCGTACCGTACGTTCATCGCGCGGGCGATCGAGGCGCCACCGGGGAACGGGGAACCGGTCGTAGCGCTTCGCGGGCGTCGGCTCGTCACGGTCGCCGACGCGATGCCGCTCGGTCACCAGTAGGCGACTCCTGCCTTTCCCGCGAGTAGCGCCGCCCGGGCCCGATGTTCTGCCAATGGCGTTCGCATCAGACCGTCGACGGCCAAAAGGATGTCCTGGCGACTAGCGGTTTTGCTGCAGAAACCGCCACGCATAATCGACCGCCGGCAGCGTGTCGCGCCAGATCTTGCGTTGATCCGAAGGCGGGTCGTCCACCACGCGCCACTGCGGCCCGGGTTCCGTCGTCGGCCGCCGGGCCTTCTCGTAGCGAGGCCACTCGGGCCCTGAAGGCGCCGACGGATTGCCTGTGCGCGCGAACGCAGCCCACGTGTCCATCATCCGATCGGCGAGTTCGTACCGCGCGGGATCGCGCGCGCGGCAGGGTTCAGCCTGTGGCGTTTTCTCCTCTACATCCGCGATGAACTGGTCCTCGTGCTCGAGACCTCGACCGCCGAGAGCGCGCTGCCCCGACTGATGGTCAAGCTCGAGGGGCTCGGCTGCGCGAGGCCGGTCGTCGGTCTCGTCGTTCCGACGGGCTACTCGTTCAATCTCGATGGCACGTCCATTTACCTCTCGATGGCGATGCTCTTCATCGCGCGGGCCGCACACGTCGAGCTCTCGTGGGAGCAGCAGCTCGCGATCATGGGAGTGCTGCTGCTCACCTCGAAGGGCGCGGCCGCCGTTGCGGGCGGCGGGTTCATCACGCTCGCGGCGACGCTCTCCTCCTTTCCGGAGCTCCCGGTCGCGGGACTCGCGCTTCTCCTCCGGGTGGATCGGTTCATGTCCGAGGCGAGGGCGATCACGAACTTCATCGGCAATGGAGTCGCGACCGTGGCCGTCGCGAGGTGGGAAGGCGCGCTTGACCGTGACCGGATAGCTCGCGTGCTCGGCGAAGTAACGTGGAGCAGAGCCGCTCCGGAGGCGTCCGATGCCGGCGCCTGACCTCATGCCGGGGTTCTCGGCGTTCGACATCGAGGCGGAGCCCGGGGTCATCATCCACGGGGTCCGCGGTGGCAAGGGCCCGCCGATCCTCTTGCTCCACGGTCACCCGCAGACGCACGTGACGTGGTCGGAGGTCGCACCGCGACTGGTCGCAGCCGGCGACTCGGTCATCGCGACCGCCCTTCGTGGCGATGGCGACTCGTCGAGGCCGCCGGACGGAGAGAACCACGTCGCTTACTCGAAGCGATCGATGGCACGGGACCAGGTCGCCGTCATGCAGGGCCTCGGCCACCGGTCGTTTTCGGTCGTCGGCCACGATCGAGGCGCCCGCGTCGCGCACCGTATGGCGCTCGATTTTACCTCGCAGGTCGAGCGCGTCGCCGTCCTCGATATCGCGCCGACCGCGACGATGTACGCACGGACGAATTGCGCGTTCGCGACCCGCTACTTCTGGTGGTTCTTCCTGATCCAGCGGGCGCCACTACCCGAACGCCTGATCCTGGGTGACCTCGAGTTCTTCCTGCGCAGCCACTTGAGCGGGCAGAGCAGGACGGCCGGCATTCCGGACGAGGCACATGTGCGCGAGTATTTAAGGTGCTATCGCGCGCCGGGCGCGGTCCATGCGGTGTGCGAGGACTATCGCGCGGCCGCCTCGATCGACCTTGAGCACGACGCCGCCGACTCGTCCCGTCCACTGGCGTGCCCGCTGCTCGCCCTCTGGGGGATGCAGGGGGTCGTGGGCCAGTTCTTCGACGTGCTCGCGACATGGCGCGCGGTCGCCTCGGATGTCGACGGCCGCGGACTCGATTGCGGGCACGCCCTGCAGGAAGAGGCACCGCGGGAAACGGCGGACGCCTTGCTCGAGTTCCTCGACAGGCCGCGGGGACGCTAGGCGCTCGCTCGATGAAGCGTGAACCGCGGGATGTCACCGAGCTCAGGGGAGGGGTTCAGCCTCATTGCAGCCGACACAGTGGCGCTCGTCTACGTCCTCGCCTGAGACGCGATAAGATCCTGAACACGGGATCGCTCGCTTTGGGGGGACGAGGGACTGTGTTTCGCCTGCACCTGACGCTACTCGTCGTGACGCTGGTCGTTGCACCGGCCGCCTTCGCACAACGTGCCGATGAGAATGCCGTGACCGCGGCCAGCGACGCCTTCGGAACGGTCGTCGGCACGCAGACCATCGGCCTCTACAGCCCAACGAACGCTCGCGGCTTCAATCCGAGCCAGGCGGAGAACCTCCGGATCGAGGGCTTCTACTACGACCAGCAGCCGCAATCCTCCAATCCGTACCTTTTCACCGGAAGCGACATGCGCGTCGGCATCGCCGCGCAGTCCTACGCGTTCCCCTCCCCCAGCGGAATCGCCGACTACCACCTGCGGATCCCCGGCATGGCCCCGAGCGCTAGCGCCGTGCTGATCCGGGGGCCGCTCAGCCAGTTCGCGGCCGAACTCGACACGCAGTATCCGGTCGTTAAGGACCTGTTCAGCATCGGCGTCAACGTCGCGGATGCAGAGGATTTCGACTACAACTACGCGCTCAGTAGTACCAGGCGCGCGATCTCGGTCCTCGCCCGGATCCAGCCGAGCGCGAATACGGTCATCGTTCCCTTCTTCGGCTACATCTTCAACACCGAACGGCGGGAAACGCCTTTTGTGTACGCCGACCGGATGAACCCGGTGCCGTACTTTCAGGAACAGGACCTGCCGACGCAGGGCTGGTCGACCTGGAAGTGGAACCAGGTGACCGCCGGCGTCATCGCGACCATCGGACTCGGTGGCCACTGGAGCCTCAAGTCGGGCGTATTCCGCTCGCTCGATGAGAACAGCACGAATTTCAACGACCTCCTGATTGGCCTTAAGCCCGACGGCACGGCCGACCACGTCCTCGATGTCTCACCCGCCCGCCGCATGGGGTCGTACTCCGGTGACGTCCGGGCCGTTCGGACGACCGACGACGGAACGCATCGCCGCGAACTGACGCTCGCCGTTCGTGGCAGGCACGTCGATCGCGGCTATGGCGGCGACTCGGTGACCGATCTCGGTACGGCCTCGATCTACCAGCACGTCGAGGTCGCCGAACCACCGATCTCCTTCTCCGACAAGAGCCGGGACGTCGTCACCCAGGCCGGCGTCGGCGTGAACTACAGCGAGATCTGGAAGAACGTGGGCTCCGTCAACGTCGGAGTCCTTCGAACCCGGTACCGACGCGTGATCACGAGCCCGGGCACGCCCACCGACACCCAGGAAACGACGGAAGTCCTGCCAACGATCAGTTTCACGGCCGATGCCTCGACATACGCCAGGTTCTACGGCAGCTACACCCGCGGGCTCGAGGACTCCGTGATGGCCCCCTCGTCCGCGGTCAATCGCGGCGAGTTGCCTCCGGCAACGCCGACGTGGCAGGCCGACGCCGGTGTCCGAATACTTTTTCGGCAAAACC
The DNA here is from genome assembly GCA_025356075.1 of Pseudomonadota bacterium. Classification (GTDB taxonomy): domain Bacteria; phylum Pseudomonadota; class Gammaproteobacteria; order Steroidobacterales; family Steroidobacteraceae; genus CAIKZZ01. Next base: position 41,326 of record JANXUT010000054.1, on the reverse strand, counting down.
TGCAGTTACTCGTCGGTGGCTTCAAGATCCACAAGTCCTATTTCGGCATCGACTCCGCGGACCTCTACTCCGAGCTCGGCGCGATCACCTCGACCGGGGTCGAGAGCTCGGTGACGGCGAGTGCGGCCGGTGGGCTCACCGTCGTTGCCGGAGCCGTGTGGCTGCGTCCGAAGGTGCAGCTGACGGCGCTCGATGGAGCCGAGGCGGTCCCCGTTGGACCCGTGCCACGGACCGTCAACGTCAACGTCGACTACGCGCCCGCGTCACTCGGCGGCTGGGCCGGCTCACTGCAGTGGACCTCCCTTTCCTCGAGGGTCGTCTCGCGCGATGGCTCGCGGAGCCTCTCGCCGCTCACGACACTCAACGCCGGCATCCGGTACCGGTTCAAGCTGCGCGAGCGCAGCTGCTCGGCGCGACTCGATGTCGGCAATGCGACGAATGAGCCCGGTGTCACGATTTCACCTGTCTATGCCGTCGTTCCGCAGCTCAAGCGAAACTACACGCTCACGGTAACCGTCGATCTCTAGCAGTCGATGCTGCTGGCTCCGTCCGGGCAGATCGCTCGACGCCACCACCGGGCGCGGGCCTCGGCGGGAGCCAACGGAATGAACAGGGCTCGGCCGGCACCTGTGACTGACCGACGTCGGCCTCCTCGAGAGGCACCTTCGAACGCGCTGTATCGACCCTGCTGTCGTGCAACGCCTATACTTGGGGGGCTTGGAATTGCCGAGTTCGGCTCGTTCAATACGGGGACTCAGATGCGAGGAATCGTCGTTCGGATCGCGCTCTCGATATTGGTGCTCGCGCCCGTAGCGACTCCGGCCGTCGCGGGAGAAGAGCGGCCCCGGGTGAACCCGGATTCAGTTGGCCTCGACACCCGCGCGCTGGACGCCCTCGATGCGGATTTTCAGAGCGGTGTCATACCGCTCGTTGACAGCCTCCTCGTGCTGCGCTGCGGCTCGCTCGCCTACGAGCGGCGCTACAGCCACGACTACGCGACGATCTACGGCAAGGAAGCCCGCGAGGTCGGCCCGCTCAATCCTTACCTCACCGGCCCCTACAACTACTTCGACCCGGCCTGGCACCCGTTCTGGCATGGAACCGCCGCGCACACGATGCAGTCGATCACGAAGTCGGCGACCTCGGCGACCATCGGCGCCGCGATCCTGCACGGTGATTTCAAGGCGCCGCTCGACACTCCGGTGCTGCACTGGTTCGACGCAGCCCGCGTAAAGCACGTCGATGCGCGAAAGCGCGCGATGACGCTGCGCCACCTCCTGACGATGACGTCGGGCCTCGACTGGAACGAGGACCTGCCGTACGCCGACCCCAAGAACGCCGCGGCCCTCATGGAGGGGACGCGCGATTGGGTCGCCTTCGTGATCGACCAGCCGATGGCGTACGCGCCCGGCACCCACTTCGCCTACTCGAGCGGGGTCAGCGAACTCCTCGCCCACATCTTCCGGAAGGAAACCGGCCAGGACCTCGAGGATTACGCGCGCAGCCATCTCTTCGAGCCGCTCGGCATCCACGACTACCACTGGAAGCGCAGCCCCCTCGGCGAGGTCGATACCGAAGGCGGGCTCTTCCTGACGGACTTCGGGCTCGCGACGATCGGTGAGCTCTACCGCCACCACGGGATGTGGCACGGCGTCCGTCTTCTCGGCGAGGACTGGGTACTCGACTCCGTGACGCCGCGCTCCGATCCTGGCGACGGCTTTCGCTACGGCTACCAGTGGTGGCTCGTGCCCTATGCCGATGGAAAGCGGTTTGCATGGACGGGGATGGGGTTCGGGGGGCAGTACGTCTACGTGATGCCGGAGGACGGGGTCGTCGCGGTGACGACAGCCTGGAACATCCTCGACCCCAAGTACTACGACCGCATCATCCTCGAGAAGCTGCGCCCGGCGGTGAAGCCATTCACCTGCCCCGCGGGCAGCTGAGCGGCGATCGTCCAACCAACCAGCGCGAACATCCCGCTCGACCCCCTGCCGGCGCGGTGATAATTCTGCGGCCGGCCGACGTGTCCCTCGGCAAGACGCACTATATAAAGAGTGGGGTGCGGCTCACGGCGTCCTCGTAGACGCCGCGCGCCGGCCGGCGCCCCGCAACACGCAACGAAACGAGCGAGAACCGACGCCTGCCGCTGATCGCGGCCCCGTCGGCGGACGCGTTCATCGCGCGGCGCGGGGGAGGGTCGCCGCCCGATTCCGTCGAGCGTGCGCACGTCACACCCGCACGGCCGGGGTGCCAGCAAAAGACATGCCAATTCCTAGCCCGTCCCGGATCGCCGAGGCGAATCGGGCGCTGCATCCCGATTCACGCAAACGTTGGTCCAGCGGGAACTCCGGACGCCTTCAGGATCGGCGCCGCCGGCCGTTGCCCTACACGTGACGTGTCGCGAGTAACCAATAGCCCGAGCGGCGCGACCGCACTCACCCGAGCGACCAGCGATGACGTGCCGCATCTCTGCGCGGATGCTCGCGACCGGTGCGTGCGCGGGGATTTGAACTTAACGAGGTAATCGGTATGACGAAACGCCACGAGTGGATCCTTCGCGCCGCGAGCGGCGCCGTAGTCGCAGCGATGCTCATCGGCTGTGGCGGCTCAAGCAGCTCGCCCGCGACGACACCGCCGCCGCCGCCCGCCCAGATCACTGGCGTCGCGATCCCGAGCAACGTCTCGGTCGTGACCGCGACGAACAGCAACTAGGTCCCGGAGAATCCAGAATGTCACGCCAGCTACCCCTGATTCTGCTCGCCGCTGCAGTCATCTGCGGCAGCGCCCACGCCTCCGGCCTTCCTGCCTCGTCCGCGTACATGAGCGATGCGCAAAAGAGCTACGTCCAGGACGCGACCTCCGACACGATCGGCGGCGTCAACATGATCACCTGCATCATGAGCTCCATGCGCCCGGACGCGCTCGTGAACCAGGGCCCGTACATCGCGCTCATCGACCAGAACGCCTGCGACTCCGCGAAGTCGGGGGCGAGCACGTCGGGCACGAGCGCCGGTGCGGCGGCGGCCCCCAACTACATGACGACGATCGTCGATTCGACCCGGGCCTCGAACAGCGACCCCATGCTCGTGAAGGCGTGGATCGCGCTCAACAAGGGCAACGGAGCGGCGGTCACCGTGCTCGCGCACATCAGCGCGACCGAGGCCCCCTCGGCGAGCAACCCGTACGGCGTCTTTCGCTTGGACTACTGCGGCACGACCGCGGGAGTCAGCGGCTGCCTGATGAACGGCTTCATGGAGGGCGGCAACGGCACGCTCAGCTACTTCGAGGTCGACAACAACAACGGCGGCAGCCAGACGATCGCGCTGCAGTTGAACAGCGTCGGCACCGCGACCGGAACTGGCAGCGTCGCCGCGCAGCAGTCGGGTGGCGGCGGTGGCAACGGCTCCTTCGCTTTCGACTTCGCCTACGACCAGAACTACTTCCTCCGTAGCGACTCCGCCAACGATACGCAATGCTTCAGCCGCGACGCGACCGATCCCGCGACGGGACTGTCGGTATGGCAGTACGGCCTCTACGACTCGACCACCGGCGATCGCATCGAACGGAACTCAGGGTTCCCGATCAAGTACACCGTGAGCGGGACCGACTACCAGGGCTTCGTCGGCTACTTTGGCCTCTCGGTGCAGTCCGGCTCACCGGCGCCCGCCAACGGCTCGACGGTCCAGAAGGTCAACTATCTCGATGGCTCCGCAACCGCGACGGACTACACCGTCGCGACGAACGGCGGGCGCCTCACGCGCTACACGCGCCAGAGCCGCACGCTCCACAGCATCGACAAGATCCGATTCGACGCGTACGTCAACAACGGGCCGACGCTTGGACTCCCCGACTCGAACACCCAGTACGAGATGTACTGGGACGAGGTGTCCGGCATGTTCGTCGTGACGGGCGAGCAGATGTGCGGCCAGAGCGGCTGCCAGCTCAGCACGTTGCCCGCGACGATCTCGCTCAACGCATCCGCGTTCGCGAGCATGGGCGGCGTCCAGGGATGGTCGCAGTCCTTGGGCGGTGATCTCTTCATCGACTTGACCGGCGTTAGCGGGGCCGTCGATTCGACGATGATCACCGTCGTCTACCACGTCCAGGATCTCGTCTACCCGGACGACACCACCGTGCCCGCGACGCTTTACTGCGCGAACAACTGTCCGACGGCCGGCTCGCTCGCGGCTTACTTCGGCCAGGCCGCTGGCAATCCGGTCGCATCCCCCTACACCGCGGGAAGCTACAACAACTTCCAGCCGCTTCCCGTCGGTAGGCTCACGTCCTACACCGTCGCGGGTGCCGTGTTAAGCGATGCGAGCCAGCAGGCCGTCATCGACACGAATCCCGCCGACTACCAGGCGTACTCGCAGTACCAGAACGGAATCCAGAGCGGGCGGCTGTTCGGGAGCCTGACCGACGCGCAGTGCCCGGGGAATGCGAACCCGGCGAATTACTGCGACTACCAGGTCAACTCGGCATCCGTCTACTACGTCTGGCAGACGGGCCCCGGCAGCTGGAACCAGTTCGCGGCGCTGAAGGATTCGAGCTCGAACTTCGTCCACTTCGATGCGCCGCTCAACGTGAACTTCGTGGTTCCCGCGGGTGCAGCGTTCGGTGCCTATGCCGGCACGACGCTCGTGCTCCAGTACAACGGCTTCGGCGACCTCTCGGGGATCCCGGGCAGCTGTGTGTCGCAGAGCACGAACCTCCCGGTCGACTGCACTACGCCGAACTCGCGCTACGTCCCGCAGTTCGTCATCCCGTACGATCCAACCGTGTCGCCGCAGCAGGGTGTCGTGACGAGTTCGGTCAACGGCGTGACAACGACGTACCTCGTCAAGTGGCTGCAGCGTGAGATCCGCTTCGCCGTGAAGGCCGCGAGCGTGTGCAGCAACGATCAGCTGCTGGCGCCGACCGGAGTGACACTACCGACGTCGGCGTCCCTCAAGGACCCGAGCAACAGTAGCTCCGACGTCTATCTCGGGACAGAGCCCGTCGTCACGAGCGCCCCGCGAGTCATCCAGGGCGTCGTGGAATATTGATCGGCCGCGGCGGTCTCCCGGCAGCAACGCCGGGCGACCGCGCGCGAATTGCGCGGCCGTGCCGGCCTCGGACGGCCGGGGTCAAGAATCCCGAGACGGCTGCGTCCATCGCGCTAATTCACATTTGTAACCCATTGATCTAATTCATACTCCGGTTGCGTCGGGGGCCCGGCGACGACTGCCGCGAGTTGCGGGAGAATTCACCGCTGCGCCGACTGAAGTCCACGAACTTCGGTCAAAATATTAGACAGCGGTAGTGGGCTCTCACATGCAGCATGCGGTTCTGGCCTCTCGGTTTCGGGCGATTCGCCTGCGGCAGTTCGGCGTCGGGCCGCTGACGATCCTCCTGCTCGCGCTTGCAACACCCGCCGAGGCGCGTCGCCTCGCGCTCGTCATTGGCAATGACAGCTACCAGAACGTGCAGCCGCTCAGGAACGCGCGCTCCGACGCCAAGGCGATTGCCGCCGAGCTCAAGTCCGTGGGCTTTGAGGTCACGCTGAAACTGGACCTCACGCAGAAAATGATGAAAGCCGCGCTCCGCGACTTCAAGGCTGGTGTCGCCGGCGGCGACGAGGTGGTGTTCTACTTCTCGGGTCATGGCGTCCAGTTCGGCGGCACGAATTTCCTGGTGCCGATCGACATCTCGGCCGAGAGCGAGGCGCAGGTCGCGGACGATGCCGTGCCGCTGCAGCGGATCCTCGACGACCTGACCGAGCAGAAGGCGCGCTTCTCCCTCGCAATCATCGTGGCATGCCGCAGCAACCCGTTCAAGGAAGCCGGGCGCGCGATCGGCGGACGCGGACTCGTGCCGGTGATGCCGGCGACGGGCCAGATGATCATGTACTCAGCTGGCGCCGGCCAGGCCGCCCTCGACACCCTGGGTTCGCACGATTCGAACCCCAACGGCGTCTTCACGCGCGTCCTCATCCAGGAGATGCGCAAGCCGGGTGTGCCGGCGGGTAGCTTGCTCAAGGACGTGCAAAGCGATGTCGTCGAACTCGCCCGGAGCGTCGGCCACGAGCAGGTGCCGGCGCTCTACGACCAGTCACTGGGAAAATTCTATTTCCGAACTGGCTCGCCCGCAGTTGCCGCTACGGGCGCCGGGCCGGCGCTGCCGCCGGCTGCCTCGGTCCATGTCCCGACGGCCGCCGAACTCGACGAGTCGTATTGGCAGGAGATGAAGAACAGTACCGATGCCGCCGACTTCACAGGCTACGTCGCGAGCTTTCCCAAGGGCATGCACGTCGCCGAAGCCCAGATGATGAGCCGCAAGCTCGCGCGGGCCGTTGCCAGCAAATCAGCTCCGCCGCCGGCAGTCGTGCCGGCAGCCAGTCCGAGCGTTGGACTGACGCCGGGTGGGCCGTATCCGGGCTGGGGAACCACCAGCATGATCCCGGGGTTTAAAGGTACGGGCGAGGTGTATGTCAATCGGGACGGCACGATTGAAACGCTCGCGCCCAATGGCGATCGCAGTCACGCGACACTCAATATCTCGGACCCCAACAACGTCTACGGCACGTCGGTCACCCAGCTCGGAGCGCCCGGGGGAGTGCAGCGGCGCTATCCGGACGGCTCCATCAGCCAGCAGGTCACTATCCAGGGCCGGATGGCCCACGGGGTCATCACCGGGACCTACTACGACAAATTCCAGAACGGCCAGTTTCAATGGACGGTGTCGCCCGGCCGGTGACGGCGACAACGCTCGTCGCTCTCCCGGGTCGCGGGGCGGGCGCTCCATGCTCCGCCCCACCAGAGCCTCCTCGTCGTGTCACTCCCGACTTCGACTACCCCGTCCGCTTGAACGCCGACGCCCGGAGTCGGTCGGTGTAGTACGCGGTCAGCGCCGGGTGCTTGACCTTGAGGACCGCGTCATGGAGTGACGCGCTCACGCAGTCCCTCCACAACGCCGCAGCGACGCCGAGCGCCGTCGACTCCGCGGGCCCGCAGACTTCGCGAGCGGCGCTCTCAATGCGGGCGTAGAGCGCATGCACCCCCGCCTGCGACCCAAGATTGAGGTCATCGAACCGGACGACCTCGCTGCGGACGTCGCTCGCGACGACCGCCTTCGCGAGTGAAGGGGCGCCCGCCGACGCGAGAATCGCCAGGGCCGCGACGCGGGCCACCGTCTTTGCACGCTTGATGTTCATGTCCGTTCTCCTCTGCTTCCATCAGCAAGGCAACATCGCCTGGTGGAGAGAGTGAGCGCCGCGAACGCGGCGATGCGCAGAAGGTCTGAGTGGGTGTTCAGATTGTCTGAACGGAGGGGTGCGCCCGCGGAAACGCCGCCGACTGACTCAAAGCGCCAACCGGGTGAGGTTGAGGTGATCGCTGCCGATTCCCGTGGCCGGGAAGGCGTTTGAGTCAGTAGCTCACCTTGAAGACCGGCGAATCCTCGGGCCTCGACTTCCGGTGATCGTAGACACGCGTCGTGCTCACGCTCGCGTGCCCGAGCCACTCCTGCACCTTCGCGATGTCGGCGCCCTGGTCGAGCGCGTTCGTCGCTGCCGTCGCCCGGGCAGCGTGCGGGCCGAACCGGTCAACGTTGATACCGACCTGCTTCGCGTAGCACTTCATCATCCGGTAGACACCGGATGGCTGCAGCGCCGCGTCGAGGCGCTTCGTGACGTTCGAGAGGATCGGGCGGAAGAGGGGAGCGCCCGGCTTATCGCCGTGGCCCGCCGACTCAAGGTACTCGGCAATCGCGCCCGCCGCCGCCGGGTGGACCGGAACGTACCGAAGCTTCTCGCCCTTGCCGTGGACCTTGATGTGCTTGACGCCGCGCCGGTCGTGGATGTCCTTGACCTTGATCGCGCACAGCTCCGCCCGGCGAAGCGCGTGAAAGAAGAGTACCGCCAGGATCGCGCGGTCGCGCCGTGCCTTGAGTCCATCGCCGCTCGGCGCCGCCAATAGCTGGCGGACCTGGGCATCGGAGAGGGCGGGAGTCTTCCCCTGGTAGCCCTCGGTCCTCGGCCGCTCGACGCCCTTCACCGGGTTGGTCTGCACGGCCTGCTCGTTGCAGAGAAACTGGAAGAGGGAGGACAACGCCGCGAGCTTGCCGCGAATCGTCGCGCCGCCGAGCCCGCGGCGCTCCAGGTCCTTGCGCCACGCGAGCACGTGGGCGCGACGGACGGTCCGGAACTCCTCCGCCCGCTCGATGCCGACGAACGCCATGAAGTTGGCGATGTCGGCCTGGTAGATGCGGCGGGTGCCCGGGTTCCTAAGGTTCGCGAACCACTCGGCTTCCGGCGGGACGGCCGCGAGCTGCTGGTACTCGAGCGCCGTCAGGCGCCTCGGCGGCACCTTTGTGAGCTGTCGCCCCCGGCGCGCGACGTGGCGCTCGGCCATGTCAGGCGTCGAGCGGATGCCGGGGCGCGGTGCGCCAGGGATCGGCGATGGAGGGGCCGCGATGCAGGACCTCGGCCTTCGCGATGCGCGAGCGCACGGCGCCGAAGGGGAGAATCTCGCGCGTGTGGTTCGACTTCGCGCCCGTGAACTCGACGGTGAGACAGGGAATCTCGACCCCGTCCGACGCGACGCTGACACTGGCAGGCCCGATCCTTAAGAGCGATCCGTCGGCCGCCTTGAAAAGGTCGCCCCGGCGGGGTTCCTTGCGCGCATCGCGGGGACCGCCCGGCGGCGGGGTGGGTTGCAGCGGAGGGCGTTTGTTCATTCGGCAATGTAGCACGAAAAAATATGTTTTCGTGCTTCCTCGCCGGCGTGGCCGCGGACGACGCGGGTGCGGTCGGTGGAAGCCAAGTTGATACGCTCGGGTGGCCCGAAGCGTGTCCTCACGCGGCGAGCAGCGGGTAGTTCGTGTACCCCTCGGCGCCCGCGGTGTAGAACGTCGCCATGATCGGGGCGTTGAGTCCCGCCCCTGCGCGCAGGCGTGTGACGAGGTCGGGAAATGCGTGCTTCGTGGGATTGGTGTTGCTGCCAGACACGCTACCGGTGATGGCTGTTGGCGTTCTGTACGCTGTCACACCGTTGACGCCGGTCGCCGCGAGCGTGGCACACCGCCACGTGCCCGACCGCACGTTGGGTCCCGACTCGACGTCGCCGCGTGTCCGTTCGGCGACAGGCTCGATCCGTCGCCGGCGCACATTGCCCTTTGTCGAGGGCAGCCGCGTCACCCGCGCCTCTGGGCATGGCGGACGCTCGGTCGCGTCACCGGACGTAGGAGGCATCTGACCGCGGCTTGGCGTATCGACCGGTGAGGTTACGGGCGCTATGAGGCTGCCGGCGTAGCGCACGAGTAAGTACCGTCGGTATCGAGCTCGACGTTTGCTGCGCCGATCGACGACCAACGGTGCGCGCGAGCGGAGAAGCTCCAGGCGGTAGGCCCCGTCGAGTGCGGAACGCCGATCCTTTTCGCTAGACCTACGGAGCACCTCACCATGAATCCCAGGACTTCCCACAAGCTCATCGCCGCCGGCGGCATGGCTTCCGCCATCGCAGTCGGCGTCGCCATATTCTTCCTGCGCAGCACCCCCGTCGCGCCGGCCGTCAGTGCGGCAGCGCCCACAGCACCGGTCGCGGAAGCCCCCGCGACGGTCCCGCCGGTGGCAGCGGAGGCTCCCTTCGCCCCGGCGCCGGTCGCGGAGATTCCGGCGACCCCGGCAGTCCTCCCGCGCAATGGCCCGGTCAGCCGCAAGGGCCCCCGAGGTTGCGATTCCGCCCGTCGCCGACGCCAAGTTCCCCCGTCATTCACTACCGGCGAGCGACGGCAACGCCATGAGCCCCACCGTCGCCCAGAACGAGGTACTCCCGATGCCGACCCGCAAGCCCGCGGTCGCGGACCCTGTTGAGGTCGTGGCGGCCGGCGCTGGCGCCGACAAGGTACCAATGAGCGTCAGCGCACTCACCGGCGCCCCGGACGCCGGCGCGCCGATCGTCGCCTCGGACAGCAAGATCACCACCGACGTCAAGTCCGCGATCGCAAGCGAAGGCCTGGCGAGTGATTCCAGCATTGCCGTGAGTACCATTGACGGCGTTGTCGCGCTGAGCGGCAGCGTGCGGAGCCAATCCGCGATCGACCAGGTCAAGGATGTTGCGGCCAAGGTCAAGGACGTGAAGGGCGTCGATACCTCGGGGCTCATCCTCGCGAGCCTGTGAGGCGCGCCACACGCGAAGAGTCGAGCAGTACCAGCACCGTAGGCCCGACCGACCTCCTCGGTCGGGCCCTCTCGCGCTCAAAGCTCAGCCGGGCGTCGTTGCGATGAGCTCGACCGTCTCGAGGGCGTAGCCCGCCGCCACCCACGCATCGAGTCCGCCGTGCAACGGCCGCACGCGCGTGAAGCCGCGGCTGATCAGTATTTTCGCGACCCTCGCCGCCGTCGCTTCATTGGGGCATGTGCAATAGAGAATCACCTCGCGGTCCCGCGGCAGGTCCTTGACGTGCAGGTCGACATCGGTGAGCGGGACGTGCAGTGCCCCGGGGATGCGCCGCGGGTCGAGGGTCCGCGCGCTCGGCGATCGCACGTCGACGACGGTCGGCGCGGGCGGAACCAGCATGCGCTCGTAAAGCTCCGACACGCTGATGCGCGCCATGCGGAGCATCGAATGGAATTGCCGGCGCTGCCACCACTTCACGGCAACGTAGACAGCAAGCGCCGCGAGGACCGCCGCCGCGGCGGGGGCGCCGAGATCGGCGGCGCGCGGCAGGATCCAGTCGATCTGTGCCTTGAAGAGGATCCCGACCACGAGGTACGCGCCGACCCACAGCGACGCCGCCACCATCGTGAGCCCGACGAAGCGCGTCCAGCCCATCTTGAGCGCCCCGGCGAGCGGCGGCGCGATGATCGCGAGGCCCGGCACAAATTTGGCAACGACGATCGCCTTCGGTCCCCAGCGCTCAAACCGAAGGTAAGTCTCGTTGACGCACGAGTCCGGCGTCACCGAGATCCGGCACAGGAGCTTCATGACGCCGTTGCCGTAGCGGCGCCCGGCGAGGAACCAGGCGGTGTCCGCCAGCGTGCACGCGAGGACCGCGAGCGCAAAGAGTTCGGCACCCCACCACGGATGATCGACGGCAAGGGCGCCGGCGACGATCAGCGTCGGTACCGCAGGCACCGGAACGCCAAGCTGGTCGACGAGCACATTGCCGACGATGAGGGCGATGCCGAGCTGGCCGGCGATCGGAACGAGAGCGGTAGCCATGGCGATTATCTGCCGGAGTCAGGCCGCCCCGTCAACGCCGGTGAGTCCGGCCGGCGATTGATGGAACCGCCAATGGGCTCGGCTGCCTAGGCGGACCCTGCGGCGGGTGCATGCTCGGCCCTGAGCGGAAAATCCACCGCGAACCGCACGTCCCGGCCGGATGATTCCTCGACGAGGAGCGCCCCCCGCAGCCGCCGCGCCCGGTGACCGATGACCCTGAGCAGTCCCCGCGCGGTGCTGCCCGCGGAGACACGGGGATCTGCGTCCCATCCCATGCGGATCCGCAAGGTGCCCGCGGCGATGATGAGCTCGACGTCGACGCGCGAGCTCTCCGGGTCCGTTGCCGCGCACTCGAGCGCCTCGAGGACGATCCGGTAGGCCTCCTCGGAGAGGACCGCCGGCAGCTCGCGGGCACCGAGCGTGCTCGTCACGTGGACCTCGAGCTGCCCCGATTGCTTGATCCGCTCGGCGAGGCTCCTCACCGCGAGCTCGAGGGACCCGTCCGCCGCGTGGAGCGGCGAGAGGCTCGATGCGAGACGCCTCGCGTTGTCGACGGCGCGCGAGAGCTGCGCTGGCACGTTCTGCAGGACCGCCCAGTCCTCCGCTGCCGCCGGCCCACCGCGGCCGATCGAGCCGACCAGCAGCGAGATGCCCGCGAGTTCCTGCGCGAGCCCTTCGTGGATCTCGTGGGAGAGCGCCGCGTGCTGTCGGCTCGTGAGCTCGTGGAGCTCGCGTTCCGCATTTCGGTGCGCGGTGACATCGCGGATCGTGAGTGCGATCCCGCCGATGATCGACTTGGCGCCTTCATCGCTACCGACGACGTGCAGCACCCGGCGATGCTCGAGCGGATGCTCGAAATCGACTTCGAGCTCGAGCGCCTCGCGCGAACCGCGCTCGAGCGCCGAAACGAAGCCGGCGATACTACCGCTATTCTCCTCACCGAGTAGCGCTCCCACGTCGCTCCCGATCAACTCCCGCGGCGCCGCTCCCAGCACGCGCTCTGACGCCGGGCTCGCGTAGGTGATGAGCCATTTGGCGTCGACGACGACGATGGCGTCCGCCGAGCGGCGCACGAGCTCGGTCAGGCGAACATCGGCTTCCTGCCGCGCTGCCTCCCTCGCGGAGCGGTAGATCTCGAGCCGCGCGCCGACCTCGCGGATCGTGACCAGGATCGCCCCAATTACCGCGATGACGAGCGGCAGCATCGTGCGAAAGCCCCCCTCGTGGGCCTGCTCGGCGACGATGACCGCGATCGACACGAGCACCGCGAGCGCCGGGACGGAACTCGTCGGGCTCACGCTCGAGCGCCGATCGCGCGTCGCCGCCTCGGTGCGCCGGCGCTCGAGCACGATCGCGGCGAGCAGCAGCACGTCGCCGCTGCAGTACACGATCTGATAGATCGACGCGGCCGTCATCTCGCCGCGCACACTCACGTCGACCCAGAGGAGGTCCGCAAGGAAGCTCGCGATTGCACCGGCGAGGAGCAGCGCGAGCGAGCGCTCCTGCCGCCAGTTCGTGATCCGCATGTAGGCGAGCGCGCACAGCACCAGCATCCCCGCGGCGCCGAAGCTGTAGACGAGCGCGACGCCGACGCGCCAGCCGCCCGTGCCGCCCGCCTCGATCGCGGGGCCCACCCAGACCTTCCGCAGCATCGCGCCGAGGGCCACCATGAGCGTCGCGGCATCGAGCCAAACGCCGGGACGCCGGAACGACCCGCCGAGATCGATGAAGAAGCACGCGGCGGCGAACGCGAACGCGCAGATGCACGCGGCGAAGAAGACGTCGTTGAGACCATAGCCGAACGAGCCCGCCGCGGTCTCCTGTACCCAGAGGGCGCTGCCGGCTACGTTGAGGCCGAACCCGAGGAGCACGAGGCGCCAGGCGCGGCCGCGCGCGCCGCCGGGTCGCTCGTCGCGGATGAAATGGGCGAGCGAGAAGACGACGAGCAGCTGCGTCGGAATCGTTTCCCACGGAATTACCGCCTCGAGCAGCGCCCGGTCGTGGGTCCAGTTGCCGAGGACCCAGATCGCGAGAAATCCGGCGTAGCCGAGCGCCGCACAGAGCGGCCAGGAGGAACGCCTCACCGCACGTGGCTGCCGAGCGCCGTCGCCGGGTGCGGGTGCGGCGCGGAACGCGCCGGTGCCGGACAGACACAGTGAACGCGCGTACCGCCCGAGCGCCTCGGCCCGACGTCAACGACGCCGCCCATCATGCGGGCGCGATAGTTCATGATCTTGAGGCCCATGCCGGGACCCTCGGCCGCATGCGCCGGCAGCCCGATCCCGTCGTCCGATACCGAGAGCTGCACCTTGTCGGCGTTCACCTGGAGGCTGACGACGACGGCCCGCGCGCGGCCGTGCCGGACGGCGTTGTTGATCGCCTCCTGCGTGATCCGGTAGAGATGACTCGCCATCGCCTCGTCGATCGTCTGGCCCGCGAGCAACTTCGACCTAAGCCTCACGCTGATGCCGAAGCTCTCCCGCGACCGGTGGGCGAGGGCGTTGAGTGCCGGAACGAGGCCGCCCCGTTCAACGGTGACCGGCGACAGGCCCCGCGCCATCTCGCGCGAGTTCTCGATGGCGCGGTTGACGAGTGCGACCAGCTCTTCCACGTGGCGCACCGTCGGCACGATGTCGCGCTTCAGGTCCGTGGCAACACCGCGCAGCATGAGGGCGACGCCGGTCAGCTCCTGGCAAAGCCCATCGTGCAGGTCGTGGCCAAACCGCCGCCGTTCGCGATTGGCGATGTCGAGGACTTCCCGTTCGAGGCGTTTGCGCTCCGACACATCCTGCACGACGATGAACCAGCGCCGACCGGGGGCGAGGTCGACCGCCGCTGTCAGCACCTCGGCGACAAATTCCGCGCCGTCCTTGCGCCGAAAGAGTGCATCCCACGTCCCCGTCGCGTCCTGGGCGCGTTCGACGAATCGGTCGACGTTGGCGGGCCGGGTGGTGCCGGCCTGCTGGATGGCGAGTAGGTCCAGGATCGAGGACCCGGTGAGTTCCCCGGCTGCGTGTCCGCACATGCGGGTGAACGCGGCATTGGCAAGCTCGATCCGGCCGGCGCGATCGATCAGCACGACACCTTCGCGCATCGTTTCGAGAACGGTCGCCTGGGTCCGAAGCAGCTCCTCGACCCGGCGGCGCGCGTCGACGTCGACACAGGCGCCGGCGATGCGCTTAGCCCGCCCGCCTGCGCCGCGCTCGATGACCGTCGCACGCACGTGAACCCAGCGCCAGTCGCCGCTCGCGACGAGCAGTCGATAGTCGGATGCCGAAAAGTCCTGTCCGCCCGAGGTCGTCGCCTCCACCGCCGCACACATCCGCTCCCGATCGTCCGGATGCACGCCCGCGAGGATGTCCTCGAGGGTGCACGGCTCCTCCGAGGCCTTGAAGCCGATCTGCCTGGGCCAGTCGGAGAGCCACACGAGCGATCCCGCATCGACGTTCCAGTCCCACAGACCGACGTCGGAGCCCCCGATCGCGGTCTCGAGCCTGACTTCACTGGCCCTTAGCGACGCCTGCAGCTGTTTCTGGGCATCGATGTTCACCGAGACGCCGACGAGCTTGAGCGGCGTGCCGTCGCTCGAGCGCTCGACGACCTTGCCGCGGTCGAGCAGCCACTTGTAGCTCCCGTCGGCCGCCTTCATCCTGAATTCCGACTGGTAGAACCCGGAATCATCGGCCGCAGCGCCTTCAAAGACCCGATGCTGCTGCGCGAGGTCTTCGGGGTGCACGTCGCTCAACCAGGTCTCGACCCGCCGCAGCGCCTCGCCGTCGGCGACCTCGAAGCCGAGCGTCTCGTGCCAGTAGACGTTGCCCGTGACCGCGTCCTTCGCCACGTCGTATTCCCAGACGGGCAACCGAGCGGCGTCGATGGCGAGCTGGTAGCGGTCCTCGGCCTTGCGAAGCGCTGCCTCCAGCTGCTTGCGCGAGTCGATGTCGATGCAGACCCCGACGTAGCGCCGGGCCACGCCGCTCGGATCGCGCGAGGTCACCCGACCCCGTTCGTGGAGCCAGCGCCACTCACCCGCGCGCGTGAGGATGCGGTATTCGACGACGTAGTGGTCGATCGCGCCCGACAGCGACTTGTCGCCTTCCGCCGCGTAGCGCGCGACATCCTCCGGGTGGATCCGCGCGCGCCAGCGCCCGAGTGAATTGGATCCATTGCAGGGGTCGATGTCGCAGCGCTCGCACCAGTCGCCGAACCACCAGTACTCGTCGATCTCGCCTTCCCAGAGCCCGATGGCCGTTCCGCCGACGGCGGCCTCGAGCCGGGCCTCGGATTCCCGGAGTGCAATCTCGGCGGTCTTCTGCTCCGTCACGTCGCGCCCCCTCAGCACCACGCCGCCGACGGCGGGATCGGCGAGGAGGTTCGACGCCGTGAAGTGAAGCCAGCGCCAGCGGCCATCCGCGTCGCGGGTTCGCACGATGAGATCGTGGGTCTCACCGACGGCGGTCCCGGCGTTCAGCTTCGCGTAGAGATCGCGGGCGAGCGACACGTCATCCGGATGCAGGTTGTCGAAGACGGTGGCGCCCGATCGCGGCGCCGGCCGGGGCCCGAGGATCCGTGCGACCGCCTCGTTCTCGTAGGTCACCGTGCCGTCCGCGGCACCGATGATCATCATGTCGGTCGAGTGGGTCGACAGCGCCCGGAAGCGCTCCTCGCTCGTGCGAAGCGCGAGCTCGGCGTGCGCCTGCGCCGTCACGTCCTCGCCGATACCTAGGATCGATTCGACCGAGCCGTCGGCGCCGAGCATCGGACGCAGGCGCAACGAAAAGTAGCGCGTGCCGCACGTGAGCGACAGGGGGACCCGCGGCAGGTCGAGCGATGCTCGCTCACCGCGCACCAGTTCCTCGTGCAGCGGGCGCCGCGCTCGCGACTCGGGAAAAATGTCGTACCAGCTTCGGCCGACGAGTTGGTCGGGCCTCAGCCTCAGCTCGGTGACGGCAGCCTGGCTGATCCACCGGATCCTGAAATCGCGCTCCAGGATCAGCATCGCAATCGGCGGATCCACCGACGCGAGGCCATGGCTCTGCGGAGCGGCGTCTTGACCCTCCGTGGACCCCATGGCACACCTCATTCCCTTGACCCCGACCCTTAGAGTGCCACGAACGTTGCGCCAAACGCGCTGCGGGGATTAGGGGATTCCTGCAGGGCTCGGTCAATCGGCCGGCGGTAGCGCCCGTCCGGGAGCAACCTGAACGGCCTCTGCGACTGCCGGCACGAACAGGGATTAGAGGAGCCGGCGTCCGCCGCCGACGCGCCAATCCCGGTCGTGGATGGTCGCCGCGACCGGCGCGCGGCGCGCGCGTCAGTCGCTCGGTCGGACCCCTGCCGCCAATGCCACTGGCATAGACTTGCCCTGAAGGCACACGGACGGCTACGGGGACCTACGCATGGCGCGACTGGTATGGATCGCGGGAGTGCTGCTGAGCTTTGCGGCGGGCGTCTACCCTGGCGGCGCCTCCGCCCAGAACACGCGATCCGATCCAATCGCCCGAATGAACACGCCGGGCATGCCCGGCGGCCTGTTGAACCCGAGCGATCTCGAGAAATTCCGCGAGGTCGACGACCGAACCTCGGTGAAGGCCAAGGCACGGGCGAGATCCGAGAGTCTGAAGCTCGTCGGCGCAATAAAGCTGCCCTGCGAACTCACCGACGCCGAGCAGGCCGGGCGCGGCGAGGCGAAGGTCGAGGGCAAGAAACTCGACGTCAACGTCTACGAGGTCGCCTGCGGCAATGGCATGGGTTATTTCCTCGAGGCCTACGGCCCCGAACGCTCGATCGCGATGTCGTGCTTCGCGGCGGATGCCACGCACGCGGCGGATGTGGCCGAGGGCAAGAAGTCGGAATTGATTTGCCAGCTCGCCGCCAACAAGGACATCAAGGCGATGGCGGGAGCGCTGCTGACGCACGCGAGTACCGAGTGCTCCGTCAACGCCGTGCGCTGGTTCGGGCTGACGATGGCCGGCGACGTCGAGTATTCCGAGGTCGCCTGCGCGGACGGGAAGGGGTATCTCCTCAAGATCCCGCGAACCGGCTCATCGCCCGAGGTTACCGCGATGACCTGCCAGGACGCCGCCGCGCACGGTCTCAAGTGCCACCTCACCGACGGCGGGCCCGTCGCGCTACCGATCACGACGCAGACCTTTCGCGACGCGCTCAAGCAAAACGGCATCGGCTGCGAGCCGCTGCAGCTGCGTGTCATCGGCAGGGAGAGCATCGACAAGCGCTACGTCGTCGAAGTTAAGTGCCCGGAGCCTCCGAACAACTTCGTCGCCTTCATTCCGCTGAATGGCAGTACCAAGCCGTTCGAAACCCTCGACTGCACGGCGGCCGTCGGGCGGGGAGTCGTCTGCCAGCTCAGCCCGAAGTAGTCCGGCGGTACTGGCTCGCGGCGACCATTCACCGGTCAGTGCACGTAGAACCGCACCGGATCCGTCTTGTAGGCGTCCTCCCGGTCGGCCGTCCAGATGCGCGAGTACACCTCGTGCGTACCGTGCTCGAGCCGCCAGGAGTATTTCGGCTCCGTTGTCTTCGACACCATCTGCCCGTCCACGTACCACTCGACGGCGGTGAGCCCCGCGACCGGCGCGATCTGCATCGGCAGCGCCTCAAGCTCATCCGGTATCCGCGGATCGCGCGCGACCTGAAGTCCCGGCGTCGGGAGCAGCAACCGCACATCGGGAGCCCGGATGCGCTGCGGCTGCTGCTCGGCGGCGGGAGCCGTCCCTGGCAGGAACCATTCATCCATCGACTCGCAACCGGTCGTCGCGGGCCGTCCGGTCCGGCGACAGATGCGTAGCGAGGTGAGCTCCGTCTTCGCCCCGAGGTCACGGGTCTCCTGGTTGCGATTGAGCTCCGCGAACACCGACCGCAACACCATTGCGGGGCCCACCGAGCCCGTCACGCCGTTCATCGCGCTCCCGTCGAGGTTGCCCATCCAGACCGCGACCGTGTGCCGGTAGTCGAAGGCAATCGCCCACGCATCGCGGTAGTCCGTCGAGGTGCCCGTCTTGACCGCCGTCTGGACGGGGAACCTGAGCCCGCTCCCGAACTCCCGCGTGCGTGCCTCGGGGTCCGAGAGGATGTCACCGATGAGGACCGCCGCCTCGGCTGAATAGATCGCGGTCTCCGGCCGCGCGCCGTCGGACTGCGCGAGCACGCTGAGCGGCAGGTACCGGCCGTGCCGCGCGAGCACAGTGTAGGCCTGCGCCATTTCGTAGAGGGTGACCTCGCCGTTTCCGAGCGCGAGCCCGTCGCCGTAGAAGTCGGGGTGCTGCCCGAGGCTGTGGATGCCCGCGTCGTGCAGGCGCGCGAGGAATCGCTCGCGTCCGACGAACTTGAGCGTTCGCACCGCCGGGATGTTGAGCGAATTACCGAGTGCCTCGCGCAGGCGGATTGGCCCGTAGTGGACGTGGCTGTAGTTGTGGAACGTGTGCAGGCCACTCCCGACGGATTCGGAGAGTTCCGAGTCGTCGATCAGCGTCGCCGCCGTCCAGCCCTGCTCGAGCGCCATCGCGTAGAGGAGCGGCTTCATCGTCGAGCCCGGCTGCCTCGGCGTCAGGATCGTGTCGAACCCGCGGCCCGCGTCCTCCGGTCGTTGCCCGGGCGCGAGTCGATGGCCGACGACCCAGGCGAGGATTTCGTTCCGGCCGTGGTCGATGACGAGGACGCCGCCATCGTGGACCTTGCGGCGCGCGAGCCGTTCGAGCTCGCTCGAAAGGATCTCCTCCGTCCGCCGCTGGATGAAGGGATCGAGCGTCGTCCGGATCGAGGCGGGCGGAGCGCCGCCCGACTTTCGCGCCGCCTCAAGCACGTGGCTGACGAAGTGCTCCGCGCGCGGCCCCTTCGCCGCCGCGACGACCACGAGGGGACGGTCCGCGATCGCGCGATGCTCATCCGCCGTCAATGCGCCCTCCGCCTCGAGACGCCCCGCGAGCTGCTCGATCGCCTGCTCGGCCCGCGGCCGGTTGCGACGCAGGTCCATGCCGGCGGGAGAGCGGACCTGCACCACGAGCGACAGGAGCTCACCCGGCGTCAGCGTCTCGAGGCTCCGGTCGAAGTAGAGCCGCGCCGCCTGCGCGACTCCGCGGCGGCGCTCGCCGTACGGCACCTGGTTCAGGTAGAACGCGAGGATCTGGTCCTTCGAGGAGAGAGTCTCGAGACGCGCCGACTCGAACCCCTCGAGCCAGCGCGACCACAGCGTGCGCGGTCGCGGATGCAGCAGCCTCACGACCTGCTCCGTGATCGTGCTCGCGCCGCGAACGGCCGAACGGGCGCGGACGTCCTGCCAGAGCGCCATCCCGCGCGCCCGCCAGTCGACGCCGTGATGCTCCCTGAACCGCCGGTCCTCCGACTCGATGAACGCGCGGACGAGGAGCGGTGGCTGGCTCTCGAGCGCCACCCCATCCGTGTCGTTCCACGCGTTCTCGAGCGTGAAGCTGAGCGGCGTGCCATCGCGCGCGATGACCCGCGACTTGACCGCCCCGCGGCCGGCGACGTCGAGCCCGCCCGGGAAGTCCTTGAGGGAGAGCGCGGTCGCGAGCGCTAGCGCCATCGCCGCCGCGATGGCGAGCGCCCCGAGCCCGAGGCACCACGACGACAGTCGCGTAGCCGCCGGCTGCGGTGTCGATGCGGGGACGTCATTCATGGCCAACACTCAGCACTGTCGGGAGGCTCAAGCCGTACACGTCCGGGTCGTACATCTCGGCGGCCCGCGTCGGGGATGCCGAGAACTGGCCTTCCGCTATCGCCTGCGCCGCGTAGGAGAGGTGGTAGTGCCCGGCCGGCAGGTAGTCCGAGAAGAACCGCGCCGCCTCGTGCCTGAGCTCCTGGTGGTAGAAGTTGTAACCCTCGAACCCGAACTCGCCCCAGTCCCGGAACCGGAACCAGAACGACCCGCCGGACGCCTGGAACTCGGCCTTGTCCGCATCGACGGTGGACGCCGTCGACAGCTGGCGGTTGACGGGCTCGAGCCCACCCGGCACCGGATCATCGACGACGACGAAGTGGCGCGCCGCCGGCAGCGAGACGTAGAGGTCGACCCGCACGAGCTCGCCGCGGTGGATCTCGGCGGGGGAGCCGAGCAACACCCACTCGCCCTGCCGCTCGACGTTGTACTCGCGGTGCACCTCGATGCCGGCGTTCACCGCCTTGGCGGTCGCATCGGTCGGCGCAAAGCTCAGGCGCGTCGCGTAGTAAATGCGCCCCTCGCCTTGCCGTTCGATCCGGACGCTGCGCTTGTGTCCGGCGTCGGTCGGCGTGTTGGGTCGGGCGAGCCTCACCGCCGGGTCGCGGAAGGATGAGAACTTGGCTTGCCCGAGCGGCTCATCGCCGAGCGACGCCCGCGCGCTGAGCTTCGGCTCCGTCTGCTCGTAGAGCGCGCTGAAGTCGGTGAGGGCGCCGGCGCAATAGAGGTTCTCCTGGGTATTCGGCCAGTGATCGCGCCCGCCCGTCGACTGCGTGATGGTCCGCACGAGCTTGAACGGGACATCGCCGAGGAGCGGGGCACCCGCCGGGGTCTCGCCGTACTTCAGGAACGCGGACAGGATCGCGCATTCGCTGCGAAGTGGCGTCGCGAGCAGCTGTGAGTAGCCATCGTCCCAGCGCTCCGAGAAGTGGAACTGCCCGCCGCTCTGGTTCGCGTGCGAGAGGATCTGCCGCGCGAGGCTGGAGGCGAGCGCATCGGCCCCGGGGGTTGCAACTGCCGCCTTGAGGTAGGCCGCGAGGCCGAAGAGGTCCATCTGCGGCACGAACTTCTCGTAGCGCTTGAGATCATCGACTTTGAGGAGCTGCCGCTCGGCCAGCGCCTCGAGGGCAACTGCCCGCACGCTCGACACCATGCCTTCGGTGTAAAACGTCGGCGCCGTCTTCTCGCGCAGCAGCCGGCCGAGGTAGCCCTGCAGGCGCGTTTCGACGTCGGCCGGTACGCGGTACCCGGCCGCGCGCAGGCGATTGAACGCCAGCGCCGTCGCCGCCGACAGGTACGGGCTCACGCGATCGTCGTTCGGGAGCCAGAACCCCATGCCGCCGTTCGGCGCCTGGAACGAGGCGGCATCGTCGAGGACGGCCTGCGGCAGGTCCTTCGCCTCCGCCCACGTGAGGTCGGGCGGCAGGTGGCCGTGCAGGCGCACGAACCCGGCCGCCAGGAGCGCCCGCGTCAGGCGCTGCTCCCAGCAATCGTACGGATACTCCTTCGCGTAGCGGAACGTGCCCTCGAGGTTGCCGATGACGGTTGGCGTCAGCTGCACGCTGAGCTCGCCGACGTCAGGACGCATGTTGGGCGGGAAGAGGAGGGGCTCGCTCACCTCGTTGCTGACCGTCGTCCCGTAGCTCGCGGCGACCATCAGCGAGACACGCTTGTTGACCGGGATGCTCGCGGCGAGCGCATCGGTATCCTTGCCGTCGCCCGCCTTCGCGGTGACCCGGAGGACCCCGTCCTTGACGACAGTGAGCGGGATCCATACGGACTCGCGCTTGAACGGGGCGAGGGTGAGCGTCTCGCGCCGCGTCTGGATCCCTCCCTCGAGCGGCCCCGACGCCTGGAGCGTGACCGAGATCCTCCGCGCCTGGTCGGAGCGGTTGAGTACGCTGAACCCCGCCGTGACGTGATCGCCCTCGGTGAGGACGTTCGGCATCACCGGGCGAAGCTCCGTGAGCTTGCTGCTCTTGAACTTGAAGTCGCCCAGCCCCAGGTGGTCGGTCGCCGTCGTCGCGATCGCGAACACCCGCCAGCCGGTCAGGTTGTCGGGAAGCGTGAAGTCGACCTTGGCGTGCCCCCAGGCATCGGCGACGACCGCCGGGTTCCAGTAGGCGAGGTACTTCGTGACCGAGCGCATGTCAAAGCCCGAGCCACCGTCGCCGCCGGCATTCGCGCCTTTCTTCTCGAACTTCTGCAGGCCGACAAGACGCGTCAGGAGGCCATAGTTCTCAAGGTCGAGCGGCTCGAGCTCGTAGAACCCGCGGTACGGATCGAAGTAGGCCTTGCCGTCCTGGATGAGGTCGAAGACGCTTTCATCGAGGACTGCCACCGCGAACTCGACGGGCTCGGCCTTCTCCCCCGCGACGTGCGGGGTCGCGGCCAGGTCGAGCTTCACCGTCTCGCGCGGCTTGTAGCCGGGCCGGTCGCTCGTCACCCGCACGTCGAGCGTCTTATAGGGATCGTGCACGTCGACTTTCGCGTAGCCGAGCCGGTAGGTCGGACGACCAAGATCGACGCCGTCCGCATCGAACGTCGCGGCGCCCGGGACCGGCGCCACTCGCGGCGACATCACCAGCACCGACAGGTAGAACCCGGGTAGGAAATCGGGCTCGACCTTGAAGTCGAGCACCGGCGTATTCCCGTCGAGCACCTGCACCCAGCTCTTGATGACGCCGTAGCGTTCGATGGTGATGAGTGCCTGGGCGCCAGGGAAGGGGTTGCGCACGAGGACGTGCGCCCGGTCGCCCACCTGGTAGCTCGTCTTTTCGGGCACGAGACTCAGGCTCATGTCCTCGGGCTCTTCCCACAGCACGCGACCCTTGCCCGTCACCCACGTGCAGAGCTCGGTCGTGTGCGAGCGGCCTTTCGTGTCGCGCACGGTCGCATCGATGCTGTAGAGCCCCGGAGCGCCCGGCGTGAACGTGCAGGTCATCGGCTTCGCGCCCGACTCCGCCTCGCAACCCGTATCGTCCAACCACGCGCGGTTGTAGGCGGTCAGGTACGCGGTGCCCGCGCCCTTGACTCGCGCTGCCGTCACTGACTCGTGCGCGATCTCGATATGGACCCTTGTTGCGGGCGCGATGAGGCCGTCCTTGCCGACCACGACGAACTGAATGCCCGCGGGCTTGCCTTCCTCGAACGTGAAGCGCTCGGCGCGAAGGCCGACGTAGCGGTCGCGGCCCCGAAAATCGGCGTAGCTCCTCGTGGCGACAAACTTGCCGCGCTCGTCGCGGATGGCGCTCTCTATCTCGAGGCGCCCGGTCTGGTAGGAGGAGTCCGGCATCACGAACTTGCTCGTGAGCTCACCCTGCCCGTTCACGGAGTCGTTCGACTCGTGCACGGTCTCCACTGCCGGCAGGTGGACGCTGCGGCACTCACCGACCGGCGCGCTGTCGAACTCAAAGCCAGCGGCGGCCGCGGTCTTCACCTCGACCGGTCCCGGCCAGAGCCGGCCGACGACCCTCGAGCCCGCACTCGCGTAGGGCCCGCCCGCGTGCAAGGTCGCCTGCGTGCTCACCTCGACCGGGTCACCCGGCATGAACAGGCCACCGTTCAGCGTGTTGTGGACCTGGAACGGCGCCGGCGTGAAGTCGGCGACGAGCACCCGCATCGGCATCCAGCTGCCCGCCTGCGCGCGACTCGCGGCGGAGGCGTCCGAGGGTAACGTCGGGCTCGTGAGCCTGAACTCGTACCAGCCGACCGCGGCGCTCGGTGGCACGCGGAACGAGCCCGCGTAGGAACCGAACTCCGACAGGCCGACGTCGGGCTTGTCGTAGATGACCTTGCCCGTCGGGTCCAGAACCTCCAGGTGGTAGCCCTGCCGCTCGTGCACGGGCTCGAGCGTGCGGTTGTTGGCGTTCCTCACATACAGCTTGAAATCGATCGTGTCGCCGAGCTTGTAGACGCCCTGCGCCGCCGCACCCCAGGACCGCACGTGATCGCGCGCGGTCGTACCCGACCAGAACTGGCCGCGGGACGCCCGGTAGGTGTCGATCGCGAACGGATAGTCGAGCGGCAGCACCGCAAGGTCTCCGCCCGCATCGACGCGCACGACGAGCGCGGTTGCCGCGAAACGACCGCCGCGGTAGCGTTGCAGCGGATTGACGTCGAGCACGCCGCGACCCGGCAGGAGCGCCACGCCGTCCTTGCCAGTCATTGCCTCGCCGAGCACCGTGGGCGAGTCGGTCAGGTGCGTGTACGTGTCCTCGTAGATACGAACCCGCGCGCCCGGCACGACCTTGCCGTCAGCGAGCGTCGTGACCCACACGAGCGTGTTGTACTGGCCGAGCTTCGCGTGGACCTGGAAGGGCGTGACCTCGGCGATGAAGTCCTGGTCGGGATGGCCGGAGGGGAGTCCGGGCTCCGAATTCTCCTCGCCCTCGCTGTCGCTCCCCTTCACGGAACTCCTACCCGGGTGCGCGAGGAGGCTCCCCGACACGACGCCGGATTGCCCGCCGAGGAGGTCACGGAACGTGGCGGGAACGGCGTAGGACACGTCCCAGATGCGGTTGATCGGCTGGCTGGAGGTAAGCCCGAAGGTCGCGCCCGCCGGGGTCAACGTGCCGTAGTGCACATCGACCCGCGTCAGGTTCGTCGCGTAGAGCGGCACCGCGGTCGGCGCGTTCTTCTCGAGGACGGCGACCGGGTGGGTGACCTTCAGCTTCGGCACGCGGTGCGCCGTGTGGAATGCCATCGCATCGGTGCCGGTCAACGGCCGGTTGAACTCATCGCGCAGGCCCGCGAGCCCCGCGATCGAGTATGGCTGGTACGCGCGCAGGCGCTCCGGCAACCCGACGTCGTAGGCACGGCCGCGTACGTGCGGCGCGCCGAGCTGGGACGACGGATAGACGTTCGCCCACGGATCGTAGTCGGTGCGGCCGGCGCGAAGGTCCGGAGTGAGTTCGAGGTGCGCCTTGACCTCGGGTGCAATGACGGGCGCCGAGAACTCGAGCGCGACGGAGTTGAAGGGATTGCAACGCGCGGTGTTGGCGGCGGCGCTTCCCGGGGCGAGCAGCACCCGCTCATCCCCGACCTGGCACCTGACGCCGAGGAAGCGAAATTCCGGAAACGTGTCGAACTCGACCACCGTGCGCGACTCGGTACCGAGCAGCGGCCCGAACGCGCCGCGAAGGCCGGGCGACACCGTGAGCGTCGTCCGGGTGTCGCCGGCCAGTTCCTTCGTCGGGGAGACGAGCCACGCGCGGCGGGCTTCGACCTTCACGCCATCACGCCCGAGGACACTCGTCATCCGGTCGTCGCTGCGGCGGGGCAGGGTTCCGCCGGGGAACACCATGACCTTGCCCTCGCCGGGCATCGGCAGCACGAAGAATACTTCGCTCGTATACGGGTCGGCCTGCACATCGAGAGAAGCCCCACCAATTTTGAGGTGCGCCTCGACCGAGTCCTTGGTGACCGGCTGGTTGAAGAAAAGCCGGATGACCGGCGTCCCCGGCGACATCCAGGTGTGGAAGCCGTACCCCCTGATCGCCGGCCGCTCGGTCGTGAACGACCAGCGGTACGGCGCGCGCAGCGAACTTCCATCGTCGGCGCGCACGCCGTTGTGGACGGTGACTTTATATTCCGTCGCGGCCGCGAGCGCGGCGTTCTGGTCGAGCTCGCAGGCGAGCGAGCGGGGATCGAGCCAATGCCAATGGCACTTGGCGGCGGGTTCGATCGCGACCGGCGACTTGTCGTCATCGACGTTCATGTCGCCGATCGGGACCACGACCCGGTCGAACGTGACGACGATCTGGCGGCTGCTGAGCGGAACCTCGAGACCCTCGGGAACGGAACGGACAACGGTGAGGTCGGGGGACGAGGGCTTGGTGGCTGAGTCGAACACGGCTCGCGCGGGCGATGAGAGCGCGAGGGCGCTTGCCAGGAGCACAAGAAGCAGGCGTGGCCTCGGCGGGCGGTTCGGCACGGACGGTTCTCCCGGTTCCCGGGCGGGCGTCGCGCCGGGTGTGCAAGTAGACCCCGTGCTGGCACCGTCCTGGTCCGGCGGTCGCGGGGCTGGCGACTCGTTCGGTGCCCATTCTTCAGGCTGCCGGTGGAGCACTCAAGGCGATCGGCGGGCGACTTTCCTCTCGGCCGGAAGAAATGCTCACGGGCGTCGAGCCCCGATCGTCGGCCGGGGTCCTCGCCGAGCCGGCCACGGCGCCGCTCGACGGAGTCGGGATCAAACGCAAAGATGCCGGCGTCGCCCGCGAGGGCCCCGATCGCCGTACGCGCTGCACACAAACGATGAAGACTTACAACGTGCTCGGTTTTTCAGCGCTCGCGCTGCAGGTCCTGATCTCGGCGATGCTCGCGCCGCCCTGGCTCGGGCCCTGGTGGGGAATCGTCGTCGGCTTCGGGTTCCTGCTGCTGTCCTGGTTCCTGGGCGGCCTCTACCTCTCCGACGTGATCCACCTCGGCATCGCGCACCGCGCGTTGGACTACAAGGTGTGGTTCATCAAGGTCGTGACGGTCGTCAACAACTCCGTGGGCGTCTATGTCGACCCGGTGAGCTGGGTCAATCGCCACCGGCTCCACCACGTGTTCGCCGACCATCCGGGCGATCCCAACAAGCTCGGCGCCGACGGCTTCTGGAAGACGATGTACCTGTGCATCTTCCCGTACCCGTGCACGGCGAACCTCGCGACCGACCCCATCCTGAGGACCCGGACGTTCCGCGTGGTGTCCCATCCGCTCTTTGCCGTCATCTCGCCGTTGCTGAGCGGCGGGCTCCTCTGGCTGATCGTTCCCGACTGGAAGTTCGTCGTGGGCGTCTGGCTGGGTGTCCGGCTCTTCGCGCTATGGGTGAACATGGTCCAGAACTACTGGACCCACGATCGCCGCTTTGGCACGCGCCGCTACGAGGATGCGGGCGACAACGCGATGAACATCGGCGATTGGCTGCCCGTGATGGCGACGTTCAGTGCCTGCTGGCAGAACAACCATCACCACTATCAGCATCTCCTGCGGACGTCGCACGACGCGGCGGAATTCGACTTCGGCTACAGCACCGTCCGCGTCATGGGGGCGCTCGGTCTCGTCAGCCCCTCGAAGACTGGCACCAACAGGCCCGACGACCTCGCGCTTGCGGAAGTCGCGCTCTGAAGGCCGCTTACTTCCCGGTGAACGGGGCGATGAACTGGGCGAAGAAGCCGGGCGGGACGGAACCGTCGGCGAGGCCATAGCGCTTCGGCCAGGCGTCCGTCGGCAGGTAGTAGGTCCCGAAGAGCCGGTCGATGAACGGCCAGTGGATGGCGAAGTTGACGTCCACCGCCTCCTTGTCCGCCGCGTGGTGCCAGTGGTGGTAGCGCACCGTCACGAAGTAGGGTTCCATCCACACCGGCCGCGGACCGAAGTCCGTGTGGCAGAACGTCGCGTGGAAGGAGACGAACACGAGGTACCCGGCCATCGCGTTCTGCGAGAACCCGCACAGGGTCATCGGGATGAGGATGAGGCTCCGGGTAATGAGGATGTCGATGAAGTGGGAGCGGGAGCCCGCGATCCAGTCCATCGTCTCGATCGAGTGATGGATTGAGTGGAAGCGCCACAGGAACGGGATCTGGTGGAAGGCCCGGTGCGTCGCGTACTGGGCGAAGTCCGCCACCACGATGGCGAGTGGTAGCTGCACGATGAACGGCCAGGTTCCCACCGTGTGCACGAGCGTCGGGATGGCGAGCCAGGTGAAGAGGGCCGTCGTCGGCACCAGCATCACGAACGTGATCAGCTGCGCGGGCAGGTGGGTCGCGACGAAATAGAACGCGTCGGTCGTCCATTGCGGCCGGAACGTCTTCTGTCCGCGATGCAGCGGCCAGAACCGCTCGACCGGCACGAACACGATTGTCATCACGAGGAGGTCGAGCAGGAACCAGTCGAAGCCGATGCCGACGCTCGATTTCACTTCTTCCGGGAGCGGCGTGCTGCCACCGCCAAGGAGCGCCGCCGCGAGCCCGAGGGCGATGCCGGTGAGCGCCAAGACTTTCCGCTGGCGAAAGAGCGCCGAGATCGCGCCGAGCACGAGCGCAAGCACGATCGTTCCCTGGATGAGATACCGGATGATCGCGACGGGGTAGTGCGCGCGGGCATCGGGAAGCGTGAGGAGCGCGGGAAAATGAAGGCACAGCACGCCGCCAAGTCCGAGGATGCCGAAGAAGACGGACGTGACGCCGCTGATCCAGCCGCTGCCTACGTGGGTGGGCTCCGAATCCCCGAACAGCTTTTCAAAGAAGGCGTCGGACATTTCCATTTCTCCGGAACGATGCGGCGACCGTTGTCGCGGAAAGACTGTATTTTTAGGCATCGAGAGGACGAATAGGTAGGATAGATGCGCCGTTTCGGGAGCGCCAGCGCATCGAACGTCGCGAGTGTGACGTGGTCCCGGTTTTCGTCCAGCGGCGCGCCCGGGGCAGCTCCAGCAGGAGCCGCCAGGCTGCTTTCGCGATTCCGGGGACTGTCGGCTAGCTCGATGCCGTAACAGTCACTTGACGATCGCGGCGCCGGTGGGGCCGGTCGTCGCGCGCTTTCCAGCAAAGGCAACCGCGGCGGACACGAGCGCGCAGGCTGCCAGAAAGTAGAGGCCGACCTCGAAACTTCGCGTGCTCTCCTTGATCCAGCCGACGACGAAGGGTCCGAGGTAGCCGCCGAGGCTTCCGAAAGAATTCATGAGGCCGATTCCGGCTGCCGCGCCAACGCCGGTCAGGAACTGGGAGGGCATGGCCCAGAGGCAAGGTTTGGATCCGTAGATTCCCACCATCGCCGCCGAGATGGCGAGCAGCGCCCAGTACGATCCGTGCCACCACCCTGCGCAGAGGAGGCCGAGCGCGGCAAGCAATAGCGCAACGATGAAGTGCCAGCGACGCTCGTGGCGCCGGTCGGAGGAAAAGCCCCAGAGAAGTGGACCCGCCGTGCCGATCGCGTAGGGGATTGCCGTCAGCACGCCGGCAGAGGCGATCGATGCGCCGAGATCACTGACGATCTGCGGCAGGAAGAAGGTGACTCCGTAGGTCGCGATCTGGCTCATCATCCAGGCGGCCGACAACACGAGTACCCGCGGGTCCTTGAGCGATTGCAGCAAGGCCACGCGCCCAACGCTTTCGACCTGGCGCTGTTCCGAGGTGAGTTCGGCTACGAGCCAGTCCCTCTCGACCGGCTGCAACCACGCCGCATCCTTCGGGCGATCCGTCATGAGCCTGAGGACAACGACGCCGAGGAGCACCGCCGGAATCGCCTCGCCCACGAAGATCCACTGCCAGCCCTTGAGTCCGAGCGCGCCGTTCAAGTTGAGCATCGCGCCCGAGACGACGGCGGCGATCGCATTTGAGGTGGGAACCGCGAGATAGAGCGCAGCGATGACGCGCGCCCGGTAGCGGGCCGGAAACCAGTACGTGAAATAGAGGATGATCCCCGGGAAGAAGCCGGCTTCTGCGACCCCCAGCAGGAATCGCAGCACGAGGAAGCTCGTCGGTCCTGTAACGGCCGCCGTGAGCGCGGAGACGAGCCCCCAGGTGATCATGATGCGGGCGATCCAGCGCCGCGCCCCCACGCGATGCAGCACGAGGTTGCTCGGCACCTCGAAAACCGCGTAGCCCAGGAAGAAGATGCCAGCACCGAGGCCGTAGATGTACGCCGAGAACCCCAGGTCCTTGTTCATCGTCAGGGCTGCGAACGCTACGTTTGAGCGATCGATGTAGGCGACCAGGTAGCTGATGACGATGAGCGGGATCAGCCGCCACGCCACCTTCCGCATCGTGCGCCGCTGAAGGTCCGACGTCTCATGGCCGTCCATGGCTTGCATTCCCCCTGATGAGGCGCCAGCAAGAATCTGTCAGTTGCGGATCGACAGCTCGGCCGGGGCTGCCGCGGATTCTACCCGTCCCGCGACCACGCGGTCAGGGAGCCCGTGCGAGCGCGCTGCCGGACCCGACCCGGGGCCGGCAGTACCGGAGCGACTACTTGGAGGGAGTTCCGGGGTCCGCTAGGTTGCCCTGATTTCCTCGGCTTCCAGTCGCGCCCGTCGCCCTGGAACTCGGCGGCGTCATCTACGAATCGGGCGCGCAGCTCGACTACGTCTATTTCCCGACCACAGCCATCGTCTCGCTCCTCTCGGTGAAGGCGAACGGCGCGTCCGCGGAAATAGCCGTGGTCGGACGCGATGGCGTCGTCGGCGTGGCACTCTTCATGGGCGGCGAGACCACTCCGAGCCGCGCCGTCGTGCAAAGCGCCGGGCGGGCATTTCGCATGGCGAGCCGCGTCCTCAAGGAGGAGTTCGCGCGGGGCGGGGAGCTGCGGCACCTCTTGCTGCGATACACCCAAGTGCTCATTACCCAGGTGTCGCAGACGGCTGTCTGCAACCAACACCACTCGATCCACCAACCATTGTGCCGTTGGCTGCTGCTGAGCCTCGATCGCCTGTCGTCTTCCGAGTTGACGATGACGCGGGAGCCGATCGCCAACATGCTGGGCGTTCGACGCGAAGGGGTTACCGCGGCTGCAGGGACCCTGCAAGCTCAAGGGCTCATCTCCTACGCCCGCGGTCGGATCAAGGTCATTGATCGAGCCGGCCTCGAGACGCAGTGTTGCGAGTACTACGCCGCCGTGAAGCCAGAAACCGATCGCTTGCTGCCAACTGCACGGCGCAGGCCCGAGGCCGGCCGGCGGTCGACCGCATCCGCTGCACACGTCATGGCCGACGCTCGTGCGGAGGCCGCCGAATCGAGCATTCGCTCGCCCGCGATGGAATCGGGGTCGTCGTAGGCCGAACGACGCCCCATTGTGCTGGCGCTCGTTGGAACGCCACCCGAGAACTCACGCGCAGGCGCCAAAGTCGCCGCGTCATTCCTGGGGTGGCGCCGAGTTGCGCCCGATCACGGCACGACTCAGGCGAAAGAGCGGCCAGCCCGTCAGGAGTATCACCACGCCCGCAAGCGCAAGGCGCGGCTCCATCACCAGCACTCGCACCGAGACGCCGACCAGGCACAGCAGATACAGGGCCGGCAGCACGGGGTAGCCCATCATCGCAAAGCCGCCGTCGCCGACGCGCCGACGCCGCAGCACGAACAGCGTCGATGCGACCACCGCGAGCGTGAGCGCGTCTGAGAACATGACGTAGTTGAGCAGCTTCTCGAACGAGCCCAGCAGGAACGCGGGAACCAGCATCGTCGCGCCCGAGAACAGAAGTGCGACACCCTGCACCTGGGTCTTCGGGTTCACGTGCAGAAACGCCCGCGGCAGCACGCCATCTTCCGCCATCGCGTAGAACGTGCGTGGCATCTGCAGGATCATCGCGTTCACGAATCCCGCCGCGGAGAAGAACACGGCAACCGACACGATTGCCTCCCCCGAAGGGCCGAATGTCGCGTGCGACAGCGCTGCGGCAACGAGCTTGGAGTCGGCGACGCCTGCGGTTCCGAGCACCTGCTGGTACGCGACGTTGAGGAGGAGGTAGAGCACGACGACGGTGAACATTCCGCCTGCGATCGCGAGCGGAAAGCGCCGCGACGCGTTCTTCAAGTCCGCGCCCAGGTTCATTGTCAGCTGGTAGCCGCCGTAGGCGTAGAAGCAGGGGACGAGCGCGGCTGACAGGCGCGGCAGCCACGGCGTCGTCGCAACAGGCGCGGGTGCCTGCGAGTGCGGCGCGAGTGAGAGCGCAAGCACCGCGATCGCGAGCATCATCGCGATCTTGAGCGCCGACAGCAGGTTCTGCGTCCGGGCACCCGAGCGGATCCCCCGGTAGTTGAGGGCGAGGAGCACAAGCATCGTCACGCAGGCGAGCGCGAGCGAGCCCTGGGGCGTGTGCAGGGATTCGGGCAGCACGACGGGCGCAAGATAGTCGGCGCCGATAAACGCGACGCCCGCGGCGCTCGCGCCCTGCATGAGTGCCTGGGCCCAATTCAGCATGAAGGCGAACGTCGGGTGGTAACAGTCGGCGACGACGCGGTAGTAACCGCCGGCCCGCGGGTAGCGCGCGCCGACCTCGGCGAACGTGAAGGCGCCAACGAGGCTGATCAACCCGCCGAGTATCCAGGCACCAAAGAAGAGGTTTGTGTCGCCCGCCGCGCTGGCGACGATCGCTGGCGTCCTGAAGATCCCGATTCCAACCACGAGCGAGAACACGACCATCGCCGTGTCGAACGTCGAGAGACGCGCAGAGATGCTGCGCTGTTCAGGGGGCACGGAGCGCCTCCTCGAGCAGGTTGGCCAGCTGCCGGAACTGATCGAGCGTGTTGTAAAGCTGCGCGGAGATCCGCACGAGCGGCAGCGGGTGCCCGTATGTCCAGGTCCTCACGCCCCGCTCGCGAATCCACGCGCAGAGCGCGTCGCTGTCGAGGCGGGCCGCCGGCGAACCCGGCGCCGGCATTGGCAACGGCACCGACGCGATCGATCCGACCATCGACTCCGGGCACGGCGCTTTCATCCGGAAGCGCTCGAGGAGTAGTGCCCGCACGCTCAGGGCGAGTGTCCGATTGGTCGCCATGATCTCGGGCCAGCCGCCCGGGAGGAGGGTACCGAGATAGCGGACGGACTCCGGGATGCAGAGCCACGGCGTCGGATCGGACGTTCCGGTCCAGTCGAACTCGGCACGAAACCCGGCCGGGTAGCCATGGCTGATCGTGAGTGGGTGAAGCTCCGCCTGCCTGTCGCGGCGGACGTGCAGGAACGCCGCGCCCTTCGGCGCGCACAACCACTTGTGAGCATTACCGGTGTAGTACGCGGCGCCGAGCGAGTCGAGCGCGAGCGGCACCATGCCGGGTGCATGCGCACCATCGACGAGGGTATCGACACCGCGTGCACGCAACTCGTCGACCAGGCGAGCGACCGGCAACACGAGCGCCGTCGGGCTCGTGACGTGATCGAGGAGTGCGAGACACGTTCGCGGAGTCACCTTCGCCAGGATCGGCTCGATGATGTCCGCCTCGCTCGCCAACGGGAACGGGAGCGTAGCGACTACCGCCCGGGCGCCGGTCCGGCTCGCGATGAAGTCGACCGTCTTGCGGCACGCCGCATAGGTATGGGTCGTGACGAGGATCTCGTCCCCGGGCGCAAACTTGAGTGACCTCAGCACCGCATTGACGCCGCTGGTCGCGTTCGGGACGAACACGAGGTCCTTGGGGTCGGCGCCGAGGAACGGCGCGAACTCCTCGCGCGCGGCGTTCAGCCGCGCGGGCAGGTGCGTCGACAGGAAGTCGACCGGCTCGCGCTCCATCTCCGCGCGCAATTCGGCCTGGCGGTCGAGTACGACGGCCGGGCAGGCGCCAAAGGAGCCGTGGTTGAGGAACGTGACCGCGGGGTCGAGTCGCCACAGTGACGGAAAATGGTGCGGCACGGCGGCCGAATGCTAGCACGCAGGCCCGGACCCTGGTCCGCCCGCCGCTCGCATCCCCCGGCCCGCATGGCCCGGTCGCCCGCGGCGTCGCGCGGCCGACGACCGCTGGTTGCGTCTTGGCTAGACATCATGGCCCGCGATGTGGAGGCGGGCATACACAGCTGATTTGAGGAAGTGGTCTGCCTCCCGCAGTACCGTGGGTTGCGCACGTGAGTGCGCCGAGCCACATGTAGAACGCGATTGGGCGTGATCTACAACAAGCCGAGGAGGCAGACCATGGACGAGACTATCACGGGATTTGTCGGCCTGGACGCACACGCGGAGTCGACGGCGATAGGGTTTGCGGAGGCGGGTCGTGCTGCGGCGCGGTTCATCGGGACGGTGGGCGCCAAGCGTTCGGAGCTGATGAAGGCGCTCGGCGGGCTGGGCGCGCCGGGGTCGCTGTTGGTGGTGTACGAGGCGGGTCCGTGCGGCTACGGGCTGGTGCGGGAGCTGACGGGCGCGGGGTACCGGTGCGAGGTGATCGCGCCCTCGAAGATCCCGACGAAGCCCGGCGAACGG
Source organism: Pseudomonadota bacterium (assembly GCA_025356075.1). Lineage (GTDB taxonomy): Bacteria > Pseudomonadota > Gammaproteobacteria > Steroidobacterales > Steroidobacteraceae > CAIKZZ01. Next base: position 7,542 of record JANXUT010000054.1, on the reverse strand, counting down.
ATCAAGACTGACCGGCGCGACGCGCTGAAGCTGGCGAGCCTGGCGCGCGCGGGTGAGCTGGTGGCGGTGACGGTGCCGGACGAGCGCGACGAGGCGATCCGGGATCTGGGCCGTGCGCGGGTTGATGCGGTGCGAGCGCGGTTGAAGGCGCGCCAGCAACTGAAGGCGCTGCTCCTGCGCCACGATCGGCGCTACAGCGGCAAGACCTCGTGGACGGGGGCCCACGAGCGCTATCTGTCCACGATCACGTTCGCGCACCCGGCCCAGGACATCGCCTTTGTCGAGTACCGCCAGGCGGTGGGTGAAGGTGAGCAGCGCGTGCAACGCCTCACTCAAGCGCTGTCGCAGCAGGTCGAGGGTTGGCGGATGCAGCCGGTGGTGGCGGCGCTGATGACGCTGCGCGGCCTCGACCTGGTGAGTGCAACGACAGTCGTTGCCGAGCTCGGGGATCTTAAGCGCTTCGTGCACCCGCGCGCGCTGATGGGCTACCTCGGGCTCGTGCCGAGCGAGTACTCGACGGGCTCCAAACGCAGGCAAGGCGCAATCACCAAGACCGGCAACGGTCACGTCCGCCGGGTGCTGATCGAAGCGGCCTGGAACTACCGCTATCCCGCCCGCATCAGCCGTCCCCTGCAAGTCCGTCAGGAAAATCAACCGACTGTCATCCGCGCCATCGCCTGGCGTGCGCAGTTGCGCCTCGCCCACCGCTATCGCTCGCTCACTGCCCGCGGCCTGCAGCACAACAAGACCTGCGTCGCGATCGCGCGCGAGCTCGCCGGCTTTATCTGGGACATCGGGCGCCATGCCGCTCCGCGCGCCTGAGTCGGCACGCGATCAACGGCGGAGCGCGGCCATGACGTAAGTCACCTCACACCGGATCGGGAACGCGATGCGCGGACACGGTGAGGGGAATCCTCGACAGGGCTATGTGGGCATCCACGGGGATGATCCCCGACGCTAGAGCGAGGCAGCCCCGCGACGGACCGATGTAATGCGGTAACCAACCCGCGGATATCAGCATGATCCATCGTCGCAACAAGCTCCGCGCGTCGCGTTCCCCATCCGGTGCGATCCCAATCGGACGACTGCCGGAACGTCCCAGACTGGGAGAACTACGCTCGTCCTTGTTGACAAGAGCGGGCCATATCAGCCCTGAGACCGACTCTCGGGGATCGGATCGCTGCGTTCCCACAGCGCGGAGCCGCGGGCTCGCCTCTCCCGGCGCGACCCGGATGCCGGTGGCGTTCGCTTGGCGTTCGCGGTCACCGCGCCGTGGATCTGCACCCAGCCGCGACGGGTCTCGTATTTCTGGGCGTAGCCGCCCGGGAGCACCTGGAACGGCTTCTTGGCGTGCCGCTTGAAATCGACCCGTCCGCCGCGGTGCACATGCCCGAACCATTCCGGCGTAACGAAGTCCGCAACCGCCGTGCCACTGACTTCATAGGCATGCCGGTCGCCCTGCACCGGATCGCAAACCTCGCCGGCCCAGAACACCTCGTTGTCGTCCTGGTAGGCGCCACTGAGCCACGGGTCGACCGCCATCTCGCACAGTTCGTGACTCGCACCGACGCTCACACTCGCGTTGCGCCTGAGGAGTGTCCTTGCGAATACTTTCGAAATCGGCAGACCGTCACTGGTGAGATCGTGGTACGCGAGCTTGTGCGCTTGATGCGTGTCGTCGAGGAACACGAGCCACCAGGCGCCGCGGCGAGGCACGCGATTGGCGGGCACGATCGTGAGGTCCGCCTCGTCGACGCCCCAGATGGGCAGCAGGTCCCGGGCCCACTGCTTCTCGAACGCCCGCACCATCGTGGCAAGCGCACGCGTGGTCACGACCGTCGAGCGGTTGATCACGGCGATCTCAGGCATTCGGCTCTGTCCCTCGGTTGCGAACGAGGGCACGAACACGCCGATGCGGCGGCCAGAACCTCGCGGGCTCCGGTACGCCGCACCGGCTCGCGTTCGGAGACTCGACCTTACTTGTGCGGACCGCCACCCGGGAGGCCATCGTCCGCGGTCGAAGCCTTGCGGCGCTTGGCCGGCTTGCGCTTCGGTGCCTTGCGCGCCTTGGTGCTGCGCTTCTTCGTTCCCTTCGACTTGGTCTTGGCTTTTCCGGATTTCTTCTTGGCCTTGGCGCGCTTCACGGTTGCTCCCTTGTCTTGATGTCGGTTCTTGCCACGTCGCGATTCGAATCTTGCCCATCGAGGCGGCCTATCGACAGCTGAAATACCGCCCAGAAGGCGGGATCGGTCTGCGAATTCCTGCTGAGCATCGTCCGCATCGCGGAGCCGAGTGCACTCGGCGGTTTGCCGTGCTCAATCAGCACGCCTCGATAGAACTCTGTCATCAGCCTAGCAGATATCTCATCGGAGGAAGGCCAGAGCGATGCGAGCACGGCTCCGGCCCCACGCGCTAGCGTGGTAGCCGCAAGGCCGACGACGCCTTCACCGGCGATTTCCTTGCCAACCGCCGTGTCGCAGGCCGACAGCGCAACGATATCCGCCCGCAGCGTCAGTGATTCAAGATCGACGGCACGTACTGCCTGCTCAACGCGCTGCCCGCGCTCATTATAGGCGCCAAGCAGCAACGCCGAAAGCTGCGGCATGGCCGCGTCGACCATCCCGTGCGACGCCAGGTGAATGATCCTGTACTCCGACCAGTGCGCCGCCAGCAACCGGTCCCGGGTCGCCGTGCCCCCCGACAGCCGATCCACCTGTGAACTCGGCACAAGCGCCGCCAGCACCTCCGCTTCGCGCGCGGTCCACGGCAGCCGCCCCAAAGACTCGTACTGGCGCCGCTCGAGTCCATTCGGCGCGCGCGGTCTCGACGGCTGCCCGTCCTTCGGTGCCACCTGCCTCGCCAATCGTGGGTCGTTCCCTTCGTAGATCGGATCCGATAGCAGCAACACCCGGGATGGGCCAGGCGCAGTTGGCGGCGCGCGGCGGTCAACCAGCCACCACGCCGCCGGGGCGAGCGCGACATCGTGATCCTCGACGAGGTAGCGCGCCCCAATGTCTCGGCCGGTTCGAAGTGCGGCGAACGGCACGTAGCCGAGCGCGCCATCCGGCACCACGATGATCTGCCGGCGACTGGTCGCACGTGCCCCAAGGGGGCGAATGACGCGGTCGTACACGAGGGCCGCCGCTTCGAGGCGATCACTCGGCGGCCGGCCTGCGAAGCTCTTGAATGCCTCGTGCATGGTCCGCGCCGCCTCAGTGATCGGCGCGCTTGCGCCAAGCATCGTCCATTCGATTCCGTCCGACGAAATTGTCCAGGCGTACGCCCCCCGGTCGCCGACCCAGAAATCGATGATCACGCTATCCGGCGCTCGTACGCCCATGAAGCGTGGCCATGAGCCGGGCACCTCACGCAACGTCGACGACCGAACGCCGGACAGCTGGGCGATATCAATGTTGAGCGCATCGAGATCGCGCCGACTCGCAGCAATGTCCGCCTGGAGCGCTATTACGTGCTCGTCGGCGGCGCCCGCGGCATCCTGCCGGCTATCCAGTCGGAAGCGTCGTGCCGCGAGGTCCCGGTACAGCCGTTCGCGGCGCTCGAGCTGGGTGCGTAGCGTTGCGTCGTTTGAGCTGTACCTGAGCGATGACAGATCGGCAAGGGACTGCGCGCGGCCGTGCTCCGCCGTCTGCAGCGCCTGGATGCCAAGGCGCCGCGCCTCGTCAATCCTCCCGGCCGCGCGCAACTGCCGAAATCGATCGGCGAGTAGGGCGAGTTTCAAGTCGTAGGCCGGCCGCAGGGGCGCTTGTCGTTGCGCACGAAATTCAGGATTCGCGCTTTGCCGGCGCAATTCATCCGATCGGGAGAGCGCGCGGTCGATAGCGATGAGGGCGTGATCGGGCTTGCCGAGCGCCTCCCACGCCGATGCGAGTTCGAGGTTGGCGCGGAAGTCCTGGTCCGGACTGTCGTGACGGGCAACGATCGCAACCGCAGCGTCGAGGTCCTCGACCGCGTCCGGCAGCCTGCCGCTCACTCTATATATATGTCCCCGTGCAATCAGCGCCTCGACCCGGATGGCTGGGTCGTACGCATTGGGCCCGTCGAGCGCTGGCCGCAGCGATTCGACTGCTGATTCGACGCCGCCGGCGGCAGCCGTGTCCGTCGCGAGTCGAATGAGCATACGTGCGCGCCTCGACGGAGAGGTCGCGAGCGATAGCGCTTCCTGATCGAAGGCGACGGCCGCGTCGATCCGACCTTCATCGACGTACACGGCACTCAGCGCGCGCAATGTCGCCATCCGACCACCAGGATCGAGTGCCGCGGTACGGACCGTCAACGCCTCATCCAGGTACAGGCGGGCAAGCTCACGGTCGCCCATGGCGTAGTAGGTAATTCCAAGTCCGTGAAGACTCTGCCCTATCTTAGTGGGCGCTTGAATCTCTCGAGCAAATTCGAGCGCCTTGGCATTCTGCCGCAACGATGTATCGAGATCCCCGGCCGCGAATGAGGCAAGCGCGCTGTTCGCAAGTACGGCTACGTAGGCGTACGGGTAGGGCTTCGGCCCCAGCTTCTCCAGAATCTTGCGGTACGTTTCGACGGCAGTGAGGACTTCCCCGCGGCCCCACTGGCACTGCGCGATATTTTGCTGTGCAATCGACTGCCGCGGCCATTCGTGCAGTGCGCCAAACATCGCCGACGCCCGCCGGTAAATGCGTTCGGCCTGCGTGTAGTTGCCTTCGGTGTAGTACGCGACTCCTGCATTATTGAGCTGAAGGGTTGCATCGTAGAGCTCGCCACGCTTTCGATGGACTCGTTCGAGTTCACGCAGCAACTCACGCGTCTGCACCATCCGCTCGTGGACGGACTTCTGGACCTCGGACGCCTTCGATGGATGCGCCGTGGTGCCAGCCATCTCAAGCCAGGAAGCCGCGAGGAAGGCGCCAGCTCGCGCGGCCTCGTAGTCGAGGCCGTTCGGCTGGGCGTCCGCTCGAGTTCGTTGAGCCCAGTCGGCGCTGCGGGCCCAATCCTTTAAGTCCTGGTAGTACGCCGCCGCAACCGAGAGCGCCGCCATCACGCGCAGCGGAGCATCGGCGGGCGCGTCGAGCAAACGAACTGCCTGCGAATACTCCTCGACCGCGAGCAAGTAGTGGTGACGGGCACTTGCTTTCCCCGGCGTCGACACGGCCCGGCTCACGTCCTGGCCGCGCGCATAGCTCGCGCTGGCCGCCGCGAGGGCGTGAACGATCTGCGAACACCGGTCGCTCAGGCGCTCGGGCCCAAGCGCCGTAAGGCGCACGGTGGTATGCCCGGATACGTCCGGATGCTCCTTCCCCGTTAGCCGAACGACGAGGGGGCCGGCAGCGGCGGAGGTCACGATCGCCCACTGGTGTCCGGCCCGGCGCACGGGTGTCTCGGCGTGGGCCGCGAATCCCTGGCCATCCGCGCCTACAGCGAGCGTCATGTCGATGCCGCTCTGCGCGGCATCGACGAGGATCTCGGTGCCTTGAGGCACGTCCAGCGACAAGCTCACGGGCGTCACGCCGACGAGCAATACATCGTGCGGCGCACCAATGGCGTGGCGCGCGAGCTCCCCGACACACGCGGCGTCGCTGGACGGAGCAAGGGGAGTCGCTGCGACCGTTCCGGCCAGGAGCGCAAGCACGACACCATACGCTGCGACGCGCAATGACCCTCCCGCAAGCAGGCAGATTCGGAAAGTTCGGCCGGCATTCGATCGACGGCTAGGGGCTGAGCGTCGACCGAAGTCTTAGTCGAGTTGATTCGAGTATATGTGCGCGGCTGAGGATCCGCTCGCGACCGCGGCCTGTCGCGCACCGCTCGCCTGCGAACCTCGCACTGGGCGTCACGCGGCCGAGTCCGCGGGGGCCCGCCGTCCTATTTCGTCAGCGACGCGAACCACTGGTCCGCATCGCTCCACGCGGGTAGCGTGCGGGCACAGCGGAACCCGCTGTCCTCGTCGGCGCGGTGAGCAAGTTCGTAGCGGCGCGTCGCGACGCGCTTGTTCGCCGGGTTCGGCTCGAGCCACGAGCCGCCCTTGAGCACCTTGCGGCCGTTGACCTTCGTGTCGACCCACTGCCAGACGTTCCCGGAGAGCCCCCGGTAGCGCCCGCCGATTCCCTCCGCGGGCCCGTCGTTGGCGCGGGGCGGTGCTGTCGCGGCATTCACGACCGGGTCCGGACTCTCACCCCACGGAAACGTGTGCCGCTCGGCGCCGCGGGCCGCGTATTCCCATTCATCCTCGGTCGGCAGGCGCGCGCCGCGGAACCTGCAGTACGCGAGTGCGTCCTGGAACGTGACACCGACGACGGCGGAGTCCTCGGCCACTGGTCGCTGCTTGATCGCGTTCTTCCAGGAGCCGCCGCTGACTTCCGCCAGCTTGCCCGCGACGAGCGCATAGGCGAAGCCCGTGGTCTCCGCCTCCGTCGTGTAGTGCGCCGCGTCCGCGAACTGCCTGAACTCGCGCACGCTCACGGGCGCGGGGTCCAGGTCAAACGGTGCCAGTGTCGCCCCGCGGACGAGCTCATCGGCATACCAGTCGAGCCTGCAGGCGCTCGAGTAGCCGCGACACATCGCGAACGCCGAGCGGATCTGTTCCGGCGTGCTGCCGAGCGTCACGCGCCTGGGCGCGGTCGCGATCCACTGTCGGATGGTCGCGGGTGCGTACGAATGCGCGGCATCGACGTCGGCGGTCACGCCAAGCGACTGGAACACCGGCACCACTTTGGCACCGGCGAGCATGCCGGCCGTGGCGGCGCCTGGGGCGGGGGCGCTTGGAGCGGGGGCGCCTGGGGCGCCTGGGGCGCCCGGTGAGGGCTTGTTGAGTCCGAAGAGATTCGAAAGCCAGGAGCCCGAGGATTCGGTGTCGTGCCCGCCCGGCGTGTTCGCTGTCGTGGACGGCGCGGCGGCAGCCACCTGGGCAGTCGGAGGCGGCCGTGACGCCTCGGCCGCGGGCCGCGGGCCCGAGTCGTTGTCGACGCGTCGACCGGCAGAGGAGAAGTAGAAATCCCCCGTGAGCGATGACGACTCCCACGGGATCTGCCGACCCGCGGTCGCGTTCATCACGGAAATCCGGACGCGCTTGAAGACCTGCTCGACCGGCTCGTGCACGTCGCGCATGGCGCGGGTGAGGGCCTCGGAGTACGGGCTGTTGGTGCCCTCGCCATCCGTCGCCACCGATCCCGGCGCGGTCGAGTACGCGATCAGGATGCCGGCCGGGGCATCCATGACCGCGAGCCCCCGGTCCGCCGAGCGCGAGGCGCGCGCGAACGGGTTGTTGCGGCAGGCGTCGAGCACGACGATGTTGAGCCGGTTGCGCGCATAGCGCATCTGCTCGATCACCCAGTCGGCGCTGACCGCCTCGATGTCGACATCGCCCTCGCGCTCGATGCGCGCGCCGGTCGGAATGAGGTAGTTGCGGCCATTTACTGATCCGTGCATCAAATAGTGCTTGATGTGGTATAATCTCAGGCATGAAGAACAGGCCAGATGCACGGAAGTTGGACATTGCGACGCAGACGCATTTGCGGCGGACGGTGGTGCAGGCAGTCCGCGGCGGCATGAGCC
>JANXUT010000071.1 GCA_025356075.1 Pseudomonadota bacterium | reverse complement strand
GGCGGGAGTTTGAGACCGAACTGCAGGGTGCGGTCCCACGCGACCGAAAATTCCTGGGCGTATCCGGTCACCGCGATGTTCTCCTCGACGCCTACGGTCGAAGTCTCCGGCAGCCACCGGCGCCGCAGCGCACGCCACCATTCACCAGACAAGACAAAGCGCGGAAACGTAATCCACTGCTCGAAGAACACCCGCGCGACGGCTTGCCCCGGTCCCGTGAAGGGCTCCACCGGAACGAGTTCCAGGCGATGACCTCGACCTTGTAGTGCAAGCGAAACCACGGTAGCCAGGATGGCCGCTGACGACCAGAGCCATGAACCACGCACGAGACCCATCAGCAGGCACACATTGCCCGCGATGAACAGGGGCACCAGGACACTATGCAGCACCAGGTTGGCGCGGTTCTGGTGATAGCGCGGATAGCCTTGATGTTGCCATGTCAGCAATTGAACGGGATTCAAACTCGGCTCCTCAAAGTCTGGACTTCAAGCAATGGCCTATCGCATTCAGCTCGAACACATCCACGTCCGGCGATCACAGGGATCGTGACTCGACAAACGGCGTGGCCACTTTAGGAATCTCGTACACCGGGAACCCCACGCGCATCCACCCCGGCTGCGAGGCGAACTTCAAAAACCCCGTCCGGTCGGCCAGCTGCTCGATCTCTGCGGACATGACGGCGAGCTCCGTCGCGGTCTGCTCGCTGTGGCCTTCCGTGTCCCGATCGCTGCCAATCTGCATACCGCTCGAACGGCTGACCGAGCGCGCCAAGCGCACGACTTCTCGCTCGCCAATCAATTTAGACGCATAGCGTGCCGTCCCGCCGCCCTCAGAAGCCGAACAGCGCAGGATCAGCGTATTGCCGCAGTTCTCGATCAGGCTCTGTGCCACGCCCTGGCCGTAATTGGTGCTCGCCTGAGCGATCGACTGCAGGCCGAGCACGCAGCGGCCGCCGAATTTTCGTAGGCGAGTGAGCGCATCCGGCAGCCCGTTGATCGCGCCAAGCGCATCGAGCTCGTCCACCGCGAACCAGAGCCGGTGATCGCCTTCCCCGAGGCTCATCGTCTGGAAGATCGCGAGCCGCATCCAGATCGAGAGGATCGCCTTCAGCGCCGAGATTTGATCGGCCTGGTACGGCAGGAACAGCACGCCGCGTCCGGATTTCACCCACTCGCGTACCGAGAACAGCGGCGTCTGCTGGGCGCGCACGAAATCGAGGCTCTTGACCGCCGCCGTCACCGTCGAGCGCGCCCCCTGAAACAGTTTGTCGCTGCCGGCTTCGAGGAACGGCGCCGCCGGCGTCCCGGTCACGAGCACCTGCAGCTCGTCCTTCGAGGCGGCGACCAGGAGCCGGTAGAGCTCGCCGATATCCTCGATGCCGGCGACCTGCGCTTGGGCCGTCACCGCCGAAAAAAGCGTACGCGCGAAGTTGGTCCAGGTCGGATCGGAGCCGCGATCGGGGATGAACGCCTGAGCGAGCTCATCCACGTCGTAGGGATTACGGAGCTCGGCAAACAGGTTCCACTTCGCCGAGCGCGCATCGAAGGGATTGAGGATCACATCGCCGCGCTTCGGATCGTAGAACCGGGAGAGATATCCGCCGTCCGGATCGGCGATCACGGCTCGATCGCCCCGGTACAGCGCCGCGTGCAGCAGCTCCCGCATCACAGTGCTCTTGCCCGTGCCGGTGGTACCGATGAACTTGAAGTGCTTGAACTCGTCCTCGAACGGCACCGCGACGCCGGCGACCGTGAGCGGCATCTGCGCCGGCGGCAGCCGCCGCGCCTTGTTCCGAAGTTTGCTCGTCGCCGCCTGCGCCGCTCCGCCGTCGAACACCATCGCTCCGCGCCGCTCGATCGAGGCGAGCGGCTGCCCGCGCATCGCCCAATACCGGCCGCCGAGGAACCCGCCCAGCATGTACAGCACCAGCGGCAGGATGAGCGGATTGCCGCCGAAGTTGAGCCCGGCGAATTTCTCCAGCACCCACAGCAGGAATTGCGTCGCAAGGCCGACCACGACCAGCGTCGCGAGCGTTGTCACCGGCCAGGCGATGTACTGCCGCAGCGTCGCGCGCCCGCGCTTCAACCCGGCCAGCGAGAACACGGCGATGATCGCGTACAGGAGCACCAGGCCCTTCGTGCCGTGCGTCCAGGTGTAGATCAGCGCGTTGAGATTCGTCGTGTTCAAACCCCCTCCATGGCGAGATTGTCCCGGTGAACGCGGCAGCGCACAAACGGCGCTCTTTGCCGACGACTATTCGAGCTCTGGTCCGTCCCGCTCCGGACCCCGATCCTTCTCCGGCCCCTTCCGCTCCGGCGCCTGGGCAGGCTCGCGGCCTTTCTCCTGTTCCTGGGTGCGCCGGTATTCCCGCCAGCGCTCGGCCGCCTGCTGACGTTCCTCGTCCAGCGACCTGCCCGCCTCCGGACTCTTCTCGACCCCCTTCTCGGGCACCTTCTCCGGAGCCTGTTCCTTCGCTTTCTGCTCCGCCCGCA
>JANXUT010000052.1 GCA_025356075.1 Pseudomonadota bacterium | reverse complement strand
CTTAACGGAACTTTAATTGCGACGGTCTAGGGCGGGAGACCCTAGCCATCCAAGCCCGACCGCGGCTCCAAGACAGAGCCTAGCAGTGACCATCGACTGCTCGCTGCACCGATGCCCGGATTGGCGATTGGCTGTGGCTCGGTTGCCGGGGCGCCCGTCGGCTGCTAGGTTCTCAGCCCGGTCGGCATTCCGGATTCGCACGATCCTCCCGAGGTCCGGCGAGGTCCTCGGCAGCCGGCGGTGCCTCCCAAGGCGAGGGATGTGGTGAGAACCGCAACGCAGCGAACGTTAACCGTCGGCGTCGCAGAACACGGTAACTCCGCCTATCTCGTGACGGTCGCACACGACGGCGAGTTGCTCGATCGCCGGCGCGTTGACCTCACCACAGGCCTACCGACTCACCCCTATCACCATGAAGGAGCGTGGGCTGTCGGCCGCTACCTGGACAGCCCGTGGGCGCGGCCGATTTCGCTAGTCGATGCGGTGGCGCTCATTGAGCGCGTACACGAGGCTGCCAACCGCGGCGCGCGTCAAGCTCTGGATGCGCTGACCGCGTCGCTACCGGCGGCGGTCGCGAGCATCGCCATCCGGGAGTGCCCGCCCCTCCCTGCGACGATCGAGGAGCGAATTGCGGACAATCGCTCGCAAGTCGTCGCCGATTCCGTCATGTATCGCCAGGCGCTGGCGGTCGAAGCGGGTGCGCGCGGATGGTCCGTGTACTGGTACGACCGCGAGCGCGTGTTTGGGGACGCAGCCGCGGTGCTCGGCCGCAAGGACATCACGTCGTTCCTCGCTGCGATGGGCCGTTCGATTGGCCCACCCTGGCAGGCCAAGCACAAGCTCGCGGCAGCCGCCGCCCTTGCCGCGGCACGGCTGGCCGCCGCGTAACGAAGGGCTTGGGGGCCCGACATTGCAGCGGGACGTGATTCGACAACGCCCAACGCCGCGTTCGCATCCGGTGGAGCTAGTAGAATCGGCTCAGGCGCATTAGGCTGCCCGAAGTGGCAGCGCGGAGGGAGATCCATGGCGATCAAACGTCCGACCAAGAGCCGGGGTACGCCATCGCGTAAGCCCGTTGCCTCCGTTGCCGTGCGTCACGTCGACGTCCGGCCGAAACAGCAGCTGGTTCCGGGGACCCGGTACATCGGCTGGTTGTGCAAGAACCGCTCCTGCGGAGCGCTCATTGCAATCGTCATCCCGCCGGAAGGAAGCAAAGTCACCGTTCCCGCGGCAGACGATCAATTGACGGCGATCAGATGCCCGCACTGCGGGGATGAGGACCTGTATCGCTGGAGCGCCCGGAGTGAACTCGACTACAGCCCGAAAGGCCCGGGGACCTAGACCTGGGACGGCAGCCGAGCCGCTACGATCCGCCATTCGAAACGCGAGCCGCACGCCGCGCTCACCAGCAGCCGCGCGGACTTACCGATCTGTCATCGCGCTGGTTGGCTTAAGTACCGCATCCGAACCGCGATTGATTTCCCACGGCTCGGGTCGGGTTCCGATCGAGGCCGTCCTCGACGCGTCCCGTCGGGACGGCGGCGGCTCCAGCAGGCCGTCGCGATGGCCAGGATTGTCGCTGTACTAAGGTTTGCCCAGAACCGAGCGCCGGGGGACCTGAACAAGAATGGAGCGGGGGTGGGGAATTTCCGGCGGTCGGCCGTCGATCGCGGCTTGCGCCGTTGCACTCGCGGCTTTCGCGCTGGCTGGCGCGCCGCGCACGAGCATCGCCGCGGTGCCCGAATCGGTCATCGAGGAGCGGCTCGAAGCCGGCTACAGCGCGGGCAAGGACCTCGTTCGCGATCCGGCACTCGACCACGAGCTTGAGCGGATCGTCACCCGCATCCGCTCGGCCAATCCCGACGCGGCCGACCTCGCCGTGCGCATCCATGCGCTCCGGGGAACACTGCCATCGGCTTTTGCGCTACAGAACGGCGCGCTCTACGTCTCGACCGGCCTCATCGCGCGGCTCGGGGATGAGGCCGAACTCGCGGCGGTCATCGCCGCGCAACTCGCCTCGGTCATCCGCCACGACACGACGACGGGCGAGAGTGAGGTTCGAGCGGCCCTGCTTCGACGCCTCATCCCCAACCTGCTGGCGATCGGAGCCACCATCGGGCTCGCGGGCGGAGCGATCAGTCGCGCGGACACGGAGGCACGGGACAAGATCCTGCTGGGCCTGCAGGCGCAGTCGGATGCCGTTGCGCTCCACTGGCTCGCGCAAAGCGGCTACGACCCGGCCGCCTTTGCGCGCGGCCTCAAGCGCCTAAGCCATGCGCTCAGCGCCGAGCAGCGCTCCGACACCACGGAACTTGCCAACGTAAAGGCACTCGATGCCCGGATCGCACAACTCGGCGAGACGGTGGCGACGGACCCGCCCCTGCCATCGGCGGGCATCACCCCCGCGTCGCTCGCCGGAGCACCGGCCTCGATACCACGCGACTGGTTCCGCCCCGCGGCGCGCCGGTTCGAACTCGATATCGCGACGCAGGACCTCGAGCGCAGCAATGGCGTCGGATTCCTGGCACTCCTCGAGGCCGTCGATCGCGATGATGGCGCAGGCGGCGTGACCGCGCTCATGCGCGCAGACTACCTGCGCCAAACGCGCGCCGATCTTGCATCGCTTCCCGAGGTCATCGGCGCCTACCAGGCATGTACAGCCTTCAAGGATGCCCCGCCGCGGGCGTTCCGTGAACTCGGCTACCTGCATCGCCGAAACGGCGAGCCCGCGCTCGCACGCGCGGATTTTCTCGAATACCTGAAACGAGCGCCGACCGCGGCCGACGCACCCATTGTTCGAAGCTACCTGGAGTCTCCATGAGGATCGTTCTCGCGTGTCGCCTGGCCGTCCTTGCCCTCGTGCTGCTTCTGACCGGGTCGGGGCTCGTCAGCGCCGCCGCGCCACCGAAGCTATTGACCGACGCGCAGCTTGGGTTTTACGGCTCCTCGCGCACCGAGCTACTCGAGCACGTCAAGCGGCTCGCCATCATGCCCGTGTACATGCCGAAGGGGTTCGAGGCACGCGAGGACGTGAAGTCGATGTACGAGGAGAAGGTCAGCGACTACCTGCGCAAGGCCGGATTCGAAGTGGTCGGGCGACAGAGCTTTCAGGCCATCTACGATCGCCTGAGCAGGCAGGTTGGCGACCTCTACGATCCCAATAGCGGCGCGCCGCACATGGACAAGTTGACTGCCGCCTACGAGGCCGCGAGGCGCGAGCTCATCGAGAAGGAGCACCTCGACGGCTACGTGCTGATCCGGATCGTCTCGGCCAAGGCCAACTTCACGCGGGACTACGTCGTCTGGGACGGCGTGGTCGAACGTTCCGACGGCCAGTTCGTCACGAGCTTCCTCGGGCGCATGTGGAACGAGGGCAATTCCAAGGGGACGCTGCTCGGCTACTCGCTCCTGCTGCAGTTCTGCAATCCCGGCGACAAGATCGTCTACGGGCGCGCCGGGGGCATCCAGCTCGGCATGTACTACAAGGTCGCCGGCAACAAGGCGGCCAGCGATTTCAACGCAGTTCCGCGTGACAACCTGTTCAAGGACGAGAAGCGCGCGGAGCGCGCGGTACGGCTCGCGACCTACCCGCTGCTCTTCTCGGCGGAGCAGATCGCGCTCACCGAGCAGAAGCACGACACCGCGGCCGATCCGTACACGATCAAACCGGCGGACCTTCCGCCGCCGCCGTCCGCCGACCCGTCTCCGCCGGCACCGGCGCTCAAGGTGCCGCGCGAGCAGTTGCTGGGGAGCATCCATCGGGTCGCCGTCACACGACTCCTGAGCGGCGCGGGCATCTCCGTGTCGCCGGAGATTGCCGACCGCTACATGGATCTGCTGCGCGCGGAGCTCAAGGGCCTCGGCTGGGAGCTCGTCGAGACGAAGGACGCACCGGGACTCCTCGGGCAGGAAGTGGTCGCGGGCGGCGGGCTCTATGATCCCTCGACCGGCCAGCTGCGGCTGGACCGGCTCGCCGCGATCCGCAAGGCGATCTTTCCCAAGCTCGGCCTCAAGCCGCCGCCCGATGCGATGCTCTGGGTGCAGTTGCAGCGGCGCAGCGTCACGCACCGGTTTGGCGACGTGCAGTGGGATGGGGTCGGCCAGAGCGCGGTCGATATGGGGCCCATCCGCCCGGGATTCTTCGGCTCACGGTCGGTAGACGCGGGCGACTCGAGCATCCAGGCGCTATCGCTCTACGTGCAGCTGCGCGATGCCGCCGACGTCCAGCTGTACGAGGCGCGCGGAGGCATCCAGGTCCTGCAACAACTGCAGGGGGACAAGCTGACGACGCTGGCACCGGCCGAGGTATTTCACGACCCGGCCCGGGACGCGCTCGCGGTGCAGGCGGCGGTGCACGAGCTGGTCGGCGAACCTGCGCCGCCCATCCAGAAATAGCGCCGAACATCGACCACCACACGGCCCGCCGCAGCCACCGCGCAAGTCGCCGACGCTTCCTACAGCCCGGATGCAGCCGCGGTACCCGTGTCGCGCGCCCGCCTGGCGGGCCTCACCACGCCCTACGGCCGGCTGATTGCAAGGGATACCGGCGGCACGATTCCGTTCATCGTCGCAAAATTGCCCTGGTTGATCGCCAGGCTCACGAGACCGCGCGAGTCGATGTAGAGCAGCGGCTGTCCGGGTGCCACGGCGCCGAAGGTCGCGCCGAAGGGTACCGCGAACGCCTTGTCGCCGATTCGCGCGTGGACGGTGTCGCCGAACGAATATCCGAGCTTGCGGAAATCCTCGCCGGCGACGTTGGTGACGAGATTTCCATACGGTCCGTCGAGCGCGACGACGAGACCGCGAATGCCGCGCGCGTCGGTGACCGCTTGCGGGACTTCCAGCCGGGTGATGCCGGGCAGGGCAGGGCCCACGTCCGTCCAACGTTCGCCGCGCGCCAGGTGCGCGGCGACCGGGGAAAATAGGTCCCGCCCGTGGAAAGTCGATGATTTTGAGGCTGCCAGCAGCCAGCCGGGATTGCTGATCTCGCGCACCCCATCGATGCCGTCGCGATCGACCACCTGCGTCACGAGGCCGTTATCGGGCAGGACAAAGTACTGGCCGCGCTTGGTCTTCACGACAATCGGCTTGCGCGGCGTGCCGACGCCGGGATCGATCACGGTGATGAATACCGTGCCGCTCGGATAGTACTGGGACGTGCGCACCAGCAAGCGCGCGCCTTCCGAAATCGAGAACGGCGTGACCTCGTGCGTGAGATCGATGATCTCGGTCGAGGGCGCGATCGTCTTCATCACGCCCTTGCAGATCGCGACCGCGTCGTCGAGCATCCCGAAATCCGACGTGAACACGATCAGCGGCTTCGGCCGGGCGGGCGCGTCGGCGCGCGCGGCCGGACCGAACGCGAGCACTCCGAGGACGGAGGCGAGCGCGGCCAGCCGCGAGAGAGTTGGGGACACGTTCATCAGTCGATGCTCCGCCAGCTACTTGCCGAACGTGACCGAGGCATGGAAATAGTAGTACGCGCCGTTCGTGCCGAGCGGGTGCGCAAAATTGTACGGAAATGCGCCGCCGTAGCTGTTGTCGAACGTCGTTTGGTCCGGATAGCGATTGAAGACGTTCGTGCCGCCGATGGCGAGCGTCACGCCGCCGCCAACGGTCACGCGACCCTCGAGGTCGACGGACCACACCGAGGGGTACTTCTGGACGTTCCAGCCATTGATCGTCGGCTGCGCCGAGTCGAACGAATACGCGTACACCGTCCCGAACCGCGTGGCCGCTGCGCGAGCGCCAAAGCGCTCGCCCGACCAATCGGCACTCAAGACGAGCTTGGTGCTCGGCGAGCCGTACTCGAGCGGAACCAGCACGTTGCCACTCAGCAGTGCTGGATCGCGCTCCCGGTCCTCGTGCAGGTAGTTTCGGTTGAACGCCGCGGTGAGCTTGAGCGGACCGCCCCAGACGTCAAGGCGCTGGTTGGCCACGAGGTCAAGGCCACGCGTCGTCGTGTCGAGCGCGTTCGTCAGGTACTGGACCGAGGCGATGTCGGTGAGTCCGTGATCGATGAGGTACTGGCTTTGATCGGCGGTCGATAGCTGGCCGGTCGGCGTGATGCGATCGACGATCTTGACCTGGTAGACATCGAGAGTCATCGACGTCCGAGCAGCCGCGCGCACGGCAACGCCCGCCGACAGGTTCACCGACCGCTCCGGCTTGAGTGGACGCGCACCGAGCAGCTGCGCGAGCGGGTCGCCCGCGGGCAACCAGGCGTTGTTCTGAAGGCCGGTCCCGGTGTCGTTGAAGTTCAGCGTCGCGAACCGGATCCCCGTCTGCGCAAGGGCCGGTGCGCGAAAGCTGTTCGAGACCGAGCCGCGGAGCAGCACGTCATCGGTGATCTTGAACCGCGCGGAGAACTTGCCGGTGGTGGAGCTGCCGTAGTCGCTGTAGTCCGAGTACCGGCCCGCGGCCGACAGGAGCAACCGACGGGTCACGTCGTTCTCGAGCTCGAGGTAGAGGGAAGTCGCGTGCCGCCGCAGATGCACGACGTCCTCCGGCCGCAGCCCCGAGTCACCTTGCGCCCCCGGCGGGATCACCTCGTCGAACGCGTTCAGCGTGAAGGGCCCTGCGGCGTAGGAGGCGGGGTCGCCGGCGCTCGTGTGATAGCGCTCCGCCAGGTATTCGGCACCGGCGGAAGCGACGATCGGCGCACTGAGCCCGGCCTCGAACTCCCGGCTCAGGTCGATGTTGAGCGCCTGCTGGGTCGTCGAGAAGCCGGCGACGCGGAAGGACGTCGGGCTCGTCGGGCCAAGCGAGGCGTTCAGGGAATTGGTCAGGCCGTAGCCGAAGCGGTTGAAACCCTCCCGCGCACTCACATCCCAGGTCCACCCCGCCCCCGTACCCTTGATGCCAGCCACGACCCCGAGATCAGTGCTGTCGCCGGTCGATACCGGCAGGAAGCCCGCCGGGTAAATGCTGGGCACGTTGCTGGGATCACCGGGATAGCGGAAGAACGCCGCTCCCTGGGTGCTCCGGAAGTTGGCCGTCGCAAAGGAATACGCGGCCGCGCCGCCCGCCAGTGGCAGCTCGGCGTTGTAGAAAAGGCCCGTGCTCTCGAGCTTGGGGTCGCCCGAACGGAACACGACCTTGCCGTCGAGCGCGAGGTCCTCCGGCGTCGAGTTCCAGGAGGTCCAGGTCGCGCTGCTGGGACCCGCGCGGTTGGTGGCGGCCCGGTTCTGGTACGTGGCACCGAACCGTATGAACCCGTTCCCCAGGGCGATTCCGGCATCGGCGCCCACCGTGCGGTTCTCCCCGTCGGTGAGCGTCTCGCCGGTGGGCGCGAAATGCGTTCGGTTCTCGCCGAAGCCAAGATCGACCCTGCCAGGTCCGATACCGTGCTTCAGCACGATGTTGACGACGCCTGCGACCGCATCGCTGCCGTACATGGCGCCAGCGCCATCGCGCAGGACCTCGATGTGGTCGATCGCGGCGGCCGGAATCGCATTGAGGTCGACCGACACCGTTCCAGGGAACAGTCCCTCGATGTCCATCACGGCATTGGCGTGACGGCGCTTGCCGTCGACGAGCACCAGGACCTGGTCGGGAGCGAGGCCGCGCAGCTGGATCGCCCGCACGCTGTCGGAGGTGCCGCTGGAGGAGGCCCGCGGCATGTTGATCGCCGGCGACAGCGCCTGCAGCCCCTGCCCGAGTTCTCCCGAGCTCAGCGCCGCGTCGAGGTCAGCCGGCGCGAACACGTCGATCGGGACGGCGCTGTCGAACACCGTGCGGTTCTGCAGCCGCGAGCCGAAAACCGTCACAGCATCCAGCGAGTCGGTCGGTGGCGCGGCGCTTTCCTCCGCCGAGACGGGTGCGCCCAGCAGTGGCGCAATGAGGAGCGCGCCATAGATCGTTGTCTGCAACGTTGCACGGTTTTTCATGATTCGTTCGACCTGTTCGGATAACACTGCGGACCCGCGAGTTTTGGCCGCGACGACGCGATTCCGCCGGCTCGGGCTCCACTCTGTCTTGGTAGACCGCCAGTTTGCCGCAACGACCACCGCCACGCGAGCCCCAGTGGTTATCGGGCTCTGTCGCGAGGTTATCGAGCCGAGACGGGCGGGGATTGACAGTTCCCAGACGGGGGATGCGAGAGGTCCCCGCGGCGCGCCGCCTCAAGGCGACCGATAGATGTCCTGCCGAAGGATTTCCATGAACCGGGACGGGCTGCGGAGTTCCTCGAACCCGAACTGGCGATACAAGCCGTGGGCGTCCGACGTCAGGAGAAGCAGGCGCCGTAGACCCTGCAAGTCCTCGTGCCCGAGGACGCACCGCATCAGGTGTTTCGAGAGCCCCTTGCCACGATGTGCACTGAGGATGAAGACGTCCGCCAGCAAAGCGAAGGTCGACCGGTCCGTGACGACGCGGGCGAACCCGACCTGCGCCGCACCCTGATACACACCAAAGCAAAGGGAATTCTGGATCGCCCGATTGACTGTGGCCCGCGGAATTCCGGCGGACCAGTAGCTTTCCTCGGCCAGGAACTTGTGCACGACCTCTAGGTTGAGGCGATGCGTGTCGGTCGAGATCTCGTATTCACCGGGAAGCTGCTGGGTCTGCATTCAATGGGTCCCTCAACGGATTTGCGGCGGCGCGTGCGGCGACGTGGGGCACCCATCGACGTAGCCCAGATGTCGCCTGCGAGGCGGATTCTTCGGGTCGCGCAAGTCACGCAGGCGTTCACGTCCCCGACCGGCTGCGCCGCGCCGCGCCGTCACCGATCGGCTCGATCGACCGGACCCTGGCCACCGTCCCGGTTGCGGCAAGGGTGCCAGCGGAGGGCAGCCTACTGCTTCTCGCCAATGCCCGCCATCGGGCGTCGGGGATGGGTTCTCAACGATCCTCGAATCCGCTTAGAACGTTGACGACGTTGATTCCGAGCTCGGCGACCGCGTAGCCGCCCTCGAGCACGAACAACGTTGGAATGCGACAGGCACCGATCAATCGACCATAGGTGGAGAAGTCGGCCGACTGCAGCTTGAACGAGCTGATGGGATCGCCCGCGAACGTATCGGCACCGAGCGAAACGACGAGGGCGTCCGGTGAGAATCGCCGGATCCGGTCCAGAGCGGCCTCGAGCGCCGCTCGCCAGAGCGTGAATCCCGTCCCGCGCGGCAATGGCAAGTTGAGGTTGAAGCCGTCCCCGGCCGCGGCGCCGGTCTCTTCCGCGTAGCCGGAGAAGTACGGGAATGCCTCCGCCGGGTCACCGTGGATCGAAGCGAAGAAGACATCAGGGCGGTCGTAGAAGATGTCCTGCGTGCCGTTACCATGATGGAAGTCGACGTCGAGGACCGCAACCCGCCCGGCGCCGCCGTCGCGCAGGAACTGCGTGGCAACCGCGGCATTGTTGAGAAAGCAGTAGCCACCGTAGAGATCGCGCGCCGCATGATGCCCGGGTGGCCGGCAGAGCGCGAAAGCCGCGGCGGCGCCCTGGCTCACGCCCTCGGCGGCAGAAATGGCGACGTCGGCAGCCGCACACGCCGCCTCCCAGGTGCCCGCGCTGATCGACGTTTCACCCGCCATCGCGTAGTAGCCTAGTTTTCCAGCGATGCTGATCGGACGTCGCTGGAACATCCGCCGCGCCGGCCAGCAGTCGGGAATCGCTTCCCCCTTGTTGCCGGTGGCGCTCCATTCGGACCAGGCAGTGCTCAGGAACTCGACGAACTGCCCGTCGTGCACCCGCAGAACCGGCGCAAGGCCGTGCCGGGACGGCGCTTGGATGGCGCCGAGCGCGACGGCGCGGACCCGCTCGAGGACGATCTCCGCCCGTGAGGCGGATTCAAACGGGCTGACGAGTTCACCACCGTGGAGCTCCGTCCGCGCGTTTCGCAACCGGTGATCCTCGGAGAAGACGGTAATCATGCTGGTTCCTGCAGACAAGGGCCAATCGAGCCGTCGATCAACTAGCCGCCGACCAGGTCGCCGTTGCCGCCGGAGCTGCGTAGGCGCGCCGCCAGCGCCCGGGCGGCTACGCCTGCGCGCGGGCTCTGGCTGTCGCCGTGGACCGGCGGCGGTAGATGAATGCTAGCAGGGTGACCGAGCCCGACGTCACGAGCGCGGCTATCATCCCGAACATCAGCGCCCAGTCGTGCTGGTAGTAGCCATGCACCATTGCAGAACTGGGGATCCGCAGGGTGCCCGCCGTCGGGTCGCCGCCCGGGAGAAGCTGTGGACCTCCCTGGAAGTCCCGGGGAAAGGCGCGAGCCGCGCTGCCAACGTCCTCGCCAATGCGGTCGATCGCCTCAACGCACCGCGAGCACGACCAGAGATTTCGCCGGCAGCGTCACCGCGAGATGCCCCCGATTGAGGCTGGCGCCGCTAAACTTCGCGGGCTCCAGCGCATGAGGCGACTCAAACGTGTTGTGGACGTCCATCAGCGCGCCGGTCAGTACGCTGCCCGACACAGACGTAGGCTTCAACCCATCGAGCGCCACGTCGAGCGCCACGATTTGCTGCGGATCGACGTTTACGAGGCCGACATACACCGTGCCGTCGACGCCTCGTCCAGCGGATGCGCTGACGCGCGGCACCTGCTGTCCGCGGTAGCTGTAGAAGGAAGGGCTGACGTCGAGTGGCAGCTGGACGGCACCCTGGAACACCTTGTAGAGGTCGAAGGCGTAGTAGGTCGGCGTGACGATCATCCTGCCCTTGTCGGTCAGGATGAGCGCTTGCAGCACGTTGATCATCTGCGCGATGTTGGTCATGCGGACCCGATCGGCGTGGGCGTGGAAGATATTGAAGTTGACGGCCGCCACCAGTGCATCGCGGAGCGTGTTCTGCTGGTAGAGGAATCCCGGGTTAGAACCCTTGTCCGGGTCGTACCACGTGCCCCACTCATCGACGAAGAGCCCGATGCGCTTGGCGGGGTCGTATTTGTCCATGATGGCGCTGTGCTTTGCGAGGAGCACCTGCATGGCCTCGGTCTGCGCGAACGTATCGAACCACTCGCCCTCGGAGAATCCGGTCGCGGCCCCTTTGGCCGCCCACTTCCCGCTCGGCAGCGTGTAGTAGTGCAGGCTGATCGCGTCCATGCCACGGCCCGGTCCCGGCCCCGACAGTTTCGCGGCATCCGCCATCATCACCTCCATCCAGCTGTAGTCATCGCCCGCGGGGCCCGAGGCCACGATCTGGAGCGGATTCTGCGCTGGCACCCGCACGAACGAGGCAAAGTCTCGGAACACGTCCGCGTAGTACTCCGGCCGCATCTGCCCGCCGCAGCCCCAGCTCTCGTTGCCGATTCCAACGAAAGAAACCTTGAACGGCTGGTCGCGCCCGTTGCGGCGGCGCTCTTGCGCCAGCGTCAAGTGGGACGGCGAGAGCATGTACTCAAGCCAGTCCGACATCGATTGCGGGGTCCCGGCGCCGACGGGAACGCTGACGTAGCTCTCGGCGCCGATCAACTCGGCGAACTCGAGGAATTCGTGCGTGCCGAAGGCATTCGTCTCCTCGACACCGCCCCAGAGCTGGTTCAGCCGGAGCGGCCGCGTCGCGCGCGGTCCTATTCCGTCCCGCCAGTTGTAGTTGTCGGCGAAGCAACCGCCCGGCCAGCGGATGACCGGAACGTGGATTCGCTTCAGCGCCGCGATCACGTCATTCCGGTAGCCCTTGGTATTCGGGATCGGCGAATCCGCTCCCACCCAGATACCTTCGTAGATGCCGCGGCCCAGGTGCTCCGAGAACTGGCCGTAGATGTTTGGCTCGATTCTGGGGCCGGGCCGATCCGCGTGGAGCGTCAACTGGACGACATCGGGGGCCTCGGCCGCGAGACTGACCCGATTGCCGGCGGGATCAAGAATTGCGAGGAGCACAATCGCCGCAAATCTCATCGGAGTTGCCATCTCGACTGACCCTCACGGAAGGCAGAGGTGATTAGCAGGCTAGATACCGGGCAATCCGCCGCTCGAGCGCCCGGCATCAGATCGACTTTACCCGGATCGCAGTCGTCTGCGCCGATCCGATCGAATTGCGGACAGGCAGTCGAAATGGCGCCGCTTCGATTTCGAATACATCGCCGGGCTGCGTCCTGAACCCGTCGCTGAACGACAGTGTCGCCGTTCCGAAGAAGTGAACGTGCACGTCACCCGGCCGTCGGAACGCCGCGTACTTGAAATGATGGTGCTCGAGGTTCGCGATGCTGTGGGACATGTTCGCCTCACCCGAGACGAACGGCTTCTCCCAGACCACGGCGCCGTTGCGCCGGATGCGACTCATTCCGTCGATGTGCGCGGGGAGCGGCCCGAGCAGAAGCTCCGGGCCGAGCGCCGCCGGCCGCAGCTTGGAGTGCGCGAGCCAAAGGTAGTTGCCGCGCTCCGTGACGTGGTCCGAGAACTCGTTCGCGAGCGCAAATCCGAGGCGCACCGGCGTACCGTCATCGGCGATCAGGTAGATGCCGGCGATCTCAGGCTCTTCCCCGGCATCTAGCGCGAAGTCGGGCGATGGCAGCGCCGCGCCGGGGGCGACGAGCGAAGCGCCCGTCCCCTTGTAGAACCACTCGGGCTGCACGCCGACCGCCTCTCCCGTCGGCTTGCCACCCTCGACGCCGAGCAGGAACATCTTCATCGAATCGGTCTGGTGCGCCGCGTCGGCGAGCTTGCGGTGCATCTTGTCGCGCCCTTCGGCCGAGCCAAGGTGCGTGAGTCCGGTACCGGTCAGGAGGAGGTGGGCAGGATCCTCGTGGTCGATGGGCGCCAGCAACTGCACTTGGGCCAGGTCGATCGCCTCGCCGGTGCCTGCCGCCGCCACGGCCTCCGCGAGCGACAGGTTGGCCGCAAGCGCACCCGCAGCAAGTATTCGCGTCGCCTCGACACCCCGTACGACGCGTGCCTCGCCGCCATTGGCCAGCACCGCGACTCCCCGGCTACCGTCCGGTCGGCGAAACTGTACCAACGTCGTCGTCATCGTCCGGTGCCCTCAGGAAAGTCGCGCACGGTGGAGCGTGGCGCTTCACTCCGTCATTCAAGCGACGCGGCTGTCGTCGACCACCGCTTCGCCGCCGCTGGCAATCGGCCGCGATCCCCATAGCGCATAGAAGAGGACGTAGAGCTCGCAGGCCGCGGTCAGCAGGAACGAAAGCTGCAGGCCGTAGCGGTCGGCGAGCCAGCCCTGGACCACGACCAGCGCGCCGCCCGCGATCGCCATGATGAGCAGCCCCGAGCCTTCCTCGGTCAGCGGGCCGAGACCGCGGATGCCGAGCGTGAAGATCGTCGGGAACATGATCGAGTGGAATAGGCCGACCAGGATCAGTGACCACATCGCCAGAGGTCCGCTCGCCAGGATCGCGACCATGACGACAGCGAAGGCGCCGATGGAGAACCCGGCGAGCACGTGCTCGGCGGGCACGAAGCGCATCAGGTAGCTCCCGGCAAAGCGCCCGACCATCATTCCGCCCCACAGCAGGAAGAGATAGTGGGAGCCCTGCTCGTGGGTCAGGTTCGCGATGTCGGGCTGCCCAACGAAATTGATGAACAGATTCGCCACGCCGATTTCCGCGATCAGCTAGATGAATATCGCTGGGACACCGAGAACCAGGTTTCGGTGACGCCAGAGCGAATGACCACGACGCTTCTCGGCCGACGCGCGGCGAGTCTCGGCGCCCATGTCGGGAAGGTGGAATCGCGCGATGACGATCGCGAGCGCAACCAGCACGCCAGCCACGATCAGGTAGGGCAACTGAACGGATTGCGCGTCTGCGAGCCGCTCGGCGGGCGTAAGGACCGTGCCCACAGCCGCGGTGCCCGATGTCGACCGGCCGAGAATCAGGTAACCGCCAAAGAGCGGCGCGAGGGTGGTGCCGAGCGAGTTGAAAGCCTGGACGAGGTTGAGGCGGGACGAGGCGGTCGCCGGCGGCCCGACGACGGCGACGTAAGGGTTCGCGGCGACCTGCAGAAGCGTGATGCCGCCGGCGATGACAAAGAGCGCGAGCAGGGTGAGCCCGTAGGAGGGAATCCGGGCGGCGGGAATCATGCCCGCCGCGCCCGCGGCCATCACGATGAGCCCGGTCACGAGCGCCGTGCGGTACCCGACCCGCTCGATGAATTTCGCCGACGGAATCGACGCGACGAAATAGGCAATGAACCAGACCGACTCGATCAGCGTCGTCTTCGTGTAGTCGAGGTCGAACACGCTCCTGAGGTGGGGGAGCAGCGTGTTGTTGATGACGGTGATGAAGCCCCACATGAAGAAGAGGCTGGCGAGGAGCCTCAGGGCCGATTCATACTTAGGCGGCGGATGGCCGCTCGTGCGCGTGGGGTGCTCCGGACTTCCAGTCACCAAGAACCTCCCCCGGGGAACGCCGCGATTCTGTCGTTATTCGTGCCTTGTCTGAGTATATATTACTCGCTTACCCGGTCAACGAGTCGTACGAATCATGGGACGTGCAAGTGGAACAGGTCGCGGGTCGTTGCTCATGGCGGCCGCACTCGCGGTCGGCCTTTCGGTCGGGACGGGCACTGCTGAAGCTGCAATGATCAAGCGCGAACCCTTCGGCACGATGGCGGACGGCGCTGTCGTAGAATCCGTCACGCTGAGTAACAGTAAGGGCTTCAGCGCCCGCGTCATAGCGTATGGCGCGGCGCTCCAGTCGCTGAAGGTACCGGACCGCCGCGGGACGCTCGCCGACGTGCTGCTCGGCTACGACGACCTGGCGAGCTATATCGACAAGCCGAACTACTTCGGAGTCACGGTCGGTCGGTACGCAAACCGTATCGCGGGCGGCAGGTTCGCGCTCGATGGCAAGTCCTACCAGGTGGCTCTCAACGACAAGGCGAATTCCCTTCACGGCGGCACCGTCGGCTTCGACAAGCGCCTCTGGAAGATCGAGTCCGTCGGCGAAGGCGCGTCCGCGAGCGTCGTGCTCTCGCTCACGAGTGCGGACGGGGACCAGGGGTACCCGGGCACGGTCGAGGTCCGGGTCACCTATGCACTCGATGAGGCAGGTTCGCTTGCGATCGACTTCGACGCCTCGACGAGCGCACCCACCGTCATCAACATGACCAATCACGCGCTCTTCAACCTTGCGGGAGAGGGCTCGGCCGAGGGCATCCTGAGCCACCGGCTGAAGATTCCTGCAAGCCAGCACACCCCCGTCAACAGCGCGCTGATACCCACCGGCGAGCTCCGATCCGTCGCAGGCACGGACTTCGACTTCACGCGCGGCCGGGTCCTCTCCGACGGACTAAGGGACGGCCGGGACCCGCAGATCCTCGCCGGGCGCGGCTACGACCACAATTTCGCGCTCGATGGGGGACTCACGCCGCAACCGAAGCTCGCCGCGCGGCTCGAGCACGCTGACAGCGGCCGGGTGCTCGAGGTCCTGTCGACGGAGCCGGGCGTGCAGGTCTACACGGGAAACTTCCTGGACGGAACTCGGGCCGGCAAGGCCGGCCACCTGTACCGCATGGGCGATGGCATCGCGCTCGAGCCGCAGAAGTTCCCCGACGCGCCCAACCAGCCACGCTTCGTGTCGGCGCGCGTCGACCCGGGCAAACCCTATCACCACCGGATGATCTTCCGATTCTCGACCGCCAACTGACGTTGAGTTCGAGGCAGAGGCGCTAGACGATGCCGACGACCCCCCGCAGGCAGCCGCTTCGCTCGCGCGCCTGGTTCGACAATCCCGCGAACATCGACATGACCGCGCTCTACCTCGAGCGCTATCTCAATTTCGGCCTCAGCCTCGCTGAACTGCGCTCGGGCAAGCCGATCATCGGAATCGCCCAGACGGGCTCGGACCTAAGTCCCTGCAACCGCCACCACTTGGTACTTGCCGAGCGAGTACGCGACGGAATTCGGGAGGCCGGCGGCATCCCGCTCGAGTTCCCGGTCCACCCCATCCAGGAAACCGGCAAGCGGCCCACGGCCGGCCTTGACCGGAATCTCGCGTATCTCGGACTCGTCGAGGTGCTGCACGGCTACCCGCTTGATGGTGTGGTGCTGACGATCGGCTGCGACAAGACGACGCCGGCGTGCCTGATGGCCGCGGCGACGGTGAACCTGCCGGCGATTGCGCTCTCCGTCGGGCCCATGCTGAACGGCTGGCACAAGGGGGAACGCACGGGATCCGGCACGATTGTGTGGAAGGCCCGCGCGATGCTCGCGGCCGGCGAGATCGACGATGCCGCGTTCGTGAAGCTGGTGGCCTCCTCGGCGCCGTCGACCGGTTACTGCAATACCATGGGCACGGCGACGACGATGAACAGCCTGACCGAGGCACTCGGCATGTCGCTGCCGGGCTCGGCCGCGATCCCGGCGCCGTATCGGGACCGCCAGGAAGTCGCCTACCTCACGGGCCTGCGCGTCGTCGGGCTCGTCAACGAGGACCTGAAGCCCTCCGACATCCTGACGCGAGAGGCGTTTCTGAACGCCATCGTCCTCAATTCCGCGATCGGCGGGTCGACGAACGCCCCGATCCACCTGACCGCCATCGCACGCCACATGGGCGTCGAGCTCGCGCTCGAGGACTGGCAGACCTACGGCCACAAGATCCCGTTACTGGTGAATCTCCAGCCGGCCGGTGAATTCCTCGGCGAGGACTTCTACCGGGCGGGCGGGGTGCCTGCAGTCGCTGCGGAGCTTATGAAGCACGGCCTCCTGAACGAAGGCGTCCGTACGGTCACTGGCCGCACGATCGGCGAGAACTATCGCGGCGCGACGATCGAGGACGAGCGGGTCATCCGTCGTGTCGACCGGCCGCTCAAGAAGGACGCGGGCTTCATCGTCCTCAAGGGCAACCTGTTCGACGCGGCGATCATGAAGACCTGCGTCATCACTGAGGAATTCCGCGCGCGCTACCTCGCCGATCCCAACGATCCCGATGCGTTCGAGGGCCCGGCGGTCGTTTTCGAGGGACCGGAGGACTATCACGCGAGGATCGACGACCCGGCGCTGGCGATTGGACCGCGAACGCTGATGTTCATGCGGGGCGTCGGGCCGATCGGGTATCCAGGCGCGGCCGAAGTCGTCAACATGCGGCCGCCCGCCTACCTGATCCGGGAGGGAATCAGCACGCTTCCCTGCCTCGGTGACGGGCGTCAGTCGGGAACCTCTGGCTCGCCGTCGATCCTTAATGCCTCTCCGGAAGCCGCCGCCGGCGGCGCCCTGGCACTGCTGCGGACGGGCGACCGCGTACGCGTTGATCTCCGGCAAGGTTCCGTCAACGTGCTCATCGACGAGTCAGAACTCGCGCAGCGCAAGCGGCAGCTCACGGAGGCGGGCGGCTTTCCCTACCCGCCATCGCAGACCCCGTGGCAGGAAATGCAGCGAGCGACGGTCGGGCAGCTGTCAACGGGAGCGATCCTGGAGGGCAGTGAGCGCTACCAGCGGATCGCCCAGACGGGCGGACTGCCGCGCGACAGCCACTAGGCCGGATCGCTACTTCGCGCGCATCGAAAGCTCAGTGTCCGACAGGGCAAGGCGCACGAGCTCCGCCATGGCCCGCTCCGCGCGCTTGGGCTCTCGATCGGCGATCGCCTTCAGCAACCGGCGGTGCTCGGGCATCGGATCGCGGGGCAGCGCTCGCTTGCGCTGCTTGAAGATGGTCGTCCAGGCGATGGCGGCCGTGATCGAACTCGACAACGCGATGATCGCGTCGTTGCGCGTCGCCTCGATCATCGCGACGTGGAACCGCTGATCCGCCCGACGCCCGGCCTCCGTCGCCAATCCATTCGCGGCCATCAAATCGAGCGCGGCCGCCATCTCGGCGACCTGCGCCTTGGTTCGCCGCGTCGCCGCGAGCGCCGCCGCCGCCGGTTCAACGACCATGCGAAGCTCGAAGAGATCCCGCAGGAACTGGCGCGACGGCTCCGCCTGAAATTGCCAGGCGAGCAGGTCGGGGTCGAGCAGGCTCCACAGGCGCCGCACATTGACACGCGTACCGGCCTTCGGCCGGCTTTCAACCAACCCCTTCGCCGACAGCACTTGAAACGCCTCGCGGAGTACCGAGCGCGACACTCCGAGCTCGGCGCTGAATTCGATTTCCCCGGGGAACAAGTGGCCTTCGGGCAGTTCCCCCCGGAGAATCCGCACGCCCAGCTTCTTGGCGATCGAATCGTGGAGCCGTAGCTCCGGAGGGATCCTCGGGGTCTTCGTGGGCTTTTCAGACGGCATCGACTGTCCCGGACGTCAGCTACCGCGGCTGCGTTCTCGCGCGTGGGTGCCCATCGGTTCGGCAGGACGCGGGGTCCGGCCGCCACTCCATAGTAGCAGCCGGCAACCCGACAGGTGGGCTGCCGGCCGCTCTCGACAGCGCATCGGCGGGCCCGCGTACGTCACCCCGAGAGCGGCGCCGTCAGTGGCCGACTCCGTCTCTTCCAAGAACTCCGCGCGACGATCGTTGGGACAACCGTCGATCGGCGCGCGAAGCGCCGGTCACTGACCCTGCACGGCGCCGAGCGCCGGCGCGCCGTGCGCCTTGAGAAGCGCATCGAACGCCGGCACATCGGCGGCGACGATGCTCTGCCACTTCGCGACCTCGCGCCCAAGCTCGCCGTGCAGGTAGTCGAACACCTGGCGCTGCGGCTCGGTCGGGCCGAAGTCACCGAAATCGAGGGTGCCCGCGAAGGTGTCGTACTGCTCGTTCAGCATGTTGGGATAACGCAGGTTGTCCTCGGACGCCGCCATCTTCACTTGGACGAGACGCGCCTCAATCGGCGCGAGCTTCGCCGTCAGCGCCGCAGCCGCCTCGGTCAGGGGCTTCGCGGGAGATGAAGCGCCGTGCCACTTACCGATCGTCTCGAGGCGTGACCTCAGGTCGCGGAGCTGGTTCACCGTGCGGTGCAGCACCTCGATGTCGGCGGTGGTCTTGAGCTCAAGATCCCGCAGCGCTTCGAGCTCAGCGACCGTCAACTGGCCCTTGAGCCGCGGGTCGAGCGCGACCTCAAGCGGAGCAGTCTGGCTATGACCGCCCACCGTCAGCCGCACCTGGAAGTGCCCCGGTGCGACAATCGGCCCGCGCGGGCCGTCGTCGCTGTAGAACGCGCCCGGTATCTTCACGGGGTCGTCGTAGCGGAAGTCCCACGCGAAGCGATTGGCGCCCGCCTCATCCGGGATCTCGTCGGCCGGCTTCTCGCGGTCGGTCCACTCCGCCGGCTGCTCGAACACATCCTTGGGCTTGTGGTTCGACAGATGCCGGATGACCTTGCCTTCGGCACTCAGGACATCGAGCGTGATTTCCTCGTTCTCGGCGGGCTTCTTCGCGAGCACGTAGTCGATCACGGCGCCCGGCGGCGGGTTGTCGCCGACCGGCAACCGCCGCTCGACCTGCTGCGGGATGTGCAGGCGAATGGCCTCCGCCGGCCGGAACAGGTGAAAGTCGCCCGTCCCGACAGCGTCGGCGGCCTGCCTGAGCGGTGACAGGTCATCCAGGATCCAGAACGAGCGCCCGTGCGTTGCGGCGACGAGGTCATTGTCCTTGATGGCGAGGTCGTGGACCGGCACGGTCGGCAGGTTCAACTGCAGCGGCTGCCAGTGCGCGCCATCGTCAACGGACGCGTAGACGCCAAGCTCCGTCCCGGCGTACAGGAGTCCCTTGCGAACGGGATCCTCGCGCACCGCACGCACGTACGCGCCGTCCGGGATGCCGGTCACGATCCGCGACCAGGTCTTGCCCGAATCGTGCGTCTTATAGATGAGGGGCTTGAAGTCATCGAGCTTGTGACGGTCGATTGCGGCGTACGCAGTGGCTGCGTCATGCGGCGAGGCCTCGATCAGGCTCACCATGCTCCACGCCGGCATATCCTTCGGCGTCACGTTCTGCCACTGGCCGCCGTCATCGTGCGTGACGTGGATGAGGCCGTCGTCGGTCCCCGCCCACAGGAGGCCCTTCTGCTTCGGCGATTCCGCCAGCGTGAACACCGTGTCGTAATACTCGACGGCCGTGATGTCGAGCGTGATCGGCCCGCCGGACGGCTTCTGCTTGCTCTTGTCGTTCTTCGTAAGATCGGGGCTGATCCGCTTCCAGCTGCGGCCCTGATCGGCGCTGCGCAGCACGAACTGGGCGGCCGTGTAGAGCACGTTCGAATCGTGCTGCGACACGAACAAGGGCTCGGTCCACTGCAGGCGATATTCCAGGTTCTCGGCACCGTTGCCGGAGACATCGAGCGGGTAGACCGACACGTCACGGAAGTTGTTGGTGCGATGGTCGTAGCGGGTCATCTGGCCGCTGTCGGAGTTCGCGTAAATGATCTCGGGATCCTTCGGATCCGGCGCGATGTAGCCGCTCTCGCCGCCGCCGACCGGGAACCACGCCTGGCGGCCGATCACGCCGTCATCGTCCCGGCTCGCGATGCCGATCGTCGAGTTGTCCTGCTGGGCGCCGTACACCCTATACGGCCAGTGGTTGTCGACGGCGACGTGGTAGAACTGCGCGGTCGGCTGGTTGTAGGGCGCCGTCCACGCCTTGCCGCCGTCCATCGAGATGCTCGCGCCGCCGTCGCTGCCATTGATCAGGCGCTTCGGGTTCTTCGGGTCGATCCAGAGCGCGTGGTGGTCGCCGTGCGGCGCCGGCATCAGCTCGAACGACTTACCGCCATCGGCGGAGCGAAACGCCCCCGTGTTCATGATGTAGACGACGTCCGGTGAGACGGGATCGGCAAAGACGTGGCTGTAGTACCAGGCGCGCTGGCGGAAGCGGTGGTCGGAGTTGACGCGCGACCAGGAGCCGCCGCCATCGTCCGAGCGGAACAGGCCGCCTTCCTCTGCCTCGATCATCGCGTAGACGCGCCCGGCGCCGCCGCCGGCGACCGAGACACCGATGCGCCCGAGGATCCCTGCCGGGAGTCCGTGGCCCTCAAGGTGCGTCCAGGTCAGGCCCGCGTCGGATGACCGGTAGAGCCCGGAACCGGGGCCGCCACTCGAGAAGTACCAGGGCTGGCGCCGCATCTGCCAGAGCGAGGCGTAGACGACGTTCGGGTTGTCGGGATCGAAGACGACGTCGATGGCGCCCGTGTCACGGTCCTTGAAGAGGACACGCGTCCAGGTGCGGCCACCGTCGGCGGTACGGAAGACGCCGCGTTCGTCGTTCTGGCCGAATGCGTGCCCGAGCGCCGCGACGAGCGCGATGTCGGGATTCTTCGGATGCACGATGACCGCGCCGATGTGGCGGGTGTCCTTGAGCCCGACATTGGTCCAGCTCCTTCCCGCGTCGACCGACTTGTAGACGCCATCGCCGTAAGTGATGTTGCCGCGGGTGCACGCCTCGCCCGTGCCAACGTACAGGACGTTGTGGTCGGAGTCGGCCACCGCGATCGCGCCGATCGAGGCGATCTTCTGGCCGTCAAAGACCGGTTTCCAGACACTGCCGGCATCGGTGCTCTTCCAGACCCCGCCCGCGACCCCGCCGAAGTACCAGGTCGAGGCGTCGCCCGGGACACCGGCGACGGCAATGACGCGCCCACCGCGGAATGGGCCGATTTGTCGCCATTTCATGCCGCCGAGCAGGCTTGGGTTGACCTCGGCGAGGGAAGGCTGGGCGCCGACCAGCAGCAACGGGAGGAGAAGCGCGCAGAGTCGGGTACGGAAAACCATTAGTGGCGTCCTTCGGGTGACGGCATCGGAGACCGGCGAGTCTACGACAACACGCGAAGGAGCGCCCCGGCCGGCAGGGTGTGCCGGAAAGCTCCCTTCAGATCCGGCGTACCGAGCGTCAGCCGCGAGGATGTCGAGGGAGACCGTGCCGCCGCGGATCGGCCGGGAACTCAAGTTGACGACTGCCACACATTTCCATAATACTCGAATCATGAAATCACTTGAGGCCGTCATCGGCCTTGCCGCTCTCGCCCAGGAATCGCGCCTAGCGATCTATCGGCTGCTCGTGAAGCGCGGGCCGGAGGGCTACACGCCGACCGAGCTCGCCGAGAAGCTCGGCGTCGCTCCCGCGACTCTCTCCTTTCACCTCAAGGAGCTGCAACGCGCGGCACTCATTGACGTGCGACGGGACGGCCGTTTTCTCTACTACCGGCCCAACTTCCCGCACATGAGGAAGCTCATCGATTTCCTGTTCGAGCAGTGCTGCAGCTTGGCGGACCGCGACCCCGGCCCGAGTTGCCTGCCAGCGACTGCCGAGGCATCGACCCCCAAGCGGAGGCGCTCGTGAAACGCTTCCACGTCAATGTATCGGTCAGGGACCTCGGCGAGAGCATCCGCTTCTACACGGCGCTGTTCGCAACCGAACCTTCCGTCCGCAAGGACGACTACGCGAAGTGGATGCTCGAGGACCCGCGCATAAATTTTGCGATCTCCCAACGTGGCTACGCCGTCGGCGTCAATCACCTCGGCGTCCAGGTCGACTCGGGCGCGGAGCTGACCTCCATGCGGGACCAGCTCACCCGGGCGGACCACGCGCTCATCGAGCAGGCGGGCGCCACGTGTTGCTACGCCCACTCCGACAAGTACTGGGTCACCGACCCCTCGGGCATCGCCTGGGAGACGTTTCACACGCTCGATTCGATTCCGATCTACGGCGCCGACACGGACGAGCGTCCGACGCCAAGTAGCTGCTGCGTTCCCGCCGAGGTTGTCGAGGCCCGCCCATGTTGCACCGCGGCCGAGAAATCCGCGTCGTGCTGCGCGTGAGCGTGGCGGTCGACACTCGAGTCCGGCGGGCAAGTCCGGCGGACGCGCCTGCGATCCGGGGCCTCCTGGTTGCCGCGCAGCTTCCGGTGGCTGACCTTGATGGCGCGAACGTTCAGTTCTGGGTGGTCGGGGACGGAAGTCTGCTCATCGGCGCCATCGGGCTCGAGCGAGCGGGTGCGGCGGGGTTGCTCCGGTCGCTGGTCGTCGCGCCTTCGGCGCAAAATGGCGGCGTCGGACGCGACCTCGTCACCGCGCTCGAGGACGGCGCGCGGGCGGCGGGCCTCAATGAACTCGTCTTACTGACGCAGACCGCGGAATCCTTCTTCCGGCGTCGCGGGTTTGCGACCGCCGATCGGGCTCATGTGCCGGAGGGCATCGGCGCGCTCGCGGAATTCAGGTCCCTGTGTCCGGCATCCGCCATCTGCATGCGAATGCCGCTCGAGCGCGGCGGAGGGGTCGTCGATGGCTGAGCGCATCTACAACGTGCTCTTTCTCTGTACCGGCAATTCGGCGCGGAGCATCCTCGCGGAAGCGATGCTGAACCACCGCGGCAACGGGCGGTTCAAGGCCTATAGCGCGGGAAGTCACCCGAACGGGACCGTCAACCCGCGCGCCCTGCAGTTGCTCGAACGGACCGGGATGTCGACCGAGGGCCTCCGGAGCAAGGGGTGGGACGAGTTCGCGCTACCGGGAGCGCCAGCGCTCGATTTTGTCTTTACCGTGTGCGACAACGCGGCCGGCGAAGTGTGCCCGATCTGGCCCGGACAGCCCATGACCGCGCACTGGGGGCAGCTGGACCCGGCGGCAGTCGAGGGGACCGAACTCGAGAAGACGAACGCCTTCCGCGACGCGCAGCGAATGCTCGAGCGGCGCATCATCCTGTTTACGAGCCGGCCGCTCGAGAGTCTCTATCGCCTCGCGCTTGGTACCCGGATACGCGACATAGGCAAGGCGTGACGTGGCGGCGACGACCGTACCAATCGCGAGACGGGTCGGCGCAGAGGCTCTCGGCTCGATGCTGCTCGCCAATACCGCCGCCACCGTCGCGTTGCTCGCAACGCTGGTCGCGCTGCTCGGGTCCCTCAGCGGCGCGCACCTAGATCCAGTCGTATCCTCGGTTGAGGCCCTGCGCGGTCGCCTGGCGTGGCGCGACGCAATCGCCTACTCGGCCGTACAGGTCGTTGGCTGCTGCGCGGGTGCGATCCTCGCGAACCTGATGTTTGAGCTTCCACCGTCGCAAGGTTCGACGCACGTACGGGCCGGTGATGCGCAGTTCCTGTCGGAGGGTGTCGCCACGTTCGGGCTGCTGCTGGTCATCATCGGTCATCGACGGCCACAGGATGCGCCGTGGATGGTCGCCGCCTGGATCGGAGCGGCATGCTGGTTCACCGCATCGACATCCTTCGCGAACCCCGCGATCACCATCGCCCGTTCGCTAACCGACACATTCGCGGGAATCCGACCCGTCGACGTGCCCGTGTTTGTCCTCGCGCAAGTCATCGGCGCGCTCGCCGCTTTCTGGATCGGGCATCGCGTGTTTTGGCCGCCCGGCAGTCGTGAACACGATGCCGCGACTCCTCGCTGAATCGTGCCGGCGCCGCTCGAAGTCCTGCTCGCGTTTCTAAGGCTCGGGCTCACGAGCTTCGGCGGCCCGACCGCGCACCTCGGATACTTCAGAACGGAGATTGTCGTCCGGCGCCGCTGGCTCGACGATCGGGCGTACTCGGATCTCGTTGCGCTCTGCCAGTTCCTGCCGGGCCCCGCGAGCAGCCAGGTCGGGTACTCGATTGGCCTCATCC
Organism: Pseudomonadota bacterium; assembly: GCA_025356075.1. GTDB lineage: Bacteria > Pseudomonadota > Gammaproteobacteria > Steroidobacterales > Steroidobacteraceae > CAIKZZ01. Next base: position 9,996 of record JANXUT010000052.1, on the reverse strand, counting down.
GGGCCGGCTACTGGGGCGGCTTCGCAGCGTGGGTCGGCTTTACGCTGCCCTCGGCTATCGCGATGGTGGCCTTTGCCTACGGCGCGCGGGCGCTCGACAGCGCACCTACACTTGGCGCGTTGCACGGCCTCATGCTCGTCGCCGTCGCGGTCGTGGCTCAAGCCGTCATTGGCATGGCGCGCACGCTCTGCCCGGACTTGCCACGCGCGGCCATCGCCGTCGGTGCGGCGCTGCTCGCTCTCGCGGGGACCGGGATCGTCGGCCAACTCGCCGCACTCTCGCTCGGCGCGCTCGCCGGGCTCTGGCTCATCCGGGACCGGACATCGACGGCGGCGTGGAAAATGACGGTGCCCGTTTCCCGGCGCGTCGGACTCGTTGCGCTCATCGTGTTTGCGACGCTCCTCGTCGGCCTGCCGGTCGCGCGCCATGTGACCGAATGGACCCGCATCGCCTTGCTCGACGCCTTCTATCGATCAGGCGCGCTCGTCTTTGGCGGCGGTCACGTCGTGCTGCCGCTGCTGAGGGAGGCGTTGGTCGTTCCGGGCTTCACGTCGGACTCGACGTTCCTCGCGGGGTACGGCGCGGCGCAGGCCGTCCCGGGCCCGCTCTTCACGTTTGCGGCGTACCTGGGCGCCGTCGCTGGAACGCCGCCGAACGGCCTGGTCGGCGCCTGTATCGGCCTGGTCGGCCTCTTTCTGCCCGGCCTCCTGCTCGTGACCGGCATCCTGCCGTTCTGGAATTCCTACCGGGACGAGCCGCGCGTGCAGGCCACCATGCGCGGTGCCGGTGCGGCCGTCGTCGGCCTCCTCGCGGCCGCGCTCTACAACCCGGTGTGGACGCGCTCGATCCATTCGCCCGTTGATGTCGGAATCGCGCTCATCGGGCTCTTGCTCCTGACGGTCGGGCGTATACCGCCGGTCGTGGTGTGCGCGTTGAGCGCAATGGCCGGCGCCGCCCTCGCGTAACACGCGCCGATCCGGATAGACCTGGGAGCAAGAATCCGTCCGCGCCCCCAGGACCGATCGCATCCCGGTCGATGGGTCGGCGGCGAAAACATGCGTCCAACGACAGTCAATCCCGGCCCGGCGCCCCCAACGGGAAGAGCTTGCGGAACGGCCGAGCCTCTTCCACGACGCGAGCCACCGAGGGCCTGGCCAATACCCGGCTGCGGTACGCAAGAACCTTCGGAAACCGCTCGCCGATCGGTTGTACCCAGTCCGAGTAGAAGAGCGCCGGGGCGGCGGAACAATCGGCGAGCGTGAACGTGCTGCCGGACGCCCACGCGTTCGGCGTGAGGTGCTGCTCGAGCCATCCATAGGCCACATCGAGCTGCTTCCTGGCGTCGGCGACGCCTTTGGCGTCGCGCTCGGCCTCCACTCGCAGCCGGTCGCCGACGATCACCTGCATCCGGTTCGTCATGTAGTTATCAAAGAACCGGTCCATGAAACGCACCCCGAGCGCCCCGTCGTGGTGCGCCGGGATCATTCGCGTGGCCCCGGGATAGCGACGCAAGAGGTACTCGACGATGATGCTGGACTCGACGATCGTCGCCTCGCCATCCCGGAGCACCGGGAACTTCCTGATGGGCCAGAGCGCCTCGATCTCGGCCCATCCGGCCGCGTCCTCGACGACTCGGTAGGTGAACGGCGTCGCATTCTCATAGAGCGCGATGAGCGCCTTCCAGCAATACGCGGCGAACGGATGAGCGTAAAGGGTCAGTGACATGGGGATAAAGTCCTCGCGTTCACTGGGTTTCGGTGTTCGCGCTTAGCCTTAGTATCTCGACGATGCGCCCGACGGCGGGCGAGGGCGATGCGCCGCGGTAGACCGCGTAAAGACCAAACTCGGACCGCAGCGATTGCTTGGCGAGTCGCACGACGCGCCCATCCGCGAGCAATTGATCGACGAGGTTCGAATAGCCGATCGCAAGCCCGTGTCCCGCCACGAGTTCGAGCAGCAGCAGGGAGCAATTGGCGAACACGGGCCCCGTGACCACGGGGTGCGCGACGCCAATCGAGCGAAGCCAGTGACTCCAGCTGATGCCGCTGCGATCGTCGGTGGTTACGCGGAGGAGCGGGAAGCCTCGCAAGGCCTCCGGGGTCGGCTCGCGTAGTTCCGGGTGCGCCGCGAGGAGCGCGGGCGCGCAGATCGGGAACGCCTCTTCGCCGAACAGGAGTTCCGCCGCGAAGCGCCGCCACTGCCCCGTGCCATAGCGCACGGAGATATCGACATCCGGCTCATCGATCCCCGAAGCAACCGTGTGCTCGCGACGATCGACGTCGGCGTTCCGGGCGATGGAGGTGACCCGTGCATCGCCGATGGCTACGTCTGGGTGAGCGCCGAGGGCGTTGCGCTGACGCAGATCGACCCCTCGACGAACAAGGTTCTGCGTCAGTACGTGGGCGGCCGGAAGGATGACACGCTGCGGGTCGGCTTCGGGGCTGCGTGTGTGGTCGATGAAGATAATGGTGAGATCTGGAAGATCGACGTCAGTCGGCTGGCGCGATGATTCCGGCCGACGACGGCGTCGGTCGGCGGCCCGTGACGTCCGAGCGGGAGCAGCGCCCGGATCTTAGCGAGTGACCATCGCACTAGTCGCGCTTGCGAAGGCCGAGTCCACCGGGCGCCATTTACGCGAAGGCTGCGTTCGCGTCAGTGCGTGGAGCCTTTCGGCATCTCCAGGCGCGCGCGCGCGGCCAGCACGAAGAACAGCACGCAGTTCTGCTGCGGCTTTCCCGCGACATCGTGGAAGATCCCGATCATCGCCACCTCGATGCCATCGCGGCTCGCAAAGTAGTCATCGATGACCACTTCCCCCTCGGGCAACGAGTTGAACGGGGTCAGCCGATAGGCCTTTTGCAGTTCGGCTTTCGCCTGATCGGCATTGCCTGCTTCCCACGCGCCAACGACGACCGTGCCGCGGGCGCCGTCGTGGCCGATAAAGATGAGGTGCCCCGAAAGGCTCGTGACGTATCCAACTTTCGTCTTGAAGATCCCCTGAAGGTCCGCCGGCGCTACTTTCCAATGCTTCTGCAGCGCCCGCGCATCGACCGTGGTCCCGCCCGGTTTCCCGAGGCTGTCCGTGAAGAGGTCGATTCCAAGGCGAGCCATCTCGATCGAGAGCGAAGCGTCGGCGCGCGTGTCAGGGACGACGGAGGGCGGCGCTGCGCGCACCGAACCGTTATAGGACAACGTCAGCGACACAATCGCTGCGACGGCGATCAATCGAACGCGCACTACGCTCCCGTGGGTCATGTCCGCACATTACCAGCAGTCGCGTCCGATGAAGGAGTCGGTTCGCCGCGGGCCAAGATACCCTCCTGTGACGGGCGCACCGCGTATCCGCCTCCACACGCGCCGGTGCCCGCCCTAGCGAGGGGCAACTACTTGACGCAGTCAAGTATCGATATAGAATCAACCCATGGCAACCGACAACCCCCGTGAGGTCGCAGCGGTAGACTTCGTCGCCCGGGTCAGGCACTTCAACCGCTTTTACACTCGCCAACTGGGGCTGCTCGATCGCCATTTGTTGGGAAGCCCGCACACGCTGGCCGAGGCGCGGGTGTTGTACGAACTCGCCATAAGCGAGTCCACAACCGCGACGGCCATCGCGGCGGACCTTGGGCTCGATCTCGGCTATTTGAGCCGCATCCTGAAGGCGTTCGAGCGGCGCAAGTACATCACGCGCGCGCGCGGGACTACCGATGCCCGCCAATTCGATCTCCGATTGACGCCGCACGGTCGCAAGCAGTTCGCACCGCTTGATCGCGCCGCGCGCGCGCAGGTTGCAGGGCAGCTCAAACCCCTCACCCGCGAGCACTGCGGCCAGCTGGTCGACTCGATGCGCGTCATCGAACGGCTGTTGGCGCTCGGGTCGTCCGGACCCCGCCCGTATGTGCTGCGCGCGCTGCAGCCTGGGGACATCGGATGGGTTACGCATCGCCAGGCGGTGCTCTATGCGGAGGAGTATGGCTGGGACATTTCCTACGAGGCGCTAGTGGCCGAGATCCTATCCGGCTTCGTGAAGTCCTATGACCCTGCGGCTGAGCACGCGTGGATCGCGGAGCAAGACGGCCGGATTGTCGGCTCTGTGTTCGTGGTGCGCGCTGCGGCCGACGTCGCGCAGCTTCGCTTGCTCTACGTCGAGCCGGATGCACGCGGCCTCGGCATCGGCCGACGCCTGGTCGATGCGTGCATCGCCTTCGCTCGCGCGAAGGGCTTTCAGACTCTGACGCTGTGGACGAATGACGTGTTGGCTTCGGCGAGAAAGATCTATCTGGCGGCGGGCTTTCAGCTCACGAGCGAAGAACCTCATCATTCATTCGGCAAGGATCTGGTTGGCCAGACGTGGCAACTCGCGCTGCTTGGGGACGCCACGGTCAACGCGGGCTAAGCGGCGCGGAACGCAAGCGGGAGCGGGAACGGCAGCTCTAGCGAGATCCATACATGTAGTAGTCGCGAACCGATCGGCCGACTTCGGCGATCGCCGTCTCCCGCGCTTCCATGGGCGCATCGCTCCCCTTGATGAATACGGCCACGACGATTTTCCCGCCGCTCCGGGGCAGCGTGATCACGCCGACATCGTTGACCGTTCCACCGATGGTCCCGGTCTTATGCGCGACCGGTGAGTCCGCGGGCATACGGCCGCGCAAGCGGGCGGTACCCGTGCGGCAGCGGGACATCATCTGGGTGAGGACGGTGGTGCTCTCCTTACTGAGTGCCACGCCGCTGAATATCCGCGTCAGTAACTGCGCCATAGCTTCCGGCGTTGACGTATCGCGCCGGTCGTCATCGAAGGCTGGATTTGGCTTGTCACCTTTGAGCATCGCCTGCGGATCGGCAGCAACCAGAGCCGCCGCCGCCTCGGATATCGGCCCGGGACCGAGCCCGAAGAAACGGCGGATGATCGCGGCGGTGTCACCGTCGATGATCTGCTCGTTGATTCCCTGGCTTCGGACCCACGCCGTCACGGCCGCCGGGCCACCCGCCGCCTCGACCATGTAGTCGGTTGCGGTGTTGTCACTCTGCGTGAGCATCAGCTCCATCAGGTTCTCGACGGACAGGCTGATCCCCGGATGTATGAAGCGATCCGCGATCACCTCCGAATCAACCATTCGCGCGGAATCGATTGCGATCATCTGTCGAAGAGTCACTTCGTGGTCGTCGACGCGCTTTAACACAGAGCCGGCGACCGCCACCTTGAACGTGCTGGCCATGGGGAAGAGCGTCTGTCCGTTGACCAGCGTTCTCGGCCCCTTGCCATCAAGACGCCACGCGGCGACGCCAAGCGAGCCGTGGGACCCCAACCCGGGCTTCGCGAGTTCCTGGATATCCGCCTCGAGGTCGGCCGCTCGTGCACTCGCAGCGTTCGACTGCGTTGGACCGTGCGGCGTCGCGGCGCCTCCGGCGAGCGCCGCCGCGCTCGAGAGCATCAGGCCGCCCGCCGTGCAGAGCGCAACGACGCGCGTCGAACGATTTGGAGCACTCACGATTCACCCCTCGAACGGCGCGGGCTGGTAGTTCGCCCGCGACCGAACAGTAGCCGAAAGCGCGCTCCACCGGAAACTCCGGACTGGGCGGCCCGATGTCCACGGACGGTTGACTGAGCGCGTTCGGCGCCGAACGTGCTATCCGCTGGTGCGCTCAGGACCAGTCAGTCACGCCCCGGGGCGCAACGATTGGTGCATCGGCTTCCTTAGGAGGCACTTGGAGTACAGTCGGTCACCTTCCCGGACCCCAAGTGATCCCACCAATGTTACGGCTACCGTGGCTCCGCTCGTCGATCTTTTTTGCCTTCGCGCTCCTGGCGACGACGACGGCCTCGGCCGACCCGACGACACGGATCGCACTGGTTGGCGGAATGCTGCTCGATGGCTCCGGCGGACCGCCCGTCCACAACGCCACAATCCTCATCGAGAACAGACGCATCGTAGCGGCTGCAGCCTCGTCGGGGGTCGTGGTCCCCGTCGGAACGCCTGTCATCGACACGCGCGGCGAAACCATGATGCCGGGAATGATCGAGCTGCACGCGCACCTGGCGTTGATGGGGCATGGCGACATTGGTCACTGGTTCGAGTGGCTCGAGCACCACCGCGCGGAGTACCCACTCGAGCGCGTAATGGAGCTCTCTTCGCGCCAGTTGCTCGCGGCCGGCATCACCTCCGCGGTGGACCTCGGCGCTCCACTTAAGGAAAGCGTCGAGGTCCGCGACAGAATTCGAAGCGGCGAGATCCCCGGCCCGCGGCTTTCCATCAGCGGGCCGTGGCTAATCCCTGCAGCCGCAATCTTCCCGCCAATGTGCCAGACGATCGTGCATACGCCGGCGGAAGCCGCGCGCGCGGCGGAGGCCAATATCCTCGGCGGGGCCGACGTCATCAAGCTCCAGGGCGGCCTTACGTTCGAGGAGTACAAGGCGGTCGTCGATGTAGCCCACCGGCACCATGTCCGCGTACACGCGCATCTCTATGAGGAGCAGGCGGTGCGCGATGCCTTCACCGCTGGCGTCGATGTCCTCCAGCATGTCGGTTCGGCGGGTACCGCACCGTACAGCCGATCGCTCGTCGAGGAGATCGCCCGTTCGGGGCGCCCCGTCGTACCGACGGCGGCTCACCGAGTCTGGGTCCTGCCGGCAACACGCGAGTTCCCGGAGCGACTGAGCGATCCGCAACTCCGACGGGGTTTCCCCGCGGATGTCTGGGCCGAGCTGCAGGACTCGTTCCGGGACTTATCGGCACTCCAGTATTTCCGGAATCACGAAGCAGAGGAGTCGAACGGCGAGGCCTCGCTCGCACAATGGATCCGCGCGGGCGCGACAATCGGGATGGGCTCCGACAACGGGTCACCGCTTAATTTCCACCGGGACGCGCTGTGGCGCGAGGCGAAGGTGTTCGTTGACCACGGGATGCCCGCCTCCAAGGTCATCGCCGCGCTGACCCACGTCAACGCGCAGATCCTCGGTCAGGACAGCGACATCGGGACAATTGAACCGGGGAAGCTCGCGGACGTCGTGGTGATTAGGGGCAACCCGCTCTTCGACATCGCTGCGCTCGCGAATGTCGACGTCGTCGTCAAGGACGGCGTTCCCTACCGAGACGCCATCAAGGTCATCTTGGTGACCGATGCCACCCCCCGCTGATCGATCCGCTCGTTCGCCGGCGCCGTCCGGTCGGTAACTTGTCGCGCTCGGCGGGTGCCGTGCCGCTACGCCGCGGCCATCGCGCCATCGAGCGCGCGCAGCACCTGCTCGTACTCGGCGAGAACCTGGTCGACCAGCGCGCTCGCGGTCTCGAGTTCCCCGTCACCCGCGGCGAGTTCGACTTCCTTGCAGAGTCCCGCGAGTACCGTCGCGCCCACGTTCCCGCTGCTCGACTTGAGCGCGTGTGCCGCCTGCACAATCCGATCCACGTCGCCGTCGGACGCAGCGCGGCGCAACGAGTCCGCGAGCGTACGGGAACTCGACGCGTAAAGGCCGATGACCTTCGCGAGGAGGTCGGGATTGCTTTCATTGCGCAGCGCCCGGATGCGTCCGAGTGCCTTCTGGTCGAGGACGGCGGCAGGCATCCCGACGGTGTCGCCGGTCGAGGCGCTCGCCGATTCGCAGGACTCGAGCGCAGCGTACAGTTGCTCGATCGTGAAGGGCTTGGCGAGGTAGCGGTCCATTCCCGAGGCGAAGCACTTGGCCGCATCGCCGCTCATCGCGTTCGCCGTGACGGCCACGACCGGCGTGCGGGGCCGCTCCTGCTGCTGCTCCCAGGCCCTGAACCGGGTGGTCGTCTCGTAGCCGTCCAACTCCGGCATGTGGCAGTCCATCAACACGACGTCGAAGCGGGATGCGGCCAGGACGCCAAGGGCCTCGTGGCCACTCCACGCGCTAACGGCTTCGACACCGAGCGTCTGCAGCATGGCTCGCGCCACTTCCTGGTTGACGGGATTGTCCTCGACCAGCAGGACTCGCCGGACGGCGAGGCTTGGCCGGGTGGAGTCCGCGGAACCCGCTCTCGCCTGCGTGATTCCATCGCGATTGATCTTCTCGACGACGCTATCCCGCGTGAGCAACCGGGCAAGGCAGGCGAGGAGGGAAGACTGGCGCAAGGGCTTGCTGAGGTCGGCGATTGGCCCATCCGACGGCCGCTTCGCCCCCGGCGCCGGCACGCCGGACGTCATCATGAGTATGGGTACCTCGGCGAAGTTGGCACGCGAGCGGATGCTGGAGAGGAGGTCGGCGCCGGCCGCCCCCGGCATCTGGCCGTCGAGCAGCAGAACGTCGAATTCGGTCCAGAACGAGCGATCAACGATTTCCAGAAGCTCGGGCGCCGAGCCGGCCTCGGTCACCGTCACGCCCCAACACGCCAGCTGCTGCGCGAGCACAGTGCGCGCGGAGGTGTTGTCGTCCACGACCAGCATGCGGGTGGAGGCGAGGGTCGAGGGCGGCGCTTCCCGGGAGCCGGACAGGTCGGTCGTCAGCGGCACCGAGAAATAGAACGTGGACCCCTGTCCCGGCGTACTCCGGACGCCGATTTCACCACCCATCAGTTCGACCAGCTGCTTGCAGATCGCAAGCCCAAGGCCCGTGCCGCCATAGCGGCGCGTCGTTGAGCTGTCCTCCTGCGCAAAGGACTCGAAGACCGTGGCGCAGTTTTCGGGGCGAATCCCGATGCCGGTGTCGGTTACCTCGAAGTCGAAAGTCGACTGCACCAGGCTCGCCGACCGCTCGCGCACTGAGATCCGGATTTCCCCGCGCTCGGTGAACTTGATGGCGTTGCTGATGAAGTTGACCAGGATCTGCCGCAATCTCAGTCCGTCGCCGACCACGGTCGTGTCGAGCCGCGGCGGAATGTCGCAGATGAGCTCGAGTCCCTTGCCGTGGGCGCGCTCGGCGAGAATCTCGACGGCGTCCTCGACGATGTCGCGCAGGCTGAAACGGGCCTTGTCGAGCTCGAGCTTGCCGGCCTCGATCTTGGAGAAGTCGAGGATGTCGTCGATGATGCGCAGCAGCGACGACGCCGAATAGCGCACGGTGCCCAGCGCATCGCGCTGGTCGGCCGACAAGGACGTGCGCTCCAGCACGTCGATCATGCCCAGCACGCCGTTCATCGGCGTGCGGATCTCGTGGCTCACGACGGCGAGGAAGGTCGACTTGGCCTGGTTGGCGGTCTCGGCCTCGCGTTGGGCCGCGTTGGCGGCGGAGCGTGCCAGGCGCTCCTCGTCGTAGGCGATCTGCAGGCGGCGGGCGAGCTCTTCCTTCTGGTAGGCAAGCGCGATGTTGTCGTACTGCCAGCTATGGACGTCGCGCACGTAGGCCATGAGATGGCCGACATAGGCGCCGCCCGCGATGCCGACCAGTTGGTAGAACGGATCGACCGAGGTCAACAGCACGAACAGGAGCGGCGCGGTCGTGGTCAGCGAGAAGGTATAGAAGGTGGGCGGATGGGCCGAGCGGATCGGCACCGCCGTCGTGATGGTGGCGAGCAGCACCAGGCCCAGCAGCATGCGCTGCAGCTCATAGTCCTTCGAGGCGAGCATGTAGCCCGCCACGCCCCAGCAGGCGCCAGCGAGCGCCGAGAGGCCCGCGAACCACCAGCCCCAGCGGATCACGTCGTCGTCCGACGGGTTGGCGCGCGCGAAGTTGCGCCGCAGGACATCGAAGCCGACGGTGACGGCGAGATGGGCCACGAACGGCGGCACCAGTTCGGTGAGATTGACCTGCCGCCAGTAGATCGCGGCGATCACCGGCCACAGCACGAACGAGAAGTAGCGCGACTGCTTCGAGCCGTCGAACAACCGGCGGATGAGCTCGGCGCGCACGAAGGCTTCTTGGCGCGCGGGGTTCTCGACCTGCAGCACTTCGGGTGAAGGCTCGATCGCGAGCGTCATGACGAAAAACCGGATGAACGGCGGGAGCGAAGCAACATGTTGTGGGTTGGCCCCGATTGGCTCTATTACTGTATCAAAGACTCCAAGAAAGAGCTATAATTGTTTGAAAGAACTTGGTAATTT
>JANXUT010000036.1 GCA_025356075.1 Pseudomonadota bacterium | reverse complement strand
ACATCAACCACCATCGACAACTTCTTCTCTTCCGCTTTGAACTGCAGGATCTCCTTCACGTTGTCGATCACCTTGCGCGGCTCGAAGGGCACTTGCTCGAAATCGATGCGGCCCGCGTCGATCTTGCTCATATCGAGGATGTCATTCAGGATCACCAGCAGGTTGTCGCTGCTCTGTTTGATGGCGCCGAGGTAGCGATCCTGCTCCGGCGGATGCGCGTTGCGTTGCAGGATCCCCGTCATACCCATGATAGCGTTCATTGGCGTGCGGATCTCGTGGCTCATGTTCGCGAGGAACTGCGACTTCGCCTGGACGGCGAACTCCGCGCGCTCCTTCGCCTGCAGGAGCTCCGAGTTCGCCGACTCGAGGTCGTGCGTGCGTTGGGCAACCTGCTCGGTGAGGTCGCGCGCCAGGCGTCGCAGCCGGCCCATGCGCAGCCTGTACCAGCCCCCGCCGGCGCATCCGATGAGCACGACGCACAGGAGTGCGAACCAGAGCGTCTGGTAGAACTGCGGCTGGAGCGTGAACCTGAAGCTTGCACCGGTATCGTTCCAGACGCCGTCGTTGTTCGCGGCGATGACGCGGAACGTGTACGTGCCCGGCGCAAGGTGCGTGTAGTAGGCAGTACGGCGATCGCCCGCCTCGACCCAGTCCTTGTCGAAGCCCTCGAGCCGGTAGCGGAATCGCGTGCGCTGCGGCGCCAGCAGGCTCAACGCGGTGTAGTGGAACTCCCACTGCTGCCGGCCCGGCGAGACGTCGATGCCCTGCAATAGCCTGAGCGGCACGGCGTCGACCGTGACCTGCTCGATGTGCACGAGCGGCGGCACGGAGTTCGTGCGGATATGCGCCGGATCAACCCGCACGACGCCGCGGATTGTCGGAAACCACATGCGGCCATCGGCCGTGCGGCAGCCGGCGGAGGTATTGCCACCGTCGAATTCCGCGGTCCGCAAGCCGTCCGCGAGTCCGTAGACGTGGAAGTCGGGAGTGCCGCCGCCCGATTTCGCCAGCGTGTCGAGTGACGCCCGCGAGACCGATATCAGCCCCTTGTTCGTCGACATCCAGAACCGGTGCTTGTCGTCCTCGAGCAGTTGCAGGATCGTTTCGCGCAACGGCGCCGCGTAGCGCGTCAGCGAGATGATGCCGCCGGCGCGCCACAGCGCCATACCGTCGGTCGTGCCGAGCCACACATCGCCGTGCTCACCCTCGTGGATCGCGGTGACGCGGTCGCTCGGCAGTCCGTCGGCAAGGCCAAAATGACGAACGCCATCCCCGTGCAATATGAAGAGCCCGTGCGCATCGGTAGCGACCCAGAGCTTGCCGGCGCGATCTTCCTTGATGAGGCTGATGGTCGTAGGTCCGGCGACCTGAAGGAGCGACTGCATCGAGGTGACCGCGTCATGGTCGATCCGGTCGAGACCGACGTCCGTGCCCACCCAGATCCGTCCCTGCCGGTCCTCGTGCAGCGCCTTCACGGTATTCCCGGAAAGGCCGTTGCGACGGCTGAACGTCGTCATCCCGTGCGCATCGAGCCTGAGGACGCCGGTGCCGTCGGTCCCGATCCACAGCGTTCCGCTTTCATCCTCGAGCAGCGAGCGGACGCGCACATTCTCAAAGCCGCGCGGCCCCGGAATGTGCCGGAACGTATCGTCCGCATAGACGCTGAGGCCTGCGTCGGTCCCGACCCAGACGCCGCCGGCCTTGCGCGCTGCGACGGTCCAGGCGAGGTTCCCCTGCAGCCCTTCCGCTTCGCCGAACGGCGCGAACTTGCCGTCCCTGAGGCGCAGCAATCCGCCGCCGTAGCTGCCGATCCAGAGGCTCCCCTCGGAGTCCTCGAACAGCGCCCGGAGGTCGCTGTGCGCGAAGTGGTCGGTCGCGAGCGTGCTGAACTTGCCGGCTCGCCACCGCACGAGGCCGCCGCTGAGCGTGCCGATCCAGAGGTTGCCGTCGTGATCGGTCGAGAGGGCGCGGACCGCCGCACCGAGTTGGCCACGAGCCGCCGCCAGTTCTGTCTGGCCGCCGGTGCGTCGATAGAGCGTCCCCGTGCCGGTGCCGAACCACAGGCTGTCGGTGCCCTGGCGGATCGCGGTGACCGGCTCGTCCGCAACGCCGGGGGCGAGCGCGACCGTGTCGAAGGACTGACCGTCGAACCGATGCAGTCCGCCGGTCGCGGTGGCCACCCAGAGGATGCCGGAAGCATCCTGTTCAAGTGCACGGATGCCCGCGTCGCGCAGTCCGTTCTCGGTGCCGAATCGGCGCGTGTTGGCGCCATCGAGGACGAACAGGCCATCATCGGTGCCGACCCATACGCGGCCGGCGGTGTCCTCGAGGATTGCCCGGACGCTTGCATGGATGAGCGCCGGCACCTTCTGAAAGTACGTGAATTGCCCGTTCTCGAGGACCGCGATCCCCGCGCGGGTCCCGATCCACAAGCGACCGGCGCGATCGACGTATAGCACCGCGATGTGCTTGTTCGGGATGGCGGCTTCGGTGCTGCCGTCATAGACGGTGAACCTGACGCCATCGAAGCGAGCAAGTCCCTCCTGCGTCCCGATCCAGAGGTAGCCGTCGGGCGTGCGGGTCACCGCCTGGGCGGAAGTCTGCGGCAGGCCTTCCGGAATCTGCCAGTTGTCGGCGACGTACTGGCTTGGCTTCAGCGACGGATCGAGTGCGGCGACGGGTGAACTCGAAAGGCCGCCAAGCGTCGCGAGCACGAGGCCGAGCGCGGCGCGTCGGAAACCCGACCACGGCGGGCCGCGGCGCGAGACGGCGGCGCTCACCGAATCACCCGTCGCGCGGCCGGCCGGTTGGCACGGTCTTGGCGCGGCTGCACGCGCCCCGCGCGATGAGGGAAATCTGCAGGCATCTCAATGGCTTCCGGAGGGCCCCACCGGTTAGCGGCGGGTGCCATGGGAACTGAAGGGGAGCGGGCCGCGGAAGAGCGCCGTGCCGAGGCTCCACGCGCCTTCCGCTGTTGCCGCGAGCTCGGTCTAAGGGGCGTCCCCGGCAGGCGCCTCGCGCGCCGCCGTTCCCGCAAGCTCGATCGTGACGCGCCGGTTCGGCTCGAGGCACGTGAGGTAGCGGGTCCGGTGGCGGCGCTTGAGCGACGCCTTGCAGCTGACCACCGGCTCCGAGCTGCCGACGCCGACCGCGGTGATCTTGGCGGAATCGACCCCGGAGCCCGCGAGCTCCGCAGCCACCGTCGCGGCGCGGCGCTGGCTGAGAGCGAGGTTGTGCGCGGCGGTACCGGTTACGTCCGCGTGACCGACCACGGTCACGCTCGTGAGCTCGGCGAGCCCCTTGATGTGCACCGCCAGGCGGTGGAGCTCTGCCCGTCCATCCGGTCGCATGTCGGCCCGGGAGGAGCGATCGTGCGGGAATAGCACGCTGGCCGAAAGTTCGAAGCGCTCGAACACCGGCATGCCGGCCGGCGCGCGAGTCACGGGCGGTGCCTCGACTGGCGCGGCCGGCGGTTCCGGCGGAGGCGGCGGGACCTGTGCCGCGGCTGCCTGCGCGCAGTAGTCCTCCGCGATCCGGATGTACGGCTCCACGTGGCGCCAGCCACCGACACTCGCCTCGTAGCCCGCCCAGGCGAGCTCGACTTCGCAGAATGCCGCGAGCTTGGGCGCCGCGCACACGCGGCCATCCCGCTTGACCTCGGCGGCCCCTTTCCACAAGTCATCGCGCACGTGTCGCGCACCGGGTAGCTCGCTCGTGCCGAGGGCAGGTTCGGCGTGCGCCTCGAGCTCCTCGAGGATGCCGGTCGCCGCCGCGTAAGTCCGCTCCTGCATCGAAGCTGGCTGGCCGGAGTGGAATCCGTAGCGCGCGAAGTTGAGCCAGGCTTGCGCCTTGTGCGCCGCGTAGACGGCCGGGCAGCCCGCCTCGGGTTCGCGCTGGCGTGCGTCGATGCGCCTCTGCAGGAGCTCGAATCGTGCAGGCTCGGCGACGCGCGATCCCTCAGGCCGGCCCGGGAGGTCGGCGGCGCTGTCGAGGCCGGACGGTGGCGCCTCAAGGAGCGGCTGCTTGGTCGTCTCCACCGGCGCCGCCGCGGGTGCGGCCGCGTGGATTACAAAAGCGGCGACGAGCGCGATCGCGCCGGCGAGAAGGACCGCACAGCGTCGCGCGGTGGAGCGCCTGGCAGGCACGGTGTTCATTGCCGCACCGCCGTTGCAGCCGCATCGAGGCTGCGGTTTACCTGTGGCTCGGCCGCCCGGAAGCTGCGCTCGTCGAACTTGAACCGCATGCGCACGTACACGCCCTGCCACGATGAATTGGCGCTAAATAGCTCCGTGTCCGCATAGCGGCCCGCGATGCAGCCGGCGGACACCCACAAGTCGTCAATGACGCGGTACCCCGCCTCGAGCGCGATGCCCCGGTCGGCTGTACCGCCGCCCGTCGTGGACGAGGCGAGGATGGCGGCGTCCCATCGCGGGTTGAAGTCCCACATGGCGCGACCAGCGAGGAGGACGGCGCTGAAGTTGGACGGCGTTCCGTCGAGCGTCTCGCGCACGTCCTTGCCGGCGAGCTGCCCCTCGAACGTCCAGGCCCGAAGCGGCTGGTAGTTCGCGATGACCGCGAGTATCTGCGTGTGCCCGTCGGTGGGATCTGCGAGCGCCGTGTTGATGTCGGTGCGGTACTCGTAGCGGGCGAGTGCATTGAGTGTGTTGCTGGCGATGTCGAGATACGCGACGCCAAGCTGCAGGCGGTCCTCGTCCTGGTGACCGCCCGCCGCCTCGGCGCCTGCGGCGTGCGATGACAAGTAGACGTTGCGACCGATCAGGCTCCAGTCATCGGAGAGCTTGCGGGTAGCGGCGAGCGTCGAGAGCCAATTGGTCTGCACATCGGAGAACCGGTACTCGATGCGGCCCGCTCCTTTCCAGAGCGGGCTGCCGGTGTAGTCGAGGCCGAGCGCAACCGCCGTCGCCGGCTGCGTGCCGATGGATCCGAGCGGCGTGCCGCCGACTGGCGGCGCGCCTTCGACCTGCTGGCGCTCGAGGGAGGTCGAGGCGTTGAGCCCGCCGCCGAGCCGCCACAGGTTCCTGAGCCCGAGCGCGTTTGCGACGCTTTGGCCCGACTCGGTGCCGGCGAGCCGGTATTCGCTGTAGACGGTGCCATCGCGCATATAAGAGGAGTCGACGCCGAGGACTGTCTGCGTCGCGCGCGATCCGCCGCCAAGCCCGTAGATTCCCGTCAGCGAATCGATCACCTCGTGGCGCACGTAGATTCGGCCGCTGTCGCCGACGCGGTACTCGCCACCGATCGCGGCGCGCTCGCCGCTTGTGCCATCGATCGTATGTTCGTACTCGCCATAGATGCCGGCGCGATCGGTCAGCCGGTCGGAGAGCCTGAGGCGAGCGGAGGTGTAGTTCTGCTCGACGAGTGCGGCGCCACTCATCGGCAACGAATAAGCCCCGGTCAACGGCGAGCCGAGGAGCCCTGTGCCGGCGAAGCCAAAGCCCGTGGTGGCCGCTGAGGATCCGGCGCCGCCCGGAACCGCGCCGACGCCGTATTGGGCGACCGCGGAGAGCGCCGGATTGTAGGTCTGGTTCACGAACGAGAGACCGCCCTCGAGCTTGACGCCGGGCCACAGCTTCGCCTCGAGGCTCGCGGAGGCCGCGCTTCGGTGCGCATCGGTTGTCGCGTCCTCCGAGCGAAGCGCATCGACGACGACCTGCATCGACGTCGAGAGACGGTAGGTCGCGTGCCCTCCTGCCTCCGATCGGCCGGGGCTCAAGCCCGCATTCGCGTTCTCAAAGCCAAGGTCGGCCTTCGCGGCGTAGAGGCGCGCATCGAGGGCGACATCGCGGTGGACGAGCTCGATGCGGCCCGCATCACCCGTGGGGTCCGCCGACAGGAGCCCCTGCAGCGGGCTTGCCGCGACGAGCGAGCCTGCGCCGTTGCTGCTGTAGAGCTGCGAGCCTTCGCTGCGGGCGAGGTCGACCGTCAGCGTCGTCCCCGTTCCGAGCTTCATCACGGAGTCCGCGCCGTACACCCGGTACGGCGTCATGGGGTCTCGGTCCTCGGCGTAGCGACCACCGAGCGTCAGCCAACGGGCTGCGCGTATCTCGCCATTGGCGCCGTCGACCCAATAGCGCGGCCCGCCGTCGTCGACCTCGTAGGTGATCCGGATCGAGACCGGGTTCAGGTTCTCATCCGCGCTCGGGACCGGGCGCCGGAAGACGATTCGCCCGGAGAACGGCTCAAAGTCGTAGTCGGCGAAGCGCGCAAGCACCTGGCGACTGAGTACGATCGCCGGCTGGTTGCGGTCGCGCACGAGGAGTTCAACGATCTCGGAGTTGGCGATCGCATTTGCCTGCGAGACGGCGTACGGCCCGGAGATGCCACGGCCCGGCTGCTCATCGACGAACTGGTGGGCCGATTCGAGCGCCGCGAACACGTTGGCGCGGGCGAGTGGCGATTCGTAGTGAGCGGTGGCGCCCGTGAGCGTGCGGGCGTAGCTGCCGAGCCACGCCGTCTCGCCGGGGCTGACAGTCTGGAAGTCGCCGTAGAGGAGGTGGCTCTTGCCCTCGTCGAGCCGCGCATACAGCTTGCTGGTGCTGCGCGCGTCGTAATTGATTATCGATGCGTCGCCTGAAATAGGGAAGTAGAGGTTCGGGTCGATGTCGGAGAAGAATCGCTGCGGATTGATCTTGTTGCTGTCGTACGAGGCAGTCAGCAGCAAGTTGTCGGCGATGGTCCCCTTCACGAACGCGGCGGCCCGGCCGCCCGTGCTCCACGATGTACCGTCCTCACCCCGGCTGTTGCCCCAGTGCTGCAGGCTGTCTTCAAAGCCCGTGCGCGCGATGGCGGGTGCATTGGGATCGGAGCTGAGGTGCTGCGAGCTTAAGCCAGTCTCGATGATTCCGATCGCCATCAGCGGGCGCAACTCCGGCAGGAAGCTGAGCCGTCCCTCGACACCGACGGCACCGCTCGAGACGCGCAGCAGCGCATCGCCCGGCACCACGGGTGCGAGTAGCACGAGCTGCGCCTCGCCGGCGGGGACCGCCACCTCAAACGACTCGGCCTGCTGGCCGTTCGGGGCCTCGAGCCTGCCGAGGCTGGTCTCGATCTTGATCCGCGCGGGCGTCCGCAAAGGCTCGCCCGCCGCATCGAGGAGCCGGATCGAGAGCTCGATGCGCGCATGCCCGTCGGCCGGCGCGGTGGCCGAGGAAAGGTGCAGGCGGATCCGCGAGTCGGGCAGCAGCCCCGTCGCCTGGTGCCAGAGGCCTTCCTCGGCAGCGACGGGCAGCGCGCTGTTGAAGCGATTGAGCGCGCCGCCCTCGATCTCGCGGAACGCCGCCGCTCGGCCGTCGCTGTCGGCCGCGCCCTGGCCGACCGTGCGCGAGTCAGGCGCGGGAGCGAGCGTCGCGTCGTCGGCGGCAGAGCCAGGCGTCGCCGCGAGCAGGGCGCACAGGGCCGCCAGCACTGTCGCAGGACGCGCGCGCTTCAGTCGTGGGCACGCGCTCACGGCGGATTCACCGGGCAGTTCTCGCCGCCGGCATGCGGCGCGGTCGCGGGGCAAGCCGGGGCCGACCCCGCCGCGGGCGATTCGAAGTCGACGCCGATGTGGTCGGCGACCGGTGGCGCGAGTGGCGCGAGCACCGCGCCGTGCGCGCGACGCAGCGTCACCTGCTCCATGACCTTGTTCGTGCAGGAGCCTTCCGCGAAGTCCGCGCGATGCAGTTCGCCGTCCTTGAGGTCGACGAACAGGCTGTCGCCGTTGCCGGCGTTGCGGCTCGAGAGCGTCACGAGCCGGCTGCCGGAGGGCAGCGAGGCCGGGTCTACCTTGAGCGCATGAGTGACCGGTCGCAGGCCACAAATGCTGTAGTTGCCGTTCTCATCGGTCGTGAGGTTAGTGCCGTCCTCGAAGTACAGCCGCACGCCTGGGATGCCGGGCTCGCCGGCGTCCTGCACGCGATTGCCGTTGCAGTCGACGTAGACCTTGCCGAGCACGCAGGCATTGGTCGAGAACACGCCGCCGCTCACCAGCACGCGCGCGCTCGCCACCGTCGAGGCAATGCCACTGCCGCCGCGCGCCTGCGCGCGGTTGGTGCCGTCACCGCGGTCGGCGCCGACGCCGATGCGCACCCGGTAGTCGATCTCGACACTCTCGCCGGGACCGAGGTTGCCTAGTGTAGTGTCTCGTAAATAACGTTACAGATTATTTTCTCTTTTTGCGGCGTCGTGGCAGAGTGGATCCGGGCTGGATCTGCTCCATTTTGATCCGCGCGCGGTCGATCTTCTCGATGATCTGACCGACGCTCGCCGT
>JANXUT010000025.1 GCA_025356075.1 Pseudomonadota bacterium | reverse complement strand
CTCGCCGCGCGGCGATTGCACTAAGAACGGGCGACGTTGTGCGTCGCCCCGTCATCAAACTCCAGCATCAATGCGCCATACAACGCTCAACACCGCTCGCCGGCTCGGCCAAATCGCCGTTACCCGGACGGGCTCCTAGGCGCCGCCGGTCGCGGACGGCGGCAGCGCCGCGGCCCTGAGGCCGCGGCGCATCGGGACGGACCGCGACTGTCGGTGGTTCCCGCTAGAAGTCCACCGACGGACCCGTCAGGTGCGTCAGGATGATCAGCCATGCGAAGTCCAGGCAGGCGAGCGCCAGCAGCACTGCACTTGTCCGCCCCCACCAGCTGCGACCCCTGTCCTTCCACACCACGGCGACGTTCCAGCACGCGACAACTGCGCCGACGACGCCGAGCAGCGCGAGCAGCTGCAGTAGCCGCAGCCACGGATTCAGCGGGTCGTTCAACATGCCGATGTCGGTGAAGAGCAGGCTGAGTAGAGTCAGCCAACCAGCGACGGAGAGCACGTCGACCAGCGCCGTGATCCGCACCAGACGATTGAACGTGGCGGCGCGGCCCGCGAGGGCCGACGGGCGGCCAAACCGGCGACGGACGATTGCCGAGATCGGCCAGACCAGCACCGTCAGCACGAGAATCGCGCAAGAGACGTAGAAGAGCGGCAGGTTCCAGCGCGCGTCGAGCCTCGCCGGAACCGGCTGGAAGACCTCGACCGCCGGAAGGTCGTCGAGCGTGAAGTGGTCGACTCGCCCGTCGGTGACGATGGCCTTGAGCAAGCCCTTGCCGCCGATCTCCTGCCAGAGATACGGGCCAACCTCGTGCCAATGCTTGATGCCGCCGCCCGGAGTCTTGAGCTGTGGCGTGATGAGCTCGCCTTCCGGCGTCGCGGTGATCGTCATCTGACCCGCAATACTCGCGAGCATCAGGAAGTTGGTGGCGGAGCGCCGGCTCGCCCAGTAGCTGCCGGCGACGACGACGGCGTCGTGCTTCGCAGTCGCGACCGTCGGCAGCGCGGCTGCCGGCGGAGCGGGGAAATACCGATTCGCGAATTCGTCGTAGAGCTCTGTGCGGACGGTAGCCACGGCACCGTCCTTGCCGAGGCTGTTAAACGACACGAAGAGACCGACGCCCTCTTTGAGGAACAGGTGCAGGTCCGAATGGAACAACTCCGTATCGCCGCCGTGCGCGATGACGGTATGGCCGTTCCGGTCTTCCCGATAGAACCCGAGCGCCATTCCCGGGAACGGCGGGGTCGGCTGGTTGGTCGGCGCGTGCATCAGCCGCGCCGTCTCGGGCTTTAGGATCTCGGTCGTGCCGTAGTGGCCATCCTGCAGGTGCGCGATCATGAAGCGCGCCATGTCGGATCCCGTAGTGGCCGAGCTGCCAGCTGGCGGTATCCCGACGAGCTCGTAGGGCTTCGGCGGTTCCGATGCGCGCGGATAGCCCTTGGACATCGTCGCCTCGAGCCGTGCCGGCAGCGGCTGGACGAAGGTCGAGTGCTCCATGCCTAGCGGCAGAAATACGTGCCGTTCAATGTAGGTGCTGAACGGCTCACCGGACACTCGTTCAACGACGTAACCTGCGAGCGCCGCGCCGTAGTTCGAGTAGGCGGGCACTTCGCCGGGCGGATACATGCGATCCGGGATCCAGCGTTTGAGCGCGCCCGCGAGCGACGGCAGCTGGGCGACGTCTGCGATGAATAGGTGCTTGCCGACTTCCTCGAAGCCCGGCGTGTGCGTCATGAGATTGCGCATCGTGATCGGCTTGCCATCGAATGCGGGAATCTTGAAGTCGATGTAGCTGTTGATATCCGTATCGAGGTTGATCTTGCCGGCCTCGACCAGTTGCATCACGGCCGTCCATACGAACAGCTTCGACACCGAGCCCGCACGAAAGAGCGTCAGCTCCGGGTCGACTGGCTTCTTGGCGGCGACGTCCGAATAGCCGAAGCCACGGGAGGTGAGCACCTGCCCGTCCTTGACGACGACGACGACCGCGCCTGCGATGTCGCCGGTCGACATTGCGTACGGCAGGAACCCGTCGAGCCAGGTGTTGGCGTCAGTCGCATCGAGGAGGTGGCCGGCCTGGCCTGCGGTCGGGGGGGGCGGGGGCGGCGTTGATGCAACCGCCGCCTTCGCCGCTGCAGGAGCTGCCGCCACCTGCGTGAATGCCGCCCATGCAAGGAGCAGCGCGGCAACCGCCGCCGATAGCGACGCTTTGTCTACTCGCATGTCCTTCCCCTTCCGATCGACTTCGCGCCCGGTGGCGCACTGGTTGTTGAGCGGCCGTACGGCGGGATCACTTCACCGCGGGCGCCGCAGTACCTGCCTGCCGCGCCCGCTTGACGAGCCACAGGCCGTACGTCATGAGCGGCAGTACGTAGATCACGAGAAAGAGGTACGCGAGCGCGCGATAGCCCTTGGCGATGAGCAGGACGAGCCCATAGCGGTTCGCGACGAACACCGACAGCACGAGGACGGAGAGCGTGATCAGCAGGCGCGCACGCCGCGAGAGCTCCGGTCGCCCGGCCGCGCGCAGCGCGTGCGAGATGCGCTCGTTCACCGAGTGAACCGAGCCCGCGCCGCTTTCGAGCAGCGCGGCGAAGATCATCAGCTGGAAGATCAGCCGGAAGACCGGCAGGTGGAGTCGCTCGAGCAGGAAGTCGGATGGCAGTGCCTGGGAGCCGATCGAGGGGTAGAACGCCGCCATGCAGATGAAGAAGAGCAGCGCCGGCACCATCGCAAGCGGACCCGCGAGCAGGCCAGCCTGGATCGCATCGCGGCTGTTGCGCATGTGGCGCACGACCGGGAGGATCACGATCGCGCCGACGATGTTGTAGAGGGCGTAGGTCGCCCCGCCGAGCGCCCAGCCGTCGGTTGGAGTCGGCGCCGCGAAAGCCGCGATCGTCCGGTCGCCGAACGTGCTGAGTGCGAGGATGACGAAGGCGGCGTAGACCGCGTACAGGAAGAACGTCACGTACTTGAAGAGGCGCTCGATCGACTCGTTGCCGAAGGCTGCGAACAGGGCAATGGCAGCAATGAGAACCAGCGATCCGAGGAGGGTCGGCCAGCCGAATAGCGCGGCGCCTATCACGCCGGCGCTCGCACCGAAAACCGACAGGATCAGGACGACGAACAGCAGGTAGGCGATCTCGAACATGGGCCAGACCGGTCCGAGCAGGCTGCGGAAGAAGGTCCGGTAATCCCGGCTGCCGGTGGCGCGTGCGAACAGGAACGTGGCCGCCGCGACGACGCTCCAGATCACCATCGCCAGCAGCATCCCGAGCAGGCCACCGCGCGGGCCGCTTGGCAGGAAGTATTCGGCGAGCTCGCGGCCGGTCGCGTAGCCGCCGCCGATGACGACGGCCTTGAACGCGAATCCGGGCAGCAGCAGGCGCTGGAACCAGGTCGAGCCGTCGCTCACTTCCAGGTGCCCGCAAGCAACCGGCGGAAATTGCCGCCCAGGATCAGCGAGATATTGGCATCGCTGTAGCCACGCCTGATGAGCGCATCCGTGAGCGTGTACATCTTCTTCGGATGATCCATTCCGTCAGTGTCGATCTTCTCGCGGAACGCGTAGCTCGCCTTGTAGCTCGAGCGCAGCATCTTGTTGATTTCGGCGGGCAGCTTGTCATAGCCAAGCAGGTCGGAATCGGAGCCGACTCCCACGTGCTCGATGCCGACCAGCTTCACGACGTGATCGATGTGATCGACCATGTGCTCCACCGTCGTCGGCTCGTCGGCCTTGATGAACATGCGAACGGCCGAAATCCCGATCACGCCCCCCTTCGCGGCCAGCGCCTTGATCGCCTCGTCTGTCTTCAGGCGCGGGTGGTTGTTGAGCGCCCGGCAATTGGAGTGCGTGATCGCGATCGGCTTGGGCGAAAGCTCGATGGCATCGAGCGTCGTGCGGTCGCCCGAGTGGGATACGTCGATCAGCATGCCGGCCTCGTTCATCGCCTTGATGATCTCGATGCCGAAGTCGGTGACACCACCGTCCACCCGTTCGGTCGAACCGGAGCCGAGCAGGTTCTGGGCGTTGTACGTCAGCTGCGAGACGCGCTGGCCGAGCCCGTAGAACGTCTTGACGTCGGCGGGCGTGCGAAAGTGGTCGGCGTCCTGCTGGCCCATGATGACCGCGATCTTGCCGACCGCCTTTGCATGGTCGATGTCGCCGATGTGGTTGACGATCGAGAACACATCGCTGTTGCGGCCGACGAAGCCGTTCCAGCCGGCCATGAACTCCATGACGTCGGCATAGGTGCCGATGCCGGCTGAATGGTGGAAGGCGTTGATGCCGGACTCGCGGAACAGTGCTGCGTCCGCCGCGGACAGGGTGCCGGCGGAGTATTCGGGCGACAGGGTTAGTGTCAGGGGCGCCAGCATGTCAATGACGACCGAGCGGTGCACGAGATCGATGACGCGCGTCGAGTAGGTCTTCGGCTTGTCCGCAAATACCCGAGCGACACCGAGATTCAGCATCGGTGCCACGAGCGCGGCCGCCGCCCCGCGAAGCACTGCCCGTCGTCCCGCATTGAATTGCATGATCTTTAGCTCCGATCGTGTGTCAGTTTCGCTGCCCTCGGTACCGCGCCGCCGCGCGAGGACCCGGGACCAGATCGCCGAGGTACCGATGCTCGCGCGCTGCCCACACAGCCGCCCGCCGAGTTGCACGCGCATCGGCTCACGCCCGCGAACGCGGGCGGCCCCCGCCGCTTTGCGCCAATAGGACAACAGTTTTTCGTTTTTGGCAACCAGTTTTCGATTATCATCAACTCGGCCTGAGCCCGGCGTGACGCTGCTGCATTGCGCTCCCAGCTTCTGGTTTCGGAGTACCGATGACGGAACAGACCCCTCCCGGCCGGTCGATTGCGAAGCCTGGCGCCGTCCTCAAGGCGCTGCGTCGCCAGCACGGCTGGACGCTGGCGGAAGTCAGCGGGCGCACCGGCCTGACGACCTCGACCCTGTCCAAGGTCGAGAACGACAAGATGTCCCTCTCCTACGACAAGCTCGTGCGAATCAGCGAGGGCCTGAAAGTCGACATTTCCAAGCTGTTCGGCGGCGGCGATACCATAGAGAGCCAGCCGCAGGTCGGCGGCCGTCGCAGCATCACGCGCCGCGGCGGTGGACGGGCCATCGAGACAAAGAGCTACGGCCACCTCTACCCGGCATCGGACCTCCTCAAGAAGCGAATCATCCCGATCGTCGCGGAATTACGCGCGCGCACTCTCGAGGAGTTCGGCGAGTTGGTGCGACACCCGGGCGAGGAGTACGCCTACGTCCTCGACGGTGAAGTCGAGTTCCACACGAGCCTCTACACGCCAGTGCGCCTCAAGAAGGGCGATTCGATTTATTTCGACAGCGGGATGGGGCACGCCTACCTCGCCGCCGGCGAAGGCCCCTGCCGGGTCTTGTCGATCTGCTCGGGGCTTGAAGCGCAGCTGATTGCCGCTACCGGCGGACGTCCGGTCGAGGCCCGGGCGAGCGCCCCGGAATCGCGCCAGAAGAAGCCGCGGCGTCGTATTGGCTAGCGAACCGGGCGATCGCCCGCGCTCGTCGGGGACGACGAGAATTATTTTCCAATCCGTAAATTAGCCCCTGCGGCGTGGCCACGGGTGCTGGCCCGTTCGACCGGACCGACGATGCCGGCCGTCACTCACCATCGAGCCGGCTCTCGATGACGCTCGCTCCGGGACATCGACGACGCTGCGACAAGAATGCCGGTTCGCGCCGGCGACCCACGGGAAGCCTCACCAGGCACCGCGACAACCGCACATATCATAGACTGCGCGGGATCGGTGCCACCCGCGCTCGCCGGGGGACGGGCGCGACCGCGTTGCGAGATGACTCGGTCCACGTCTCGACATTCCCGTGGACCTCCGAGGTCGACAATGGCAGCACATAGCGAATCCGCGCCGGAACCAAAAGCGAGCCGCGTTCGCGTCTGGCAGGCGGCCGACCGGGTCCTGAGATCGGGCCGACGCCCGACCGTCGAGGGCATTCGCGAGCTCCTCGGCGGCGGCTCGCCGAATTCGGTCACCGCCTATCTCAATGACTGGTACCGCGAACTCGGCGGACGGCTGGTGGCGGCCGAGACGCCGCTCGCCGGCTTCCCGGCCGAAGCGGTCTCGATGATGACCGAGCTGTGGCGCCTCGCGGCAGGCGACCAACGCGGTGCCGGGAAGGCCGACGGCGATACGGCGAGCCGCGCGAGCGACGCCGAGCGCGATGCGCTACGGGCCGAGGCGAAGGCGTTGCTGACGCTCAACCAGGAGCTCCACCGTCATCGTGCGTCGGTCGAGAAATCCCTGGCGGAAACGCGGGCACTCCTCGCGCGTCGCGAAGCCGCGCTCGAGGAAGAGCGCGCCGAGGCCGCTGCGCGCGAGCAGACGCTCGCGCAGACGCGGATGGAACTTGAAGTTGCGCTCGAGCGCCTGCGCCTCGCTCTGTCACGAACCCGAGCTGAAGGCCGTGGCGGTCCGAAAGTCCGCGCTCGTCGAGTCCCAGTCACGAAGACGCCGCCGAAGAAGCGCAAGGTAGCCGGCCGGAAATCCGCTTCCAGGAGGCCTGCCCGAGGCTCAAAGCGCAAGATGGCCGCACGTCCGGGCCGCGCGACGCGCGGGACGCGTCGACGCTAGGTCCCGATGCGGGCGCCGACGCGGTCGATGCGCACGACCGACAGTCTTTTCAACGGGTTACGAGAGTCCATGGAACGGCGGCGGGCATCCGGAGCGCCCAAGCCCGGTGTAACAAGTTCCGGCCCGCGCCGGTCCTGTGGGTAGCACCTCGGAAACCCCGCCATCGCAATCGTCGGCGATGGCTCCGACTCACTCGACCCGCCGGACGTATCCATGAAACTCTCGCGACGCCAACTGCTACTCACCGGGGCAACGACCGGCGCCGTCCTTGTCGGCCTCGGACTGATCGACCGGCGCGGATCGCGCGCGTTGGCCGCCGCTCCGGCGTTCGAGATCACCCATACCGATGAGGAATGGCAAAAGCTCCTAAGCCCGAGCCAGTTCGCGGTCCTGCGTCGCGAAGGCACCGAGCGTGCGTTCTCGAGCCCGCTCAACGACGAGCACCGGGCGGGAGTATTCGCCTGTGCCGGGTGTGCGCTTGATCTCTTCTCATCGAAGACGAAGTTTGAGAGCGGCACCGGCTGGCCGAGCTTCTGGCAACCGCTCGCACATTCCGTCGGCGAACGCTCCGACTCCACCTTCGGGATCTCCCGCATCGAAGTGCATTGCCATCGCTGCGGCGGCCACCTCGGTCATGTGTTCGACGACGGTCCGAGGCCGACCGGATTGCGCTACTGCATGAACGGAGTTGCAATGACGTTCAAGCCGACCGCGTAGCGCGCCTCCACGCTGGAATTACACATGATCCTGGTCCTCGCTTACCTCGGCGGCGTGCTCACGATCCTGAGCCCTTGCATCCTTCCCGTGCTGCCGTTCGTGTTCGCGCGCGCGGGCCAGCCGTTCGTGAAGAGCGTGTTGCCTCTCCTGGCAGGGATGACTGTCGCGTTCGCATCCGTCGCGACGCTCGCCGCCGTCGGAGGCGGCTGGGCGGTGCAGGCGAATCAGTTTGGGCGCTACGCGGCGATCGTGCTGCTCGGACTCTTCGGGCTGACGCTGCTTTCCCACCGGCTCGCGGATCTCGTCGCGCGGCCGTTCGTCGCGCTCGGCGCCCGGTTGACGCAGGCGGCGGGCCCGTCGGGCGCTGACGCACCGCCGCCGCTCGGATCCTCGTTCCTGCTCGGTGCCGCGACCGGATTGCTCTGGGCGCCGTGCGCCGGCCCGATTCTCGGCCTCGTCCTCACCGGTGCCGCGCTCGAAGGCGCGACGACTCGCTCCTCGCTGCTTTTGCTTGCCTATGCGGCCGGCTCCGCGACTTCGCTCGCGATCGTGCTCCTGGTCGGTGGTCGCGTGCTTGGATTGCTGAAGCGCTCGCTCGGCGCGAGCGAATGGGTTCGACGGGGGCTCGGCGTCGCCGTACTGGCCGCTGTCGCAGCAATTGCCGCCGGCGCGGATACCGGCTTCCTCACTCGCCTGTCGATCGGACGGACGGCGTCTCTCGAGCAGGCACTCATCGACCGCATACACACG
Organism: Pseudomonadota bacterium; assembly: GCA_025356075.1. Lineage (GTDB taxonomy): Bacteria > Pseudomonadota > Gammaproteobacteria > Steroidobacterales > Steroidobacteraceae > CAIKZZ01. The sequence goes on along the minus strand of JANXUT010000025.1, from coordinate 160,717 downwards.
CCCGCGGCTGCCGCCAACCCGACGCTGCCGGACGGCGCCATGATGTCGGCCAACGACGCGATGATGATGCGCGCCGATGCACGCGCGATGACCGGCGGAGCCATGATGGCTGCGGCGGGCGATCATCGCGGCGGAGAATTGCCGATCGAAGGACATCTACCTTCGCTCGATGGCGCGGTGCTGTGGCTCAATTCCGCACCGCTGGCGCCCGCGGCGCTGCGCGGCAAGGTCGTGCTGATCGATTTCTGGACCTATTCCTGCATCAACTGCCTGCGCGCACTGCCATACGTGAAGGCGTGGGCCGACAAATACGACAGTGCCGGCCTCGTGGTGATCGGCGTGCACGCGCCGGAATTCGCGTTCGAGAAGAACCTAGACAATGTGCGGCGCGCCACGCGCGACCTCGGTGTCGGCTATCCGGTCGCCGTCGACAACAACTACGCGATCTGGCGCGCTTTCCGGAACCAGTACTGGCCGGCGCACTATTTCATCGACGCGAAGGGGCGCATTCGCCATCACCATTTCGGCGAAGGCGAGTACGCGCAGTCGGAGGCCATCATCCAGCAGCTGCTGGCCGAGGCGGGCCACGAGACGACGGGCGGCGACTTCGTTGCGCCGCAGGCCGACGGCGTCGGTCTCGCGGCGGACGACATGAATGCCCAATCTCAGGAAACGTACGTAGGCTACGCGCGCGCGGAGAATTTCGCCTCGCCGGGTGGCCAGGTTCACGACCACGCGGCCGACTACGCCGCTCCGCCGGGCCTCGCGCTCAATCAGTGGGCTCTGGCCGGTCGGTGGCGCGTTGCGAGCGAAATGGCGACCCTCGAGTCCGCCGGCGGCCGCCTCGTCTATCGGTTCCACGCGCGCGACGTTCACCTGGTCCTCGGACCGGGGCCCGGGGGGAAACCGGTGCGCGTGCGCGTGCGCCTGGACGGCGCGGCGCCCGGCGAGAGTCATGGCACCGACACGACGCCGGACGGCGCCGGCACGGTTACCAGCCAGCGCCTATACCAGCTGATTCGCCAATCCGGGCCGATCCGGGACCGAACCGTCGAAATTGAATTCCTCGACAGCGCGGTTCAATCCTTCGCGTTCACCTTCGGCTGAGACGGCCGTCGACCGGAGACTCACTATGATCCACCGAAACCTTGATCGGACGCGCGGCTACGCACTCGCGGCATTCGCCGGCCTCAGCCTCGCCCTGCTCGCGTGCAATGGCATCGCGCACTCGGAAGAAGCCATGCAGCGCGTGCCGTCACCCGTTGTCGATGAGCCGGTCGCCGCAACTGCCGGCAACGAGAAGCTGGTTCTTGCCGGTGGATGCTTTTGGGGCATACAGGGCGTCTACCAGCACGTTCGCGGCGTCACCCGCGCGGTCTCCGGCTACGCCGGCGGAAACGCGGCGAGTGCGCACTACGAGATCGTAGGCTCCGGATTGACGGGGCACGCCGAGTCGGTCGAAATCACCTACGATCCCAAGGAGGTGACGCTCGGCTCGCTCCTGCAGATCTTCTTCTCGGTGGCGCACGATCCGACGCAGCTGAATCGGCAGGGACCGGACTCCGGCAGCCAGTACCGCTCGGCTATCTTCCCGGTGGACGACACGCAGAAGCGGGTCATCGACAGCTACATCGCGCAACTTGGCAGCGCCCACGTCTATCAGCGACCGATAGCGACCAAGATCGAGCCGCTGCACGGGTTCTACCCCGCCGAGCGCTATCACCAGGACTACCTGACACTCAACCCGACCCAGCCATACATCGCCTACAACGACCTGCCGAAGGTGGAGGCTCTGAAGCGGTTGTTCCCGGAGCGCTACCGGCTGACGCCGGTCCTGGTGACGTCGGCCGTCGCAGCACGGTGAGGCCGGCGACCGCCCGGCGTGCCACCGAAACCCTTATGATGCGTGGCGCCCGCGCACTGGCGCGCCGGGGGACGATGCATGAAGCGGGCAACGCTGCGGTGGCTGATCGCAATCCCGGCCATCGCGCTCGCACTGGCGGTCACTGCACTCTGGCGTGCACCGGAGCTGGCAGCCTGGCGGTGGCGCCTCCACGGCGGCACACCGCAGATGAGTTCGACGGTGCCGGACCTCGCCGCCGGGCTACGCTGGTTTGACCGCTACTTCGTCGTCGCTGCTCTCGGCGAGAACGCCTTCGCGATCGGCGAGCCCCTGTACGGGCAGTGCAACTTCAGCTACCTCCTCGTCGGCTCTGAGCGCGCGCTCATGTTTGACACGGGTCCGGGCGTGCGCGACATCACGCCCGTCGTCCGCTCGCTCACCGCCCTGCCGGTGCTCGCGATTCCCTCGCACCTGCACTTCGACCATGTCGGAAACCTCTCGCGGTTCTCCGACATCGGCCTGCCGGACCTGCCGGCGCTGCGCGCGCAGGTTCACGAGGGCGTGTTTTCCTTCGGCTTCTATCAGTTCCTCGGATTCGTGGAGGGATTCACCCGCCCGAGCGTCCGCGTCGCCCGCTGGATCGCACCCGGCTCGGACATCGACCTCGGAGGCCGTCGCGTCCGCTTGCTGAGCGTCCCGGGTCATACGCCCGACTCCGTCGTATTACTTGATCACGGTGCCAATCGGCTCTTCGCGGGCGATTTCATCTACCCGTCGGACATCTACGCGTACCTGCCGGGCGCGGACCTCGGCGCGTACTCGAGTAGTGCAGGTCGCATCGCCGGGCTTCTCGACGAAGGTTTCAGCGTCTATGGAGCGCACGGCTGCGACCGGCTACCGGCGGTCGACGTGCCGGCTATGCGCAAGGCGGATGTGCTGGCTCTCGGGCGCGCAACTGCGGCCGCCGCCGACGGCAGCGCCACTTCGCGCGGCATCTACCCGCGCGTGATCCCCGTCAACGAGCGAATGACACTACTTGCCAAGTACCCGTGGATGCGCCCGTGATCTGACGATCCGCGCCAGCTGTGGTGCGGCCGGTCGCGAGCCCTCAGCCGAAGTGCGTCCCGCCCGTGCCGAACAAGCCGAGCAACCCGATGATTATCAGGTACACGGCGACGATGTAGTTGAGGAGCCGCGGAACCGCCAGGATCAGGATACCGGCGACGAGCGACACCAAGGGCCCAATGGTCAGATGGAGATTCATGCGATTTTCCTGCGACAGGGATCGCGGAACTCCGCGACCGATGCCCTAGATTAATACTCGCGTTCCGGTGGCGATGCCGTAGGACGAGGCCACTTGCAGAGCGGCAGTTCGTCCGACACGGCGCAGGGTCCCTTCGGGTCAGGCGTGTCGCCCGGCGATCAACTGCGCCGGACGGTCAGAGGCGCGCGTGTGGGCAAGGTCCTGGGTAACGGGTAGGATCCGGGACGTCCTGAATGCGGAGATGATCCTGTGTCCGATTCCGTCGCCGCCGCGCTCATCGAGGCGCAGCAGAAGGCCGATTCACTCTTCTGCGAAGTCGTCAGTTCCGGGCTCATCCGGCCTGGCGTGCTCGAGAGCGAGCTCAGCCGCGAAATCCAGGAGCTGGCGCAGCGTCGATTCGGCGTGCGTCGTCACTGGCACAAGCGCGTCGTCCGCGCCGGACCCAATACGATGCTGACCTACTACGACGAGCCGCCAGACCGGCGCGTCGCCGAGGACGACTCCGTCTATCTCGACCTCGGCCCCGTGTTCGAAAGCTGGGAGGCGGACTACGGACGCACTTACGTCGTCGGTGCCGATCCTGACAAGCACCGGCTCGTTGCCGACATCGAGGCGGCCTTTGCGTCCGGCAAGGCGCACTTCGAGCGGACGCCCGATCTGACCGCCGGAGCCCTCTACGACTACGTATCGGGCCTTGCGACGTCGGCAGGATGGGAGTTCGGTGCCCCGACCGCCGGGCACCTGATCGGCCACTTCCCGCACGAAACGGCCTCGGCGGAGCCGAAGAAGTTCTCGATTCGCAGCGGCAACCCTCTCGACCTGCGCGAACCCGACGAGTCGGGAGCGCCGCGGCATTGGATCCTCGAGATCCATTTTGTCGACCGGCAGCGCCAGTTCGGGGGCTTTTTCGAGCAATTGCTGACCGCCTGAGGCGCTCGACGCTGCATCAAAGTTCAAACGGGTGCGGCGCCGGAAGCCCATACTCGATGCCCACTGGCCGAAGCGGCAGCTCCGCGACCGAGGAATTTCAATGACGAATCCAACCGAACTCGACCAGGCTGCCGCGAACCGGCGTACGTTCGGCAACTCGGATCTGGCGGCCAACGCCGAATTCAAGGTCATTGCCGAGGCGCTGCGCGAGCTGGTCGAGGAAGTCCGCCTCATCAGGCTTCAGCTGACCGCGGCGGCCGGCGGACCCCTAGGCAATAAGTAACGCTGGCGGCCGTTCCGGCCGCCCACTCGCCGCCAAAAGCGCGGCGTCGGCGCGCCGCCTCGGCTAGAATCGCGCGGCCGGAAAGCGGCCGGCCCTCGGGCCGGGACTCGCGCGACCTCGGCGCGCGATAGCCGCCGGTACGGGTCCCGATCCGACCGACCGGCGCCCCCACTGGTATCGCTTCATTGTTAAGGCGCAAGCGGCCCGGCGGGCCCTTTGCCTGTTGCTGCTGATTGGACACCTATGCTCGCGACATCCAACGTTTCCATCCAGTTCGGCGCAAAACCGCTCTTTGAGCAGGTGACCGTCAAGTTTGCGGATGGCAATTGCTACGGTCTCATCGGTGCGAATGGCTCCGGCAAGTCGACATTGATGCGCGTGCTCGGCGGGGAGCTCGAGCCCAGCAGCGGCGACGTAATGCTGCAGGTGGGCATGCGCCTCGGCAAGCTGAACCAGAACCAGTTCGCCTACGAGGACGAACGGGTCCTCGACGTCGTCATGCAGGGGCATGCCGAACTCTGGCGCGCGATGAAGGAACGCGATCTCATCTACGCCGACGCGCATGCCAGCGACGACGACTACATGAAGGCGGCGGAACTCGAGGGAACGATCGCTGAATACGGCGGGTACGATGCCGAGGCGCGTGCCGCGAGCATTCTCACTGACGCCGGAATCGATGCCGCGCGGCACACCGGACCGATGCGGGAGGTCCCGCCGGGTCTCAAGCTGCGCGTGTTGCTAGCGCAGGCGCTCTTTTCGCAGCCGGACGTCCTGCTGCTCGATGAGCCGACCAACAACCTCGACATCAACTCGATCCGGTGGCTCGAGCACGCGCTCAACAACTACCGTGCGACGATGGTCATCATCAGCCACGACCGTCACTTCCTGAACCAGGTGTGCACGCATATCGCTGATCTGGATTTCCAGCAGCTGAAGATCTACCCCGGCAACTACGACGACTTCATGCTCGCATCCGTGCAAGCGCGGCAGCGCGTCGAGGCGGCCAATGCCAAGGCGCGCGATCGAATCTCGGACCTGCAGGAGTTCGTCCGGCGCTTCTCCGCCAACGCGTCGAAGGCTCGCCAGGCGACCTCCCGCAAGCGGCAGCTCGAGAAGATCAAGATCGAGGAGATCCGCCCTTCGTCCCGCCAGAACCCGTACATCCGGTTTGAGCAGGGGAAGAAGCTGTATCGTTCCGCGGTCACGGTGGAAAAGCTCAACTTCCGCTACCCCGGGTCCGAGGTGGACGTCCTCAAGAACGTGAGCTTCGTGGTCGAGGCCGGCGAGCGCATTGCGATCATCGGTCCGAACGGCGCCGGCAAGACGACCCTGATGCGCTGCCTCGCCGGCGAACTGACGCCGACCGCGGGCAAGGTCAATTGGGTCGAGAATGCTCAATGCGGCTACATGCCGCAGGACCCGCAGGCCGAATTCGAAGAGAAGATTGACCTGCTGACATGGATGTCGCAGTGGACCGGCAAGGCCGACGATGACCAGCTGGTGCGCGCGACGCTCGGCAGGTTGCTGTTCTCTGGGGATGAGACGAAGAAATCGGTGAAGGTGCTCTCCGGCGGCGAGAAGGGCCGGATGACGTACGGCAAACTGATGTTGACGAAGCCAAACGTCCTCTTGATGGACGAGCCGACCAACCACATGGACATGGAAACCATCGAGTCGCTGCAGATAGGGCTCGAGAAGTACGTCGGCACGCTGATCTTCGTGTCGCACGACCGCGAATTCGTCAGCGGCCTCGCGACGCGCATCATCGAGCTGCAGCCGGGCGGCGGCACCGCCGATTTCAAGGGCTCGTACGATGAGTACCTGGCCATGCAGGGCGTGGAGGACTGACCGCCCGCTGGACGCATGTCACCGGCGCCCCATTCGCCCGGCTCGAATAGGCTGTACTGTCCCGCAGGGCGGTGCAGCGGCGGACCCCTCCAGCTGCCGCGTTCCGCCCGCGGCACGCGGTGCGATACTAGTCGCGACGGCTCGCCGTCGACCGTCACCCGGCGGTCGAGGTGGTAAGCAAGTCGCGATACATGGGGCACAGTAGCAACTCGACTGGAGTCTGCACGTGAACGACACATTCCTGCTGATCGGAAACCAGAGCCTGCCCGCGAGCTCGGGCGCGACGTTCGAGCGCCGCAATCCCGTCACCGGCGCGCTCGCGACGCGGGCAGCGGCCGCGAGTCTCGCGGACGCCGCGGCGGCGGCGGACGCGGCGCGCGCTGCGCTTCCCGGCTGGTCGGCGCTCGGCCCGAACGCGCGGCGTGGCCTGCGGCTGGCGGCCGCGGACGCACTGCAAAAGCGCGCCCCCGACTTCATTGCGGCGATGGCCGCGGAAACCGGCGCAACCGCGCCCTGGGCCGGGTTCAACGTCCATCTCGCCGCGGGCATGATGCGCGAGGCGGCGGCCCTGACAACCCAGGTCGCCGGTGAGGTAATTCCGTCCGACCAGCCCGGTTGCCTCGCCCTCGCGGTTCGGCGTCCCGCCGGCGTGGTGCTGGGAATCGCGCCGTGGAATGCGCCTGTCATCCTCGGCGTTCGCGCGATCGCGACGCCCCTCGCCTGCGGCAATACTGTCGTCCTGAAGGCGTCGGAGATCTGTCCGGCGACGCACCGCCTGATCGACGCGGCGATGCAAGACGCGGGAATCCCACCCGGAGTCGTCAACGTGATCACGAACGCGCCGACCGATGCGGGCGCCGTGGTCGCGGCGCTCAGCGCGCACCCGGCGGTGCGCCGGATCAACTTCACGGGGTCGACGCGGGTCGGGCGCATCGTTGCCAAGCTCGCTGCCGAGCAGCTCAAGCCCGTGCTGCTCGAGCTCGGTGGCAAGGCGCCACTGATCGTCCTCGAGGATGCGGATCTCGACGAGGCGGTCGCGGGTGCGGCTTTCGGCGCCTACATGAACTCGGGCCAGATCTGCATGTCGACCGAGCGGATCATCGTCGATGAGAAGATCGCCGACGCGTTCACGGCCAAGTTCAAGGCGAAGGTCTCGACGCTGGTCGCCGGCGACCCCGCGCTCGGCAAGACACCGTTGGGCTCGGTCGTCGGCCAGTCGGCGGCCGACTCCGTGAGGGCGCTGATTGCCGATGCCGTCAGTAAGGGCGGTCGCCTGCACGAAGCGGCGCCTGCGAAAGGCACGCTCCTGTCGGCCTCCGTGATCGACGGCGTTACGCCGGCGATGCGGATCTATGCGGAGGAGTCGTTCGGGCCCGTCACGACGATCGTGCGTGTCAAGGGCGACGCCGAAGCGGTGCGGGTCGCCAACGACACTGAATACGGCCTGACGTCGGCGGTCTTCAGCCGGGACATCGCTCGCGCGCTCAAGGTCGCCGAACAGCTCGACGCCGGCATGTGCCACATCAACGGAGCCACCGTCCACGACGAGGCGCAGATGCCATTCGGTGGCACCAAGAACTCAGGCTACGGGCGCTTTGGTGGCAAGGCGGGGATCGCGGAGTTTACCGAACTCAAGTGGATTACGATCGCGTCCCAGCCTGCGAAGTACCCGATCTAGCACGCCGGCTCAGCCGGCGGCGATGCGGATCGCCGGGTGCCAGACGCCGGCAATCGGTCCAATCCCAAGGAGAGCTGCAATGTTCGAGGCCGTAGGCCCTGGATTCCTCTTCAACTGCGCGGCCACCGCCGGCGTGATAGCAGCTTGCATGCTGCTCCTCTGGTTGCTGAGCATCCGCCTCAACGACATGAGCATCGTCGATATCTTCTGGGGCCCGGGCTTTGGCGTTGTCGCGCTCGCAACCTATGTGCTGTCGGCGGACTCCGGCGTGCCCGCGCGCCGGGCGCTGGTCACTGTCCTCACCGTGGCGTGGGCCGTGCGACTCGGGCTCCACCTTTTCGTACGCAATCACGGCAAGGGCGAAGATCCACGGTACACGGCGGCGTTTCGCTCCAAGTACACCCGAAGCCTGCATGTGCAGACGCTGTTCAAGGTGTTCCTGCTGCAAGGCGCGCTCATCTGGTTGATCTCGATGCCGGTGCAGCTGGCCGAATACCTGCGCGAACCCCCGGCGCTCGGCCTCCCCGCCCTCGCAGGCGCCGTGCTCTGGAGCGTTGGTTTCCTGTTCGAGGCGATCTCCGACTGGCAGCTTGCCCGCTTCAAGTCGAACCCCGCCAACCGGGGCCGGATCATGGATCGCGGGCTGTGGCGCTACTCGCGGCACCCCAACTATTTCGGCAACGCGTGCCTTTGGTGGGGCCTTTTCCTGCTTGCCTGCGACAGCTCGGTCGGCGCGCTCACGATATTTGCGCCCCTGCTCATGACCTATTTCCTCGTGAACGTGACCGGCAAAAAGCTGCTCGAGTCCCGCATGAGCCAGGCGCGGCCCGAGTACGCCGCATACATCGGGCGCACGAGCGGATTCGTGCCGTGGCCACCGCGGGCGAGCTAGCACCCGGCGAGTGGCCGCCGCTGGCTTTCGCTACGGAGTCGCGGCCGCGAACCGATCGAGGTGAAACGCCTCGTCGCCAAGGGTCCGCGTGATGGCGGTCAGCCGCCGGAAGTAGTGACTAACATCGAGCGCGTCGGTCATGCCAATGCCGCCGTGCAACTGGATGGCCTGCTTGCCGACGAAGCTCGCGGCGATGCAGACGCGCGCCTTGGCCGCGGAAACCACGCGCTCCCGCGCTGTCGCATCGACGCCATCGACCTGGAGGGCGACGAGGTAGGCCATCGACCTCGCTAGCTCGACGTGCATCGCCATGTCAGCCATCCGGTGCTGCAGAGCCTGGAAGCGCGCGAGCGGCTGGCCGAACTGTTGCCGGGTCCGCAGGTAGGCAACGGTCCGCTCGAGCAGGCTCTGCATGGCGCCGGTCGCCTCCGCACAGAGCGCAGCGTTGGCGCGGGCTAGCACGTGATCGATGACTGGTCGCGCCTCTCCCGGCTCGCCGAGCAGCGCGGCTCGGGGCACCGTGACACCATCGAATGCGATGTCCGCGGCCTGCAGCCCATCGATGGTCCGGTAGCCGCGAAGCTGCAGAGCGGAATCGCGACGGTCAACGAGGAAGAGCGATAGCCTGGTCGAGTCGGCCGCCGCGCCACCGACGCAGGCCGAGACGATCAGCATGTCCGCGGTCGCGCCGTGGATCACGGCGTTCTTCCGACCGGAGAGCGAGAACCCCGCTCGCGTCTCCATCGCGCGCGTCGTAATGCCGCCGAAGTCGGATTCGGATTCGGGCTCCGAGTGGGCGAACGCGAGCAGGCAGCTGCCCTCGGTGAGTCGCTCAAGCAACGGCCGGTGCACCGACGTCGCCGCGAGCTCGAGGAGTCCTCCGCCCAGCACGACGGTCGCAAGGTACGGCTCGACGATGAGCCCGCGTCCGCACGCCTCGGAAATGATCAGCGTGCCCATCGCGCCGGCCCCGAGGCCCCCCGCCTCGACGGGCAGGGCTGCAGCGAGTGCGCCGAGCTCCGCGAGGCTTTTCCACGTGTCGCGGCAGAATCCATCCGGCAGCACCAGCCGGCGCTTGCGTGCCTGGAACGAATACTCGCGTTCGATGAATCGCGACATGGTGTCGCGCAACATCGTCGCTTCTGCGTTGAATACAAGTTCCATGATGGATGTGACGGGCGCGGTCGCCTCAGCCTCCGACGATCTGCTGGGCGATGATGTTGCGTTGGATTTCGTTCGAGCCGCCGAAGATCGACAGCTTGCGCAGGTTGAGGTAGCGGGCCGAGGCAGCCCCGCGAGTGCGAGCGGCACCGGGCGCATCGACCTCGAGGCCGCTGCAGCCGGCCACCTCGAGCTGCAATTCCGAGATCTCCTGCAGGATCTCGGTGCCGCGGACCTTCAGCATCGACACTTCCCAGCCAGGGCCGCTCCCCGGCGGCGCAGCGAGCAGGCGCAGGTTCGTCATCTCGAGCGCCATCAATTCGATCTCGACCCGGGCGACCCGTGAGCGAAATTCGCGATCCTCCAGGAGCGGCCGGCCGTGCCGCCGGACCGAAGCGGCGAGTTCCTTGAGATAGTCGATCTCGCGCTTCGCGATGCCGATTCCGGCGATTCCCGTTCGCTCGTGCCCAAGCAGGTGCTTCGCGTAAGTCCAGCCCCGCCCCTCATCGCCGATGCGATTCGCGACCGGTACGACGACGTCCTCGAACCAGACTTCATTTACTTCCGGCTCGCCATCCAGCAGCGTAATCGGGCGAACGGTTATGCCGGGCGTCGCCATGTCGATCAGGATGAAGCTGATGCCCTCCTGCTTCTTGCCATCGGATCGCGTCCGGACGAGGCAGAACATCATGTTCGCGTGCTGGGCGAGCGTGGTCCACGTCTTCTGCCCGTTGATCAGGTAGTGATCGCCGCGCAGCTCCGCGGTCGTGCGTAGCGAGGCGAGGTCGGAACCGGCACCGGGCTCGGAATACCCCTGGCACCACCAGTCGTCCGAGGCGAGGATTCGCGGCAGGTAGTGCTGGCGCTGCGCGTCGCTGCCAAATTTCATCAGGACCGGGCCCAGGAGATCGCGTCCGAATGCGATCACCGGCGGCGCCGCCGCAGCGTGGTATTCCTCGTCGAAGATGTACTGGCGCAATGCCGGCCAGGCCGCGCCTCCCCACTCCGTCGGCCACGCGGGTGCAAACCAGCCCTGCCTGTACAGGGTCTTTTGCCACTGCACGAGCTCCGCCGCCGACACCCGGCCGTGCTCGCGGACGCGCTTCGCGAGCGAGGGATCGAGGCGCTCGCGGAGGAAGGCACGGACCTCGTCGCGAAACGCCCGGTCGTCAGGCGCTAACTCCAGTAGCATTTGGCACCTTCGCGCTTTGGCGGCCAGCGAATTCTGCCAGATCAGCGTACTCAGTGGACCGAATCCGCACCCGGCGACAGCCGTTCGCCGCCTCGTGACCGGCGCCTTGGCAAACCACTTGCCGGGAGGACCGCGAGATGCGGAGCTCGATGCCTGAGAACTCCGATGGTTGAACGAGCGTGTGGCCGGCGATCATGTCGCGTCGGCGGGCCGTCATGCTGACCGGATCACGATGCGGGAACTGCTCGCGCCCGCCGCCAACGAGCATCCGCGTCAGCGCGCCGACCTCTCGCCCCAGCCGCGCCGGCCGCACCCGCAGTCGCGGGGGCATCGGCTCCGTCGGTCGGTGACTGCGCACTGCATGTGGCTCATCCATCGTAGCCACGATGCTCGATAGCCGGGACCGCTGGCGTCGGCCGGCGGAGCCGGTTTCTTTCCGACCGTCCTAGGCTTGCCGCTGCGCCCGTCGGGAGTGCCCGGCGGGTGACGGTAGGCAGAGACCGACAGCGCAATCACCTGGTTCAGCTCGAGGAAATGCCGGACGAGGACCTGGGGCGGTTGCAGGTCGAGTTCCAGCGGCTGCAGCGCGTCGCGCAGCAGCAGTCGTAGCGCCCCGGCGCTCGGGACGCCGGGGCTCAAGCCTCACGCCAGGTTGCGCGCGGCGAATTCCCAATTGATCAGGTTGTCCAGGATCGCGCGGACATGGTCGGCGCGCCGGTTCTGGTAGTCGAGGTAGTAGGCGTGCTCCCAGACATCGATCGCAAGTAGCGGCTTCACGTGCGTCGGCAACGGGTCGTCGCTGTTGCCGGTGCGCGTTACACGCAGCTCCGTTCCATCGAGTACCGGCCAGGCCCAACCGGAGCCGAACTGGTCCGCGGCGGCCTTGGCGAGTTCGTCCTTGAGTGCCGACACATCTCCGAACGATTTCCGGATGCGCTCGGTGAGCGCTGGGGGCACGTTCTTCGCACCGCCCGGGCTGAGGCTCTGCCAGTAAAAGGCGTGGTTCCAGGCCTGCGCGGCGCTGTTGAAGATGGCTACGTGCTCCGGCCTCCCCGCGGTTCGAAGCACGAGCGCCTCCAGCGTCAGGTCGGCAAGCACGGTGCCAGCGACCAGCCGATTCAGCTTGTCGATGTAGTCTTTCTGGTGCCTGCTGTAATGAAAGGAGACCGTCCTCGCCGAGATTACGGGTTCGAGCGCGCTTGCGGCATACGGGAGCGGCGGCAGGAAATAGGTCGGCGGCGGGTCGCCCGCACCTGACTTCCGGCCGTCCGGTGGCGCGGTCCGATCGGTCGGCACTGCGCGTGGGACGGCATGGGTGGACGCGTCACGGGGAATTGAGCTCACACGGTTCTCCTGGCAGGAAGGTCGGAGGCATATCGGAGCCGTATCGGGGGCCGCGATAGGGAGCGGGGCGGCAGACCTCAGGCCAAGCCGATCCGTCAGGCTCCACTCTCGCGGCTCAAGCAAGCCGCGGCTGTCAGTCGGGACCACCAGTTCCTGTCGGATGCACATCCCTGACACCTACGTGGCGTCGGCCACCGTCGTCGAACGGCCTCTGATCGTCGGCTAGAATCGAGCCGGGCCGATACCAAGCCTCGTCTGCATCCGGCGCCAGGCTGGCTGCGAAGTGACGGGCAACGGGAGTTCGGCGCGCTCGGCTTGGGGATGTAACCGGGGTGTGGCATCGGATCGCCATGGCGAACACTCTATGGACCTTGTTGCGCGTATTGCGCGAGCGCGGCGTGCAGGAGCGCTCGTGCAAGTGGTCGCGCAAGCAATTGGATGCGCACCAGACCCGTACGCTTGCGACGTAGCGGGCGTTCGTGCGCGCGCACTCGCCGTTCTACCGCGACTTCCATCGCGGCCTCGAGCAGCACCCGCTCTCGGCATTGCCCATCCTGACGAAGAGCCAATTGATGGAACGCTTCGACGACGTGGTGACCGATCGCCGGATCCGTCTCGCGAAGGCGGAAGCGTACCTGCGCAACGGCGGCCCCGCCCGGTACCTTGATCGGTACGTCGTGCTCGCGACCTCCGGTAGCACAGGCCGGCGTGGCGTCTTTCTCTTCAACGACCGCGAATGGATACGCGCGATCGCCGCGATCACCCGGCCGATCGCCTGGGCAACTCCGGGAAGCCCCCGGCGGCGGCCACCGCGCGCGGCGCTGATCGCAGCCAGCGCACCCTGGCACTACTCCGCGCGGGTCGGCCAGGCACTCGCGAACCGGGTGGCGCCGGCGCTTCGGCTCGATGCCGGAGCCCCGCTCGCGGAGCTCGTCGACCGTCTCAACGAATGGCGCCCCGAGGCTCTTGCGACCTACCCGTCGGTGCTGCGCCAGCTGGCAGCGGAGCAAAATGCGGGGCGGCTCGCAATTCGACTTCGGAACGTTGCAACCAGCGCTGAAATGCTCACGGCCGAAGTACGCAGCCTCGTGCGGCAGGCGTGGTCGATCGAGATCCAGGACACCTACGGCGCCACCGAATACGCACCGATCGCGAGTGAGTGCGGCCACGGCCGCAAGCACCTGTTCGAGAACGGCGCCATCGTCGAGGTAGTCGATGACCGCGGCCAGGCTGTCCCGGCCGGCGAGCAGGGCGCCCGCATCCTCCTCACGGTCCTCGGGCGATTCACGCAGCCGCTGATCCGCTATGAGCTCAGCGACCTCGTGCGGGTGTCGCAGGAGCCATGCCCGTGCGGTCGCCCGTACCGCGTCATCGAGGCGATCGACGGCCGCGAAGAAGACATCCTGTCATTTCCGGCCCGCGGCGGTGGAACGGTCGCCGTGCATCCGAATCACTTCCACGACGCATTCGAGGGAGTGGCCGTGGCCGCCTGGCAGGTCGAACAGCTTGATTCGGGCCTGGCCGTGCGGCTCGCCGGCGCCGATGCGGTTGTGACCGCCCGCGTCGCCGACTCGCTTCAGCGTGTGCTCGCCGCCCAAGGCGCGCTGCCCGTCGCGCTTGCAATCGAGCGCGTGGCTGAGATGCCGCGCGGCGCCTCGGGAAAGGCGCCGTTGATCGTCGCACGCCGCGCGCGCCCTGCCGACGGCACGAGCGGTGCGCCAGCGGCCCCGCGTGGGTAGGACGGCCGCCGGGCGCTAGGACCCCGTCGGATGGAATTTCCTTACCGCCCGGAATCCGGCTGCGATGAATAGCGCGAGGACGATGAGCTACGCGATCGCAAACGGCGGCTCAGAACCCGTCGGCGCGAGGGGCTTCAGGAAGGAGACCTTCTGGAACGCCTGCACGACCGCGACGAACGCGTTGAGATAGAGCGCGAGCACCGCGCCGACGACGTAGATCCAGCGCGATGCGCCCATCAATCGGTACTTGTAGAGGGCGACAATCGTAACCGCGAGCACAGCCAGCGAGATGACGCCGAACACGTGGGGCGGACCGAATGCCTTCGAATGGAAAAGGAAACCGGTCACGCTGGTGAGGACGGTCGTCGATAGGTAGAGCGCGGTCCATCCTGGCAGTCGCTTGGCCGACCACATGCCCGCCAACACGATGAGTCCCGACAGGATTCCGACCAGGCTGATGAGCACATGCAGCTGCGTGAACGCAGCGGTCGACATTCCAGCGATCATGGCGCTCTCCCCTTCGTTCTTGTCTCCAGTCACTCTAGCTCAACATCCGTCCCGGTGGGAACGGCCGCGTTCAGGCGAGTGCCAGCGTGAGCACGAACTCGACCCCCCGCTTGAGGTTGCGTGCCGCGATCGTTCCGCCCATCTTTGCCATGTAGGTCTTCGCGACGAACAGGCCCTGCCCGCGGTTGCCGTGTGCGCCGCTATCGGTAGCATCGGAAACCCCGTATTCGAAGATTCGTTCGAGCAGCTCCGCATCGATCGCAGGGCCTTCGTTGTAGATCCGAACTTCAGCACCGGTGGAACTTGATCGAAGCTCGATCTCGATGGCGGTGCCGGCGGTCCGGTAGCGGGCGGCGTTACTGAGAACGTGCGTAATGACGTCCTCGAGCGAGTGCTCGTCGGCCTTCACGATCACCGCTTGCTCGCCCCCCTGGAACGTGACCCGCGGAATGCCCGCGTGCTCGGCGTTGTCGGCAACGCGCTGCAGGAACCCGTGCACGTCGAGCGTGCTGATCTGCACGTTGGCGGAGAGGATCGCCTCGCCCGGCGAGGCACTTCCATAGAGGACGCGGACGGCCCGTTGCATGCGGTGAATGTAGCGTTGGCTGGGATCATCTGCCGCCGGATGCAGGGCCATCAGGGATTGCAGCGGCGAGAGGATCTCGTGGCCGACGGCATGCCACATGTCCTGCTCCTGCTGCGTGCGGATCTGCTCTCGCTTCACGTCTTCGTTGATCCGCTGCAACAGGTCCGACAGGACTCCGGCCAGGAGACCGAGCTCGTCGCGACCGCGAAGGCCTTGTAAGTCGTGAGCGATAAGGCCTTCCGAGGCATGCACCGACCGCTTGACGGAGGCGGCGCGCGTCGTCAACAGCGTGATGCGCCGGATGATGCGGATCTCGATCGCGAGCCACGCCAGTACGATGGCGGCGAGCATCGCCGCGACGAACCAGGACAGCCGACTGGCGACGAGGCCGAGGGCGCGATCGATGCCGCGCACGTCGCCCGAAAAGTCCAGCCCAAACTCGCCCATCGGCGTCGCGATCGTCTGGCGAGCGGCGACGGGGAGGTCGTAGCCGGCGACCGGTAGCCGCCGGATGATGCGGCTCAGCAGGGGTGGTGGCTGCGAGCCAAGTTCCGCGCCGACCAGCGAGATCAGCTCAGCCCCGTTGCCACCAAGCTTGCGAATGTGCAGCTGCTCACCCGCCAGCAGCAGTGGCGCGAGGTCGCGCAACGTGAACGGCAAGGAGGCACGCCCGCGATCACTGTCGAACAATGGCGCCGCCTCGCCGGGCGGGAGTACCTGCAGGTGCACCTGGATCGCGGCGACGTCGGCCGGCGGCCATGTCACGTGCGGATTCTGGTAGAGCTCCTCGCGCAGGACCTCGATCGGCAGGCGCACCGAGAAGAACGATCGCTTGGTGCAATTGTCGGTATCCGGAACAGGCAAGGCGCCTTCCAGCAAGCAGAGCGGGTCTTGCCACAGCCAGCCACGGAATTCGCGTTCCGGTCGGCGCGCCAGGTTGCCGTCGGCGTCGACGACGAACCCGGCGAGCCTGCCACGCAGCTCCGCGCCGGGGCGCGTCGCCGCCGCCTCGAGCGGCGCTATCCAGCGATAGCGTTCGCCGCGCATGCTGACTTCGACCCGCAGGCGATGCGCTCGTGAAAGGTCGAGCTCCCCGATGGGGTGCGCGACGAGCGGTCCACTGGCGAAGGCTCCGACCACGTAGATGAACCCTCCGGCGCGCGCGTTGTTGCCGACGGCGATGCATAGCTCCGCGTGGTTCCCATACTGAGCGAGGCAACCCGTCATTTCCGCCGCCTGCTGCGCCTTGGCGCGGTCATCGAAGTCGATGGCGGCGAACGGCAGCATCAGCGGGCGGCTCGGCGATGCGGCCTGGCCGACCGGCGGCGGATTCAGAAGCGCAAGCTGCCCGGTCGGGTGCTGCAGCCGGGCCGAGATCTGCTCGACGCTCTTGCCGAAGAGGTCCCGGTAACCCCGGTAGCTCTGCTGCTTCTCTTCCCGCAAGACGCTCAGCGCGAGCGCGATGGTCGCGATCGCGAGCAGCAGGAAGACGCCGCGAAAAAAGGCCCGCAGCCGGACCGGTACGCGGTCGCGCCAAGAAGCCATCAGTCCGTCGTCCAGCGAAATCCGCGCATCGGCACGTTCTCGATGCAGTCGAAGGCTGGGTCGATCTCCCGGAACGCCTCGCGAATCGTGCTGACGTGCTTGCGCACGTTGTCACGGTTCCGGCCGCTCTTCACGACCTGGAAGAGTTCGTCGTACGAAACGACCTGGCCGCGCTTCTGGTAGAGGGCCGCTAGAATCCGCTGCGCCGTCAGCGGCAGGTTCACGCGTTCGCCGCGCCACAACGGTGAGTTCTGGCGCAGCGGATCGAGTGACAGCTCCACCTCGCCCGGCACGACCGCGGCCGGCACGCTCGGTAGTCTCGCTTTCGCCGAGCGGAGCATGTCGAGGACCGTCTCGATGAATTCCTGCTCGGCGAAATCGCTCTTCTGCAGGTAGTCCCACGCATCGAGCGCCTTCATGATGCTGCGGTAGATGCTGGCAGGCATGCCGGACACGACGAGCACGGGCGTGCCGCGTCGCTTGTTTATCGCATTGATGATCGCGACGCCGGCGTGGCGTTCGCGGCCAAGCTCGATGTCGAGCACGACCAGGTCGTAGACCTCCCGCTCGATCGCCGCCGCGGCGTCGTCGCGAGTGAACCATTGGTCGACGACGGCGCCCGGACGGGCGGTCTCGATCCAGCCCCGCAGCTGATTGCTGGTCGGGACATCGTCCTCGATCACCGCGACCTTCACCATCTCGGCCCCCTGCCCCGCGCGCACGTCCGGTCCCGGTAATTATCCGTGGTCCTGGCTGCCAGCGGCGTGAGTGTTTCTTCCGCCGCCGGAACCAAGTGCCCTGCCGACGACATTGAGCGCTCCGGTTAGCCCGCTCAAGAATCGCTCCCAGATTAAGGCTTCCGCGCGTTGATTGCCCGACCGGTGGACAACGCCCGGCCACTGCAACCAAAGGAGTCCTGCCGCATGTCCGCCCGCCTCGAACGCCTCCTTGAGATCCTGCGCTCGACTATCGGCCGGCCGGCCAGCTGGCTCGCCCGGCGCACCGCGGATGGGGCTCCTGCCGCCGCCGCTACCCTGCGGCGCGCACGGCTGCCGCTCTTCGCACTGGTGGTCGTCACGGCGATCAGCTACATGGCGTGGACCCACCCGCTCGTCCAGACGGTGCCACGCGGGACCGTCGTCATCCGTAGCAACCGCTACAGCGGCCGCGTTGCCTCCTTCGGCGAAGGCAGCCTGCTGGTGCTCCCGGGCATCCACCAGGTGCGCAGCTTCGCGACGCGCGACCAAGTCTACCGCCCGGAGGGTAGCGCCAAGGCGACCGGCGAGTCCCCGTTCCAGTCGGTGGAAGGTCTTTCGCTGGGCGTCGACCTCACGGTCCGCTACGCGATCGACCCCAAGCACATCACGGTCCTTTCCAGGGAGCTGCCGGATGACGTTGCCGGCGAAATCGTCCGCCCTGCCGTGGACGGCGTCATCTACAAGCTGTTCGCCCGCTACACGGTCCGGGAGATCTTCTCGAGCAAGCGCGCCGAGATCCAGCAGACGATCGAATCGGAACTGCGTCCCCGGCTCGGCGCCAGCGGGCTGCTGCTTCGCGGCGTCGAGATGGGCAAGGTCGACCTGCCGCAGGACTACCGCAATGGCATGGACAAGCTGCTCGCCGAGGAACTCGAGAGCGAAAAAATGCGCTTCACGCTCGAGCTCAAGGACAAGCGCGTCAAGGAGATCGCGCTCGAGGGCGAGGCCGACAAGGTCCGCCGGGAGAAGGCGGCGGAGGCCGCGGCCGTCGAGCAGGTGATCGCGGCTCGCGCGCAGGAGGAGGCCATGAAGCATGTCATCCCGTTCAAGCAAAAGCAGATCGAGCAGCGCCAGCTCGAGGCTGAAGCTGAAAAGGTGGCACGCATCCGCTCCGCCGAAGGCACTGCCGCCGCGCGGCGCATCGAGGCCGCGGGCGAGGCGGATTCACGCCAGAAGCTCGCCGACGCGGAAGTCTATCGCCTCGAGCGGGTCGGCAAGGCCAACAGCGAGCAGATGGAGCGCGAGGGCGTGCTGATCACGCAGCATCCGCTGCTGATCCAGAAGACCCTCGCCGACAAGCTGTCAGACAAGGTCCAGGTGATCATCGCGCCACCGCCCGCAAACGGTGGATTCATAGGCTCAACACTACTGGGGGCAAAATGATCCTCGCAACTACCGTGGCTACCATCGCCATCGTGACTCAGAACCAGTCGTCGCTGCGTGCGGCGCCGCGCGATTCGGCGACTCAGCAGGCCGGGCTCTGGCAGGGCGAAGTCCTGGAGATCCGCGGCCAGAAGCTCGACTACCTGCAGGTCTACGACCACCGCCGCGAGCGCGCCGGCTACATCAAGGCCTCGCAGGTTCGTGTTACCTCGCTCGCGCCGGGCGATGCGCCCGAGCTCCTGACCGTCGTGCGATTCCTGCGCGACTCGCCCGGATCCGAGGCGCTCGGCATCAGCTACGCCGCGGCCTACCTGAAGGCGGTTCCGGCCGAAGCAATCACTGCCGAGCCGTTCGATGCGATCGGCACGATGGCGGACCGGCTCGCGCTGCGCGCATCGACGAATCGCGTGAAGGCGAGCGAGGCGACGCTGGCGGCGCACCTCGACGTCGTCGCGCAGTTAGGCGTAAAGATGAAACGCTTCGAGCGTGACGGTTCGATGCAGGTCTGCTACGACGGCGAGATGCTGCGACGCGTGCTCGGGATGCCGTCCGCCGACGCGCCGCAGCGTGCTCGCGCGGCACTCGGGCTCACGCGAAACGAATGCGTCGACCCGAGTCTCGGGCCGACCGACCAGTATGAGGTGGACCGGTGGCGGGCGGAAGTGCTGGATCGCGTCCCGTCGACGGGCCTCGACCCGGAACTCTTGAACCGCGTCCACTTGCGGCGCGCGGGCGTGTGGGCGGAACTCGCATTCGCCCAGGTTCGTCGCAGCGAGATCCCGCAGGGCGCGGCCGAGCGCGCGGTGCAGGAGCTCGCGGCGGTCAACAAGACCGAACTCAGCGACGAGGACGCCACCGACTACACCGATTCGGCCGTCCGGGTCGGTGCGTCGAGGTGGGGCGCCGAATCGGCACAGAAGCGCGGCGGCAAACTCACCGTCACCACCACTCCCGGCGTGCCCGGAGAAACCTGCGTGCTGCTCCAGGACGCCAAGCACGATGTCCGCAATCCGCTCGCGCAGCGATGCACGTTCGGAAGCGTCTGGCTCGCCTCCGCCAACAGCAATTGGTCCGGCACCGCCCTCGCGCTCGCAGTCCAGCCACTCGCCACCTGGCGCGAGCTGTGGCTGTTCCACCAGACGGCGCGCGGCTGGACGATCGACGTGCTTCCGCCCGCCACCAGCAACCCCGGGCTCGGCTACATCGAGTTCGCCGGCTGGGTGCCCGGGGCGAAGCGGATGCTGGTGGTGCGCGAGCACCAGCTGGATGGCCGGTTCCGGCGTCGTTTCGAGGTTGTCCGGCTCGACACTCTCGCGACGGAGCACTCCGCGAGCACGCCGGAACTCTTGCCGACGTTCGCCCGGTGGCAGGACTCGATCTGGAAGCGCACGACGGTGGCAATGCGGTGAACCGCGAAGGAGGCAGCAACGGCGGCGCCGACCGTTGGTCGGCGCACTGCCGAAAGGCCGGGGGCCTGGAGACGATGGTGGCTGGCGCTCACCCGAGCGGTGTGGACCAGCCGGGTTCGGCTTCGAATGACGCCGGGCGGCCCGAGGAACCGCCCGGCCGCCGCCCATCGGCGCCGACCAACGGAAGAACGTCGCCGCCGCCCTCGCCAGCCTCGCCCAGGCAACTACCGCTGCCCCTGCAGGGCGAGTCTGGCGCAGTGGCCGTGTGCAAGCTGCGCCAGTTAGCTACCGGTCCAGGTGCTTGGTCATGGGTACGAAGGTGATCGATCGACCGCTGCCGAGTGGCCACTCGATCGGATCGCCGGCAACGTAGCCACGCGCGGCGTACAAGCGCACGCCAGGCAGTGTCGCCATCAGTTCGGTGCGGCCGAAGCCGCTCGCGGCGGCATCGAATTCGCAACTGGCAAGAATCGCCGAGCCTATCCCCTGGCGGGCATATTCAGGATGCACGAAGAACGCCCGGATTCTCGCTGCATCGACGTGTGGATCGAGCTCGGCAGCGTCGCGCGCGCGCCCGGCGTCGCCGCCGAACAGAGTTCGGCGCCTTCCCCACCCGCCGCATCCAGTCAGGCCGCCGTCGTTCTCGGTCACGAAATACGTGCCATCGCGCACGAGCTGAGTATCGACGCCGAACGTGCCAAGCAGCGCCGCTTCGATCTGCGCGGCGTCGTAGTCAGGCACACTGAGCACCCGCGCCGAGAGCTTGATCAGCTGCTCGAGTGGACCCGCGTCATCGAGCACTGCTCGTCGCAGTCGGTGGTTCGTCGCAACCAATCGAGGTTCGCTCCGGAGGCAGTCGGATTGCGCGCGCTGCGCTACTTTGCGGGTGCCGGCTTCGCGCCGGGCTTCGCCAGAACCACCTCGATCTCAACCAGCATGCCGGGCGAGGCGAGCCCCGCGACCTGAACGGTCGACCTCGAAGGAAGGTTCGGCTGGTCGGCGGTGCCGAAATACTGCGTATAGGCTTCCATGAATCCCTTGAAGTCCATGTGCGTATCGCCCGTCGATGGATCCGCGACCAGGAAGACCGTCATCTTCACGACGTCACCGAAGCTAAGTCCCATGGCGCCGATCGACTCCTTGATATTGGCGAACGCGCTCAGCGCCTGTGCCTTCGTGTCACCCCAGTAGGCCGGCGTTCCGACGGGCGCGGCAGGATCCTTGGGGGACGGCGTCGTACCGCTGTGGAATATAAGAGTCATACCCGCAGGAACCTCGACTGCCCGTGCTATCGGGAATTTGCTGCCGTTCAGCAGCGGGTAGCGCACGACCTCCGCGGGGGGCGCGGCGGCGGCGAGCGAACTCGCCGCAAGGCAGACGGCGGCCAACCATCGCGATCGAATTACGGAGACGGACATGGCAGGACTCCTCGGCCACGGTAGGCGGCCCAACGATTGCCAATAATAGGGGCCCGCGCTCGATCCGCCAGATTGGCGTGCGATGGAGCCAGATTCGGGCCGTCCCGACCCTCCCCAGGGCGGCATGGCGTCCGCCGGCGTGCTGCGACGCGGCATCACGGCGCCCACCGATACGCTTCTCCGGCGGGACGCTCGGTATATAGAAGTGTAGGTCCAACCGCGCGCCGCGACAGATCGGGCAGCAGGGGCTCTCGGTGACACGGAGACATCGTGTCAAATCCATCGCGCGAGGCGACTCACGAGAAGATCGTCACCGAATCGCAAGACCGAATTACGCGACGTCTTGATCGTTGGATTATGGAAGCTGCCTAACGCGACTTGATGACCCGGCTACGATCCCGTCGCCGGCGTCGGTCGGCATGCTCAAGGGTTCGGCCTCGGCGTCGGGCCGGGAACGATCGCGGCTGCCGTCGCCGCTGCATCCGCCGGCGGGCGCGCGGTCGAGCCGAAGAAGAGGAGGTACAGAGCCGCGAGCAAGATGGCCTTCAGCACGAAAGCCGCAGCGACGTCGCGGCGCGGTCGATAGGTCTCGAGAGATCGCGGGCGTAGTTCAGCGTCGAGCGGCACGATGCCCCACCGTAGGGCGACTATTTCCGTTTGCTTCGCTTCACTATGCTCCGGAACTCTCCGCGCCGCCACCTCGACCGGCGGTTCGCTCGTGACGACGGGCGGCCACCGCACCTATAATTGGCTTTCGCTTTTCGCATTGGCACAACCGGCTCGCTCTGGCGCGCCTTTCGAGGATGAACTAGTGAAACTCGCGCGAGTCGGCCGCCCCGGCGAGGAGCGACCCGTACTGGTGGATGCCGACGGCATTTATCGTGACCTGGCCGACCATGTCCCCGACGTCGGCGGCGCCGCTTTGTCGCCCGCGTCACTGACGAAGCTTCGATCGCTTGACCCGAAGTCCCTGCGCGCCATCCCACACGACGCCCGCATTGGCCCATGCGTCGCCGGTGTGGGGAAATTCATCTGCATAGGGCTCAACTACTCCGACCATGCGGCGGAAACCGGCGCGAGGCTCCCGAAGGAGCCGATCGTGTTCATGAAGGCGACGAGCGCGATTGTCGGCCCGAACGATCCGGTGGTCCGCCCGCGGGATTCGAAGAAGCTCGACTGGGAGGTCGAGCTCGCCATCGTCATTGGGGCTCGGGCGCGCTACGTGAGCGAGGATGACGCTCGTCGCCACGTAGCCGGATACTGCGTCGTCAACGATGTCTCGGAGCGCGAGTTCCAGCTCGAACGCGGTGGCACATGGGACAAGGGCAAGGGCTGCGATTCGTTCGGGCCGCTCGGACCATGGCTCGTGACCGCCGAGGAGGCCGGCGATGTCAACAATCTCGCGCTCTGGCTCGAGGTGAACGGTCGCCGCTGCCAGAACGGAAGCACGGCGAACATGATCTTCAAGCCCGACTTTCTCGTCAGCTACGTGTCGCGATTCATGACCTTGCATCCCGGGGATGTCATCTCGACCGGTACTCCGGCGGGCGTCGGGCTCGGCGAAAAGCCGCCCCGCTTCCTCAATCCCGGTGATGTCATGGAGCTCGAGGTCCAAGGCCTCGGCCGGCAGCGCCAGACCGTCGTTGCCGAGGGCGTGCACCCGTAACGGCGATGGACGCCCCGTGCGCCGGCGCGGCGCGCCAGTTGCTGCGCAGCTCCCGTCCGCGACCGCGCACGGCGCACGGCGCTGATCATTTGGTTTTGAGCGGTATTGCAGGTCGAGCCGTCCCGTCGCCCGACCGACCGCGACGGTGTACGATGCCGCCGATTCAAGCGGTGCGCAGGCTGGCCGAGACGTCGATCGTTATTTGACGGGCGCGACGATCGCTCACAGGAAGACCCGTGACCACGATTCCCCACCACCGTTCCCCCACCACCGCAGCCCTCGTCGTGGTTCTCGCGCTCGGCGCTTTTGGCCGCGTCGGATCGGCCGTCGCCGCCGGACTGACGGTAACTTCGATTGCGGGCGAGCACGCACCGGCAGCGCCGCTGCCGAACACGATATTCCGTCCTCCTGCCGGTGCCATGGTGGCGGGGCCGTTCTCGGGCACGCTGCGCATCTCGCAAGCCATCATGCAGACGATCCCGGCCTTGGCCTCGCCCATCGTAGGCGGTCGGGATGCGCGGCTCTTTCCGGCAGTGACGCTCGCCTTCTTTGCAGAGGACGGCGTGCTAGTGCCGGTTCAGCGTGGCGAGATGGTCGCCGAGCCGGCAACGCGTGCCGGAGCAGTGAGCTACTGGCGGGTAATCCCGCAGTTCGGCCGCGTTTGGAAGGAAGCCGGGGACGGCGAATGGTCGCGCGCGGCGTTCCCGCTGATGCTGGTCAACGACACCGAGAACCACGCCCACCAGGGCCTGGCCACGTTCTTCTATCGACCCGGTGCCGTGACGCGATTGCGGTTCCAGTTCGTGCAGCAGACCGCGCCGTACCTCGTGCGGCCGCACTTCGTCGGGTGGGGCTCGGCGTCAACCGAGCTTCTGGGCACGGCGATCGAGAATCTTGACTCCCGTCGCGCCGCGGCGGTCGCCGAGCTCGCGGGGCGCCTGCCGACGAAACCGTGGGAAGAGCTTGTGCGCGGCGCGCCGGCAGGCGCGCTCGAGGGCTTCGGCGGTCCGCTCGACCCGAAGTGGATAGTGGCTACCGCGCTCGTGCGCGATGGCGTCCTCTATTACCAGGCCGAGTCAACGCCTTACGGCTCCTATCCGTACCCGCTCGAGATGCGCTTCGGCGTTCGCTCCATCATGAAGAGCGTTGGCGCGCCGCTCGCGCTATTGCATCTCGCCGAAGTGTACGGGCCGTATGTACTGACGCTTCGGGTCGGCGACTACGTGAAGGGACTCGATCCGAAGTACGACCGCGTCCGGTTCATCGATGCGGCGAGCATGGCCTCCGGCTTCGGCGGCATGGGGACGTTTCGAACGAACCCCAATGATGTCTACGACGGGTACCTCGACGGCGATTACGACGGCTGGTACACGGCGCCCTCGCACGCCGAGAAGCTCGCGCACATCGTCAGCCACCTGCGGCCGTATCCGTGGGAGCCTGGAACCGTCATGCGCTATCGCGACCAGGACTTCTACCTGCTCGGAGCAGCGATCAATGGCTTCCTCAAGTCGGTTCGCGGTCCGGCGGCCGACGTCTGGCAGATGCTGGAAGCGGAAGTGTTCGCGCCGATCGGCATACTGCATGCGCCGGCGGTCCGTACTCGCGAGACCGACGGCCACCTCGGCCAGGTCTGGTTCAATGCCGGCTACTACCCGACACTCGATGACCTCGCGAAGATTGCCCTGCTTTACCAGCATCGCGGTGAACACGCCGGCCAGCAGATCCTCAATCGCGAACTGGTGGCAGATCTTCTGGCGGCACGCGATGCGCTCGTCGTCAGCGGCGACCGGGCACTCGGCCCGCAGACCTCTCCGCCCGGAGGGGACACGTCGGAACTCTATCGTCTGGGGTTTCACTACCTGCCGTACCGCTCGCCGCGCGACCACAGCAAGCGGTTCATACCGGCGATGACCGGCTCCGGCGAGAACGAGGTGATTCTCTTTCCGAACGGGATGATCTCGATACGGACGGCCAAGGCGGCGGGCCTCCCCGACGGCACGAAGGTGAACTCCGGCACCGGCCCGATGACGATTGAAGCCGTCGAGCGGCTCGCGCCGTTCTGACCCCGGCCGTCGGGACCTCCAGCTTCCTCAGCCGGTGCCGGCTGCTCGGCACGCGGTACCACGCGCCTTGCCGGTCGCCGGCAGGTGGAGCCGCCAGAGTTCAGCCGGCGTCGCCGTCGCCTCATCGCCAAGGCTCCCGTCTTCCTTCACGCGATCCCAGCCGCTATTGGCGATGAAGTCGAACTGCCGCCCGACGAACGTCCCGTGTGTCGGATCGCCGAGTGCCGCGACGTTCGCGACGGCGACGTGCCAGTCCGTGACCCGCGTGCAAGTCGAATCGAGCCCCATGACCAGGACTCGCTCGGGCAGCGTGCCGTTCTGGATGGCGATCAGCGTGCGCCCATCGAGGTAGAGGCCGTCGATTCCGAAGAGAGCGAGCTCGGGCGGGTGGCGAAGCCAGCTCACCGCTCCGCCCTGTAGATCGACCACGGCGATACCGCGCGAATAATCAGGCACAAGGAGCCTGCTGTTCCCGGGGATCAGCGCCGGCGTCTGAGGGGACCGGAGAGATCCGGTCGCGACCAGAGTCACAAATTCGCTCCCCTCCCCGGCCTTGATCCGGTACACGCCACCGTCGATCCCGTCCGACACAAAAAGCTCGCCGTCGGCGGCGAGAGTGACGTCGCCAAAGCCGTGATGCCGCCCGTCGTGCAGCTCGTAGCGCGCGAGGAGCGCACGAGTACCGAGGTCGAACTTCAGGACCGCCGAGGTGCCTTCCTCCCGGGGTTCGAACGGAGGCGACTCCGCACCGGCGGTCGTCGTGGCCCAGAGGAAGCCCCGCGTCGAGTCGACCGCCAGCGCATACACGCCCCAGAGCGGCGCCTGCGCCGCTGTGATGAAGTCTTCCACCGCGCCGTCCCGGCCGATTCGCAGGATCTTCCGCTGCCGCACGCTGCTGACGTAGAACGTCCCATGCGCGGGATCGTAGGCGACATCCTCGGCGATCAACGCCGAGTCATAGAGTGCAAGGTGCACTGAGTAGTCGGTGGCGGGCGCCGCGAGCCGGCGCGATTCACGCGCGACGGCCGCGTATCCCGCCGACGCCCGAACCGACTCGAGTTTGGGATCTGTCGACAGGTCCTTGAACGTGAGGCCCGACCGGATGCAGAGCGAGAGGTCCTTGAGCGCCGCGTCCGCGTGCCCGAGCCCGGCGTCGATTGGCACGAGACGGCACCTGAAGTCGGGCCGCCCGTCCGTCAGCTCGCCGAGGCGAACCAGGCCATCGTGACAACCCTTGAGCTCGTGCGCCTGGCACGCTGCCTCCGCTCGCGTCGCCACGTCGACGTAGTCATCGATCCAGGTACTCGCTTCGCTCGCGCGCGAGATGACCAACGCCGCGAGGCACATCGCGAACCACGGCGAGGTTCGGCGCGACGATGACCGGCCGGCGGTGTCGGGGACCTGGTCCAAATTACGCACGCCGCCATCCCCTAAGCCACGACCGAGCCCAAGTGTAAGAGGTCCGGTTGCGGTCGCCAACCGCGCGGCACGGTGCGCACGTGACTACTACCGAGGCGAAGGCGAAGCCGGCGCCTGGTGGCCCGTCGAAGGCGCTGGCGCCTCCGTCGTCCTGAATCCGTCCGTCAGCGTGCCGAGGAAAGCGACCAAGTCATCGATGTCGGCATCGCTCAACGATGGGGCAGCACCCGCTGCCTCGCCGAACGGTAGGTCCATCTCGACGTTGCGGTGGTTGCTCGTGGGCAGGTCGTTGAATTTCTGGATCGAGCCGTCCGCCGCGCGCGGATACCAGCGATCCGGGCGAGCGTCGCGCTCGGCGTAGAAACGGACGGCGTCTCGCAGCGAGGTGACGAGGCCGTTGTGGTAGAAGACGCGCCGCAGGGCGACGTTCCGAAGCGACGGCGTCCGGAAGAGCCCACAGTAGGCCGCGTGCGCGGCCAGGTCCTTGCGGAACGGCCCGCACAAGCCGAGATCGAAATAGCCCGGATCCTCGTTCGCGGGAATCGCGGGATTGCGCGGCAGGCCGAGCGCCACGTAGCCGTAGTCGGTGAACTGCGGGAGCGCGCCGAAGCGCATGCCGCTCGGGTGGCAATGCTCGCAGTTGCCGCGCATCGGATCGGTGAAGAGCTTTCGGCCACGCTCTTCCTCGACGCTGAGCGAGGCCTGGCCACGCAGCCACGCGTCATACTTGCTTGAATACGGGTAGAACTCCGCGGGCGATTGCTCGAACACCTCGAGCGCCAGCAGGACACCGTTGATAGAGATCGCGGGATCCTCGAAGAAGTGCTCGCCGAACGCCGCGCGGAACTGCGCGGCATAGGCGGCGCGGGCGACCCGAGCCACGACGTCCGCATCGCTCGCATTCGCCATTTCAAGCGGCGAGAGCAGCGGCAGGCGCGCCTGGTCGTGCGCAGTGGCCGCGCGGCCATCCCAGGTACGCCCGCCGGCGGGTCCCTGGTCCTCGCTGTCATCGCCATCATCCTCGAAGAAGTGCTCCGTGAACGCCGGAACCGTCTGCGTGTAGGTGAGCGAGGGGACCGCGCGCACGCCCGGGCTTTCCCGGCCCGTGCCGGCTCGCTGCACGGACGCGCCATCCGGTGGTCCGAATGCGCGCGCCGGATCGTGGCAGCTACTACAGGAAGTCGCGCCGGAAGCCGACAACGACGGGTCCATGAAGAGGAGCCGGCCGAGGCGTGCGAGTGTCCCAACCGCGGGCTGCTTCTCGTACCGCGTCGTATAGAAGGCGCGCGCAGGCGCGCCGGCAGCGAGGCCGACGCCGGCAGCGATCGCCAGCGCGACCGGCACCACCAGCAGCCAGCGGATCCAGGCGATTGGATTCACCCGGGTCCTGCGGCAAGCACGCACGGTAGTCGGGGCAGATCGCATGAATGCACTGATGATCGCAGCCGCGGGTGTCGCGAGTATGACAGCGGCGAGCGCGAGCCGGCTTTCGTCCTCGCAAGACAAGCGTCACCGAGGCGTCATGGCCACGTCACCGGCAGCACGGAAGCTTGCGCCTCCCCCGGGCCCCCACAGGACCATCGGCCATGAATTCGATCACTTCCGTTCGCTCGATCCCCCTCGCCTGCGCAATTGCCCTCGCTTGCGTCGTCACCCCGGCGCAATCGGAGCAGCGCCAGGACCGCGCCGTCACCGAGGCGCTGCAGCGCAACCTCGATACGATCGTGGTGATTTACGCGGAAAATCGCGCCTTTGACAACGTCTTCGGCCGCTTTCCCGGCGCCCACGGCCTTGGCGAAGTCGTCGATCGGTCCGGCCGGCCCCGTGCCGCCTACGTACCGCAGAAGGACCGGGATGGTTCGGTGCTCGCGACCCTGCCGCAGACCTGGGGCGGCCTAACGGCCGCCGGGGTCACGCCCGTCATCACGCAGGCGGCGAGCGGTGGCCTGCCGAATGCGCCGTTCGAGATCGAGACGGCTTTCGCGCCGGCCTCCGGCGTCGAGCTGTCGACCTCGACCGTCACCCGCGATCTCTATCATCGCTTCTTCGAGAACCAAATGGAGATCAACGGCGGCAAGAATGACGGCTTCGCCGCGTGGGCGGATGCGGGCGGTCTCACGATGGGACACTTCGACTACAGCGGCTCGCGCCTCTATGCGCTGGCGCGCCGCTACACGCTCGCCGACAACTTCTTCGCCGGCGTATTCGGCGGCTCGTTCCTGAACCACCAGTACCTCATCTGCGCGTGCGCGCCGGTGTATCCGAACGCCGATGCACCGCCGAGCGGTGCGCACCCGACCATCGCGGTCCTCGACACCGACGCGAGCGGAGCGTACCTCCCCCACCTCACGACGAAACCGACCTCGCCCGTCTCGGCCCTCGACGGACCGCCGGCGTTCGTGCTGAGCGGCGCCATCGCACCGTTCAACTACTTCGGTGACGGGCAATACCACGCGGTCAACACGATGCAGGCTCCCTACCAGCCAAGCGGCAACGCGCCGGTCGACGCGACCGCGACCAACCTCCTCTACGCCGGTCCCGCGGCGCCGACGACGTTGCCGCCACAGACGCAGACGACGATCGGCGATCTCCTCGATCATCGTGGCGTTTCGTGGAAGTGGTACGCGGGCTCCTGGAACGCCGCGGTCGCGGACGGCACGCAGCCGCCGACCACCGCGCGGACGGTCATCTACGCGCCCTCGACGCCGCGCGGCAACCCCGACTTCCAGCCGCACCACGCGCCGTTCAACTACTACGCAGCGTTCGATCCGGTCACGCACGCACGCGAACGGACCGAGCATCTGAAGGACTACGACGACCTCGTTGCCGACGCCGGCGCCGGCACCCTGCCAGCAGTCGTCTTTTACAAGCCGCAGGGCAATTTCAACCAGCACGAGGGCTATGCGAACCTCGAGGACGGCGATGCGCACATCGCCGGCCTCATCGAGCAACTGAGGAAGAGCCCGCAGTGGCCGCACATGCTGATCGTGGTGACCTACGATGAGTTCGGCGGCGTGTGGGATCACGTGTCGCCGCCCGCCGGCGACCGGTTGGGCCCGGGAACCCGCATCCCGGCGCTCCTGATCTCGCCGTTCGCGAAGCGTGGCTTCGTCGACCACACGCAGTACGACACCGCCTCGGTGCTGCGACTCATCACGCGACGGTTCGAGCTGCCGACGCTCCCCGGGCTCGAGTCGCGCGACCGGGCGCTGAGCCTCAATGGCGAGCGCCCGATGGGCGACCTGACCAACGCGCTTGAGTTCGGCCGGGATCGGTACTGAGGCGGCGGGCTACGCCGCGGCGCGGGACGCCGCGGCGAGGGCCTCGGCGTACCACGCCCAGCCCGTGACCGCCTCGGCGGCTTCAACGACGTAGACGCGTCGGCGAAACACGGGTGCGTCGGCGCGCGCGAGGAGCCGCCCATCGGCGAGGAACGGAGCGACGTGCCGGCGTGGCAGGTACCCGGATCCGCCCTTGCGCAAAAGCACATCGAGCGCCCAGTCGGACGAGGCGATGGTCAGCGCGGAAGTCGCCACGCCCGGAAATGCCGCGGCGTGCTGCCGCCTGAATTCATCACCGTGGTCGACATACAAGTACCCGGCTCCGCTCGCCGCCGCGGCCGGTCCCGCGACGAGAACGAGGTCATCGTCGAACAGCGCCCGGCTTGCGAAATTCTCGCCAGCCTGCGGCGCGTAGCAGAACGCCACGTCGATGAGGCCCATGTTGAGCCAGCGATCGAGCTGGCGCTGCTCGGCCGGCCACGCGGCGATGGCAACCGTCGGACAGTGCTCGTGCACGTGGTCGATGAATCGCTGGCCGACGTTGCGCCACAGGTCAAACTCGAGCCCGAGGTTGCAGACACCGTCGAACCCCGCGGGCAGGGAAACCTCATAGCGCGCCTGGCGCCACAGCCGGACCATCACTTCGGCGTAGCGCTTGAACTTGAACCCGGCGGCGGTGAGTTCGGCCCCGGACTTGTGGCGATGGACCAGTGTCTGGCCAACCTCCTCCTCGAGCGCATTGATCCGCGCCGTGACTGTCGACTGGGTGACGTTGAGCCGCCGGGATGCGGCCACGAGGCTTCCCGATTCGATGACTTCGAGGAACGTCCGGACCTCTTCAAGGTTCATAATTCGATTATATCGAACATAAACTCGATAATTATTCGTTTTTAAAATTACTCTCGATCTGGCAACCTGGCTCCCGACCGCTCGAAGGGCCCGCTGACCCCATGCGCTT
Organism: Pseudomonadota bacterium; assembly: GCA_025356075.1. Lineage (GTDB taxonomy): Bacteria > Pseudomonadota > Gammaproteobacteria > Steroidobacterales > Steroidobacteraceae > CAIKZZ01. Next base: position 129,550 of record JANXUT010000025.1, on the reverse strand, counting down.
CAATCACTTCCTGTCCGCGTACTACCCCGACACGAGCTACGGCGGCGACCGCCTGTATGCCGACATGCTTGCGCAGGCGCGCCTCGTCGACCGTCTCGGCTACGGCGGCGTGACGATCCCCGAGCACCACCTGATCAACATCCTGCTGGTGCCGGATCCGCTGCAGATGGCGGTCAAGGTCGCCTCGATCACGAGCCGGCTGGAAGTGATGACCTCCGTGTGCGTGCTGCCGCTACACGACATGCGCATCTTTGCCGGACAACTCATCCAGGCGGACATCCTGTGCGATGGGCGGCTGCTCGTTGGCGTCGGCCGCGGCGCTTTCGCGTACGAAATGGCGCGGATGGGCAAGCCCATCGAGGAGTCGCGCGAACGGTTCGATGAGTCGCTTGAGGTGCTGCTCGCGCTTCTCACGCGCGAAGAAGTCTCGTGGAACGGCAAGTACTACCAGTTCCCGCCGCTGACCGTGATGCCACGACCGCCCGGGAAGGCGCCGCCGACGCTGATGGTCGCCGCGCTCGTGCCGGAAGCGATCGAGGCATCCGTCCGGCGCGGCTTCCACATCCAGACGACGCCGCTCGATGCGACGGTCGCCAGGATGAAGGAGCAGGTTGCCGCGTTCATGCGAGGCAAGGCCTCGCTCGGGGCGGCCGGGGCACACCTGCGTCTCGCGCTGTCGCGCGTGTGCTGCGTCGCAAAGGACGATGCCGACGCGCGCCGCAAGCTCGAGCTTGCCTACCAGTACTACGGGCGCTTCCACAACGTGTTCTCGGGCGAAGGCAGCGTCGCGCACGGCGCCATCCGCTACGTGCCTCCGAAGCAGAGCATGGAGGACTTTCGCAACAACATCATCGTCTGCACGGCGAGCGAGATGCTCGATCGACTGAAGCTCTATGAAGAGCTCGGCGTCGATGACTTCATCATGAACGTCAACATCGGCCATTCGCAGGACGAATCGCTCGAGAGCCTGAATCGCTTCGCCGAGTCGGTCATGCCTGCATTCGCCGCGAAGCCCGCTGCCCAGGACCGCAGCCGGATGACAGGCTCGTGATGCCGGCCCGCGGCGAGTTCATCCGCGCGATGCGCGGTGTCGCGAGCAGCGTGTCAGTCGTGACGACCGACGGCGCGGCCGGGCGACACGGCGCCACGGTGAGCGCTTTCTGCTCGGTGTCGGCGGATCCGCCATCGGTACTCATCTGCCTGCGGGCGGATTCGCGCATCGCGCGCACGGTACTCGCGAACCGCGTGTTCTGCGTGAACGTCCTGCGCGCATCGGCGAAGGAAGTGGCCGATCGATTCGCCGGCCGCCACGACGACGCGGTGGCCGACCGGTTCGCGGGCCTCGCCATCGAAGCAAGCACCGCGCTCTCGCCGATCCTCCGCGCCGCGGCGAGCGCCTTCGCCTGCGGCCTCACGGAAGCGATCCCGACCGGCTCGCACCTGGTGCTGATCGGCCGCGTGGGCGAAGTGTGGCGCCACGACGAGCGGCCGCTCGCCTATATTGACGGGGGTTACGCCTCCCTTTCACTACAGCGCGCTGCCGGGCAGCGCTAGGAGTCCCGATGCCGATTATCCGCGTGGAAATGATCAGTGGCAGAACACGTGAGCAGAAGCGCAACCTCGTGAAGGAGCTGACCCAGGCGTTCAACCGCACGTGCGGCGCGAGACCCGAGGACGTGCAGGTCGTCATTGCGGACATCGACAAGGAGGACTGGGCCGCGGCAGGGACCCTCATGGCCGACAAGTCGCCCGGCTAGCACGTGGCATCGCCGATCCGCTCCGCGTTTTCCGTCGAGGGAGAGGGTCCCGCGCTCATCCTGATCCACGGCATCGGCGCGTCCCGGCGCAGCTGGGATGGCCTGATCGCCGGGTTGCGGCACGAGTTCCGCTGCATCAGCTATGACCTCAGGGGCCACGGCCGCTCGCCCGCGCCCTCGCCACCCTACTCGCTCGATGACCTCGTCGAGGACCTCGAGCGGCTGCGCCTCGAGCTCGGCCTCGAGCGGGCGCACTTCGCCGGGCACTCGCTCGGTGGAATGATCGGTCCCGCGTACGCCCGAAAGTACCCCACGCGCGTGCGCTCGCTTGGCCTGTTCAGCACTGCCGCGTTCAGGACCGAGGACGATGCGGCCAAGGTGAAAGGCGTGGTCGCTGCGATGCGCGCACGTGGCATCGCGCCGGTGCTCGAGACGCTGAAGGAACGCTGGTTCACACCGGAATTCATGGCGCGGCGACCGGAGGTCATCGAGCGGCGCATGCAACAGGTGATCGAGACGCGGGCGGACGTGTTCCTGAGCGTGTTCGACATCTACGCGATGACCGAGATGTCGTCGTGGCTGCACGAGATCGCCCAGCCCGCGCTCGTGCTGACGGGCGAGAACGATGGCGGCTGCAATCCGAGGCTCAATGGCGCGATCGCCGCGGCGATGCCGAACGCGACTCTTGCGATTCTGCCGGCCCTTCGGCACGCGATCCTACTGGAAGCCCCCGAGCAGGTAGCGGCGCCCTTCCTCGCGTTCCTCCGCCAGCACGCCTGAGCGGACGGTGGCCGCGAGCGCTACCGAGGCGCCGGGCCGAGCTCGATTCCCGCCGTGATGTCGCAGTCATCGCAGCCAAAGAATCCGTTGAGACCTGGCTGCCCGGCGTAGCCGAGATAGGCGCCGATGCCGAAGATGTCCTCGAGCGTGCGTAGCAACGAGTAGTGGTTGAAAGGAGTCGCTGATTCCGTCCCCGGCGTCAGGAACGGTGACAGCAGCACCGCGCCGACGCGCTCGCCGCCGAAATCCCGATAGGTGTACCTGACGCCGTCGCTCAGCGAGGATTGCGGAAACGCCGCGAGGTTCGGGCCCGCTTGCTGGTTGCAGCAGTGCTCGCCGGGGTAGGTGTATTCCCGCGCGCCGCTCTGGTCCTTCGCCTCCTTGGGCTCGCCCTCGTCGAACGTGATGACGAGCAGTCCGTCCTTGCGGTACGCGGCCGATGCAAGGATCGCCGGTACCCACCGCTGCAGGAAACGATCAGCCGACACGAGGCCCCCCGGCTCCCCGTCGACGCACGGCGCATCGTGACCGTCATTGCAGAGGTTCGGGGCGATGAACACGAAGTTCGGTGTCGTCGCCTCGCCCGCGAGATCCGCGCCGAGCTTCGCAAGCTCGACCACACTTGTCGCACAGGTTGGCGAGTCGATGATCGAGTGGAAGTAGACGAATGGATTGTGGCGGGCGGCATACTGGTCGCCGCGCGGCGCGGCCGTCGAGGGCGCCTCGGCGGCCTGGGTCGGATCCTTGGAGTTCACGGGCGGGTGCCCGCACGTCGAGGACTCGCGCGCGGGGTCGTTGCCCATGTCCTCGAGATAGGCCCGCCAGGTCTGGCCGTTCGCCGTCAGCTGGTCGGCCAGCGTCTTGACGGAGGCCGGATACACGCAGCCGCGGCCGATCGCCTGGCCCTCCGCCATGACCCCGGTCGACACGAAGTCGGCGAAGACCTCGCAGTCGTCGCGTGTCTCTGGCGTCGCACCCTGGCCACTGATCAGCGCGAGGTAGTTGTCGAGGCTGTCGTGGCCGGTCGCGAAGTAGTGGCTGAGCAGGACCCCTTGCCGGGTCAGCGCCCGCGCAAGATAGGGAGCCGGGGATCCAGGACCAAAGGTCTGCTCGAAGCCCTCGTTCTCGAGCACGATCAGGAACACGTGCCCGATGCGGTGCGGCGCCCCGGCCGGCGCATCCGCCGTCGCGCCACCGGCCATCATGCCGAAGAGCACGAGCGCGAACGACACGCACTTCAATCCCAGCCCCGCCAGTCGCCGCTGTCGCATATCGCCGAACCCTCGAGCCGCAATCCTCAACCTGCCTTATTATGCATGGGCGACGGCGACCGGAATTCGCCTCCGGATTCGCGCGGCGGGCTTGAGGCGTCATACTCTCGCCTGCCGCCGCCGGCCTCGAATCGCGGAGACGACCTGCATGTCACGAATCGCCGACCGGCTGCGTTCGCTCGGGCTCATCCTGCCGCCACCCCTACGCGCGCCGCCCGGCGTGGTGCTGCCATTCCGGTTCGTGCACGTGATCGGCCGTCGGGCGCTCATCGCCGGCCACGGCCCGCAAGGGGCAGACGGCACGTTCACGGGGCCTTTCGGCAAGGTCGGCCGCGAGGTCACGCCGGAGCAGGGCTACGCCGCCGCGCGCCTCACCGGCCTTTCGATACTCGGCAACCTCGAGCGAACGCTCAGCGACCTCGACCGGATCGCCGTGTGGGGACGGGTCTTCGGCATGGTGAACGCGGCGCCGGGATTTGAGCGCCTGCCGGGTGTCATCAACGGGTTCTCGGACCTGATCCTCGAGGTCTTCGGTCCCGAGGTCGGGGCCCATAGCCGCAGCGCCGTGGGCCTTGCGGAGCTGCCGTTCAACCTGCCGGTCGAGATCGAGGGTGACTGCGAGCTCAAGGACTGAGCGCGTCGGATTCCCCTCCGCGCGCCCTCGCCCGCCCGAAGCACATCCACTGCCCTGGAGTTCCGCTGATGGCTGCCTACCTGATCGCCAACGTCGAAGTCACCGACCCCGTCGCGTACGAGGAGTACCGCCGGCTCGCGCCTGCGGCGATCGCTGCCCACGGCGGGCGCTACCTCGCGCGCGGCGGCGCGACGGCCGTGCTCGAGGGCGAGGTCGCGGCGCACCGGCTCGTCATCCTCGAGTTCCCCGACATGGCGCGGCTGAAGGCGTTCTACCAGTCGGCCGAGTACCAGCCCCTCGTCGCGATGCGACAGCGAGCCGCGCGCTCGAGCTTCGTCGCGGTCGAGGGCGTCTGAGGCGCCGGTGGCAAGCGCGAGGGTCGTGGCGCAATGAGTGAGCTCCTGCCGACGCTCGAGGATATCCGCGCGGCCGCCAAGCGCATCGCGGGCACGGTCGTGCGCACCCCGCTCGTGCGGCTCGGGCTGTCGGGCTCGCAGATCTACCTCAAGCTCGAGAACCTGCAGCCGATCGGCTCGTTCAAGTTGCGTGGCGCGACGAACGCGATCGCCCTGACGGCGCCTTCGCTGCTCGCTCGCGGCGTGCTGACGGCCTCCGCCGGCAACATGGCGCAGGGCGTTGCCTTCCGGGCGCGCGAACTCGGCATCCCCTGCACGGTCATCGCGCCGGACACCGCACCCGCCACGAAGGTCGAGGCGATCGAACGGCTGGGAGGACGGGTCATCAAGGTTCCGTTCGACGAGTGGTGGCAGACCTTCGAGCGACGCGCGTTCCCCGGAATCGACGCGACGTTCATCCACGCCTTCGACGATCCCGACGTCATGGCCGGCAACGGCACGCTCGCGCTCGAGATCCTCGAGGACCTGCCGGACGCGGATGCGATCGTGATCCCGTGGGGCGGCGGCGGTCTCGCCTGCGGCATCGCAAGCGGCGCCCGCGCACTCAAGCCCGGCTGCCGCCTCTATGCCGCCGAGGCGGCGACGTCCGCCCCGTTCGCGGCGGCATTCGCCGCGGGCTCGCCGCAGGCTATCGAGCAGCGCCCCTCGTGGGTCGATGGCATCGGCAGCCGCTCGGTCTTCCCGCAGATGTTCGCACGCGCTCAGGGCCTCATCGACGGCGCGCTCACCGCTCCCCTCGATGCGATCGCCGCCGCCGTCCGGCTGCTCGCCGAGCGCAATCGGATCATCGCCGAGGGGGCCGGGGCGTGTCCGGTCGCCTGCGCACTCGCGGGCGGTGCGGGATCCGGCAAGGTCGTCTGCGTCGTCTCGGGCGGCAACATCGACGCGGCGAAACTCGGCGTGATCCTCGCGGGCGGCACGCCGTGAACGCGCCTGCGAGCCGCGGCCGCCGGACCCGATATCCTAGGCAACCGGGCCACTGTGCCGCCGCTCGTACGCCCGGCCCACTCCATCGAACGAGCACCCGGAAGTCGCCCTCATGATTGCTTCGCTGACCCACGACGAGATCCGCACCGCCCGCCAGCAGCTTGGCGACCGGGTGCTCACGACTCCCGTCCACGAGTGGCAGGGCCCGGTGCACGCCGAGCTCCTCGGTGCCGACACCCGGGTATTCATGAAGCTCGAGCTCTTCCAGCGCACGGGCACGTTCAAGCCGCGCGGCGCGCTCCTCAACATGCTGAGCCTGACGCCGGATGAACTCGCGCGCGGCATCACGGCCATCAGCGCCGGCAATCACGCGGTCGCCGTCGCCTACGCCGCGAAGACGCTTGGCACGACGGCGCGAGTCGTGATGATCAAGACCGCGAATCCCTTCCGGGTCGAGCTCTGCCGTCGGTTCGGCGCCGAGCTTGAGTTCGCCGAAACCGCCCACATCGGCTTCGAGCGCGTGCGCGAGATCGAGCGCGACGAGCGCCGCGCGTTCATCCATCCGTTCGAGGGCCGCCGGACGGCGCTTGGCACGGCGACCGTCGGGCTCGAGTTCTGCGAGCAGACCCAGCCGCTCGATGCGGTCATCGTGCCGGTCGGCGGCGGCGGGCTCTGCGCGGGCATCGCCTCGGCGGTGAAGGCCATCTGGCCCGCCTGCAGCGTCTTCGGCGTGGAACCGACGGGCGCCGACTCGATGTACCGCAGCTTCGAGGCGGGCGAGCCACGCTCGATCGAGCGGATCGCGACGATCGCGGACAGCCTGGGTGCTCCCTACGCGGCACCCATCACCTTCGAGCTCTGTCGCCGGCACGTGGAGTCGATCGTGCTCGTGACCGATGCGGAGCTGCGCGAGGCGATGCGGCTGATGCTCCGCGAGGTAAAGCTTGCGGTTGAGCCCGCCGGTGCCGCCGCGATGGCCGCGCTCGTCGGGCCGCTGCGCGAGCGGCTGCGCGGCCGGCGCGTCGGGCTCATCGTCTGCGGCAGCAACATCGATGCGACCGGCTACGCACGCCTGATCGGCCCCGACCCTTGAGCGAGGCGGCGGAGTCGAGCGGCGGGGTTGCCGCCCGCCTCTTCCTGGGCCTCGGCATCCTCGCCGGATGCGCCGCCACGGGTCCTGCGCGCGCGCAGCGTGCCGACCAGAACGCCGTCACGTCCGCGCAGGACGCCTTCGGCACGTCGGCGGGCAACCAGACGATCGGGCTTTACTCGATGACCGATGCACGCGGCTTCAGCCCGCAGCAGGCGGGCAACCTCCGGATCGAGGGCCTGTACTTCGACCAGCCGAGCCAGTACGTCAACCAGTGCCTCGCGCCCGGCACGACGATGCGCATCGGCATCGCGGCCCAGTCGTACAGCTTCCCCTCGCCGACCGGCATCGCGGACCTGAAGCTCAACACGCCGGGCGGCAGCGCCGGCACGAGCGCGGTGCTGAGCCGCGGGCCCTACCAGGAGGTCGGCGTACTCATGGAGGGCCAGACGCCGCTCTCCGATCACCTCGCCGTATCGGGCTGCGCCGACATCAGCAAAGGATTCCTCGCGGACTACGCGCGGCACAGCGCGAACGTGGGCCTCGCCTCGGTGCTGCGCTGGCGTCCGACCGCGCACACCGAGATCGTGCCGTTCGTGTCGTACGTCGCGGGCAGCGCGCATGCGATCCTCCCGGCCGTCTACACCGACGGGGCGTCGCCGCCGCCGCTCTTTGACATCCGCCGCCTCGCGACGCAAGACCTCGCGAGCCAGGGGTGGCGCACGACCACGGTCGGCGCGATCCTCCGCGAGACATTCGATGCGCAGTGGTCGTTGACCGCGGGGATATTCCGATCGATCGAGCAGGACCCGCGGTCCTTCACCGAGGAGTACCTGTCGGTGCTGCCCGATCGGACCGCCGATCACGTGCTCGACGTCGTGCCGGCCGTGTCCTCAACCTCGACGTCGGGCGAGATCCGCCTGTCGCGGCGATTCGGTGGCGGCGTCCACGAGCGCAAGCTCGAGCTTGCCGTGCGCGGCCGGCGCGTGAACCGTGATTTCGGGGGCGATGCACTCATTGACTACGGCACGATCAGCCTCGACGACGGACCGCCTCCCGTGCAGTCGGTGTTCGCGACCTCCGCGATCAGCCTCGACGAGACCCGACAGACCGACGCCGGGGTCGTGTACGAGGAACGCTGGAAGAACGTCGGCTCCGTTGCGGTCGGCTTCCTCAGGAGCAATTACCGCCGGACCATCCTCGACCCGGCTTCGGCGCCCGTCACGGGAACCGCAGCGCCGTGGCTGTCCAACTTCCGCCTCACCCTCGAACCGACCGCGACGCTGACGTTCTACGGCAGCCTCGTGCAGGGGCTCGAGGACTCGGCGCTCGCGCCCACGATCGCGACCAACCGCGGCGAGCCGCCGCCCGCGCCGCGTACGCGGCAGGTGGACGGTGGCCTTCGGTACGCGCCGGCCGAGTAAGGTCTCGCTGATATTCGGCGCATTCGACATCGAGAAGGTGTACTTCAACCTCGATGCCGCGAACCTCTACACCGCGCTCGGCACGATCCGCCACCGGGGCCTCGAGTCGTCGCTCAACTACACCGACGGCGGGCTCACCGTCGTCGCCGGTGGCGTCTTGCTGCGCCAGCATGTCGACCGCCGGCTGCCGGAACCGGGCGCGACCGGATTCGCCTCGCTCGGCCCAGTGCCGCTGGTGCTCGACCTCAACGTCGACTACGCGCCGTCCCGCCTGCATCCGTGGGCCGGGTCCATCCAGTGGACGCGGCTGTCGGAGCGCGTCGCGACAGCCGACGACCGATACTGGCTGCCGCCGCTTGCAATGCTGTCGCTCGGCCTTCGCTACGAGTCGAAGCTGAAGGCCCACCCGCTGACGGTGCGGTTCGACGCGACGAACATCACCGACGCGCGCGGCCTGCGCCTGACGCAGGTCGGGCAGGTGATCCCGGAGCTCGGTAGGCGATTTGCGCTCACGATCGCGATCGATGACTAGTCGGCGCGAAAGGTTCCTGCCTTGACGGCGACGGGCTTGGCGGTCGGATAGAACTGCGTGAAGGTCGTGTCGACGGCGCCGTGCGCCTGGTGGCAGCTGTAGCACGGCGCCGCCGTCGGCAGCTGCGCGGCGGGCGCTTCCCCGCCGAAGGCGAAGAACCCCCAGCCGCCCTTGAATCGCGCCTCGTCACGCACGTGTGCCTCGAGTGCCATGCGATCCTCGGTCTGGTATTGCCCGTGCTTGACGATGGAGCCCTTGCTCGTGGCGAGACGTCCCTCGAGCACGAACACCGTCTTGTCGGGCCAGTGACCGGTCCGCTTGAACGCGGCCCACGCCGCGGGGTCCACGAACACGTTGTCGAACATCGAGTGCCCCATGTCGGACGGCCCCTCGCTGTAGCTCATGTCGAGCCCGGAACTTAAGTACACCCACTCGCGATAGTCAGTCGGCAGGATCAGCTCCCCGGCTGGCGTGTAGCGGGGACCGTAGGCCGTATCGCTCGCTCCGGTCAGCAGGAGCAGTGCGGTCGTGAGCGCGATCGCGAAAGTGATCCGCATGATTGTTTCCTTGGGTGACGGACGGGCGCGGCGCGAAGCGCCGCCGAAATTCCGTGGGCGGGAGCCCGAAGCGACGGTCGAAGGCACGGCGGAAGGCATCGTCGCTGCGAAACCCGACCGCGCTCGCAATGCTGCCGACGTTCGCGTTGGACGTGGTCAGGTGGTCGCGGGCGGCATCGAGCCGAAGCACCTCGATCTGCTCGGCCGGCGTCATCCCGAACACACGGCGGAACTCCCGGCTGAACTGCCGTGGACTCAAGCGCGTCCGCGCGGCGAGCCGCTCGATCGACAAGTCCTCGGCGAGGTGCGCGACCAACCATGCTGCGAGGTCGGCGAAGCGATCCGCGCCACGCGCCTGGAAGCGCAAAGGCTCCGAGTACTGCCGCTGGCCGCCCGCGCGTTTCAGGTACACGACGAGATCGCGGGCGACGGCGAGCGCCAGGCCCGGCCCGTAGTCTTCCTCGATCAGCGCAAGCGCGAGGTCGATGGCCGCCGTGATGCCGGCCGAGGTGTAGTACGGGCCGTCCTTGACGAAGATCGCATCGGCATCGAGCCGCACCGACGGGAAGCGCCTGGCGACGTCCGCCGCGAATCGCCAGTGCGTCGTTGCAGCACGCCGGTCGAGGAGCCCCGCCGCGGCCGTCACGTAGATGCCCGTGCAGACCGACACGATCCGTCGCACGCGCGGCGCCGCGGCGAGCAGCGCCGCCACGAGCACTTCGGCGACCTCGGCTCGCCGCCCGCCCGCCCCGCCCGGCACGATCAGCGTGTCGATGGGCCCGGCGTCCTTGAGCGCGCAGGCAGGTGTGATCGAAAGCCCCGCTTCGCTCCTGAACGGCGCACCGTCGACGCTCGTCACGCGGCAGGTGTAGGCGCCCGGTACCGCGGTCGCGGCGCTGTCGAACGCATCGAGCGGACCGACGATATCCAGCGTCTGGACCCCGTCGTATCCAAGCACGGCGACTCGAATGGGACTCTCGGACATCGCGTCCTCCCTTGCCTGCCGTTGTACGCGCGCCCGCGCGCGTCTTCCATGCCGTCGATCCGACACTATCGGCCATGCTGGCGAGCCACGCGCGTGGCGCCGCCGGGGTCGATTGTTTGGGCATGGCGCGAGACGAAACCGTTCGTTCTCGGGTCGGGGTGCGGGGACTAAAGTCTCATTCGCAGGCAGGTGGTGAGACGGCGGGCGCCGCGACGAACCGGCCCCCCTCCGAAACTTCGTGAGCCCGACCGACTCCATCCTGCCGGCACCACCCTCTCGAACGGCCAGCGAACCCGGCCTCAGGCAACGCGCGGCGTGATTCGCCGCTAAGTTCCTGCCGCGATTGAACAATTTTCGGCGGATCGGCCGCCAATTGCGATCTCCATCACCGCAGTCGGGACGCAGCCACGGTACGGTTGATTCCGTTTCCTTGAGGTTAAGCCCCATGTCGCCGCGACGCCGTCGAAATCCGATCGCCCTTCGAAGCGGCGTGCAGCCCGCCGACCTCGTCGCGGGCGAGGCGTTTCGGCCGACCATGACGGGCGCCTTTCCCCGCTACCGGTCGACGCCAAGTGGAGCGACGCCGATCGGCGCCCTTCCCGATCCGCTGTCATTCGTGCACGACGAGGACAGCGACGCGCCGCACCTGGGGCTCCTCTAGCGCACCTTCGCGGGTTCGCGATCCCCGTAGGAACCGCGACCCGCTCACTCCTCCCGCTTACTTCGCGGCCGGCAGCGCCTTCACGGCCGCGAGCGCCGCATCGACGTTGTCGGTCGGCTTGACGCCGCCGACGGTCGCGGCGATCGACCCGCCCTTGCCGACGACGAAGGTCGTCCGCTCGGCGAAGCCGTGGCCAATCTCGACCCCGCGAGAATCCTTCGCACCGGACTGCGCGGGCGACACCTTGAGGTCGTAGGACTTCGCGATCTTGCCCTCGGGATCGGAGGCGACCGGAATCTTGCCGCCGCAGTACTCGGGGTCCTTCGAGAAGTCGTTGAGGCGGCCGATGTCATCGAGCGACACGCCGATGATCGTTGCCCCCGCCGCCGTGAACTTGTCCTGGTTGACGGCGAAGGCATGCGCCTGGGCGTTGCAACCGCTCGTGAATGCCGACGGGTAGAAATAGACGACGACCGGGCCCTTCTTCAGCGCCTCCTTCAGCGAGTACGCGAAGGGCTTGCCGGCGAGCGAGGCCTGCGCCGAGAAATCCGGAGCCGCCGCCCCGGGTTGCAGCGCCGCGAACGCCGGCAGGGCGATCGCGCTCGCGAGGGTGATGGCCAGGATGCGTTGTGACATGGACCTAACTCCTGATCGGAAAAACGAGGGGTGCAACGGCACGTCGCCGCATGCGGGGAGGCACGTCCACCCATGATACGCCGTGACCATGACGCCCGGACGGCGCCGCGGATGGAGTGAGTCTCGCAACCCCGCGCGCCGGTTCATCGGCTGCCGGTCGCCACGAGCGGCGGGATTTCCCTCACGACGTCCTTCGGCCGACGGGCTTCGTCGTACAGCCCCCAGTGCGCCTCCTCCGGGTGGATGCCAGGCGAGGCCTGCTGATCCTGGACCCGCCATGGCGCATCGAAGGCCACGAAATACGCGAACGCGCGCTGCGGCGTCGGCGGGAACTGCCGTCGCAGCTCGCGGTAGAAGCCCGCCTGGCGCGCGGCGCTGAAGCCGGCAGCCGCCGGCGCCGTCGGGACGCCCGTCTCCTTGACGAGAATCGCGCCGCAATAGCGCTGCGCGAGCTTGCCCACGACGCTCACCACGAACTCGGCCGCGCTCCCATCGGGCGCCGTGCGAAACCATGGCTGGAACACGGGATGGACGTTGGCGAGCAGGAAATCGACCTCGCCGAGCACCACGCTCTCCTCGTCCGAGTAGAAGATGTGGAAGGGCTCCGTCGTCGCAAGCGGCACAGCCGGTGCGCGCGCCCTGAGCGCCGCGAGGCGCGCGGACAGCTCCGCCGCGCTACGCCGGTGAGCGAACACGAGCTCATTGCCGACAGAAATCCCGACCACGAGCGAGGGATAGCGGCGGGCTGCCGCAAGCGCCGCCTCGACCTCCGCCTCGTCGAACGGATTCCAGATGCCGATGACGAGCGCGCGAAAGCCAAGTTCCGTCGCGATCGCCGGGACCGCCTCGGCTCCGTGCAACGCGCCGTAGGTGATCAGCGAATCGAATCGCGGCCTGAGCACCTCGAGGTCCGCACGAATGCTCGCGCGGTCGGCATGGGAGGGACGGCCATCGCGGACCACGAGCGAGGTCGGCTCGTACGCAACGAATCGCCCCTGCCCCATCGCCTCGTGCAGGCGCTCGAGCGTCGGCGCGGACGGCAAATGGCGCGCGCAGACGGGCGCTGCGCGGGCGGAGGCAGCGACGAGGACGCAACCGAGGAACATCGTCGCCCCGAGGCCGGCGGCGAATCGGTGCGGGGACACGGACTTCCGTCCCGCCGGCGGGCCGGACGTGGCGGTGGATTTCATCGTTGCCGGTACCCCTTAGCGCTCGGCGCGCGCGCGACGCGCCAGTGTCCGGCGGCTCTGCCAGCCCCGCAACTCGAGCGACTCCTGCGCGCCGGAGGGCGGCGGGCGCGTGAATCGCGTCGGGTCGGTGAATGCCGCCGAGCAGCCATTGCAGCTGTAGAGCGAATCGGATCGGTACAGCGTTCCGTTCGGCCGGCGAACGGTCACGGGTTCAAAACCCGTTGAACTGCAGAGAGGGCATCGAAACGCCATGTCGCCACGGGGCCTCGGTGGCCCGGCTCGCTCGGTTGGGGGACTGTTTGGATATACAGTACCGCCGAGGGCGGGATCAAGCGTGTTGGATTTCCGACATTCCGGAAATTTTTCCGCAACTGGCGGCGTTATGACGAATCCGCCGCCATTTCGATCCTTCCGGTTCCATCTACTTATTATTTATCAAATACTTAGCGGCGTCTTTGTTCCACGCCAATGTTCCACGCCCAGTGGGAAGCGGCGATGAATCCGGCGCGGCCGTCGTTGCTCCCGTTTCGTGTACCTGAGAAGGGTGTTTTCTTAATTATAACAACTAGTTACGTAGGTTTCGTCTCGAAACCTGACCTCACGCGAGGTCCTTCAGGATCTGTTCCATCGCCTGGATGACCGCATCGCGGTCCGAGGGGCCAAGCCCCTTCGGGAACGCCACCGTCACCTTGCCCTTCGCGTTCCGGACGAGGATCGCGCGCCCGGCCTTCCCGACGTTGTATTCGCGGCGGACCGGTTCGAGCTTGCGGGACTGGTCGAGGCTCGCGAGGAGGAGCTTGAGAACGGCGCGCGGGTCGCGACCGCCCTCCTCCTCCCGGCGGCCGGCGTTTTTTGCGGCCTGCAGCACGACGTCCCGGGCCCCCGGCCGATCCATCAGCGTGGCCAGCTTGTAGGCCTGCTCGATCGGCACCGCCGAGCGGTCGACGAGCAGGTTCGCGATCGAGGCGTGCGCGAGCAGCTGGGCTGCCTTCAGCATCTTCGTAACCTGCCCCTTCGACACGTTGAGCGCATTCGCGAGCGCCTCCTGCGTCGGGAACAGGCGGGCATCGAGCTGTGCCTGGAACGACAGCGCCCGCTCCATCGCGGTGATGTCCTGGCGGTCTGCGTTTTCGAGGTGCATGAGCACGGCGGCCTGCGCGTCGGAAATGTCGACGACGCGGACCTTGAGCTTCGTGTTCGTCACCTCGCAGGCGAACCGTCGCCGCATCCCATAGATGAGCTCGTAGTCGAAGCCCGGATCCCCGGAAATCCGGCGAGCGAGCGCAGGCTCCTGCTGGCCGTCCTTCGGGATCGAATTGATCAGGTCCGCGCAGCGATCGCGCGTGTACCAGGCGCCCGTCCGGTTGTGGTATTTCCAACCGCGGCAGCGCTTCGGGTCGACGCTGAGGACAGTTTCCCGCGTGAGCCCGGGGCTCGTCCGGCCGTGGAGCGCGAGCTCCGCGGTCGGCAGGATCGCCTGGGGCCCCAGCCGCTCGAGCGTCGGTGTCTCGCCGCTACGTTCCCGCGCGGAATTCGCGATGTCGCCGAGTCGTGTCCCGCCAAAAAGTCGCTTGTTGCTCATCTCGCTCTCCTCGCCCGGTTCCGTCAGATGATCCCTTTCGCATTCAGCGCCGCGCGCTTCGATGGCCACTCGCGCAGCACCGCGAGCTCCACTTCCCCGAACACGCCGTCCATCATCTCGAGCACCTTGCGGTTCGGCTTCACCTGCTCGTACGGCCCCACGAACTGGGCCGACGCATTGATGACCTCCGCGGCGTGGAAGAAGACGCGCTGGAAGACCGACTCGCCAAAGCACGCCCGCATCACGTCGACGAACTGCCGCTGGCTGTCGTAGCGCTGGTCGAACAGCGTCGTCAGCACCGAGATCCAGCGGTAGCTCTTCTCGGGAGCGAGCTGGGCGACGTACGTCCGGATCATCCGGAAGAACTGCACGGTCGAAGAAAAATCGAACATCTTGGCGGCGGTCGGCACCACGAGCGCATCCGCCGCGATGAGCACGTTGAGCGAGATGACACCGAGCGCGGGCGGCGAGTCGAGCAGGACGACGTCGTAGTTGTCGGCCACCGTCTGGATGCCGTAGCCGAGCTCGGCGAACACCTCGCGCCGCGCCTCGGCGGTCGACTGTTCGGCGATGTGAAGGACGAGCGCGATCTCGGCCTCGTAGAGCGCGAGGCACGCCGGGATCAGGTCGATACCGGGGAAATAGGTTTTGCGAACGACCGGTTCGAGCGTCGAGTGGGCGCCGCCTAAGTAGGCGAGGATCGTGTCGTTCTGCGTGATCTCGGCGTCCGGCACGTAGCCGAACATCGAGGTCGTCGTCGCCTGGCTGTCCGTATCGATGACCAGCACGCGGTAGCCCCGAAGCGCCAGGTAGTGGGCGAAGTTGATGCAGGTGGTCGACTTGCCGACGCCGCCCTTGAAATTCTGGCAGGCGATCACGATCGGCCGATCCTGCTCGGGGTCCCGGTGCGGCAGAGTCCCGAAGTGGCGGCGGAATGCCTGGACCTGCTCAAGCGTGTAGCCAAGCCGGCGGTTGTTGTCGGGGTTCCTCGCCGGCGGCACGACGCCGAGTTCGGCCTCGGCGCGCGCGAGCGTCGTCCGGTCCCGCCCAACCATCTCGGCGGCCTCGGACGGCGAGAAAAGTCGCTGCAGCGATTTACGCGAATGGGGCGACTGACCCATCTCGTGCATGCGCCCGAGGAAGTTCTCGCTGTAGGCGAGAATGGCGTCGAGCTTGTCAATGGCGGGGGTCGCTGGCACAATTCTCTCCCGGAATAGCTCATCCACGGATTTCGGGCCGAATCTACCAGAAATCCGTGCATCCGAACCGCCAAGAAGGCGCTAAAGCACCTCCGTGAGCACCGACGCTCCGATTCCGGCCCCCGACCTCACTGCGCGACTGCAGCGATATGCCGCTGCAGGGTACTCGCGCGCGCGCATGCTGGCACAGCTCGTCGCGGACGGCGTCGCCGCTGCCGACCTCGAGCCGCACTTCACCGGATTCCCGCCGAGCGCGTTCGAGAAGGTGGTGACACCGGGGCTTCGGACGATCACGCCGCGGCTCCCGCCGCCGGCGACGACGGCAGTTGAGAAAGCGCCCGCGCTCGCCGCGGGCACGAGCGGAGCGGCGGAGGGGATCTCCTTCCACTATGTGCCGCTCATCCAGTGCTCGTTCCCGCATGCGGATCCAGGCGAGCTCACCGCGTTCACGCGAAAGAACGGCTGGCTCGAACTGACCCTCGGCACGACGCGGCCGGAGTCAGGGCTGCCGTACGGCGTTCCGGCGCGCCTGCTCACGATCTATTGCGCGAGCGAAGCGGTGCGCACGCGCTCGCCGGAAATCTACCTCGGTCGCTCGGTCCACGAATTCCTGCGAATGCTCGATGTGCCGATCACCCGCGGCGAGCGGGGCAGCCTCAGGGTCTACGCGAACCAGCTCCTGCGGCTCATCCACTGCACGCTCTCGATCGACGAGAACATCCGCGATGCGAGCGGGCGCACCGGCCTGCACATCCGCCAGGCCTTATTTGCGGAAGAGGCGCGCCTGTGGTGGGACGAGGACCACGGTGTGGGCCAGGGGAGTTCGCTGCAGCTCTCGAGCGTGCTGTTCCACTCGATCCTGGAGCGCTCCGCGCCACTGTCGACGAAAGCGATCAAGCATCTGCGCAAGAGCCCGATGGATCTCGATGTCTACGCGTGGCTCGTCCACCGGCTCTTCCACTTGAGCCGCCCGAGCAACGTCAGCTGGCAGCAACTCTCCGAGCAGTTTGGACACGCGTACGCGGAGCTCCGGCAGTTCCGTCGGTTCTTCCTCGACTCGCTCGAGCGCGTGCGCGTCGTCTACCCGGAAGCAAAACTCGCGCTGACCGACAGCGGCGTCCTGCTTCTGCCGTCCCGACCGCACCTCGCCAAGCGCCTCCCCGCCAAGACGCGCTGAACGCGCAATTCCCGCGTTACAACTCTCACGCTTTTTTCGGCGTGCGGCGGCTTGGCGATGCGAAAACCCGCTGAATTTCAGTGACTTTCGAGGGGGTAGGGGAGGGGCGTCGCATCTCTCACGCAGCGACGTTAAGTCGTTGTTTCTAGATATCTTTATCGATCAGGGTAGCGCCGCCAACCCGCCTCGTGCGCCGCATCGCTCACGGATCAGCATCGCATCTCGCTCGCACCTTCGTGCCATCTCTACCGCCCAGGCGTCGAATCTCTCCGCGACGACGCGGTTTTTGATAGCCCGCTCAATGACTTGCAGAGGGCCCCTGTAGTTCTCCTCTAGTACCTATAGATATCCACTGCGCTTGGGGACAAACAGCGGGACACCGATCGGAACAAACCCCGGGCGGTGAGCGTCAGCGCCTACACGCCTTTGGAACCGGCGAGTCCGAGGGCCTGCGGCTCGGTGCCGAGATCCAGCCGTTCGCCGCGCGCCTGCTCGAGCAGTAGCGTGATCACGGCGGCGGGTTGCGGCCGGCTGTGCAGGTAGCCCTGCGACTGCTGGCAGCCAAGTTCCCGCAGCACCTGCAGCTGATCGGTCGTCTCGACGCCCTCGGCCACGGTCACGAGCGTGAAGGCGCGGGCGAGCGCGATCACCGTCGAGACGAGCGCGACCGAGGCGGGGTCCGCCGGCAGCCCCGAGACGAACGACCGGTCGATCTTCAGCGTATCGACCGGGAGCAGCGACAGTCGGCTCAGCGACGAGTAGCCCGTGCCAAAGTCATCGATCGCGACGCCAACACCCGCGGCGCGCAAGAGCGAGAGCTTGGCGAGAGCATCGTCCGGATCCTGGAGGAGCCCGCTCTCGGTGATCTCGAGGTCGAGTCCGCTGCGGCCGCGGTTGACGGCCGGCCCGATCCGCGCCAGCACCCGCTCGGCGAAGTCGCGCTGCCTGAGCTGCCAGGGCGAGACGTTGACTGCGACGCGCACGGGCAGCGCTGCCGCCGCCCACTTGCGCAGGTCCTCGAGCGCCTGCTCGATGACCCAGTCGCCGACCTCGGTGATCAGGTGCGTCGCCTCGAGCACCGGCAGGAACTGCCCGGGCGCGACGAGGCCGCGGCCCGGCTCGTTCCAGCGCAGCAGCGCCTCGAGCGCGACGATCCGGCCGCTGCCGATGTCGACCTGCGGCTGGTAGTGGAGGACGAACTGCTTCTCCTCGATCGCGACCCGGAGGCGCTGCTCGAGTGCGAGCCGCTCGTCCTGGCCGCGGTGCATCTGCAGCTGGTACGGGACGAAGCGCTCGCCGATGGTCTTCGCACTCTTGAGCGCGGCTTCCGCGTTCTCGAGGAGTGCCGAGGACGTGTCGCCATCCTCCGGGAAGCGCGCGATGCCGCAGCGCGCCGAGGCGCGGATCGTGTGCCCCTCGATCCCGAAGGGCTTCGTGAACAGACGCGAGATCCGCTCGTGCAACAGCGAAAATGCCTGCTCCGGCGAACCGAGCAGCGGTAGCACCAGCGCAAAGGTGCCGCCACCCAGGTTCGCGACGCATTCGGAGTAGTCGACTTGCCGGCGCAGGCGATCGGCAACGCGCTGCAGGAGGCCATCGCCGACGTGCCTGCCAGCCGAGTCGTTGACGAGCCCCAACCGCTCGACGTCGAGTACGACGACCGAGGGACGCGGTTCAGGGCCGACCCGCCGCGCCAGTCGCTGGCCGAGGCGATCGCAGAAGAGGGCCCGCTTGGCGAGCCCGGTCAGCGGGTCGAAGTACGACAGGAAGTGAACGGCGTTCTGGCGCTCGAGGTACTGGAGCGCGAAGGACAGGTTGGCAGCGAGCTCCTGCAGCAGCTGTAGCTCGCGCTCATCGAGCGGCCCGTCCGTATCGGCGCCGAGCGTCAGGACGCCGACCACGGTTCGGTCGACGAAGAGCGGCAACGCGACGACCGCCTGCACGCTGGCATCGGCGATCGCGCGGCTCGCATCGGCCACCGAGGGATCCGCGATGTCGCGGACGACGACGGGCTTCCCCTCGAGGGCGGCGCGCGCCGAGATGGTGAGGTCGCCCGCGGCGCCACCGTCGAGTGGCAGGACCGACCCGACGACCAGCGGGCAGCGACCGGCGACGGCAGCGACCCGCAGTCGCGCGCCTTGCTCGACCAGGAACACGGCCGCCGTGACGTAGCCGCCGACGCTGACGGCTATCCGGCAGCTCTCCTCGAGCAGCTCCTCGCGGTCGCGCAGCCGAACGAGCGCGCCGTTCACGCCGCTCACCATCTGCACGATGCGGGTGAGGTACTGGATCCGCCGCTGCTGCTGCTCGCGCTCGGTCACGTCGCGGCTTGCGCCGCGATAGCCCGTAACGGCGCCGGCCGCGTCGACGACCGCGAATACGTTGGTCTCCAACCAGCGCCGCGCGCCGTCGTGCGCGCTGAACTGCGTCAGGAACCTACCGGTGCGATGTTCGGGGCCGAGCGCGCCGAGTTCCGCCTCGATCTGCCGGTACTGATCGGGCGAAAGGAGGTCGCGGATGTTGGCGTTCAGGATTTCCTGCGCCCGCCGGCCGAGCGTCACTTCGACCGCCGGGCTCGAGAACACGATACGGCGACCGGCATCGAGTTCCCAGATCCAGTCCTGCGAGGTCCCGACTATGTCCTCGAGCTGCTGCACCGCGCGCTGCTGCTCGCGCCGCACCTCGACCTCGCGCTGGGCCCGCTGCACGGCGGGCACGAGCCGGGCGAGGTTCCCCTTGAGCACGTAGTCCATCGCGCCGCGCCTGAGCGCCTGGATCGCGCCTTCCTCGCCGATGGTTCCGGAGACGAAGACGAACGGCAGGTTCGGGTCGATCTCGCGCACGCAGGCGAGCGCCGTCCAGCCATCGAGATGCGGCATGCTGAAGTCGGACAGGACCACGTGTGGCTGGAATTCGGCGATCTGCCTGCGCAGGTCCGGTTCCGTCTCGACGCGGCGCCACTCGCACGGTACGCCGTGGCGCGTGAACTGGCGGACCGCCAGTGCCACCTCGGTCTGCACGTCCTCGACGAACAAGAGGCGCATTGGAGTCGGCACGATCAGCTCCCCATCCCCGGCTGGCGATTCATCAGCACCCAGTAGTAACCGAGCCGCGCCACCTCGTCCGACAGTCGCGTGAAGTCGACCGGCTTCACGATGTAGCTGTTGACGCCAAGCTGGTAGCTCCTGACGAGGTCCGCTTCCTCCGCGCTCGAGGTCAGCATCACGACCGGCAGCCGACGCAGGCTCTCCGTCGCGCGGATCTCCTTCAGCACCTCGAGGCCATCCACCTTCGGCATCTTGAGGTCGAGGAGCGCGAGGCGCGGCGCGGCGAGTGGCTGACCGGCGTAGCCACCGCGGCCATGCAGGACATCGAGTGCTTCCTGCCCGTCCTTGACCCAGATCAGGTTGTTGCCGAGGTTGACCTTGCGAAGTGCACGCAAGGTCACTTCCGCGTCGGTCGCACTGTCCTCGGCGTAGAGGATGTCAACTGGCCGGCACTCGTTCATGTCGCGCATGCTCCCGGCAGCGTGAAGTAGAACGTGGCACCGCGGCCCGGAACGCTTTCCGCCCAGACGCGGCCGCCGTGCCGCGTGACGATGCGGTGGACGATCGCAAGTCCGACGCCCGTTCCCGGGAACTCCTCCTGGCCGTGCAGGCGCTGGAAGACGCCGAACAGCTTGTGGGCGTACTGCATGTCGAAGCCCGCGCCGTTGTCACGCACGAAATAGACGACCTCGTCGCCGTCCCGCGAGGCACCGACAGTGATCTCGGGTGCCTCGACACGGCTCGAGTACTTGACCGCGTTCGCGAGCAGGTTGCTCCACACGTGTTGCAGCAACACCGGGTCGCCACGGGACGTTGGCAGCGGATTGACGCTGATCACAGGCATCCTGCCGGTGGCCTCGGTCAGCGCCTCCGGCAGCGCCACGCCGACCAGGTGCTCCATGTCGACGTTGACGTGCTTGAGCGACTGGCGGCCGAGGCGCGAGAACGCGAGCAGATCGTCGATCAGCTGGCCCATGCGCTGGCTGCCGGCGCGGATCGTGGCGAGGTAACGCTGCGCCTCGGGTTCGAGCTTTGCGCCGTAGTCCTCGAGCAGCATCAGCGAGAAGCCATCGATGGCGCGCAGTGGAGCGCGCAGGTCGTGCGACACGCTGTAGGAGAAGCTCTCCAGCTCGCGATTGGCGGCCTCGAGTGCAGTCTTCTGCGCCTCGAGGCTCTCGTTGAGGGCGCGGATGCGTGCTTCATCGGCGACGCGTGCCGAGATGTCGGTCGAGATGCAGACGAGGAACATTGCGCGCCCGTCGGCGTCGCGCACCGCGAGCTTTTGCGTCCGGAAGATCGACCCGGGCGTGTGCGGCGATGACCGCTGGTTGACGGAGAGATCGAGTACCCCGTGCTGCTGCAGCGCCAGCCGGTCGGTCGCCTCGACGGCCTCGGCCTCCTCCGGCGGCAGCAAGTCGTGGGCTGTATGGCCGATCAGTTGCTCCCGCGGCACGCCGAACCAGGCCCGCGTCGCCTCGTTGAGAACGACGAAACGCAGGCTCGCCGGATCCTTGATGACGATCAACGCGGGCAGGTGCTCAAACACCGATTGGAGGAAGCGCTGCTGCGCCTCGAGCGAGCGCGCCAGGCGACGGCGCGCCTCCAGTTCGCGACGCAGCCAGCCGAGGCCGAACCCGACGACGAGAAAGACGACAAGCAACAGTGCGCCGCCGAGCAGCACCACGTTGTGGCGGCCATCGAGCTCGCGTTGCTGACGCTCGCCGAGCAGGCGTTCCTCCTCGCGCACGATCGCTGCCTCTTGTGCCCGCACGCGCTCGAGTAGCTTCTCGCCGCGCAGGGTCTTGATCAGCGCTTGCGCTTCGGCGAAACCGCCGGTCTGCCGGGCGACGATGACGGAGTTGCCGGCCGCAATCCTGAGCGTCGTCAGGCTGCGCAGGTCGGCGACCTGCGCCTGTTGCACGGGATCGTCGACGGTCAGCTCCTGCAGGTTGCGCAGGCTCGACTCGGCCTCCGACAGGGCCTGCTCACGCACGCGGAGCAACGTCTCGTCGCCGGACAGAACGTAGGTCTGGATGCTTGAGGCCACCACCGCCATCCCGGTCGATGCGTGATCAACCTGGCGGATGACCTGGTAGGCGTGCGCCACCTGCGCGGCGAGCGAGGTCGAATGCTCGAGCGCGCGTGCGCCTAGCACCCCGAGGACCAGTATCAGCGCGACGGCACCGCCGACAGCGATCATGACGGCGTTTTCTGGCTTCCAGCGGCGGACACGTTTGTCGGGCGTCGGCAGGAACCACGCCTCGGAGAGCGTCTTCATCGGCCGCTCCGAGGCGCGACCCCGGCGAGCAGCGAGCGTGCGGCCGCGTCGGCGACGGAGCCGCGGCGCAGCGCCGGCGAGGCCAACCGACCGCGGCGCGCCATCCGTTCGGCCGAGCGCGAAAGGAGCGCTTCTACCTCGGCAGTCACGACGAATGGGAATTCGGCGGGCAGCTGCCACGTCGTGCGACCCGGGCGGCCGGCCCAGGCGGCGCGCAGCGTCTCCTTGGACAAGTCGCCGACCTCGCGTGCGAGCGCATCGAACGGCAGCGAGGCGACGCTCGAGGTTTCCAGCACGTGCTGCGCGGCACGCTCGGCCTCGAGCCAGCCGCGGACGACGTCAGGGTGGTCGTTCAGCAGCGCTGCGCTGACCACGATGAACGTCGCGCTCGACTCGCCGACCATGTCCCCGTCGATGAGGCGAACTGCCCCGGCCGTGCGGACGAGTTCGCTCGCCATCGGCTCCCACACGGCGACGGCATCGACCTTCTGTTGCCGAAACGACGTCGCGAGGACGTCGATGCTCTGGTTCAAGACGCGTGCTGGGTGCGCGTGGGCGCGCTCGAGCACGCTGGCGAGGAAGAAGTCGGCACACGTGCCGTCGGCGACAGCGACCGCCCGGCCATCCAGCCACCGCATGGCTGCATCGGGCGAGGCCGTCGCTGTCCCGGGCTGCGCGAGGATCACGTTGCAGAGCCGCTTACTGACGGAGGAGACGGCGAGGATCCGGAAATCGCCCTGCGCCAGGTCCTGCGTGACCGAGAGCGTCGGTGCGAGGCCGAGGTAGGCGAGGTCAACCTCGCCGTGACGCAATGCCGCTATCAACGAGCCGGCGCCGGTCATGCCGACCTTGAACTCGACCGCGACGTCGCGTGGCAGGTGCTGCGAGTGCAGCTTGAGCGCGCGCACGAGGACCCCCGACCACGCTTCGGCGAAGTAGGGCTGGTAGCCGACCCGCAGCGTAAAACGCACGCGCGGCGCGAGCGGGCTGCCGGTTGCGGTCGCGCCGTTGGTGACCGACACCCCGAGCGCGAGGGCGAGGAACGTGACGGCGCCGCGCGAGAGGAGCGCGCGCCACGGCAACCCACTGATACGCCTTTCCATGGTGTGTATCGATTGAACGCTCGGCTGAAAGTTTTCCGGGCTCAGGTCACCAGTAGTTGAGGCCCCTGGATGGGCGGAGAGACCGGCACGCAACCGGGTCCCGGGTGTCCTCCGCTTCCCTCACGAGATCGCCCGATACCGTAGGAACTTGAGTGGAAATCTGCAACGGCGAGAGCTGACGCTCAAAGTGCGACGCAGCATTGTTGCAGCGTGTCGGAGGAGTCCTACGGGGGCGCCAGGCCCGGCGCCCGACGGACCGGGGCGGGCCCGATGGCCGGGTTCCGAGGACACTGCCGGCCGGGATTGCGATGGTCGCTCCTAGCCGGACCCGGTGGTCGCGGTCATCCCGGGGGGCCGGACGGGCTTCCCGCGGGCGGTGCTCCGGGACCACGGAGGGAACGGCTCCACCTCAGAAGGCCGACCGCGTAGGTCACGTAATAGCCGGCCAGCGTCCCGACGATTGCGAGGGTGAGCGGGGTCCTTGCCATCTGCTCGGGCGGCGGTAGGGCGCCGCCCGCCAGAATGAGGGGAGTCAGCCGGTAGATGATGCGGACGAGGAGCACGACCGAGAGCGCGATGCCGATGTGCGCGTTCGGCGTGTAGTGCGGCCCGTCGCTCGCGTCCTCGAACTTGGTCAGCCGCAGGCCGTAGAATCCGAGCGCCGCGCCGATTCCTACGCCGGCGAGGAGCGCAAAGCCACCCGCGGCACGGGTGAATACGTCCGCGCCGAGTGTCAGGAGGAGGAGCGGGAACACCGTGATCGTGACCCACGGCCGGCGCGGGCGGAACCGCTGCCGACCGACCATGCGGCGGATCCGCGCATACATCCGCCAGCCGAGGAGGGCGAGGATGCCGATGAACACGACGGCGGTGGTCTGATCCGGCGCTGCCATGGATGATTTGTCCGCCTCGCTCCCCGGTATCCTACGCGACCCCGCGACGCGGAGCACGGCGGTGGCCTCGCTCGACACCTCCGACGGCGACCGCTCACAATGGAATTCTCCCGGCGCGTGCGAGCGCTCGCCGGGCACGCGCGCGACGCGCCTCGCGACCTTTGGAACGGGAGTCCTGTGAACAGCTCGCACCAGCACGTCTTTCTCGGCACGGCGCATTCGGCCGTCGAGCGCAGGGCATGGGCCGTCATCGCGCTCTGCTCGGCGATGATGGTGCTCGAGCTTGGCGGCGGGCTCATGTTCGGCTCGCTCGCGCTCGTCGCCGACGGCCTGCACATGTCGACGCACGCGATGGCGATGTTAATCGCCGCGTTCGCGTATACCTTCGCACGCCGGCACGCGACTGACGCGCGCTTCAGCTTCGGAACGGGCAAGTTCGGCGACCTCGGCGGCTTCAGCAACGCGATCGTGCTGCTCTTGATCGCGCTGTTGATCGGCTACGAGGCCGTGATGCGGCTACTGACGCCGGTCCCGATCGCCTTCACGGAGGCGATCCCGATTGCCGCGCTCGGCCTCGCGGTGAATATCCTGAGCGCGTGGCTGCTGAGCAGCGGCGGCCACGACCACGGTCATGGCCACGACGACCCGCACGCTCATGACCACGCACACGGTCACGACGAGCATCACGTCCATCACCGCGCCCACCGCGACAACAACCTGCGGGCAATCTTCGTGCACGTGGCGGCGGATGCGGCCG
Organism: Pseudomonadota bacterium; assembly: GCA_025356075.1. Taxonomy (GTDB): domain Bacteria; phylum Pseudomonadota; class Gammaproteobacteria; order Steroidobacterales; family Steroidobacteraceae; genus CAIKZZ01. The sequence goes on along the minus strand of JANXUT010000025.1, from coordinate 104,654 downwards.
TGTCGGTGTTTGCGATCCTCGGCCTCTGCGCCGGCCGCTATCTCGGCTGGGTGTGGATGGATCCGCTGATGGGCATCGTCGGTGCCACGGTCATCGCCGTGTGGGCCGCGGGACTCCTGCGCGAGACGGGGCGCGTCCTCATCGACATGACGCCCGACGCGACGCTCGCGGCGCGCATCCGCGCGAGCGTCGAGGCCGATGGCGATGCGGTCACGGACCTGCACGTCTGGCGCCTCGGACCCGGCCACCTTGGGGTGATCCTCTCGATCGAAACCTCGCACGCGCGCGAAGCTTCCTTCTACCGGCGCTTGCTCGGCCGGTTCAAGGGGCTATCGCACGTGACGATCGAGGTTGCGCGACGCTAGCCTCAGTGAGCCTCGGCGGGAGGCGCCGCGCTGCTTCCCGCCGACTTCGCGAACGGCACCATGACGAGTGCCGCGATGAAGATCCAGGCCATCAGCCGGAACACGTCATCGAAGGCGAGGGTGAGCGCCTCGCGACCGACCGTCCGACCGATCAGCGTGCGCGCCATCATGAGTGCCTGCGCGGCGTCGGGAGTCACCGTCGCGAGCCGGTGGCTGAGCTCGGTGACGGCCGCGGTCACGGCGCCGGCGCTTTGACCGAGGGACTCGCCGAGGCGCGCCGTCTCGAGACGCGCGTTATCCTGGAGCCAGGTGTTGACGACCGCGATGCCGACCGCGCCGCCGAGGTTCCGCATGAGGTTGAACAGCCCCGACGCCGAACGCAGCTCCGGACCCTGGAACACCGACAGCGCCATGCCGACGCTCGGCACGATGCAAAGCATGACCGCAAGGCCGCGCACGAGCTGCGGCACGAGCAGCTCGCCGAATCCCCACGCACTCGTGAGATGGGAGGTAAGCCAGAGGCTCAAGGCGAAGAGCGAGAGTCCCGCGGTGATCACGACGCGCCGGTCGATGACCTCCGACAGCCGTGCCGCGATGACGGTGCTGAGGAGCTGGGCGCAGCCGACGACGAAGACCGTCGTGCCGATCTGAAGGCTGTCGTAGCCGCGCACGCGACCGAGAAACACGGGCACGAGGTACGTCGATGAATAGATCCCGAATCCGATGACGAGGTTGAAGACGCACGCGAACACGAAGGTCGGTTTTCGGAACGGCGAGAGCCTGACGATCGGCGAGGCGGAGTAGAACGCGCGCTCGAGGAAGAGGACGAACGCGACGAGCGCCACCCACGCCGCGATCACGATCCGGGAGTCGCCGAACCAGTCGAGCCGCGGCCCTTCCTCGAGCGCGTACTCCAGTCCGCCGAGGAATAGCGCCATCGCGATCAGCTGGCTCCAGTCGATCCGCTTGAGGAGACCGGGCTCGGCGCGGTCGATCCGTACGAGCCTGAACGCGAGCACGGTGACGGCGATGCCCGGCACGACATTGATGAAGAAGATCCAGCGCCAGTCGATCGACTGCGTGATCAAGCCGCCGACCGTGGGACCCAAGGTCGGCGCGAGGACCGAGACCATGCCGAGGATCGCGGGGATGAGCGCGCGCTCCTTGCCGGAGAAGAGCGTGAAGCCGACCGCGAACACGGTCGGGATCATCGCGCCACCGGTGAAGCCCTGCAGCACGCGAAAGGCGATCATCGATTTGAAGTTCCAGGCGAAGCCGCACGCGACGCTCGACAGGGTGAATAGCCCGGCCGAGAGAGCAAACAGCCAGCGGGTCGAGAGCGCCTGGGCGAGGAATGCCGAGAACGGGATCATCACGAGTTCCGCCATCAGGTAGGCGGTCTGGACCCAACTGATCTCGTCCGGCCCGGCCGAGAGCCCGGCCTGCAGATCATTCAGGGACGCCGCGACGATCTGGATGTCGAGCAGGGCCATGAACTGGCCGAACGCCAAGATCCCAAAAATCAGGAACTTACGAGAGATCGGCCAGCTCGCCGGATCGAGCGGCGCATTCGCCGCGCTGATGGATTTGGTCACCGGACAGGCCGCCCCTTGACTATATGACGACTATCATATTACGATCGTCATATGAAGTTTTGCAAGCCCCCGGAGCCCGCGCGGACCGGGAACGCGAGGAGGTCGGCATGAGCACGGCAGCAGTTCGGCAGGAGACCGGCGAGGCCGTCAGCATCGAGGCGGCGAAGCGCGCCCCAGTCACGCCCTCGCCGGGGCGCCCGTCGCGGCGCGCGCTACTCGCGACCGGCCTTGCGGCGCTCGTCGCCCTCGGTGGCATTGGCTGGATCCGCGCGCCGGGCTCGAGCGAGAGCACCGACGACGCCTACATCGGCGCGAACACGACGACCGTCGCGCCGAAGGTGCGCGGGCTCGTCGCTGAAGTACTCGTCACGGACAACCAGGCGGTGCACGCGGGTGATGCGCTGGTGCGCATCGACGCGGAGGAGTTCGACGCACGCGTCGCGACCGCGCGAGCCGACCTTGCCGACGCCGAAGCCGGCGTTGCCGCGGCGAACGCTGCGATTATCAGCCTCGAGTCGGAGCGCCGGCTCGCGGATGCGAACGTCGGCGCCGCCGAGACGGTCATCCGCTCGGCGAGCGCCGAGTCGGAGCGCGCGCTCGCCGACACGCGCCGGTTCGAGGCGCTCGTGGTGACGGGCGCCGTCGCGCGCCGCGAGGCGGACGCCGTCCGCGCGGGCGCGATCACGGCCGAGCAGGACGTGGTGCGCTCGACCGCACTACTGAACGTCGCGCGCGAGACGGTCAACGTCACGGCGGCGCGGCGCGCGACGCTCGCCGCAGCGCTTGGCAAGGCCGACGCCACGGTTGACCGGGCCCGCGCCGCGCTCGCACTTGCACTCCAGGACCAGCGGCACGCGCTCGTGCTCGCGCCGATCGACGGCGTGGTCGGCAACCGGCAGGTGCAGCAGGGTGACTACGTGCAGCCGGGGTCGCGACTCCTGACCCTGGTGCCGCTCAAGGCGCTCTACGTCACGGCCAACTTCAAGGAAACACAGACCGCGCGGATGCGCGTCGGGCAGCGCGCCTCGGTGCAGGTGGATGCGTTGTCGTCGCGCCCGTTGACCGGCATCGTCGAGAGCCTCGCGCCTGGCTCGGGGTCGCAGTTCGCGCTGCTGCCGTTTGAGCCCGGCACCGGCAACTTCACCAAGATCGTGCAGAGGGTGCCCGTCAGGATCCGCTTCGATGCGCGCCAGCCCGACGTCGAGCGGCTGCGTCCGGGGCTGTCGGTGACCGCCAAGGTCATGCTGCAGGGGCCCTGAGGCCGCTGCGCCAGCCCGGGCACATCCGATATTATCGCTGTCATATAGAGACGGAGCCGCCGATGCGCTACGACGCCGAGCACAAGGAACGGACCCACCAGCGGATCCTGGCCGAGGCCGCAAGCGCAATCCGCACGAAGGGGCCAGATCGCGTCGGCGTCGCCGAAGTGATGGCCGAGCTCGGCCTCACGCACGGCGGATTCTACGCCCACTTCGGCTCGAAGGATGAGCTTGTCGCCTGCGCGATCAGCTACATGTTCGATCGGATGATCGCGCGCTTCGAGCGCAAGACCGCGGGCCTTCCGCCGGCGGCGGCACTCGCGGCCTACATCGATTCGTACCTGTCGCTCGCGCACCGCGATGCACCCGGACGCGGCTGTGCGCTCGCGGCGCTATCCGGCGACCTGCCGCGGTTGCCGGCGGAGGCGCGCGCGCGCTTTACCGAAGGCGCGAAGCGCCTGCCCGCCGCGCTCGCGCGCCTCATCGGTAAGCTCGGCCACGCGGACCCTGAGTCCCTCGCCGTATCGGCGGTTTCCGAACTCGTCGGTGCGCTCGCGTTGGCGCGCGCGATCGCGGACGAGGAGCGGTCGCAGGCGATCCTCGCGGTCTCGCGCGCGAGCATCAAGGCGCGGCTCGGCCTCGGAGCGGCGGCATGAATCTCAACGAGACCCATTCCGGCCTGAGCGGGCTCGAGCAACTGCGCGCGATGATCGGAAGCGGCGGGCGACCGCCGATCGCGGCGACGCTTGATTTCAGGCTTGCCGAGGTCGAGAAGGGCCGCGCCGTGTTCGTCGGCACGCCGGGCGCCCACGCCTACAATCCGCTCGGCGCGATACACGGCGGTTACGCGGCGACGCTGCTCGATTCGGCGTGCGGCTGCGCGGTGCATGCGAGCTTGTCGGCCGAGCAGGCCTACACGACGCTCGAGCTCAAGGTGTCCTACCACCGCGGCCTGACCGTCGATTCAGGGCCCGTCCGCGCGGAGGGCGTGGCGACGACGGTTGGGCGGCGGGTCGCGTTCGCGGAAGCGAAGTTGTTCGACGGCCAGGGTCGGCTGTGCGCCTCCGCGAGTTCAACACTGCTCGTGTTCGCGCGCACGCCGGAGCGGTAGGCCGCCGTCGGGCGCGCGTCGCCGAAAGCTGCTAGCCGCGCGCGCGCCGTCCGCGCCCGGAGCCAGCGCGTGCGACTGGCGCGCTCCGCTTGCACAGATCCGCCAGCACGTAGTCGGCCGCGGCGCGAAAGCGCCGCGGGTCCTCGTACGAGCGCGCCACCAGCATCGCTCCCTCGAGCGCACCGAGCACGACGCGTGCCCGCTCGCGCGGCCGCTCGCCGAAGGCGAACGCGCCCGAGCGCACTCCCTGCTCGAGGACGCCGGTGAGCCAAATCTCGTTCGCGTCGAAGAACTGCTGGAGCAGCGCCTGCATCGTCGCCGGCAACGTGCGGTGCTCGGCCGCGAGCATTCCGCACAGGCACATCCGGTCGTTGCGCATGACGCCATCGTAGAGCCCGACGTAGCGCTCGAGCTTCTCGCACGGCGCTGCAACTTCCGCGTCGATCACGGCAAGCGCGGCCATGAACGCGGCGTGGTACCGCTCGATCAGCACGCGGCCGAGCTCCGCCTTCGAGGCGTAGTGGTAGTGGAGGCTCGCCTTGGTCACGCCGAGTTCGGCGGCGATGTCGGCGTAGCTGAAGCCGTTGTAGCCGCGCGTCTGCACGAGTCGCTCGGCCGTATCGAGGATCGCCTCGCTAGTGCCGGCTGCCCGAGCCGGCGCGCCCGGGGGGCGGCGTGTTGCTTTCATCATGGCCACGTGATATTAACCTACTAGTAGGTAAAAACAAACTGCGACGTGCCGAACCGACCGAACCCGTGATGCGAGCCGCGAGCGGGGATCCGGGTACTGCGGCGAGGACGTCGAGTCCATGAATGGTGCCAGCTAACCAAGGGGAGAGTCACATGCATGCCCAGCATCAGCATACCGAGCACAAGTCGTTCCAGAAGCCCGAGGAAGTACGATCGTTCCCGAAGGGCAAGGCCGAGATCCTGACAGTCGGCGGGGCCGAGGTCGGACGGCTCGTTTTCGAGCCCGGCTGGCGCTGGTCGACGCACGTCCAGCCGATCGCGAAGACCTCAAGCTGCGAAGCGCCGCATTTCCAGTACCACGTGTCTGGAAAGCTCGCGATCCGCATGGATGACGGCACCGAGTTCATTGCCGGCCCCGGCGATATCACCTCGCTCCCGAAGGGACACGACGCCTGGGTCGTCGGCAACGAGCCTGCGGTCGTCGTCGATTGGTTCGGCGCGAGCAACTACGCGAAGGCGCGCTGAAGGAGCCAGGCCCACGCCGCGCCCGGGCGGCGGCGGGGCCACCGGGAGGCGGGATGTCGAACATGTTCGGGGACGGTCACCGCCGGCTGCAGCGCCAGTTCGACACGGTGCGCCTGGCGGATCGGATCGAAGAACGCTTGTGTCACGACCACGTGACCGAGGATGACCGCGCCTTCATCGAGCGCATGGACATGTTCTTCCTCGCCACGGTCGATCGCGACGGGCGTCCCAACTGCTCCTACAAGGGTGGTGATCCCGGGTTCGTGCGGGTCATAGACCCAGCGACGATCGCGTTTCCGAACTACAACGGAAACGGCATGTACCTGTCGATGGGCAACACGCTCGAGAACGCGAATGTCGGAATGCTGTTCATCGACTTCGAGAACCAGAAGCGGATGCGACTCAACGGCATCGCACAGCTCGAGGATGCGAGCTCGCTCGGCGCGCCGTTTCCGGGGGCGGAGTTCATCGTGAAGGTTTCGGTGCGGGAAGTCTTTCCGAACTGCCCGCGCTACATCCACAAGATGCAGCTGGTCGAGCGGTCGAGGTTCGTGCCGCGCGAGCAGATCCGCACGCCGGTCCCTGGGTGGAAGCGGATGGATTGGGCCCGCGATGTGCTGTCGGCCTCCGACCCCGCGCGGCTACCGGAGCCCGAATAGCATCCGCAGACCACGGCGACCGACCTGCGCCCTTCGTTGGTGCTACCGTCCGGACGGTCAGCATCACGCTGTAGCGGGCCGGGGGATCAGGTGACCGGGCGACGTTCGCCGCGAATCGAGCACGTGGAGTGGGGGCTCGTCCGGGTCGAAGGGCTCGGCGAGGGGCGCGACTTCAAGCTATGGCCGGGTGGCGGCCGCGGCTGGGACTGGGCCGAAACGAACACGCACCATGTCCCCGGGATCCAGATCGCCGATGTCGATGAGCTGCTCGAGCACGCGGCGGAGGTGCTCGTACTGTCGCGCGGCATGCAGCTCGTCCTGCAAACCTGCCCGGCGGCGCTGGCGCATCTCGCGGCGCTCAAGATTCCCGTGCACGTCCTCGAGACGCGTGAGGCGGTCGCAACCTACAATCGACTGGTTGGCGAAGGGTGCGCGGTAGGCGGACTCTTCCATTCGACTTGCTAGGCGGGACTCAATCCTCTCAAGTCACCGCCGACCGCGAACAACAGAGGCGTTCACCGTGAGCACCGCGGGCGATGCGCGCGGCGCGCAGACTCACAGCGACTGATCCCGATGCCCCTTTCCACGCTTCGCACCCGACGCTTCTGGATACGCCGAATGGTCATGTTGGTCGGCTGCATCGTGTTCCTGCTAGGCGCGCTATTCGTCTTCCAGCGCAGCCTCATCTACTTTCCGACGCGCCTGCCGCGCGCGCAGTTCGACGCCGCGGTCAAAGGTGCGCTCGGCGGTGGGGCAGCGCTCCTCGATCCGTTCGACGCGGTCGTAATTGAACCTGCGGGCACAGTCGCAATCGCGGGAACCGCAATTCTGTTTCACGGCAACGCCGGCCTTGGACTCGACCGCGCGTACATGGCACCGGAATTCACGCGTCGGGGCCTTCGGCTCGTGCTCGCGGAATACCCAGGCTACGGTGCGCGGGCCGGCTCTCCGTCGGAGAGGGCGCTGGTCGGCGATGCAACCGCTCTGTTCGAAAAAGTGGCATCGACGTATCCGGGCTCGCCGATCCTCATCGTAGGCGAGTCGCTTGGTAGTGGCGTCGCCGTGCAGGTCGCGACCGGCCAGACGCGTCCGCAGGCGGCCCGGCTCGTGCTGCTGACGCCGTTCCTCAGCCTCGCCGAAACGGCCGCCCGCGCGTATCCGTTCCTACCGGCGCGGTACCTGCTCCGTGATCGATTCGATTCCGCGGCAGCGCTACCCCGGTATGCCGGGCCGGTCGCGATCCTGGTCGCCGGGAATGACCAGGTTGTCGGAGCCGGGCAGGGGCGCGCGCTCGCCGAGCACGCACGGGCGCGGGGCGAGACGGTCGTTGTTGAGTTGGCCGACGCCAGCCACAACAGCTGGAGCGCGTTGCTGACCGATCAGCAGTGGTCGGAACTCCTGGGAGTCCCCCTGCCCGCGTCGGCACTCCAGCGCTAGCCGGCCCGCCGGCTGAAACAGCGCCGCTACCGGCGGCTGCGTTCCCAGTTCGTGACGGCGTGCTTTCCCGCATCGGTGATGATCCACCCACCGCGCCCGTGCGGGGAGGGGATCATGAACCCGCGCGCCTTGAAGAGGTCCGCTTGGGCCGCGGACATTGAGGGCGGCAGGCCCCGTTTGGCCCGGTCGCGCGCCTTGGCGAGCGTCGTCCAGTCCTCGAGCGTCAGATGGTTTTCCATGTCGGCTCTCCACCTTGTAGGCACTTAGCCTGTCGAACGTTGATTTTCGATCGCGCTAGTCGAATGGCCACGGCATCGCCTTCGGCAGGCTGAAATGCCCGGGAGGCGCATCCGCCGGTGCGCCCTTTGCATCGACCTCGCGCCACCACGGCACGAGCGGTCGTTCCTCGCCAGGCTCCATCGCCTCGCCGATTCGCGGCATCCGCAGGCGCGCGTTGGTGGCCGGGCCGAGCCGGAGCAGCGTCTCCGCCGGCACGTCCCAGTCGTGGACGGCGAGCGCGAACGTGCCCCAGTGGATTGGCAGGAACGGGACGTCGCCGAGGAGCGCATGCGCCTTGAGCGCATTCTCCGGCCCCAAGTGGATGTCGCCCCATGACGGATGGTGGGCGCCAACCTCGAGCATGACGAGGTCGAAGGGCCCAAGCTTCGACTTGATCGACTGGTATTCGGTCGTCAGCCCCGTGTCGCCGCTGAAGAACACCGCGTGGCGCGGGCCGCGGATCACCATCGAGGACCACAGGGTTGCGTTCCGATCTTTGAGTCCACGACCCGAGAAATGCTGGGACGGCGCGGCAGTCACGCTGAGGCCCGTGCCCGGCAGCGTGTGGGCCTCCCACCAGTCGAGTTCGACGATACGCTCGGCCGCGATTCCCCACGCTTCCAGATGCGCGCCGACACCAAGCGACGTGATGATCGGGACGGCGGATTTCCTGAGTTCGCGGATCGTCGGAAAGTCGAGGTGGTCGTAGTGATCGTGCGAAATGACGAACGCGTCGATCGGCGGCATTGCCTTGAGCGCGATCGGGACGGGCTGGAAGCGCTTCGGTCCTATCAGGCGCGACGGCGAGGCGCGCGGCCCCCACACGGGGTCGGTGACCACGCGATAGCCGTCAATCTCGAGCAGCACCGTCGAGTGACCGAGCCAGGTCGCGCGAAGGCCGCTGGCCGGCGGTCGCCGCCAGCCCTCGCGCGGGTCGACCGACGGCAGCGGCCCGCGCGGGACGCGCCGACCCGTGCAGAGCAGGAACTCGGTCAGCGTAGGGGAGGGGACGCTCAGGTCGCGAAGCCCCGGGATGACCGGGTAGACGTTGCGAAAGCCAGCGCCGGCCCAGAGTGGCGAAGCCTGCATTCGCTCGAGTCGCAATCCGTTCGCCCGCGCGCCCAACGTCTTCATCTTCGTGAATCCTGCCGCAATCTGGAGTGCCGGCGGCCATTCTCCCAGCAAATCAACCGCTCAGCACGAGGCGAAGGAAGGAGGCGTCGCCGGGGCGTCCGTCGTATTTAACTTTGCATGTCAAAGTACTTGACGAGTATCGCAGCCGACGCCTACGATCCGGTCGTCCGCAAGGAACCCCCACCGTGCCGAGTGCCCGTCGCATCGCCCCCGTTGCACTTCAGGATCGCGCCGCCGCTGACCTGCGCTTCATCCGCGAGACGATGGATCGCGCGTCATCGTTCACCGCGCTCTCGGGACTCGGCTTCGTACTCGTCGGTCTCGGCGCGATGGCGACAGGAATCGCGACGCGCGCGACGCCGAGCGCACCCGCACGGCTCGGCCTGTGGCTGCTTGATGCGGCGCTCTCGATCGGCGTCGGTTTCGCCGCCACCGCGCACAAGGCGCGCGCGGCGGGGCAGCCGCTCCTCTCGGGGCCCTTCCGGAAGTTCGCGCGCAGCTTCGCACCGGCGATCCTCGCCGGTGCCGCGATGTCGGCGCTGCTCGCACGCGATGGGCTCTTCGGCTACCTGCCGCCGCTCTGGCTCCTCTGCTACGGCGCGGGCCTCGCCGCAGGGGGATCACATTCCGTGCGGGTCGTGCCCGTGATGGGCGCGTGCTTCATGGCGCTTGGACTCGTTGCCGCGCTCACGCCGGCCGCCTGGGGCGATGCACTCCTCGCCGTCGGCTTCGGCGGGCTGCACGTCGGATTCGGGGCGCTCATCGCGAGGCGTTACGGTGGCTAGCGCCTCCGGCCGCCCGCTGCGAAGCTCGACGCGGCCGGCGGAGCCGGCCCGGCGCACGTCCCTCAAGAACGTCGCGGTGCCGACCAAATCGCGCCCGGGCGACGCCCGCGAGCTCGATGAATTGCTCCACCACCGGATCCGCCTTGGCATCGTGAGCGCGCTCGCCGGGACGGAAGCGCTCACCTTCGTCGAGTTGCGTGCGCTCCTCAAGGTTACCGACGGCAACTTGAGCGTCCACGCCCGCAAGCTCGAGGAAGCGCGCTACATCCGCTGCACTAAGAGTTTCGCCGCGCGCCGACCGCGCACCGAATACCGGCTGGCGGAGGCGGGGTTGCGCGCGCTCGAGCGCTACCTCGACCACATGCAGTCCGTGATCGCGGCGACCCGCCACACGCTCGACCGCTAGCAGCCCGCACGTCGGCCCCAAAATTCTTAGCGACCTGAGACTTTGACATGCAAAGTACTTCGTCACTCGCAGGCCATACACCCGAGGCGGATGCCCTGCCGCCGCGTACGGGCCTGCTCTGGATCTTAAGCGCCGTGCTCGGTGTTGCCGCGGCCATCCTGCTGTGCGACGGCACGCCGGGGATCAGCTGGCCGATCCTCGCGGTGGGCGTTGCGCTTGCGCTCCTCCTCATCGAGCGACCCACCGCGCGCCTGCTCGGCTCGCGACGCTACGCGGCGGTCGGGCTCGCGTGCCTCGTGTCGGGGGCCGCTGCGGTCACGGCCGAGCCCGGCATCCAGGTCCTCGTCTTCGTCGGGCTGCTCTGGTGCGGTGCCGTCGCGACCTGCCTTTCCGCGGGGCTGCCGCCGCGCTCGCTCGGCGCCGGACGACTTGCCGGCGCGCCGTTCGTCGCGCCCGCACTGATAGCGCGCGAGGGCGCACGCGTCGTCGGAGAGGGCGTCAGCGCGCTTGGCACGGAGAGGAGCCTGCCGCCGCTACGCGGCGTCGTACTCTCCGTGCTGATCGCCGCGGTCCTCATCGTGCTCCTCGGCGAGGCGGATCCGGCGTTCGCTGCCTTCCGCGCTGGCGCGGTCGACCTGCTCACCAACGTGTCCGGGCTTGGACGCGTGGTCTTCGGAATCGCCGTCGCGTTCGGTTGCCTTGGAGCCTTGAACCTGGCGCGCCGCGACGCCCGCCAGCCGATCGCGTGGCGGAAACCGGGCGTGCCCACCTCCCGTCACACGGACGTCGAGCGAATCATCGTCCTCGGCTCGATCGCGGCGCTGTTCGCCGTATTCCTGCTGCTGCAGGTTTCCTACCTCTTCGGCAACCCGGGCGCGCGACCCGGCAGCGGTGTGACGCTCGCCGAGGCGGTGCATCGTGGCTTCACCGAGATGTCGATCGTCGTCGCGTTCGTCGCCGGCATTCTCGCGGCCCTCGATCGCCAGGCACTGCGTGGCGCACGCGAGCGATGGGTCGAGGTGCTCGGCGCCGTCGTCGTCATCGAGTGCCTCGTCCTCCTCGCATCCGCTTACCACAGGCTGACCGCCTACGAGGCTGCTTACGGCTACACGGAGTTGCGCATCGCGGTGCGCCTATACATCGGCTTTCTCGCCGTGACGATCGTGCTTCTCGCCGCCGAGCTCAGCCACCGCATCGACGTCGCACGGTTCTGCTGGCGGGTCTCGGTCGCCGCGCTCGTGGCGCTCGTTGTGCTCGGCTACTGGAACCACAGCGCGTGGATCGTCGAGGCGAACGTCGAACGATTCGCGCGCTCGGGGCAGCTCGACCGCGAGTACCTCGCCCGAACGGGCAGCGACGGCCTGCCTGCACTCGTCGCCGCGCTGCCACAACTCGATGCCGAGACCCGCGTGCTGGTCGTGAAGAGGGTGTGCGGCGATCCCGACACCCGCTGCCGTAGTGCCACGGCGGGTCCGGGGTCCTCCTGGTTCGAATGGAATTTGCGGCGCGCCTCCGCGCGGGCCGCCCTCAAGGAGCTCTCACATGACGTACCGTAGGGACGCGTTCGCCACGCTTCGAATTGGTCTCGGCGGTGGCCGTCCGACTGACGCGGTCCTGCAGATCCGCATCCGCTGCTGGCTCGCGCGCCTCGCCTGCGCGATCGAGCGGCGCGACACGCCGCAGGCTCCCGTCGAGCGGCCTGCGGAGCCCGGCCGCGGATGAACGCCCAATTGCTTGCCGTGCCCGAGCGCAGTCGCGAGCGCCGCGCCGCCTACCGCCACCTGCGACGGATCATCCCGTGGCGCGCGCTCTCGCTGCCGACGCTGGTGCTCGCGTTCTGGGCCGTCGCAGCCAAGGGCTTCGACGCCTACCTGAGGTATCCGTGGCTCGATGTGCCGACGCATTTCGCCGGCGGGATCGCGGGCGTGTACTCGGTCGACGCATTCCTCCTGCGGCTGCGGCCCTGGACCGGGCGCGTGCACGCGGCGGTACGGCTCGGCCTCGCGTTCGGGCTGCTCGCGTGCGCCGCGATTGGCTGGGAGTTTCTTGAGTTCCTGTCGGATTACTTCCTGTGGACGCACCTCAACCTAGGCGTCGCCGACACGCTCTCCGACCTCCTCTTTGGGCTCGTCGGAGGTGGTTGGGGTGTCGCGGTACGACACTACCTGACGCGCCGCGGCGATCGGAGCGCGTGTAGGCCGCGATCGCGTTTTGATCCCGTGGCACGCTGATCGGCGGCCAGCGGCGCCGGTCAGTCCGCGCACGGCATCGACGGAGGCGAGGCGGGCGGCGGCTTGCGCGCGCGCCCGGAGCTACCAGTGCAGCTCAGCCATCATGGCGGCGTAGACCGCGATCCCGTCCCACAGATTCTGCAGCCGCACGTTCTCGTTCGCGGCGTGCTGGTTGTTGTCGTGATTGGCGATGGGCAGGCCTATCACGTTCGCCCCGACGATGTCCTTGAAGAGGTAGATCGGCACGCTGCCACCCATCATCGGCAGCACCGCGACGGGTTGGCGTGCTGCGCTGCTCGCGGTTGCGATCACCGCGCGCGCCGCGGGCGTCGACATGTCCGAGCGCAGCGCCGGGTAGCCGGTCTCCCAGACGAGGCGGATGATGCGCGGGTGAGCGAGTCGCAGCGCGCGATCGGGTTCTGCCGTGACGACGGTCCAGCCGAGGCTCGCGAGGTACTCCTCGAGCCGCGCACGGACGACTTCCGGCGTCTGATCCGGAACGAGCCGGAAGTCGATCGAGATGGCCGCCTCCGTCGGGATTGCGTTGGCCGCCGCCGCGCCGACCTGGCCGGCGCGAAGCCCACGCACGTTGAGCGCGGGGCGCATCAGGCTCGCCGCCAGCCCCTCCTCGCCCTCCGACCGACCGATCGCGAATTCCCTCCTGAGCCCGTCCTCGACCGGCGGCAACGCCGCGAGCGCGGCGCGCTCCGGTTCCGTGAGCGGGCGCACCTGCGCGTCGAATCCCGGGATCAGGATCCGCCCTTCGTCATCGCGCAGTTCCGCGATCAGGGTCGCCGCCATCGCGGCCGGGTTTGGCACCCAGTTGCCGTAGTGCCCGTCGTGGAGCGCCCGGACCGGGCCGTAGATCGTCGCCTCGACCGAGGTGGTGCCGCGCGCGCCGAAGTCGATCCACGGCTTCCTTGACTGGTGTACGGGACCATCCCCGATGAGCCACAGGCCCGGCGGAAAGAGCTCGCGATGCGCCTTCAGGATCGCGGCCAGGTGCGGCGAGCCCGCTTCCTCCTCGCCCTCCCATACGACCCGGATGTTGACCGATGGGCGGCGTCCCGCCGCCTTGAGGGCATCGAACGCGCTCAAGAACGCGACGATCGACGCCTTGTCGTCGCTGGTGGAGCGCCCGTAGAGGCGCCACTCCGGGTCGAATGGCCGCGCCGCGTGCTGCCAGTCGATCTCGTGCTCGCCGGTGCCGAAGAGCCCGCTGCGCATCACGGGAACGAAGGGATCTGAAGCCTACTGCGCGCGAGTGACGGGCTGGCCGTCGTAATGCGCATAGAAGACGACGGTGTGGCGCGCGCCCCGCGTGTCGAGGGCGCCGAACACGACAGGTGCGGTGCCGGCGCCGGCGCTTAACTGCGTGACGCTGAAGCCGCGGCTCGTGAGCCAGCCGCCGATCGTGGTCGCGGCGACGGCGAGGCCCGCGGGATCCGCCTCGACGCTCGGGAGGCGCACGAGTTGATCGAGCGTACCGACGATGTCCGCTTCGTGCGCGAGCCGGTAGCGGTCGACCTCGGTGCGCAAGTCCGCGGCCGAGGGCGCCTGCGCAACGAGGAGAAGGGTGAGCCCCAGCGAGGCAACGTGTCTGCGTCCCATGGCCACTCCTGCGGTGATCTTCGGCAAACCGCCGGCGGCGGGCGGGTGCGCGCCGATCGGCGCGGCGAGCCCCGCCGGCCATCGGGCTCAGTCCGGCTTGTAGACGACGCCCTGCTTCATGACGGACTCAACGTGCCCGAGCGCGCGCACGTTGGCAATCGGATCGCCGTGACCTCGGCGCTCGCAAGGCCTGCGACGCAAGGACCAGCCGCGGCCCGGATGAGGATTTCATCGACTACCCCCGAGAACGCGGTCGAGGCAGAAAGCCGCGATTTCCTGCGTGGCGATCGCCGTCAGCATCGCGGCTCGTCAGTGCGGATCGGCCGGTGCGGGTGCGCGGGCCGGCGGCGCAGCGGCGGGCGCGGGTACCGGAGCCTTGTCCTTCGTCACGGCCGCCTTGACCTTCTGCGCGCCGTGTTTGGCCCCGTGCGCAACTTTCACCGCGCCTTCCTTCGCCGCGTGGCCCACTTCGACAGCGCCTTCCTTCACCGCATGGCCCACCTTGACGGCGTCCTCCTTGACGGCCTTTCCAACCGCTTTCGCATCGCGGGAGATCGCCTGGCCCGCGTCCTTGGCATGGTCGGCGATGGTCTTGTCACCGGTCGCCGGCGGGTCGTCGGCGGCGAATGCCATCGCGGGCAGCATCGCGAGGGTCAGGGCGAGCACGTGGGTGGGCAGCTTCATGGGCGTTTCCAAGGTGGTGGCTCGGCGGATTCTAGCGCACGGCGAGCGGCGGCCATCAGCCGAGCCCGCCGCTGACGCAGATTGTCTGTCCGGTGATGTAGGCCGCCTCGTCGGAGGCGAGGAATGCGACCAGGCTCGCGACTTCCGCCGCTGTCCCGGCGCGCTTCATGGGCACGAGCTTGCGGATGCTGTCGGCGTCGAAGGCGCCTGCGCTCAGGCGGCCGCTGATGATCCCGGGTGCCACCGCATTGACCGTGACGCCGCGACCGGCGAGCTCGCTCGCAAGTGAGCGCGTCGCCGCATTGATCGCGCCCTTGGCGGCGGCGTAGTTGACCTGGCCGCGATTGCCGATGAGCGAGGCGATCGAGGACATGTTGATGATCCGTCCCCAGCGGCTGTGCAGCATCGGCAGCGACAGGGGCCGCGTGACGTTGAAAAAGCCGGTGACCGTCACGTCGATGACGCGGTGCCATTGCTCCGCGCTCATCCCTGGGAACGCGGCGTCGTCGTGGATGCCGGCATTGTTGACGAGGATCTGGATCGGCGAGTCGGCGACGAGTCGCTCGAGGATCGGGCGAGTCACGGAGTCGTCGGTCACGTCGAACACCAGCGCCTCGGCCTGGCCGCCGCTTGCGATGAGTTCGCTGACCAGCGTTGCGGCAGCAGCCGGATTCTGGTTTGCGTGCACGTAGACGTAGTGGCCGGCGGCCGCGAGGCGCCGGCAGATGGCGGCCCCGATGTCGCCACTGCCGCCGGTCACGAGCGCGCGTTTCTGGGAGGGGTTCATTGGTCTTGCTGCTCCGCGCCCTGGAGGGGTGAGTGTCGCGCGAATGCGATCGTGGCGCGACCGGCGAGGAGTACGCGCGCGCCGTCCCCGACGGTGAAGTCATAGAGCACCATCGCCTCCCCGCCGTGGATGCGGTGCGCGGTCGCGATGAGGTCGGCGGCGCAGTCATCGAGGCGCGCGACGCCGAGCGTGACGCCGCGCGCGCTCGCGAGCTTGCCGGCGCGCACTTCGTTCGACCCGAGCAGCAGCGCGCCGTGGACCGCCATCGCCTGGGCGGCGTACTCGATTCCGCAGGCGGCGCCGAGCCGGCCGTGCGATCGAAGCGGGTTCGTGGGGCTGCGGTGCGAGATCGCGCGGCAGCGGATCGACCCCGGGCTCCAGTCGAGCACTTCCTCGAGCAGGCACATCGTGCCCTTGTGCGGGATGTGAGCCTCGATCCAGTCCCGATCTAGCCGCACGGTGTCACCTCGACCTCAAGGATCGCAGGCTCGAGATAGGGGAGCTTCACGGCGTCCGTGCGGCGGCGCGCAATGGCCTCGAGCAGCGGGAGCGAGCGCGCTGCCGGGTTCGTGTCCGCGAGCGAGGAAAGCTCCGCGTGGGCGAGCCGGTCGGGTAGCCCCGGCGCCACGCGCGCACTCAGCCGGGCGATGGCGCCGTCAGCACGCGCAGGGTGGAGGAGGAATGCGACGCCGAATGGCGTGGCTGTCGCGCGTGCGGCCCGAAGCGGCGGCGGGTAGTCGAGATCGTAGGCAATGAGCGCCGTCTCGACCCCGGTCGACGCCGACTGCACCAGCGCCTCCAGGAGGCCGGCGGCAAAACTCGCGTCGTAGCAGCACACCGTCGTCGTCGCGACGCGCGCGCCCGCGGCGATGCTCCAGTAGCCGGCCGGTGCGTTGTGCACGGAGTTGTGGAAGCGGGTCGGCGACAGCGCGCGGTTGGGCGAGGCGAGCGTCTGGCAAATCGCATCGCAGTTATCGCCGTCGCCACCGGAGGAGGCGAACACGACCGGGAGGTCCGCCGGGTCTCGGCCCGCGCGGCGAGTCGCCTCAAGGCCGACCGCGAGTGCGAGCCGCACGACGCGGCCGGCGCGCCGGCGCTCGGTCGGCGCCAGCGTATCGGGCGGTGGCAGCATGGGCTCGGCGTAGAGGTAGGAGCGGCGGCCCGCGAGGATCGCCTCGGTCCCCGGCCAGTCCGCGAGGCCGGGGCCGACGACACCGATGCCCGTCAGGTAGGCGGTGAGTGCGGTCACGCGAGCCGGCCGAGGGCGAGCGAGCAGTTGGTGCCGCCGAAGCCGAATGAATTGCTGAGCACGTGCGCGATCGGGGCGTTCGTTGCCCGGCCGACGTAATCGACCGGCAGCGAGCGATCGGCGACGCCGGTGCTCGAGCCGCCGGGGATGAATTGCTCGCGCAGCGCCAGCGCGCAGATGACCGCCTCGAGCGCCCCGGCCGCGCCGAGCGTGTGGCCGGTGGCGCCCTTGGTCGAGCTCGAGCGGGTGTGTGATCCGAGCACGGCCTCGACCGCGATGCTCTCGGCGAGGTCGTTGCTGAGCGTGCCGGTGCCGTGCAGGTTGACGTAGTCGATCGCCTCCGGCGCGAGCGAAGCGGCCTTGAGTGCCGCGCGCATCGCGAGGCGCGCACCGAGGCCCTCCGGGTGCGGCGTCGAGAGGTGGAAGCCATCGTTCGACTCACCGACGCCGAGGAGCGCGATGGAGTGCACGCCGTCGCGCGGCGAGGGGCGCTCGAGGAGCGCGAACGCGGCGGCCTCGCCGATCGAGATGCCGTCGCGGTCCGCCGCGAACGGCCGGCACGGTCGCGACGCCGTCAGCTGCAGCGAGTGGAAGCCGTAGAGCGTCGTCAGGCACAGCGAATCGACGCCACCAACGATCGCCGCGTCGATGAGCCCAAGCTCGATCATCCGCGCCGCCATGCCGAACGCCTTGGCGCCCGATGAGCAGGCGGTCGAGACGACGCTCGCGGGTCCCGCGAGACCGAGGGCCTCCCGCACGAATGCGCCGACCGAGAACGTATTGTGGGTGCCGACGTAGTTGAACCGCTCCGGCAGCGCGCCCGTGACCGGATCACGGTTCCGGTAGGCGAGCTCCGTCTCGAGGATCCCGGAGGTGCTGGTACCTATGAATACGCCGATGCGATCGGCGCCGAGGCGGCGGGCGGCGTCGCGAACCGCAGCGTCGAATCCGTCCTGGCCGAGGCCGAGAAATGCGAGCCGGTTGTTGCGGCAGTCAAAGCCGCGGGACGCCGGTGGCAACGCAACGTCCTCGAGGCCCGCCACGCTCCCCACCCAGGTGTCGAGTTCGACGTCGAGGAACCGGCAGGGCGCGAGTCCGCTTCGCGTCGCCCTGAGCGCCTCGAGCGTCGGCGCGAGACCGGCACCCAGGCAACTCGTGGCGGTGTAGTGCGTGAGGACGAGTGGCTTCATCGGGGCATCGCGACGATGAGGACGTTGGCGAACGGAGTGCCCGCGCTCATCGGCGTCGGGAAGGAGGCGAACCCAGCCCGCTCGAGCGCGCTCGACCACTCCTCGAGCGTCCGGCAATAGAGCCGTCCGGCGCCGTGGCCGCGGCAGAAGCGCGCCAGCCGGTCGATCAGCTGGCCGACCCCGAACCCGAAGCCGGCGCCCGCGTCCCCGACGCGCAAGAGGAGCGTGCCGGCGGGGCTCAATGCCGCGCGGACACGCTCGAGGATCCGGTCCTGGTTCGGCGGGTCGAGGTAGTGCAAGACGTCGAGCATGACGATCACATCGGCGCTGCGATAGTCCGCCGTGCGGATGTCGCCTCGCTCGACCGTCGCCCTGGCCCCGAGCGCGACCGAGGCGCGCGCGACTTCCCGCGCCGACTGGTCGATGCCGCGGTAGCCCTTGAGCCCGGGCGGTGCGGGCCACCCTTCGTGCCACTCGCCACGGCCGTGGCAGGCGAGGGCGGTTTCGAGCCAGGCGTACAGGAGCCCCTGCCCGCAGCCGAGGTCGAGGAGCGTGGCGCGGTCGTCGATCAGGCCGCGGGCGAGGAGTGCCGCGAAGACCGGGTCGCCGCGGAGTTTCCCGCGGGCGAAGAAGAACGCGAACAGCCCGGCGGGGCGGTAGCGCGCGGCCGCCTCCGCGACGAGCCGCTCGAGCAGCTGCTCCCGCGTCACGAGAGCGCCTCGCCGAGCGTGACCGGTGCGAGTCCCGCCGCGGCGAACGCCGCGAGGAGTCCCGGCAGGACCTCGAGCACGACGGGCTCGCCGCGGGCGGTGACTGCCGCATTCCCATCGTGCAGCAGCACGATGTCGCCGGCGCCGAGGTCGCGCGTCAGGCGGGCGAGCACGACCTCCGCACGGTTGCTGACGGTATCGAAGCCGCGACGCGTCCAGCTGACAAGCTGAAGCTCGAGCGAGCGCAGCACCGCATCGAGGAAGGGATTGCGTAGCCCCGCCGGCGCGCGAAAGTACCGTGGGCGGTAGCCCGTCACGTCCGCGATCGTGTCCTGGGCGCCCGCGACCTCGGCGCGCATCGCGCGCGGGCCGAGCACCGAGAAGCGATTCAGGTGGCGCTGGCTGTGGTTCTCGATCGAATGGCCGCGCGCGAGGATGTCGCGGCTGAGTGCGGGGTAGCGCCTGACGTGCTCGCCGATGCAGAAGAACGTCGCGCGGGCGTCAAGGGTGTCGAGGAGATCGAGCACCCGCGGCGTCACCTCCGGGTGCGGTCCATCATCGATCGTGAGTGCGACGCGCGCCGCATCCGGCGCAGGCGGCAGGCGGGTCACGTTTGGCCCGAGCAGCGAGCTCCTTGGCCAGAGTCCCGCGGCGGTCAGCGCCGCGTGGTCGGCGAGGACGAGGCCCGCGACCCACGGCCAGCTGGACGGGTGCCAGGCGAGCATCCCGGCCGCGACGCCATGCAGCGCGACCGAGGTCGACACGAAGGGCGGATAGTCCTTGAGGGTCACGTGGGCCGGCTCCGGGCTGCCGCTGCCGCGCGCGCCGGCCACTGGTCGAGGAATCGTTCCCACAGAGTGCGCCACGTCGGCCAGTCGTGCGATCCGTCGATGACGTCCACCGACCCAGCGGGGAGCGCCGCCGCGAGGAGGTCCTGGCTGTCGGCGAACCGGTCGCCGCGCCCGTAGCCGAGGTGGATTGGGGGTCGACGGGAATTGGGCGCGCGCAGAAAGCTCCAGAGGCGACGCTCCTCGTCCTCCTCGCCAGCGGTCGCGGGCTGCCAGCGGGCGAGGCCGCCGGCCCGTGCGATCTCGCCCGTGACGATGCGCGTGCCGAGGTAGGGCGCGATGAGGCAGAGTCCGTCGACCTCGCCCGGAAATCGCTCCGCGAGTACGAGTGCGACGAACGCGCCGAGCGAGACGCCCGCGAGCCAGACCGACTCGCAGCCCGCCGCCCGTGCGGCCCGCAAGGGACCGGCGCGTAGACGCTCGAGGATCGAGCGATCCGTCACGCTCGTGAGCCCAAGGTCCGTGACGATGAGCTCGACGTCGAGCTGCCGCTCGATCAGCGCCGCGGCGAAGCCCTCGGTCGTGAAATCACCCGCGGTGGTGAATGCGCCCGGCAAGAGGACGATGCGAGCAGTGGCGCCCGCGGTCATGACCCGCGCACCGGCTCGGCCATCAAGGCCGAGAATACCAGCGCCGCCAGCGCGCCGGGCGCGACGGTGGAGCCGAGCGCGGAGAGCACCGGTACCGTCGAGAACGCAAGCATTCCAAAGCCGAGCACGGTCGCGAGGTTTGCGATGACGAGCGAGGCCAGCGTCGTTGCGCGTTCGTTCGGCTCGACGCCCGCCTCGCGTCGGTCGAAGAAAAGCGCGTAGTTGGAGCCGATGGCGACGATCAGCAGCAGCCCGATCAGGTGCAGGATCGTCAGGCTCCTGCCGCAGGCCACGAGCCCCGCGACGACGACGAGGACGCTGAGGAGGAGAGGTGCCACGACGCTTAGCGTGCGGCGGACCGAGCGCGTACTCAGGACAATCAGCACCACGATCGCGACGAAGCCGAGCGTCGAGAGGCCGATCGCCTCGGTGAGGTAGCTCGCATAGAGCGCGTCCGACTCCTGCTTCAAGTCGACGACCAGCACCGAGGCGCCGGCGGGAGCGATCCCAAGCGCCGCACGCACGCGCACGGCATCGATGGCGAGCGGGTGCGGGCCGGACGCGGGCGCCGTCAGCGGCAGGAACGCCGTCGCGGTCCCGTTTCGTTCGGACAGGAGCGCATCGACGCCGGCCTCGAGCGACGTGCCGCGAAGCGAATTGGCCTCGAGGAGCGGCGCGGTCCGCGCCGTCTCGACCGCGGCGATGAAGGGCTCGAGTCGCGAGGCTTTCAGCGGCAGCGAGGCGACGGCTGCGCCGAGGTTCGCGCGCAGCCTCGCGGTCTCGGGGAGCGCCGCGCGGCGCTCGCGCTGCAGGGCCTGGCTCGGCAGGTAGCGGGCCGGCGTCTCGTAGCCATCGAGCTCGCCCGCGGCGATGAGGGGCTCGAGGCGCCGCGCCGCTATCTCGGCGGCCTGAAGCGCAGCCTCGCCGGTCGGCGCCGTGATGATGATGAGGTCGCGCGTGTCGGGTGCGCCCAGGCTCGAGCGCAGCCGCCCGTCGAGTTCCTGGTCTGCGAGCGGCACGGGGCTCAGCGCCGAGAGGTTGCGGTTCCACACCTCGCCGCGATGCGCGATGAGGATAGCGCCGACCACGGCCGGCACGAGCCACAGGATCGGCCGCAGGCGCCGTGCGCGCGCAAGCGCGCGTGCGACACCGAGGCCAAGGGGCACCACCGGTCGCGCCACCCAGTTCGCGGGCAGGAGCCCCGGCAGCACGAAGCGCGTCACGAGCGCAGCGCCGACGAGCCCCGCCATCGAGTAGAGGCCGAGCTGCGCAAGGCCCGGAAAGCCGGACGGCAGCAGCGAGGCGAACCCGCAGAGCGAGGTGAGGAGGCCAAGGCGCACGGTCGGCCACATGCGCCCGACCCACGCGTCGGTCGCACTCGCGCTGCCGCTACTTCGGGCCTGGACCAAGAGGTAGATGGAGTAGTCGACGGACTCGCCGATCAGCGTGACGCCGAAGCCGAGTGTAACGCCGTGCACGACCCCAAAGCCGAGCGCGACCGCCGCGGTGCCGGCGAGCGCGCCGGTCGCGACCGGCAGGAGGCCGAGGGCGACGGAGGCGACGGACCGGTAGACGATCACAAGCAGCGCGACGACGAGCAGGGAACTCAGCGCCGACAGCCGCACCGCCTCGTGGATGATCGTTGCGCGCGCCCGGCTCGCAAAGACGCCGGGGCCGGTCATCGCGAGCGAGAGGGAGCTTGCGGCGACCGTCGCCGCGGCGAACTCCGTGCGGATCCGCTCGATCGCGCGCTCCTGGCCGTCGGAGTCGGAGCCGGCCGCGCGAGTCGTGGCAACTAGCAGCGCTTCGCGGCCGTCGCGCGAGGTGAAGACGCCGTTCTCGATCCGCGGCCCCGTGCGCGGCAGCAGCGCCTCGAGCGCCGCGAGTGTCTCGCCGGTCGGATCGGGCGGCAGGAGGTCGCCCGCGAGAAACCCGGTCGGGCTCGCGAGCGAGTCGATGCTCTCGCCGATCGCTTCGCGAAGTCCCGCGACCGTGAACCGGTCGGGCACGACCCGGTCGCTCAAGAAGTACCGGTTCCTGAACACGAACTCCCGGTCGGCGGCCGACGTAGCTGCGGCCCCGTTCGAGACGGACACGAACAGCCCGCTGGCGCGCAGCCGCTCGGCGAGCGCGGTGGAGACGCGCGCGCGCGCGGCCGGATTGCCGTTGCCGATCGCGACCAGCACGAGCCTCGAGGTGACGCCGTCCTTCAGCTGGTCGACGAGGACCTGTTGCGCGGGCGTCGGGTGCGCTGGCAGGAACGCGGACAGGTCGGCCGTGAATCGAGCGGTCACCACGATGAACACGCCGGCGCCGAGGAGCGCGAGCCACAGGAGGAGCGGTAGCGCCCGCCGCCGTGTCACGGGGCCACCGCGCCGGTCAGCGTCATCGCCGAGCGGTCGCCGTTGGCCCGGTCGATGACGACGCTCTGGACGTTGGCGCTGACGCCCTCGATCCCGATCCGCGTGACCTGCGCGGCGAGGTTCGGCGCGAGCGGCGAGAGCGTCAGCGACCAGGCATCGCCCTTGCTCGTGTAGCCGAGCTTGAAGACGCCCTCGAGCGCGGCCAGGTCCCCCGCCAGCGTCGCGCGGATGCTCTCGATGTAGGGCGCGAGCTCGGGGTATTCATCGAGCGTGGTCCGGTAGGTGCGGTGGCGCCGCTCGATCGCGAGCGCCCGCCCCTCGAGCACGAGCCGCTCGACGCGTGGCAGGAGCGTGCGTTTCTCGAGGTGATCCGGCGCATCGTAGAAGAGTTCGCCGGACGCCTCGAGCGGCCGGTCGAGCACCGCCGTCGTGAAGCGCTCCGTGAACCGGTCGTGACGGTGCGGCCGCGCCTTGAGTTCGGTCATCAGCTGATCGAGCGCGAGGTCGGCGCTCTGGGCGGCGGCGATCCCTGCGAATCCGGCCGCGAGGACCAGGAGGAGGGCGAGCCGCGACGGCGAGCGCCCTGCGCGCGGTGCCGGGATGCGGCTCATGCGTGCTTCGCCTTGGTGATGCGGGGCTTCCAGAAATCGAAGAAGTTGAACCAGTTGTACGGGTACTCACGGCAATGACGCTCGACGGTCGCCGCGAAGGCATCGACGGCGGCACGCACGGCGCCCGCGCGGTCGGCGGGACCGACGTCCGAGAAATCGGCGAGCGATTCGAAGACGACGTGGTAGCGGTTGGCGCCGAGGTAGAACCCCGCCATGAAGTAGACGCGCCGGCGCATCATCGCTGCGGCCCGCATCGGACCCGTCGGGAAGGCGGCGATGCCGCCGAGGAACGCCACCTGCTGGCAGTCGTCGTTGTCGGGCGACCGGTCGCCCAGCATGCCGACGAAGTTGCCGGCGTCGAGCCGCGAACGGATGTCGAGCATCGCCGACATGTGGCCGATTTCGATGATGTCGGTCTTGAGTGACGGGTTGATCGCGATGAGTGCCGCGTTGATCTTGCGGGCGTTGTCGGCGTACATCGCCATCGCGACCTCGAGCCCGGACTGTTGGTGCCCGACCGCCCGCGTGACCTCGAAGCTGCCGAGGTGCGCGCCCATCAGGAACGCGCCCTCCTTGCGGTCGTGCACGGCTTTGACGAGCGGCTCACCCTCGGTCGAGACGTCGAACAAGTCGTAGCGTCCGTTCAGCAGGAACACGCGGTCGTGGATCGTCGAGGCGAAACTGAGGATGTGGCGGTAGACGTCGCCAAGCGTTGGCCGGCGGCCGAGCGCGCGCGTAAGGTAGGCGCGCGAATTCCGGCACGCGACCGGCGCGAACAGCACGTAATAAAGAGTGATCGAGTGCAGCACCGCTCGGCTCAAGCGGCGCCCGAAATGCAGCGACAGCCAGGTCATGATTCGAAGCATCTGCCGCGAGCCGCGCTCGGTCCGGTGCGTCCAGTCGGCGAAGCCGGGTGGCGGGAGATCGGGTGGCTGAAGCGGCTTCGGCATTCAAGTCATCCCCGCGCCGGCCGGCAGTTCCACGATCGCGTTCGCAAGCGACCGGTGCCCCGAGCGAAGCTCCAGATGCACGCGCCCATCGTCGCGCCGTTCGAACTCGATGAGGATGGGCTCGCCCGGGCGCGCCGGACTCAGGAACTTCGCCGATACGACCGTGCAGCCGCCGATCGCGATGCCGAGGTGCGTTGCGACCGCCTGCAGCGATTCATCGAGCAGCACTACCCCTGGCACGATCGCATCTTCCGGGAAATGCCCCGCGAACGCCGGGTGGTCCCGCGGAATCTCGAGTGGGATCAGCGTCGTCATGCCGTGGCCGGCGGCGCGGCTCAACGGCCGCGCGCGAGCGCGGCGAGTACGTGGCTCGGGATCTTGCCGGTCGCGTTGCGCTGGATCTCCGGGACCAGCAGGAGCGGTCGTGGCAGGAACACGGGATCGAGCCGCTCGCGCAAGCCCGCCGTGATCGCCGCCGCATCGAGCGAGGGCGCAACGACCAGTGCGCCGAGTCGCGAGACGGCGCGCTCGTCGGGGCCGGCTTCGTCCTTGATATAGAAGACCCCGTCCACGACGCCCGGGATGCTGGTCAGCTGGTGATTGAGGTAGGCGAGCGAGCTGCGCTTGCCGGCGATGTTGACCATGTCGCAGCTGCGGCCCTTCAGCAGGAACCGGTCCCTCCCCGTCGCCTCGAGCACGTCGCCCATCGGCGTCGGCATCTCAAGGTGGCCGCCGTGGACGCGCGTCTCGCCATCGCGGATCTCGATGCGCACACCCGGCCACAGTTGCCATTCGGCGCCGGCGGTCGTACGCCGGCTCGCGATCTGGCCGGTCTCGGTCGAGCCGTAGATCTCGAGCACCGGCACCTGGAAGCGCGCCTCAACGGCCGCCGCGAGCGTCTCGGCCAGCGGCGCCGTCGCCGACACGATCAGCTCGAGCTCCGGCAGGTCGATGTCGGCGGCGATGAGCGCGCGCAGGTGCACCGGCGTCGAGACGAGGATCCGCGGCGCGGGAACGCTGGCAAGGGTCGCGGCGATGTCGGACGGGAAGAACGGCCGCTCCGCGCAGAACGCATGCCCCGAGAACAGCGGCAGCAGGACCGAGGATTCGAAGCCGTACATGTGCTGGGGCGGCACCGTCGCGACGATCGTCCGCCGGCGCGAACCATCGAAGCCGAGGCGCGTCGCTTCGACGCCGACGGCATCGCCGAGCCGGCCCCAGGACTTCGCGTGCGGCACGGGCGTGCCGGTGGTCCCGGAGGTGAAGACGTAGGCGACCTCCGCCTCCGCCGCGATCAGCGGGATGCGCCAGGCGCCGCTCGGCGGCGAGGCGCCGCCCGGGAACACGACTCGCGGCAGGTCGATCGTGCACTCGGGGTCGTCGGTCAGGCAGATCGCATCGGGCGCGAAGAGCCTCAGCTGCCGGATGACTTCCGGCGTGTGCGTCGATGGCAGGAGGCTCTTGCGCCCGGACGCCGTCGCGGCCGCAAGCCCCACCGCGAAGTGGTAGCGGTCCTGGCAGGCGTTCAGCACGTGGCGGCTCGCCGGCAGCAACGCCGCCACCCGGGCGACGTCGCCGAGAAAGCGACCGGCGCGGATCGGCTCGCCGCGCCGGTAGGCAACGATGTCCTCGGCGGAGGCGTGCGCGAGCAGCGGGACGGCGGTGTCGGGTTCGGGGCGGCGCATCGGGGTGATGAGGTTCAGGCGCGCGGCGCGGCGGCCGAGGCGGGCTGCCGCAGCGTGCTCGCGGAAATCGCCCGGAGGGTCCCGAGGATGCCCTGGTGCTGCATGTTCGGCAGCGCCCGCCGCCGGGCTACGTGTTCGGCAAGGAACATTAAGCCAACGAGCGGCGCAATCACGAAGTTCGCGAACGCCGACCAGATGGCGAGCGGTGCGGCGAGGAAGAGCACGACGAGCGCGACCGCGATGACGCTGAAGAACCAGGTCCAGGCGATCGTGACGGCGCGCGTGTAGGCGGCAACCGGCGGCGCGAGCGGTCCGTGCACCATCTCGGCGAAGCGCGAACACAGGGGCTGGCGGCCTGCGCTGAGCGTGCGGCCGAAGGAAAGCGCGAGGACCGCGTAGGTACCCGCCTGCTGGGCGAGGTAGAGCCAGGCGAAGTGCGCCTCGAGGTCGCGCCAGAAAGCGATCGTGAGCAGGACAATGAGCGCGCAGGCGCCAAGCGCGGCGACCCGGTGGTGCGACCGGTACGCGAGGATGACTGCGCCGACCCAGACGGGGCCTGCCGAGAGGATCGCGCCCAGCGCTTCGGTTCCCGGCCTCGAGTTGCTGAGGTGCGCGAGCACGGCGTAGGCGACGGCGGCGGCGCCGATTGCGACGCCCCGTGCGACCCGGGACGCCCCCGGCATTACCTGGTCCTCTGCGCCGCGACGAATTCCGCGAGGCCCCGCAGCGAGCGGAAGATCTTGTGGTTCTCCTCGCTCTCCGCCTTGATGTCGATGCCGTAGCGCTTCGACACGACGAGGGCGATCTCGAGGATATCGATCGAGTCGAGGCCGAGGCCGTCCCGGTAGAGCGGGGCCTCAGGATCGATGTCACTCGCCGACACTTCGAGGTTGAGCGCCTCCGTGACGAGTCCGGCGATCTCTCGCTCGAGGTCGGTGCTGGCGGCTGCTTGCGCGGATTGCATCAGAACCTTTGCATGGTCAAAGCGCTGTCGACGTGGCGGCGCCCCCGGACTCCGCCGGAACGGTTGTCACAGGCCAGCGAACGCCGGACCGGCCCGGCACCGAGGCGGCCTATCGCGTTCGTACCGGCTCCCCTATGCGGCGGTTCGCCGGTGCGAACCGAACGCACCGGTGATCTTCGAGCATGTGCTGCGTTTCGTTCCGCCGACGGGCGTCATTATATCGGTGGGGGCCTCGAACGCAACTTGCTACCGGCCACGGAGCCTTATAAATCAACGAGGTACGTCGGGGTGGCGCACCGGCCGGTTGCGGCCCGGCGCGGCTTTGGCGTGTTAAGGTTCAGCGCACTGCCAGCCGCCCCATCTTTCTGGAGACGCCCATCGAGCCCCCGCACCCGCCACTGCCCTCGTATTACTCCGGCGAACCCGAGCGACGTCAGTGGGTGCGCGGCATCTTCAGTCGGACGGCGGTCGACTACGAACGCGTCGAACGCGCCATGGCATTCGGCAGCGGCTCCTGGTACCGCCACCGAGCACTCCTGGAAGCGGGCCTCAAGGCCGGGATGAGCGTCGTCGATGTCGGGGTCGGTACCGGCCTCGTCGCGAGCCAGGCGGCGGCCATCGTCGGTGATCCGACGCTCGTCTGCGGGGTCGATCCAAGTCCCGGAATGGTGGAGGCGGCGAACGTGCCGGCGGGCGTTCGACTCCTCGCGGGGAGCGCCGAGGAACTGCCGCTCCCCGACGCAAGCGCTGATTTCATCAGCATGGGCTACGCACTCAGGCACGTGGAGGATCTCGCCGCCTCGTTCGGCGAGTTCCATCGGGTACTGCGGCCGGGCGGGCGCGTGTGTGTCATGGAGATCACGCTGCCGGCCTCAGGGATCGCGCGCGCGATGCTGAAGACCTACATGCGGCGGATCGTGCCGTGGGTGGCGGGGCGCATGGCGCGGCACAAGGATACGCCCGAGCTCATGCGCTACTACTGGGACACTATCGAGGCGTGCGTGCCGCCAGCGACGGTGCTCGCGGCGCTCAAGTCCGCGGGCTTCACGGCAACGGAGCGCCGCGTCGAGCTCGGCATCTTCTCCGCCTACCAGGCGCAGAAACCCGCGCACTGACCGGCTTCAGCGGCGCGCGAGGCGTCGCAGTATCAGGAACGGCAGGCGGATCACGAATCCGGCGAAGAGCCGCGCGTGCATCCACGTCAGCAGAACGTTGTCGCGCCCGTAACGAAAGTGCGAGACGCCGCCCTGGTCGGCACGGAAATAGCGCACCGCAGCCGGCAGGTTGACCGCGCGCACCCCGCGCCACGAGAGCCGGACGACCGCTTCGACGTCGAAGTCGAAGCGACGCATCCACGGCACCCGCCGCATGATCCGCGCGAGCGCCGCCGCGGGGTAGACCCGAAACCCGAACAGCGAATCGCCGATACCGGCCCCGAGCGTCTCGAGGCTCGCGAACCAGTTGGAGATGCGCCGGCCGCGTACCCGCAGCAGCGGCGCGCTCGCATCGAACACCGGTTCGCCGAGCACCATCGCCGCGGGCGCCGCCATCGAGGTCGCCATGAACGCGGGGATCCGGTCCTCCGGATGCTGTCCGTCGGCGTCCATCGTCAGCACGTGCGTGAAGCCAGAGGCGAGCGCGGCCTCGAGGCCGTGCAGCACCGCCGCACCCTTGCCGCGGTTCGTCGGCAGCGCAAGCACGCGAAGCTCAGGATCCTCGCGCGCGAGCTTGCCGAGCGCGGTGACGCTCTCGTCCGTGCTGCCATCGATGACGACCCACACGGGCGACCAGTGCCGTCGCGCGGCGAGGACCGTCGCGACGCCCTTGGTGCCCGGGTTGTAGCTCGGAATGAGCACGAGGTGCGTCGAGGACGTCGGCGGCATCGGCGAATGCTACCGCGCGCCCTGGCTTGGGCGCGCGAGCCAGCGTTCCTGCAAGGATCCCGCGAGCGCCCTGCGAAAGTACTCCTCGAGCATCCGGTCGAAGGCCCTCGCATCCGCAGGGGCAGCGAAGCGCTCGCCGAGGCGCACGCGGTAGGTGATGGGGATCCGGGTGAGCCTGAGCCACGGCCAGCCCTTGCTGAGGTACGGCGAGTCCGTCTCGATGAGGAGCGTCTGCACCGGCGCGTGCGCGAGCTTGGCTATGAGCCCGACGCTCGCGAGGAACGGGTTGACTGGGGCTTCGGTCGTGCGGGTGGCCTCCGGAAAGAGAAGGAGCACGGCGCCCTGCTCGAGCACCGTGATCGCCTCGCGCACCATGCGCCGCGGCGGGTCGTTGCGGATGTAGCCCGCGAGCCGGGCACCGGCACCCAGGAGCACGTTGTTCATGAGCCCCGACTTCATGATGCACACGAGGTTCGGGTGGCGCGTGACGATGAGGATCGCATCGATGACGGACGGGTGGTTCGGTGCGAGGATGACGGGGCCGCCGCCGATGAGCGCATCGATGGCAGTGAGATCCAGGCGATACGCGCCGACGAAGTGGATCCAGCTCGCGTAGAACCGAAAGCCCCGCTGGATGCCGATGCGGCCGATCTTCGTGCCGCGGCCGCCCCCGAGCACCAGGTAGAGCGGCAGCGCGGCGAGCGTCCAGGTCAGGCACACGAGCGCGAACACGAGCAGCGATCCGTAGAGGACCACCACGGTTCGCACGAAGGCGAGCGCCCGGATCACCACCGCCTCACTCCGGATCCCGGCTCTCGACCAGACGCGTCGATTTTCCAATCATCCAGGCGAATCCGATTCCACCAGCCCAGTATTGCTGGCTGCGCACCAGCGGGCTCGGCAGGAACCGAGCCCCCGACAGCGCATCATACCGGACGAACACGCCGACCCAGTAGTGCGGAAAGCGCCGCGACAGCGCCGCGACAGTCTCGGTCCCGGAGTAGCCACCGTCCGCCCGGTAGGCCGGTCGCTCCGCGGTCGCGTAGGCCGGCGCCACCGTATAGAAGTAGTCGTGGTACGCCCGGTCGCCGACGACGGGACCCGCGAGGAGCCCCGCATCCCAGCCGTGGTGGCCGCCGATATCGCGCACGTCGAGGTTGAGCCGCGGCGTGAAGAGCCAGCCGACGGCTCGAGGCTCGCGTTCGATCGTGACCACGCGCCTCAAGGGCAGGCGAAGGTCGAGGCGGATCCGGTCGGCGGCGCTTCGCCACAAGTGCACGTCGAGCGACGGGCCGATCTCGAAGGTCGGCTTGAGATCGGGCATCCCCGCGCGCGCCGCCTCGTTGCGGCTGCGGACCGGTGTCGTCGCATTGACGCTGATGTTGAGTTCCGCAAAGCGATTGTTGAAGAGGAGGCCACGGACGCCGTTGCGGTCGGCCTTGAGGAACTCGCCGTGGTAGGCGAAGTAGGGCACGGGCAGCGCGTAGACGCTCGAGTTGTTCGAGCCGCGATAGTCAGAGAACGCGACCGTGCCGACACCGAGTCCAACTTCCCAGAGCGGCACCTCGGCCGCTGGCGCCGCGACGGTGGCGGCAAGCGCGAGCACGCCGACGGTGAGCGCGAGCCGCCGACGGTGGGCGCAGTGGCCGGCGCCTTCGCGCCTCACGCGCGTCCCGCGCCGCCAATCGGCCGCGGCGCGCCGACGGCCTCGATCTCGACCAGCAGCTCGCTTCGGCAGATGTCGGCCTGCAGGTAGGTGATCGGGTGCGCCGCGGCGAGGTTGTCGGCGAGCTCGGCGCGGATCGCGGCGAGGTCGCGGGCGTTGCGCACGTACGCCTTGTACCTCAATGCCTCGACCGAATAGGCCTTCGTCCCGGCCGCCTCGTTCGCCGCCTCGATGAGCGCGGCGATGTTAACGGCCGCCTCGCGCGCCTGGGCCGCTGCGTCGCCTGCGTGCACACTCTGGTGCCCGACGATGCTCGCGGTGCCGGAGATGAACAGCTGCGCGCCGACGCTCGGGTCGGCGATCGAGGCGCGCGAGAACGTCGGGCTGTGAGGGCCGTACTCGCGCGGGTAGCGGTAGGCACTCAGCTGGCGCGGGTTCTCGACGGCGCGTGCGGGAGCCGAGCCGGCGAGGAAATAGATCACGAGCGGCGAGCCGGGCGCCGAGCCGAGCGCGCACGCCGCCGGCACATTGCCCTCGACCTCGCGCCGGTTCCGGCGGAAGGCTTCCTGCCGGGCGCTGTTGAACTGCCGGTAGCGTTCGCCGAGCTCGGTCTCCTGGTTGATCGCGGCGAAGTAGTTCCACACGCGCAGCAGGTGGGGATAGCCGAGCTGCTGGAGCGCGGTGAATATTTCCGCGTAGGCGGCCGAGGTGAGCGTCGGGAGCGCGCGCGGGTCGCTCGATTGCGCACCCGCCTCGTTCGGTTCCGGGCTCACGATGCAGCCGAAGAGCGCGTGGCTGCCCTTGCGGTAGCGCACCCGGCCGATCGAACCGGACTGGAGCGCCTCCCCGAGCCGCCAGACCTCGGTCGCGCTCGCCGCCTCACCCAGCACGCGCAGCGGCACCGGCGCCACCGGGACGTCCGCCGCGCAGCCGATCGCCGTCGAGGCGCCGAACGGAACGATGCCGAGCACACCGTCCCACCACGCTGGCGCGCACGCGGCGAGTTCCTCGCCGCGCAGGTACTCGAGCTCGAGCGACGGGCACGGCGCGGCCCGCACGGCGCTATTCAGCCGGGGCATCTGCGGCGATGTCGGTCGTGTGGCGCCGGAAAGCGGCGATGCTGCGGGGCAGGTTGAGCAACGAGACGAAATAGTAGAGTCCCTTGAACAGCCGCAGCGACCCCCAGATCGGCGTCGACCCGAAGATGTCGCCCGACAGCACCGACAGGATCGCGTTCTTCATCCTGAGCGTGTTGCGCGGGTGCATGAAGAGGTCGCGCATGGTCGGATTCGTGATCCGGTAGATGAACCACGAGAAGACCCCGGGGCCCTGGCGCATCGTGCGATCGAAGCGGTGCAACGTCGCGGCGGCCTGCGAAGGATTGCGCAGGCACGTGTCGACGACGTCCGCGCCCTGGGCCGCGCTATTCATCGCGAGCCAGACGCCGGAGGAAAACATCGGATCGACGAAGGCGAACGCATCGCCGATCAGGATGTAGTTGGGGCCATGGCTCAGGTCGGACTGGTACGAATAGTTACCGGTCGCCTCGACCGCGGTGACGAGCTTGGCGTCCTTCAGCCGCTCGGCGAGCGGCGCGCAAAGCTCGATCGTCGCGAGGAAGTAATCGGTAACCGGCACGGTCCGCTGCTTCATGTAGGTCGGCCAGACGACCGAGCCGACGCTCGTCGTGCCATCGGCGAGCGGGATGAACCAGAACCAG
The DNA here is from genome assembly GCA_025356075.1 of Pseudomonadota bacterium. Taxonomy (GTDB): domain Bacteria; phylum Pseudomonadota; class Gammaproteobacteria; order Steroidobacterales; family Steroidobacteraceae; genus CAIKZZ01. Next base: position 72,667 of record JANXUT010000025.1, on the reverse strand, counting down.
CCGTGCTCGAACCAGTAGATCGAGATGTTGCCGGCCTGCTTGCCCTCGTAGCGTCGCGCGCCGTGGAAGTGGCCGTACATTGCGGCGCTGCTGTGCTTGGGGTTGCGCTTCTTGACGCTCATCTTGCCGGCGAGGAACGTGTCGCGACCCGAGGCATCGACCAGGAACCGGGCGCGCAGTTGCTCGAGGCGGCCGCCGTCGTGCACGGCCGTCACCCGGACCGGGAAGGGCTCGGCCGTGAACTCGACTTCGCGGACGCGGCAGCCTTCGGTGACCTCGGCGCCGGCGCGGCCGGCGCGGCGGATCAGGATCTCGTCGAACTCGGAGCGCCTTACCTGGTAGGCGTAGGGCGGGTTCGGCTTCCAGCTGTCCTTGAACTCGAACGTCTCACCGCGGCCAAGCCAGGAGGCTACGAACTCCGCGCCCCATTTCTGCATACCGATCGCACGGATCTCCTCGGCGACGCCGAGGCGCTCGAAGAGCGGCAGGTTCGACGGAAGCAGTGACTCGCCGATGTGGAAGCGCGGATGGCGTTCCTTCTCGATGAGCGCCACCCGGTAGCCCTTCTCGGCGAGCAACGTGGCGGCCGTCGAGCCGGCGGGGCCACCGCCGATGACGAGCACGTCCACCTCGCGCGTCGATTCGGCACTCGCAACTGCTGCCATGGGGTTCAACTCACGTGCCGTGTACGGCGTCATCGGTCAATCGGGGCATCTGCCCAGGGTTCCGCCGGCGGCGTGCCGCTCGACGCCGGCCGGGCAGAGGCTGCGTCCGCCGGCCTCCCTGGTAGGGGTCATCCCGCGCCGATTCTCCACGATTTCGGACCGGCCGGGGGTCGCCGGGACCGCTTTCCGTCGCCCGCCGTCAAGATCGCGCGCACGGGTGCCGCAGGGGTGCCCGGCGCGAGCGACCCGGTCCTAGCCGCGTGCCGCTCCAAGGATAGCAGCGGAACGCCAAGCGATCGACGCACGGGCGGATGACTTGAATCCATCGTGTTTCCGCGCCTTGAATGCAGCCGCGAACTCGCACCGTGTGCCCGCCCTCGCCTCTGGTCTTGGGCGAAGCGACATGACGCTGCTATTGAGCTCACCGCTCTCGGGCGCCGCGCAGTGCGAGAATGATCGGCACCTTTCCAGCGCACTCGGTACGCCGAGATCGCCGGCCACAATCGCGACGCTCGATGCGCAGCTCCCGGTCGCGTCGGCGCGCCGATGGCACCGGGCTGCCGGTAGCGCAACAGCGCCTGGGGATCGCGCTATCCTTTGCAATCAGCAGAGCCATCGGAGTTGCGCATGACCCCTGACTTGCCGGATCGCCCGACCGACACGCGGCCGTTTGGGCTCAAGCACCTCTTCTTTGCATTCCTTGGGCTGGCGACGCTGTTCGTCATCTACAACAACGAACGCTTCATCGTCGATCACGCCGATCCCCTCTGGGACTACTACAAGGGGGTGCGCGGCGCGCTCGTGCCGCACGGCATCGCGGGCGCCGTAGTGCTTATCCTAGGCGCCACGCAATTCTCGACGCGCCTGCGTGAGCGCCATACGCGCTTGCACCGGGTCTTCGGCCGCTGCTACCTGATTGGCGTCGCGATCGCCGCGTCCGTCTCGATCTACATCACGCTCGCCCACAACGCGCTGCCGCTGCAGGTCGCGATATTCACGCAGGCGTCGCTGTGGGTCCTCGCGAGCGCGACGGCGTTCTACTGCGTGCGCCGCGGCAACTACGTGCTCCACCGCCAGTTCATGATCCGAAGCTACGCGATCACGCTGATCTTCGTGTTCGATCGACTGTTCGACGCGCTCCCGAGGGTCGTCGCTCTCGATACGGACGTGGACCCGACGATTCTGTGGCTCTGCAACGTGCTCGCGTGGGTCGCGCCGACCTACATCATCGCGTGGCCGGCGCTCGCACGGGCGACGGGCACTGCGTCGGTCGCGAGCCGCGTCTGAGCGCCCCCTGCCGGGACTTCCCGCTCCGACCGAACTGCCGCCGCCCCCACACGTCCTAATAAGAGAGAGCCTTGCCCTCGCGCCCGCCGAAACGGCAGGGGCCAGGCAAGAGGCTCGGGCGCTATAGCTCCGCAAGCTGCTGATTAGTTGAGGATATACTCGAATATTGGGCCGATGGCTGCGACCACCTCGGTCCGGGCGGCCGCGCGACCCCGGCCGCCAGCGGGAGGCCGGCGCGCGGCGAACCGCTACTATTTGGCCCGGACCGCCGACCGGTCCTCGGCGGTCAGTGCGCGGGTGCCTCCGACGGCCCGGCGTCCAATACCGCGGTGGACGTCGCGGGCCGGTTTTGCGCCGACCCTCGTCGGCGAGAATGGACGGAGCGAGCTTGCTGCAAACGGGTCCATCGACACATTCGGGGCATTTCGTGCGGCTGCTCGGCGCCGCCGCGCTGCTCGTTGCCGGCGTCGCCCGGGCGGCCGATCCGCAGCCCTACTCGCTCTCGATCGCGCCGACCGGGAATGACGCGCTCGATTCGACGCTGAAGGCGAGCTCGCAGCTCGACTCGTTGCGCGACACGGCCGCGGTCAGCCCCTTCGCGCTGATCGGTCGCGGCCGCGAGGACGTTGATCGGCTGAAGACGGTGCTCGAGAGCTTCGGCTACTACCAGGCCCGAATCACCGTCACGATCCTCGGTCGCCCGCTCGAGGACGCGGAATTGCCCGACACGCTCACGGCACTTCCGGATCGCGAGGAGGCGCCCGTCGCGATCGCCATCACGCCGGGCGAGCTCTACCACCTCCGCCACATCACGGTTGACGGCGAGATCTCGGCGACCGAGCGCGCGACGCTCGGGCTCGAGCCCGGGGAGCCCGCCAACGCAACCGCGGTCCTCGACGCGCAGGCACGGCTCCTCAACGCGCTCGAGGAAGACGGGCATGCGTTCGCGACGGTGGACACGCCGATCGCCTACGAGGTGCCAGAGCAGCACGCGCTCGACATCGAGTTCCATGTCGTGCCGGGCAGCGCCGCCGCGATCGGCCCGATCACGCTCACCGGACTGAAGCGCGTCGAGGAGACACTCGTGCGCACGCGCCTCCTCGTGCACGCGGGGGACCCCTATAGCCCGAGCAAGCTCGAGGACGCGCGCCGCGATCTCCTCGCGCTCGGCGTCTTCTCGAGCGTCAGCATCCGCAAGGCCGATCACCCGGACGAGGACGGCCGCGTGCCACTCTCGGTTGTGCTGCAGGAACGCCTGCGCCGCTCGCTCGGGTTCAACGCCGCCTATTCGAGTGACCTGGGCGGCAGCATCGGCGTCAGGTGGACCGATCGCGATCTCTTTGGCGGCGCCGAGCAGCTCACCCTCGCCGCGACCGCGATCGACCTAGGCGGACATGCGACGACCGGTGTCGGCTACAACGTCAGCGCGCAGTTCACCAAGCCCGACTTCGGCTCGCGCGATGACAGCCTGCAGCTCAACGTCGCTTCGCTCAAGCAGTCCCTCGATGCGTACGACCAGACCGCCGCCACGGCGAGCGCGATCCTGACGCACCGGTTCTCGCCGCTCTGGACAGTCAGCATCGGCATCTCGGGCGAGCGCGAGCAGATCACGCAGCAGGGCCAGATCCGCGACTACACGCTGTCCGGCCTGCCGATCGCCGCGCGCTTCAACAGCACCGGGCTCATCAACCCGCTCCTCGATGCGACGCACGGCATGCGGGCCTCGATCAGCGTGACGCCGACCCGGTCGTTCACGGCGACCCCGGCGACCTTCGTGATTGGCCAGGCGGAGACGGCGGCGTTCTTTGACTTGAGCTCACTGTACCGCGGGAGGACCGGGCACAGCGTCCTCGCGCTGCGAGCGCTCGCGGGTGATGCGCACGGCGCGGCGCCGTTCGACCTGCCGCCCGACCAGCGCTTCTACGGCGGTGGCAGCGGCACGGTGCGGGGCTTTCGCTACCAGTCGATCGGACCGCCATTCTATCCGGGCGGCCCGCCGACCGGTGGCACCGCGGTCGACGCGGCGACCGTGGAGTTGCGCCAGCGCGTCGGCAAAAACTTCGGCTTCGCCATGTTCGTCGATGCGGGCGCCGTCAGTGGCGACGGGCATCTCCTACAGGGGCGCCCGTCGGTCGGCGTCGGTGGAGGCCTCAGGTACTACACGCCGATCGGGCCGATCCGGCTCGACGTCGCGGTGCCGGTGACGAAGCTCCAGGGCGGCGATGACTTCGACATCTACATCGGTCTCGGGCAGTCATTCTGATGCGGCGCATCCCGCCACGCGCGCTCAAGGTCGCATTCCTCGCGCTCGTGGTTCCACTCGTCCTCGTGCTCGTGCTGCTCCTCGCCTCCAACACCGATCCCGGCCGGCGTGCGATCGAGCAACTGACCGAGCGGCTGAGCGGCGGCGATGTGTCGGTCACTGGACTCTCCGGGCGCTTCCCGGGCGACCTGCACATTGTTCGGATCGAGCTCAGGGACCGGGATGGCGTGTGGTTGACGGCGACCGACATCGAGCTCAAGTCATCGGCCGCATCGCTCCTCGTGCGCCACCTCGACGTCGAGCGCCTGTCGGCGGCGCACGTGCTGCTCGCGCGCGCGCCTATACCAACGCACACCGCGACCGACTCGTCCGGGTACTTTCGCAACATCGACGTCGCCGCGCTCGTGGTGCCGCGCTTTGAGATCGGTGCCGCCCTAGCAGGTTCCACCGCCGTGCTCGATGTGAGCGGCCGCGTGCACCTGACGGGACTCAACGAGATTGACACCGAACTCCACGCGCACCGTCTCGACGGGCCTGGCCGCTATGAACTCGCCGGCCGCGTCGACGAGGCACGCCTTGAAGTCGCGCTCGACCTCGAGGAACCGGCCGGCGGACCGCTGCAGACGCTCGCGGGCGTGGCGCGGCTGGGTGACCTCTTTGCGCACCTGAAGGTCGGCGGGCCACGCAACGCGGAGACCACGCAGCTCGAGCTCACGGCGGGCGCCCTCACGGCGCGCGCCGACGGGTCGATCGACTGGAGCGACGGGAAAGCCGATTTCGATGTTACGGGCCACGCGACGGCGATGGCGCCGGGCGAGTGGCTGGCGTGGGAATCGATCAAACTCGATGGGCATTTCCACGGAGAGTTTTCATCGCCCACCGTGACGGCCCTGCTCACCGTCGCGGGCGCGCGCATGGGCGAGGCGCGGTTTCGGAATCTCACCGCGACGGTGAGTGGCGAGGCGGGCGCCGCGAAACTGTCGGCGGTGCTCGAGGGCCTGTCGATCCCGGGGCCGGACCCCGCGCTATTCGCCTCGGCTCCGATCGAGGTGAAGGTAGCGGCGCGCCATACCGAGGGCTCGTGGCGGGCGCAGTTCACCGGCGCCCATCCGCTCCTCGCTCTGAATGGCGAGGTGACCGGTGGCGATCGAAGCCGGCTCAGTTTCACCGCGAGCGCTCCCGCCGTCGCGCCGTTCATGCGCCTCGCGGGCATCGATCTCGACGGCCGCGGCGAGCTGTCCGGCACGCTGGAAAATTCCAAAGGGGAGCAGAGCGCGCAGCTCAAGGGGACGCTCGAGGGCACGCACGGCTCGAGCGCCATCGCCGGACTCTTCGCGCCTACTTCCACCCTGACGCTCTCGGGGAAGCGACGCGGCTCGAAGGTCGCAATCGACCGGATGACGCTCGAGGGCGGCGCAGTGCGTGCCTCCGCGAGCGGCACGGACCGCGATGGCGTCGTCGATTTCAAGTGGGAGGCCGACTTGCCACGACTCGCGGCGCTGTCGCCGGCGCTCGCGGGCACCGCGCGCGTCCGGGGGCGACTCGAGGGCCTGCGCGATGACTACGCGATCAGCGCCACGGCCACCCTCGATGGATCGGCGCACGCCTCCGAGCGCGGCGTCGTCGACGTCAATTTCGAGGCGCGCGGATTGCCGGCACACCCGACGGCAACTGCGGCGGCGCGCGGCACGCTCGATGGCGCGCCGGTTCGAGTCGAGGCGGCACTCAAGCCCCGCGAGGACGGCGGAATCGACGCGCTCATCGGGCACGCCGGCTGGCGCAGTGCCGTCGCCTCGGGCGGACTCAGCTTTCCGGGCCGCGACCGGCCGATCAGGGGTCGCGTATCGCTCGAGATTCCGAACCTCGCGGAGTTCGACCGGCTCGCCGGGGCGCCGCTCGCGGGAAACGCGACCGCAAGCATCGAGTTCAGGCCGACCGGGCCGCACGGCAGCGCCGAGGTTCACGCGGAGGCGCGCGAGGCCGGCATTCCGGGGCATCGCATCGGTCATCTGCTCGTCACGGGCTCGATCGCGGCGCCAACGACCCACCCGCTCTATGCGTTGTCCGCGACGGCGGACGGCATCCTTGCAGCGCCGCTGACTGGCTACGCGCGACTCGATGCGACGGGACCGGCGGAGAGGCTCGCGCTCAGCCTGTCGACGCGTTGGTTCCAGGACGAGGCGGAAGTCGCCGGCGGCACCGTCATCGCGACGCTCGACCTGCCGGAGCGTCGGCTCGAGGTCGCGACGCTCGAGGCGAGCGCGCGCGGCCAGAGCGCCCGGCTGCTCGCACCCACGACGCTCTACTTCACGAATGGGATCGCGTTCGATCCCATCCGGATCGGTACCGGGCAGGGCACGTTCGAGGCCGCCGGGCGGCTGACGCCTGTGCTCGAGGTGACGGCCGCGCTCAAGGACGTGACACCCGCGCCGCTCGCGGCGTTCTTTCCCGATTGGCCGCTCGACGGGACGATCTCGGCGGACGCGCGGCTGACGGGGCTCATGGCGTCCCCCGAAGGAGCCATCAACCTGCACGCAACGGGGCTCAGGCTCCACGCGCAGTCCGGTCGCGCCGTGCCACCGACGGACATCAAGGGGTCGGTCATCCTCGCGGCCGGCAGCGCGACGGTCGACCTGCAGCTGCACGCGGGTACCGCCGCAGGTCTTGCGATCACCGGATCCGCGCCGCTACAGCGCGACAGGGCATATGCGCTGCACGCGAGCGGCCAGTTCGCGCTCGCCACCGCCAATCCATTCCTCGAGCCGGCTGGCCGGCGTATTCGCGGGCAGGCGACAATCGAGGGCGACCTGACCGGGACGTCGGCGGACCCCGCGGTCGCGGGCACCGTCTCGATCGAGCACGGCGACTTCCAGGACTTCGCCCGCGGCGCGCACCTGTCGGATATCTCCGTTACGCTCGTGGCGGCGGATCGCTCGCTGCAGATCATGCATCTGCTCGCACACGCGGGCTCCGGCACGGTCACCGCCGAAGGACGGATCGGCGTACTCGAACCGACGGTTCCGGTCGAACTCAAACTGACGGCGGTCGATGCGCAGCCGCTCGCGACCGACCTCCTGACCGCAAGGTTCGATGGCTCGCTCGCGGTCACGGGCGGCGCGACGACGGCGCTCAACGCGAGCGGCCAGCTCCACATTGCGCGTGCCGAGATCAACATCCCGAATGCGCTGCCGCGCGAAGTGGCGGTACTCGATGTGCGTCGACCGCATGCGAGGCCACCGCCGCCACCGTCGTGGCAGCTCGCCCCCATCAACCTCGACATCGGCATCGATGCGCCGCGCGCCGTGTTCGTCCGCGGCCGCGGCCTGGATTCGGAGCTCGGCGGCGACCTGCACGTCGGAGGTACCTACACGGCGCCGCAGATCTCCGGTGGCTTCGACATGCGCCGCGGTACGCTCTCACTCGCCGGCGCCTCGCTCAAGTTCTCGAGTGGCCGGGTCAGCTTCAATGGCGCCGGTCCCAAGAAGACGCTCGATCCGACGCTCGACTTCGTCGCCGAGAACCTGTCGGGCGATGTGACGGCGACATTGACCGTCGGCGGCTACGCATCGGCGCCCACGATCGAGCTCACGAGCTCCCCCGACATGCCGCAGGACGAGATCCTGTCGCGGCTCCTGTTCAGCACCGATGCGAAGCAACTCTCGCCGCTGCAGATGCTCGGCATCGGCGTCGCGCTCGCCTCGATCAGCGGTGTTGGCTACGGCGGCGCAGACCCGCTGTCCGCGATACAAAAGCGCCTCGGGCTCGACCGGCTCGCCGTCGGCGGCAGCACCGGCAGCGATCCCAATGCCGCGACCGTGGAGGCGGGCCGCTACGTGAGCTCGCGCCTGTACGTTGGTGCCGTGCAGAGCACGACCGGGACTACGAAGCTGCAGGCGCAGATCGACCTGACCAAGCACCTGAAGCTGCAGACCGCCGTCGGCACGAGCAGCACGACGGCCCAGGGCACTACGCCGCAGAACGACCCCGGCAACACGGTCGGGCTTGTCTACCAGATCGATTACTAGCCGCCGGGCGCGGTTGCGAAGCGCAGGCACTTCCGCGACGATGCACCGCGGCGCCTTGCTCAAGCTGCGCGACTGAAGAGGAACGCGAAATGACGAGTCCGGACACCGTATTCGCGGCGCGGCGGGCGTTGCTCCGCTACCTGTCGGTGCTGCCGGCGCTCGCGGCCGCGCCGTCGGTCGCGTGGAGCGCGGCTGCGGCGGTGCCCGCGGCGCCCACGGCCGAGCGAATGCTCGACCTGATGGAGTTCGAGGCGCTGGCGCGCGCGGCGCTGCCGCCGGCGCACTTCGGCTACCTCGCGACCGGGGTCGACGACGACCGGACGGTCGCGATCAACCACGAGGCCTACTCGCGCATCGAGATCCGCTCGAGGCGCTTCGTCGACGTCAGTCACCTCGACACCTCCGTGCAGCTCCTGGGCACGACCTGGGCTTCGCCGGTGTATCTGTCGGCAGTGTCCGCGCAGCGCGCGTTCCATCCCGAAGGCGAGCTTGCGACCGCTCGCGCCGCAAGGAGCCGCGCGGCGCTCCTGATGGTGTCGAGCGGTACATCGACCAGTGTTGAGGCGGTCGCGGAGGCACGCGCCGCGCCAGTGTGGATGCAGCTCTACGCGACCGATGACTGGGAGGTCACGAGTGCCCTCGTCAAGCGCGCCGAACGGGCGGGCTGCCCGGTCATCGCGCTCACCGTCGACAGCGTCCCCGGGCGCAACAACGAGACGCTGCAACGGGCGATGCGCGCCGATACGCGCGAGTGCACAAACTGCCACGTTAACAATTCGCACGACATGTGGCGGCGGGGGCCGATGTTCAGCGGCATCGACGTATCGAAGGTGACCGGCCACACGCCCTCGAACCTGAGCTGGGAATACCTCGACCGCATGCGGCAGCTAGTCTCGGTCAAGCTGCTGGTGAAGGGAGTGGTGACGGGCGAGGATGCGGATCGGTGCATCGCCCACGGCGCCGATGGCGTCATCGTGTCAAACCACGGCGGACGGGAGGAGGAGACGCTGCGCTCGACGATCGAGTGCCTGCCGGAAGTCGTCGCGGCCGTCGGCGGCCGCGCCCCGGTGCTGATCGACGGCGGCATCCGTCGCGGCACGGACGTCTTCAAGGCCCTCGCGCTGGGAGCCTCCGCCGTCGGACTTGGTCGCCCGCCGATCTGGGGGCTCGCCGCGTTTGGGCAGGGCGGCGTCGAGGCCGTGCTCGACATCGTGAAGCGCGAACTCAACACCATCATGCGCCATGCCGGGACGCCGACGCTCGCCTCGATCACCCGCGAGCGGGTCGTCAACCGGCTCTAGTGGCATGCGCCCGCCCTCAATCAACGGACGACTCCCGGCATGACCCCCGAAATCCGCGCATTCGAGTTCGCCCTTGGCCTCTATTCGGTGCTGATCGGCCTTGCGATCGCCGACATTGCCGGCAGCGTCCACCGGCTCGCGCGGCGCAAGGAAGCGGTCCGCTGGGATCCGCTCGCGCTATTCGCCGCTGGCTACGCGCTCCTCATTTCGATCGGCATGTGGTTCGATCTCTGGGGTGTGCGCAACTTCACGGCGACGCGGCACTTCTTCTTCTACATCTGCATGATCGCGATCCTCTTCCTGGTGTTCCTGATCGCCGCCGCGAGCCTGCCGGACGATCCTGAGCGCGACAGCGACTTGAGGCGCTTCTACCTCGGTAATCGCCGTTACTTCTGGCTGCTGGTGGCGCTCTTTCAGCTCGGCTACCTGTGGTTCGGAATCTACTTCGTCGGCGGACAGCTCGACCATTTGGATCCGGTGCAGGCGGCCGAGTTCGCGCTGCAGATGTCGGTGCTGTTCATCGTGCCAATCGGCCTCGCGGGCACGCCGTCACGAAGCGCGCATTACCTCGGGCTCGCGGTCCTTTATGCCGTGAACGCCTGGCACTACGCCCCCTACGCGATCATCTGAAGGAATCGACTTGTACTCGTGCCCCGCGTCATCGAGTTCTCGCCGAGCAGCTCCGTCGCCCGCGCTCGCCGTGGTGCTGGCCTTCGGCCTGATCCTCGGGTTCCCCGCGAGTGGGCGTGCCGGGACTGACGGCGCGCCCCTCGAGCGCGCGGGCTTCGACCTTAACCGCCCTGAAATCGCGGCGTTCATCGCCCGGATGGTGTCGCGCGACAATTTCACGCCGGCAGAGCTCGCCGCGGTCCTTGGTTCCGCGCACGCACGCCCCGAGCTCGTGCCCGCGATGACCCGCCCCGCCGAGAAGATCCTCGACTGGTGGGCCTACCGCGACCGCTACGTGACGGCGAGCCGGATCGCCGGTGGCGTCGAGTTCTGGCAGCAGCATGCGGTCATCCTCGAGCAGGTCGCCACGACCCACGGCGTCCCGCCCGAGTACCTGGTCGCGATCCTCGGCATCGAGACCAACTACGGCAAGATCACCGGGACTTACCCCGAGATCGACACGCTGATGACGCTGGCGTTCGACTACCCGGCGCGCGATGCGTACTTCAGGACCGAGCTCAGGCAGTTCCTGCTGCTCGCGCGCGAGCTCGGGCGCGATCCGCTCGGGATGAAAGGCTCCTACGGCGGCGCGCTCGGCGTGCCGCAGCTGATGCCCTCGAGTTACCGGCGGTTTGCCGCCTCCGCGGAAGCCTGGCAGAAGGCCGACCTCTGGACCGACTGGCCGGCCATCCTGACCAGCATCGCGGGATTCCTCGAGCAGCGTGGTTGGGAGCGCGGCGGGCCGGTGCTGCTACCGGCGCGCATCGCCGGCGGCCGCGAGGCAACCGTGACGGGCGGGCTCAACCCCAATGAGACGCTAGCCGCGCTCAAGCGCCGGGGCGTGCGCCTGGATGCGAAGCTGCCGCCGACGACCGAGGCCGTGCTGATCCGGGCGGTCCTCAAGGACGGCGCGGAGTATCGGCTCGGCTTCAGGAACTTCCGCGTGATCAGCCGCTACAACCCGCGCACGAACTACACGATGGCCGTGTGCGACCTCGCGACGACGGTGAAGGAGCGGCGCGCCGAGGCGCCGCTCAGCGCACCCAAGGGCGCAGGACCCGCCGGCTAGGCTCCGTTACCGTCGCGACGAGGCCGGGGTCGAGGAGCCGGCGGCGGCGCAGATGGCGGATGGCGCCCTGCACGGCGGACTTCGACAATCCGGTCCGCGTCGCGATCGTCTGCAGGCTCAGCGTCACCGTGTCACGCCTGAGTCGCGCAGACTCGCGCAGCAGGAACAGGAACACGATGAACGTGGCCGGACGCCGGTCGTGGCCGACGAGATCCGGCATGAGGACGTCAACGATGTAGGCGTCGAGACCGATGCGCTCCATGGTATTAATAACTATATCAATTGTTGCTACAGAACGCCCGCGGCCTGCGGGATAATGTGGTTCCGGGACCGGAGCACCACCGACGATCACCCAGCTCAAGTTTGTCGGCATCCCGACGCGCGACCAGGCGAGGGCCCTCAAGTTCTACACCGAAGCGCTCGGTTTCCACATCGCGACCGACCAGCCCTTCGACGGCACGTAGCGCTGGATCGAGCTTCGGATCGCGAACTCATCGACGCGGGTCGTGCTGTTCACGCCGCAGGGCCACGAGGACCGGATCGGGTCGTTCTTCAACGGCTCCTTCGCGTGCGACGACGTCGAGGGTACCTACCGGCAGCTCAAGCAGCGCGGCGTCGTATTCGTCAAGGAGCCCGAGACGCAGCCGTGGGGCACCTCGGCGATCTTCCAGGACCCCGACGGCAACAAGTTCGTGCTGTCATCGGCCTGAGGTCCGCTTTGCCGGCCGGGCTTTCCGGGGCGGAGCGGCTACGGCGCCGACACTGAGCGCCGCGAGGGCCTCGGCCTCGCTGAGTGCGCGCGACTCGGCCAGGGCCCCGGCAGGCACCCAGTCCGGGAACGGCCGGTCGTGCGAGACGTGCCGACCCGCGGCCGTGTGGCTCTGTCGTACCTGGCACACGCGCTCGGCGGGGTAGCGGCCGGCCACCCGGGCGAGCGCCGGCCACAGCCGCTCGTGCACGAACGTGATCTTCCCATCGACGAAGCGACAGACGAGGATCTCGGGCGATGCGCCGAGGCGCTCGAGTGTCCGGAAGATCTCCTGGCCGCGCGCGTGACCCCACCAGCTTCCCCTGATCGGTCCGCCCGCGATCTCGGTCGCGAGGTTCGGTACGCGGCCACGCCCCGAGGCGAGCACGATGCCGTGCCGGCGGACGAAGGCGAGGGCGGCGGCGGGTGTCACCCCGGAGTGTGAATCGCAGCGCAGACGCCGCGGTTCCCCGGAGTGCTAAGGTGGCGCCGGCGGCTCGGAGCCTGGCGTTGGGGCGGCGGGACGGGTGGCATCTCGCGGGTCCTTGGGCGGCGAGTCGGGCGCGCGACTCGGAGGCGGAACCATGTTAGCCAACTATCTCAGGCTCATCATCTTCGCCGCCGGGCTCCTCATCGGCGTGCAGGTGCCGGGCTTCGTCGACCAGTATGCCAAGCGAGTGAGCGCCCACCAGATCGAGGCCCGCGAGAACTTCCGCGGCTTCCAGGAAATCGCCGACAAGTATTTCAAGGGCGACGTCGAGGCGCTCATCGCGCACCACGCGGCGAGCGAGGATCGCGCCTTCAAGGACGAGGCGGCGACGATCCGCACGATCTACGACCGGCTAACCTCGCTGACGAGCGAGCTTAGCGCCATGCGCGGCTCGCTCTTGTCGCAGATCGCGCACGTCGCGTTCAGGTCGAATCGCGCTCTCCTCAACGAGACGGGCGCCGAGTACAGCTACACGGTACCACTCAGTCCAGCCGCGATCGCGAGTGGCATCGTCATTGGCGCGGTGCTCGCGATGCTGGTCGAGTCGCTCCTCGCTGCGTGCGCCTACGCGCTGCGCCCGCGGCATCGGCACCGGCCCGCGGCGGGCCGTTCCCACTAGGGCGCGCGCCGCCTCAGTACGGCGTTCCGTCCTTGTGGAAGTAGCCGCCGCCCCCCGAGTAGCGTCCGGCGGTGAACTTCAAATCGATGTCCGGATACTCGCCGTAGTCCTCCGCGACGCGTGAACCGACGACGAGGAAGCGTGCGTCCCGCTCGCTGCGGTTCTGGAGGCAGTGGCCGTCCTCGACGCCGCCCTTGAAGCCGGCCGCATCCCCCGGCACCAGCGTCTCCTCGCCCGCATCCGTGACGAGCACGAGCTCGCCCTCGAGCATGTACACGAATTCGTCCTCGTGCGAGTGCCAGTGTCGTTGGCTCGACCAGACGCCGGGCTTGAGCGTGACGACGTTGACGCCGAACTGCGTGAGTCCCGCCGCCTCGCCGAGACGACGCCAGCGGCGGTCGACGCAGGGCTTGTCGAAAGGCGCGGGGTAGCGGCTGCCGGAGCCTTCCGGCGCCTCGGAAACGTTGATCTTGGGCATGACTAGAATCCCGATTGAATGGACGTGGGGCGCTGGAGCGCCGCGGCGATTATAAGGCGCGGCGCGCGCGCCCGGCCGCGCCTCAACTCGCTCCGTCGACCGACCAACCGCGGCAACCGCTGAGGAAGAGCCGCACGACATCGTCCGCCCAGAAATCGAGCTCCGGCGCAGTCATCGGTGCACCGAGGCCGAGCGCACGGCGCTGCGGCAACGCGATGACCATGTCGAGGAACTGCTGCGCCGCGAATGCGCGGGCGGCGCTCGGCATGGTGGCATCGCCGAATTCGCGGGCGAGCAGGCCCGCGATCAGCGTCGTCGCTTCCCCGGTGCTGCCCTCGCCATGGACCGTGCGGGCGAGTTCCGGGAAGCGCGCGGCCTCGGCCGTGACGAGTCGATGGAGCGCGAGTGCCTCGGGAGAGAGCGCCGCGTGCAGGATGAAGCCGGCGAGACGCCTGAGCACCTCGGCGAGAGTCGCGCCCTCGATGAGCGCCACGCCGGGTGGCGGGCGGATCCGCTCGATGATGCGATGAACGACCGCCGCGAAGAGCTCGGCCTTGCCATGGAAGCGGTGATAGAACGTGCGCTTGGAGATGCCGGCGTCACTCGCCACCGACTCGATGCTGGTCGAGCCATATCCTTCGCGCAGAAACAGCTCAGTTGCGACATCGAGGATCCGGTCGCCGAGCTTGAGCGCGTCGACGCGGGACGGTCGTCCGCCGCGTTTCAGCGGAGCGGGCGCTCGGCGCGTGCGCGTGTCATCGGCGATAGCCGGGTCCGCCCGATCGGTAGGGTTGGTTGCCACCGTAGGACGAATGATAGCCGTACTGTCCGGCGGGGTAGCCGCGCGGCGCGTAGTAGCCGGATGTCGGCCGCCCGTAGTAAGGCGCCGGCGCGTAGTAGTGGCGAGGCGCCGGGTAGTAGGACGGCGGCCCGTAGTACGCGGGCGCGCGTCCGTAGTAGTTCGGCGGCGGGTAGTAGCCGCTCGGCGGAGCCTCGTACCCGTACTGCGGCCCGATCTCGAGGGCGGCGGACGCGAGTGCGAGGGGGAGCGTGACGACCGCCGCGACAGCGCCGACGAGCCCGCGGCCGAGGCCCCACGGATGCAGGAATCCGGGCCCTCCGTGGGCGGATGCCGGCGCGACCGGGATGAGGGCAAGGGCGAGCGTGGCGCCGGCGGCGAGGATCGAGTGCTTCAGGTAGCGCATCGTGGGCTCCTCATCCGGTTGGGCATGCCGACGCCGGCGATCACCCGACGCTACGCGACATAATTTAAAAACGCTACGGTTCCGTAGCGTTCTTAATAACGCTGATTATCTATTTACTATCAATCGCTTAGCCAAGAACGCAGCGCGTGCTGCCGCTAGCGCGGCGGTTCGCCGATCGGCGTGTCAGCGGCCGACCGCCGCTTCGTGAGGAGCACGAGCCCGACGACGCCGGCGAGGACCACCGCGGCGGAGAGGATCTCCGCCTGCGTCCCCTTGATGCCGAAGAGGTCGATCACCGGGTTCACGCGGATCTGCTCGACCAGGAATCGTGCCGTCCCGCTGAGCACGAGGTACAGCGCGAACAGCCACCCCGACCGGAACGGATGCCGGCGCAACGACCAGAGGATCGCGAACGAGGCGAGCGCCATCAGGACCTCGTAGAGCGGCGTCGGATAGACACCGGGTGCAGCGAGCACGACGCCGACGACGTTGTGGTCGTAGGTCTCGGCCCAGAGCCAGGTGGGCAGCCAGCCTGGCTTCGAGGCGAGGATTGCCGCGACGCCCCAGTCGCCGTCGCCGGACAGCTGGCAGCCGAGCCGCCCGATGCCATACCCAAGCGCCATCGCGGGTGCCACCGCATCGAGTCCCGGCAGAATCGGAACGCGCTTGCGGATCGCGTAGCCGACCCCCGCGACAAGTCCCAGGAAGAAACCGCCGTAGAACGTGAAGCCGGTGCGCGAGAAGATCGAGCCCCAGGGATCGGCGAGGAATTGCTGGGGGTATTCGAAGAAGCTGAAGATGCGCGCGCCGATGAAGCCGGCGAAGAGGACGAGGAGCGACAGGTTGCTCGCGACCTCCTGCGGCGCGACCGGTACGTCGATGCGCACGCCGTCGGCACGCCGCCCGCGGCTGCGCGCGAAGCCGATGCGCCCTGCCTCGTGCAGGCGCTTCAACTCGCTTTGGAAGACGAGCGTCACAGCGATGAACGCCGCCGCGACCATGAGACCGAACATCGGAATGGGCAGTGGCAGCGAAAGCCCGGTCGTTTCCCGGACTAGGTCACTGAGGAAGGGATAGGCCATGGGATTGTTCTCTTTTGCCAGCCCGCCGCGTCCACGAGGATACCGCAGCGACGTCGCCGGCAGGCGCCCGCGGCTCGGCGCTTGCCAGCCGCCTGACCGCACGCCGAGAATTGCCGCTTCGAGCGGGCCGCGCGCATGCCGCGCAACGGTGCGGAGGACTCCCATGATCCCGGCAACCGCCGTGCTTCTGCTCGCTCTTGGCTTCGCCGCGGCGGCTTCCGGCGAGGCCTCGCGCACGACCGACCTCGAGCATGCCCGCTCGGGCTACGTCGAGAACAGCCTCGCGTTCTCGCCGGACGCTCGCGCCCGACCTGCCGGCCCCGCTGACGGCGAGCGCGTGGCTCGCGGGCCGCGATCCCGCGCTCGAAGCGGTGAGCGCCGACATCGCCCGGCACTGAGGCCGCGACGCTCCCGTCTCACGGGTGCGCGTCGTTGTCGATGGGGTAGGCATTCACCCGTCGCACCAATCAAACGGCTCATCGCGCGCTCCGGCCGGT
Organism: Pseudomonadota bacterium; assembly: GCA_025356075.1. GTDB lineage: Bacteria > Pseudomonadota > Gammaproteobacteria > Steroidobacterales > Steroidobacteraceae > CAIKZZ01. The sequence goes on along the minus strand of JANXUT010000025.1, from coordinate 56,269 downwards.
GTCGGACTGGCGCGCCGCAACATCTTTGAACCGGTGTTTTCAGGCAATCGCCGCGAGGCAATGTTGTAGCATGACGCGCCTTAAAGTTCGCCATAGGGATTGTCATCATGGTCACGCTTCCACGGCTACTCATCGCCGTTGCAATTGCAGTATTCGGCGCGACGGCGCACTCCGCCGAACAGCCCTGGGTCACGCGCAGCAATGCGAACGCCAAGATCCTGCTCGACGTGCTCGCCAAGTACAGCCCGGAGACCGCTAGCCAGCTCGGCGTCGACGGCTACGACGAGGCGATCACCGACTTCACGCGCGACCTCTATGACGCGCAGAACGCGGACTACACCTCGGCGATCACCGAGTACCAGGCGCGGCTGGCGAGCGAGACGGACCCGAAGGTCAAGCAGGATCTCGAGATCCTGATCTCCGCGGCGAAGGACAACCTCGCGACCGCGGTCATCACGCGCAAGTACTTCATTCCCTACGCGGACGTCACCGGCCTGGTGTTCGGCGTCGTGCACCTGACCATCGATCCGCGCATCCCGGTCGCGCGCCAGCAGGCGCTCGTCACGCGGCTCGCGAAATACAGCGGCACCGCGAAGGGTTTCGCGCCCGTCACGGTGCTCGCCGAGGCGCGCACGCTCGAGCGCATCAAGGCGGCGCCGAACCTCCTCGGCCCCTTCAAGGGCGAGGTCGAGCAGGCCATCAACGACACGCCGACGCTGATCGCTGGCATGAAGACTCTGCTCGCGGGCAGCAAGCTGAAGGGCTGGCAGAAGAGCTTCGCGGCGCTCGAGCACGAGCTCAACGACTACACCGCCTGGCTCAAGACGGAGATCCTGCCACGCTCGCGCGCCGATCACCTGCTGCCGGCCGAGGTTTACGCCGACAACCTGCACCAGTACGGCGTCGACATCTCGCCGGAGGAACTGATCGCCAAGGCGCTGACCTCCTTCGCCGAGATCAGGAACCAGCTGAACATCACCGCCGGACAGATCGCCAGGGAACGCGGTCTGCCGGACGCCGACTACCACGCCGTGATCAGGAAGCTCAAGGAACAGCAGATCCCGGCGGACAACGTGATGCCGCTCTACAAGGAACGGCTCGGCCTCATCGAGGCGGCGATTCGCAGCAACCATATCGTCACGCTCCCCGAGCGCGCAGCCGCCATTCGCCTCGCGACGCAGTCCGAGAACGCCCAGCAGCCGGCGCCGCACATGAGCCCGCCGCGCCTGATCGGCAACACCGGCGAATACGGCGAGTTCGTGCTGACGACGGGCATGCCGCCGGATGCGAGCCGCAAGACGCTCGCATTCGATGACTTCTCGCACCAGGGCGCGACCTGGACGCTGACGGCGCACGAGGCGCGGCCGGGCCATGAGCTGCAGTTCGCGAAGATGCTCGAGGCGGGCGTCTCGACCGCGCGTGCGGTCTTCGCATTCAACAGTGTCAACGTCGAGGGCTGGGCGTTGTACGCCGAGGCCGAGATGCAGCAGTACGAGCCGCTCGACGGGCAGCTCTTCGCGCTACAGGCGCGTGCGCAGCGCGCGGCGCGGGCGTTCCTCGACCCGCTCGTGAACCTCGGCCGAATCTCGCCCGAAGAAGTGAAGAGCTTCCTCATGGACGAGGTAGGGCTCTCCGAGGGCATGGCGACGCAGGAGATGCAACGCTACGTCTTTCGCGGGCCGGGGCAGGCGACTTCGTACTTCTACGGCTACCAGCGGCTGATGGAAACGCGCCAGGCGGCGCAGCTGGCGCTGCGGGGCGATTTCAACCGGCAGGCGTTCAACGACTTCGTGCTGGCGCAGGGCCTCGTGCCCCCTGGAGTCCTGCGCAAGGCCGTCATGAACGACTTCGTGCCGGGGCGCCAGAAGCACGCAGCGACGAGCGAGGCGGCAGCCGCGGCGACACCGGCGCCGTAAGGGGACGCCCGACGCCGCCGCTCGCCGTCACGGCGAGCCGCGTCTGGCTGTTGGACGGGACGGCGACTATCCTCCGGGGATGGTCGCCGCCTGGCTTTCCGTCTCGGTAGGATGCGAGCGCTGTTGGTGCGGGCGGACGCGCGGGTCGGCGCGGGCCGGGCGTGGCGCAGATGCCTGAGGCCGTGCACCTGCGCACGGCCTTGCCCGCCGAGCGGGAACTGCTCCAGGCGTTGCAGACGCGCGCCTCGCTCAAGAACCCCGGCGATCGCGACGCGCTCCTCCAGCACCCCGATGCGATCGACGTGCCGCTCGAGCAGATCGAGGCGGGCCACGTGTTCGTCGCCGAGAGTGCCGGCACGATCGTTGGCTTCGCCGCGGTCATACCGCGGACCGATGGCAACGCCGAGCTGGATGCACTGTTCGTGGAACCCGGGTGCTGGCGGCGCGGGATCGGGCGACAGCTGGTCGGGCACGCGGTCGAGGTGGCGCGCGCGCGGGGCGCCGAGGCGCTCCACGTGATCGGCAACCCGCACGCGGAAGCGTTCTACCGCTCCAGCGGCTTTGAAACCACGGGTACCTTCAAGACCCGCTTTGGCGGCGGGCTGCTGATGCGCCGGCTGCTACCGCCCGGTTGAAGCCGGGTTCGTTGCGCGCATCCCGTCGAGCTTCGTCCCGATCCACGTGCACGGTAGCGCGCTGATGGCGAGGAGGACCGGATACCACGCGGGCCCCATGTGATACACCGCGTTCGCGACGACGCCGGCCGAGCCAAGCACGACGCCGATCGCGGCGAACACGATGAGGTGGCGGGTGGTGTTGCGAGGGGCGAGCCTGGCGGTGAGGATCGCGGCGAGCACGTTGTAGAGGCATCGGTAGGCGAGCGCGAGGCCGAGGAGGCCGGGCTCATCCATCCGGCTGCTCACGGGCGGAAACGCGCGGATCGTGCGCATCACCAGGTCGGTCCCTTCCGAGAGGACGACCACCACGAGCAGGCCGGGGAGGATCGCCCCGGTGCTTCGCCAGAGATTGCGCGGCGGTAACGTGGTTGCGATCGCGTTCATGCGGGCGGGACCCCGAGTCGGCGTGGCAGGGCAATACTAGCAATCCGCCCCACGGTCGTTGCCCTGCGACCGACGGCGTCCGCCGCTACGGACTCCTCGCCATGTGCACCTTGAACCCGTCCACCCAGCCATCGCCCGACTTGAACTCGGTGACGACCTCGTAGGCATCCGCGCCAGCGCGCTGCCAGCGGCTCCGGTAGGTCTGCGTCTTGCCAGCCTCGACGTAGCTGGTCGGTGGGAAGAGGAGCGCATCGGGCGCGCTACCGACGACGCCGCGGCTGAAGCCGCCCTGGTCCTCTATATATAGGTACTCGATCTCCTTCGTCGCCGCGTTCCAGTAGTAGATCGACTCGCCGTGGAAGGCCGGATGCCCGGCGCCATTCACCGTATGCAGGTCCCTCAGGAACTTGCCGCCGTAGACCCACTCGAAGCAGTGCTCGTCTGTCTGCTTGCCGTCGGGGAAGGTCCCTTTCCAGCAGTGGCCGGCGAGGAAGGCAAGCGGCTGGTACTCGGCCGCCGGTTCTGCGCCCACGGCGAAGGAGGAGGAGAGCAGCAGGGCCAACGAAAGTCGCGCGATCATCGTGACATCCCCGATTCAGTGCCAGAGGCCAAGCACGAGCCCGTAGAGCGTGAACTGCAGCGTGTTGTAGCCGCCGTTGATCAGGAAGAGCGTGAGGCTCTTGCGCTCAAAGAGGTAGTTGATGCCAAGGCTCGCCGCGACCCAACAGAGGCCCGCCGAGGCGCCGGCGCCAAGGGCGAGGCCAATCGGAGGGTTCGGCCCGAGGAACATCGCGAATACGAACGCCGCGATCAGTGATAGCACCAGCGAGCCGCCGAAAATGACGGCCGGGTTGCCACCCTTGAGCACCTCATCGCTCAACCCCGTCGCTCGCTGCCACGGCTTGCCGAAGAGGAGTGGCGAATACCAGGCGCCCCCGAGCACGAAGGCCGAGACGCCCGCCGCAATGACCGCCAACAGGTTGATACCGTTCACCGTGATCTCCTTTTGTTGCTGCGGCCGCGTTTCCTGGTGGGCCGCGATGCACTGGCCGCGGCATCGCGGCCGAGGTAGTCGAAGTAGCCCTTGAGCTGCCCGACCGCGTTGTCGAAATAGGCGACGTCGCGAAACGTGCGCGCCTGCATGACGCCGCCCTCCATCGTCGTCAGCACGAATTCCGCGACGCTGCGGCGGTCGAGGTTGCGCGGCAGGCGCGCCGCCGCATCCTTGAGGCAGCCCTCGATCGCCCCGACCCAGGCACGAAAGTTCTTCGCGAGCCCCTCGCGCACTGGCGGGTCGGGTTCGTGCAGCTCGAGCGCGAGGCTGCCGATCGGGCAGGCGTAGAAGCAGTCGGTGTCGACGAGCGACTTGCGATAGCGCGCGAGGAGTGCGAACACCTTGCCGATCGGATCGTCGATGCCGGCCCAAGCGGGCTCGAGCAGCATCGGGTAGATGCCCTCGTGGTAGGCATCGAGCACCGCGAGCAGGAGATCCTGCTTGCTCGGGAAGAAGTGGTAGAGGCTGCCGCTGTTGACGCTGGCGCTCTGCAATATCTCGGCGATGCTCGTCGAGCCGTAGCCCTTTTCCCAGAAGAGCCTGAGCGCGGTGAATACGAGGCGCTGGCGGGTGTCGGGCGATTCCATGACGTCACTTGATTGATCGTTCAAGGCGAAGATAGCTCCTCTTGAATGATCAGTCAACTGACGCTGCTCGCGGCCCGATTTAAGTGCGTCCGCCCGCTCGCGCCGCTTCGCTGCAGCGCGGCGAAAGCGGGCAAAGCGCATGTACCCGCAGCGCCCCCAGCGGTTCACGCCCCCACAACTAAACAGGTCCTGATGCACGAACCGTGAACTCCGCACGTAGGCGCCGGTACACACGCAGTGACAGGCAGTGCCGGACGTTCCGGCGCGGGCGTCGTTGCAACGGCAGGGAACCTTCCATGAAACACATTCTTCATCTCATCAAGAACGGCGCGCGCTCAAGCTCAGCGCTCGCCATAGTGGCCGCGCTCGTCGCGGTCGGTTGTGGCGGCGGCGGCTATGGCGGCGGCGGCGGCGGAAGTCCCCCGCCAACCGTGGCGGTCACGGTCGCGCCGACCTCGATCGTGCTCGGCCGGAGCTCGACGCTCACCTGGTCCGCGAGCGCGGGCTCGACCTGCACGGCTTCCGGCGGCTGGAGCGGTACGCAGACCGTGACCGGCACGGCGACCGAGACTCCGACGGCGGTGGGCCCGGTTACCTACACGCTCACCTGCACGGGGTCGGGCGCCTACGGCGGCAGCATGTCCGGCTCGGCGACGCTCACCGTCACTGCGCCGACCTCCTTCACGGCGACCGCGCTCGTCGGCGACACCGCCGCCGGTGCGTTGACGGTCGACGCGAACCTCGTCAATCCCTGGGGCATCGCCTTCAGCCCGACGAGCTTCGTGTGGATCGCGAACAACCACAGCGAAACGTCCACGCTCTACGACGGTAGCGGCGTCGCGCAACCCTTCGCCTCTCCGCTCATCGTGAGCCTGCCGAACAGCGCCGCGGCGGTGACGTTCGATCCGACCGGCATCGTGTTCAACGGCACCGGCGGCTTCGCGGTCACGAACGGCACGACGAGCTCGACCGCGCCCTTCATCTTCACCGGTGAGGGCGGGATGATCGGCGGCTGGGCGCCGAGCGTCGATGCGACCCACGTGATCGCGATGTACACCGACGCCGGTGGCGCGGTCTACAAGGGCCTCGCGCTCGCCAAGGTCGGTACGAACAACTTCCTGTACGCAACCGACTTCCACAACAACAAGGTCGACGTGTTCGATACCGCGTTCGCGAAGCAGGCGACCTCGGCCACGAGCTTCACGTTCGTCGACCCGACGCTGCCGGCCAACTACGCGCCGTTCGGCATCCAGGCGATCAACAACGGCGCGGGCGGTGCGACGCAGATCTACGTGACGTACGCCGAGCAGGCGCTGCCCGATGCGCACGACAACGCCAGCGGCGCGGGCCTTGGCCTCGTCGATATCTACGACACGAACGGCGCGTTCATATCGCGGCTCATTCCGACCGGCGGCAAGCTGAATGCCCCGTGGGGCCTCGCGCTTGCGCCCGCCGACTTCGGCACGCTGAGCAATGCGCTGCTGGTCGGCAACTTCGGCGACGGCGTGATCAACGCCTACGATCCGGCGACGGGCGCGTACATCGGCACGGTTGCCGACTCGGCCGGGACGGCGTTCGCGGCACCTGGCCTCTGGGCGATCTCCTTCGGCAACGACGCGCACAACCAGCCGCACAACACGCTCTTCTACACGGCCGGGCTCAACAACGAGGCCAACGGCGTGTACGGCCGCATCGATGTCGGCGCGGCTCCGGTCCTTGGCGCGGCGCCGGTCGTGGCGCTAACGGCACCCACGGGCACCGTGAGCGGCACGGTCGCCGTGGCCGCGACCGCAACCGACTCGCTCGGCAACCCAAAGGTCGAGTTCTTCCTGAACGGCACCACCTCGCTCGGCATCGTCACCGCGCCGCCCTACACGGTGCAGTGGGATACGACGACCGTCGCCGATGGCGCGGCCGCGCTGACGGCACGGGCGACCGACGCGGACGCGCACGTCGCGACCTCGGCGGCCGTCACCGTCACGGTCGCCAACACGACGCCGGCGACGACGCTGACGCAGATCCAGACGACGGTGTTCGGGCCCATCTGCTCGGGTTGCCACTCGGGCGGCGGGACGACGCTGCCGACCTCGCAGGACCTCACGACCTCCGCGCACAGCTACGCGGCACTCGTGAACGTTGCGAGCACGGAGGTGTCGACGATCCTCAAGGTGAAGCCGAATGACCCGACCAACAGCTACCTGATCCAGAAGCTGGAAGGCACAGCCGGCATAGTCGGCAGCCAGATGCCGAAGGGCGGGCCGCCGCTGTCGCAGGCGACGATCGACCAGATCAAGTCGTGGATCTCGGCGGGAGCCCAGAACAACTGACCCGCCCCGCCGCCGGCATCACGTGATGCCGGCGGGCCAGGCCGGGAGGGCTAGCGGCCCCCGGCCACGTCGAGGATGGCGCCCGTCACGTAGGAGGCGGCGTCCGTCAGGAGCCACACGATCGGCTCGGCGATTTCCTCGACCCGTCCGGCGCGACCGATTGGGGTGGCCGCGCCGAGGCGCTGCGCGCGATTCGGCTCGCCGCCGCTCGCATGGATTTCCGTCTCGATGAGCCCGGGCCGGACCGCATTGACCCGCACGCCCGAGTGCCCCAACTCCTTCGAGAGCCCGATCGTCAGCGTATCGAGCGCGGCCTTCGAACCCGCGTAGTCGACGAACTCGGACGGCGAGCCGAGGCGCGCGGCGGCGGAGGAGACGATTACCACCGAGCCACCCTGGCCGCCGCGGTCGCGCGCCATGCGGCGGGCGCTTTCGCGGGCGCAGAGGTAGGCGCCGAGGATGTTCACGTCGAAGATTCGCTTCAGCCGGTCGAGGCCGATGTCGGCGAGCGGCAGGGGCGGTGCGATGATGCCGGCGTTGATGACGACGCCGTCGAGCGGCCCGAAGCGGCTTTGCGCTTCATCGAACATTGCGACGACATCGGCCTCGACCGACACGTCGCCTTCGAGCGGCGCGGCACGCCCGCCGGCCGCCTGCACCGCGCGGGCCGTCTCCTCGGCTGCGCGCGCGTCACGCACGTAGTTGACGCCGACCGACCAGCCCTTCGCGCCGCAAAGGATTGCCGTCGCGCGGCCGATCCCACGGCTCGCGCCGGTGATGAGTATTGATTTCACTGCTGTCCCCGCGCCGGCTGAGCGAGCGCCGGCTTCCCGCCGGGATTCTAGCCCCGCCGGGCGGCGCGGCGCGCCGCGAGCCTCAGCGGTGCCAGTGCCGCGCGCTCAGCTGCCAGCCCGAGCGAAGGCGGGCGCGGCGCTCGCGCCGGGAACCGACGGGCGGGAGTGCCCGCCGGCTGTGGCGCGCGGTCGCGCCGGTGACCTGCACCCAGCCCTGGGTCGCGTCGTATTTCTGCGCGTAGCCGCCGGTCAGGACCTCGAACGCCTTGCTCGCGTGGTGCTTGAAGTCGATCGTCGAGGGGGCGTGCGCGTGCGCGAACCAGCTCGGCGTCACGAAGTCGGTGACGAGGGTGCTGCCAATCTCGTAGCCGTAGCGATCGTCCTCGACCGGGTCGCAGATCTCACCGGCCCAGAACGTGCCGCTCGGATCCTGGTAGGCGACGTTGAGCCACGGATCGACCGCCATCTCGCAGATCTCGTGCGTCGCCCCGACGCTCACGCTCGCCTTGTCGGCGAGGATCGCCTTCACGAACACCTTCGCGATCGGCAAGCCCTCGTTGGTGAGGTCGTGGTAGGCGAGCGCGTTCGCCTGGTCGCTGTCGTCGAGGAACACGACCCACCAGGTGCCCGCTGGCGGCGCGTGACTCGCGGGGACGAATGACAGTGTCGCGGCCTCGATCGGCCAGACGATCATCAGGTCCGAGTTCCACTGCTCAAGAAACGCGGGCAGCATCGCCTCGATGGCCGCGTCGGTGGCGGCCGTCGACTCGTTGATGACGGCGAGGCGTGGCATGGAGGCATTCTCGAGCGGGCGGCCGCAGCGCGCCCGGGAGGATCACTCTAGCGCTCGCCGGTGCATCCAGGCGTCGGCGCATCGTCGCCGGCCGGCGACGACTGGCGGATTCCCGGCTAGTCCGCGCCCGACACCAGCTCGAAGAGCGGCTCGCTGATGTGCACGAGCGTGCCCGAATCGAGCCGCACGACGATGCCACGACCCATTCCGCCCCAGCCGCGTGCGGCCTCGGGGGTGCCGGGACGTCCCTCCTCGATGACCGCGACGACGGTCCCGGGACCGTCCTTGCGCAGCTCGACGCGATCGCCGGGAGAAACACCGGACGTGCTCGGGGGGCTCACGCGATGGTGGCCCAGCGCTTCGCGGTCGTGGTGCGCGGGCATGTCGGATGCGGCCGCGGTTGCCGCAGCGCGTGTCCGGAATGCGGGCCAGTAACGATCGGTTCCACTCGCGCGCCCGTCCTCATGAGGCAGACGGGCGCCGGCTCGCGCCGGCGACGCGCCAGACGACCCGGCCGCGTACGCCCAAGCCTGCTTTGTGAGTACCACCAAAGACGTGAGTTGTTCAGTCGATCGGGGTCCCCGTACGGGACCGCCGGGGAGGCACCGGTCCCGCGTCGAGCCACCATCGGCCCGGACCGCAAGGGCTCAGGCCCCCGGCGGAACGGCAGCCGGCGGGCGCTCAAATAAACGCGGCGGTGGCGACGCTACTATCCAATCCGTTGGCAACGTCACCGAAACCGTTTCCCTGTCGACCGACCGCCGCTCTATGTATCTGTCGCGACGGGTCGATTCATCTCACCCGCCGTTGGGCGAGGGAGGATGCGGCACCGCGGGGTCGTCGAGGGGCTCGGTTTCGGTACCGCGCCCGTGCGCCGCGGGGCGTGGTGCCCGCGGCTGAGGAGGGCCGAGCCGCTAGCGCGGCTCGCCGGTCACCCCTGACGGGCGGCGAAGCGTGAACCGCAACGGCGCGGCGGCAACGGACTCCCCGGACGCCGCCACGGCGAGCGCGTAGTCACCGGGAGCGAGGCGGCTCGCGTCCGCATAGAAGGTCACGAACCCGTCGGTATCGGACCTGAGGCGCGCCGCCGTGCCGATGGTTGCGGCGGGCGCGGCGTCCGGCACGAGCGTCAGTGTCGCGCGGTAGCTGCGCGCCGGATCCGCTCCCGAGGCGAGCACGCGCAGCTCGAGGACGCCCGTCGGCGGCAAATCAAACGCCGGGTTTGCGTTGGCTTGCCGCATCGCGGCAAACGTATAGCGCGCGGTGACCGGCAGCGGCGCGCCCGCGTGGGCGGCCAGCGCATCGATCGAGGCGGTCACGATAGGCGCGCGGCCGAGGAACTGGAGCCCAAGGAAGACCGCGACGCTCGCGATGCCCGCCGCGAGCGCCGAGCCGAATGCCCAGTACGAACGCGCCCGCCTGGGCGCCCGCAGGAGGCCGGCAAGCTCGCCGCGCTCGCGCAGAACCTCGAGACCTTCCCGAAGCCTCAGCGTGTCTTCCATCGCGCGCACGAGCTCGGGGTCGCGGGGCAGCCGCTCCTCGAAGGCCCGCGTGTCGGCGTGCGACAGGCGTCCACCGAGGTAGGCGTGGATCGATTCGGACGTTGCACTTGCGTTCATGGGACTACGCCTCGTGGAGCGGATGACTCGACGCTCGGGAATGGTTGATGGGTCGCGGCCGGTGGGGGCGGACTCGTCGCGGTGAGCGCGCCAAGGAGCGCCGTGAGCCCAACGACGAGCAGCGCCGGCAGGTCGGCCCGCGCGAACCCGTGGCTTTCGAGCACCGCGCGGAATCGATTGCGGGCCCGGAAAATGACGCGGTTGAAATGCTCGGCCGTGAGCCCGAGCGCCGCGCAGATCGAGCACTTGTCCTCGTCCTCGAGGTAGTAACGCACGAGGAGCTCGCGATCGCGCGAAGCCGGCAGTTCCTCGAGTGTGCGCCGCGCCGTCACGGCCCACTGCTGGCGGCCCACGTCGGCCCACCCCGGCTCATCCTCGCCGGCCGTGAGGTCGCCGAGCTCGGCGGAGCTCGAGAGTGCGCTGCGGTCCTTGCGGCGGTAGTTCCTGAGGTGGTTGAGCGCGACACGGTAGAGGTATCCGCCGACGCCCTCGGGCTGCTGGATTTCGCCGCTCCTCAGCTTCTCGAGCGTCGTCACCGCCGCGTCCTGCAGGATGTCGGCGGCAAGCTCGGGGTCGCCGACCCGCCTGAGGATCAATGCGCGAAGGCCGGGGTAGTCGCGGTAGACGAGGGCGAGGTGCGTGTCCGGGTCGACCAGCGGGCGCGCCCGGATGGGGGAGCGACCGAGGTCGAGTTCGGCAGTCCTGCTGTCGGATTCGGCGGTACCCACGTCCATCCGGCCAGTATAGGCTTCAAACGCCGCGCCGGCAGCCGGCCGAGAACGCCATCTCCCGCGGGCAATCGAGGCTGAACGGTTGTTGTTCTTATGTTGCCTGTCGCCGGCGCGCTCGGCCCGGCCCGCAAGGCCAGGCGCGGTGGACAGCGGCAGGCGGCCGGCCACCGAACGGCGTGAACCGCAAAAAGGGGACTGGTCGGCCCCAACCTACAGAGACTGCCGGCGGATTGCACCCGGGCGGGCGCCAACGCCCCGGGGCCCCGGTGGTAAGGTGTCCCGCGGTGCAGCGGGCGGTACCCGATCGTTCAAGGTGGGTCGAATGACGATGCTGGGCTCCGATGCGTTCGTGTTCTTTGGTGCGACCGGCGACCTTGCCTACAAGCAGATCTTCCCTGCGCTGCAGGCGCTCGTGCGCCGCGGCGAGCTCACGATTCCGGTGATCGGGGTCGCGCGCGCCGGCTGGGACCTCGAGAAGCTGCGCGAGCGGGCGCGCGACAGCCTCGCGAAGCACGGCGGCGTCGATGCGGCCGCGTTCGCGAAGCTCATCGAGCAGCTGCGCTACGTCGAGGGCGACTACGCGGATCCGTCGACCTACACGCGGATCCGCGCGGCGCTTGGCGGCGCCAGCCGTCCGCTCCACTACCTCGCGATCCCCCCGAGCATGTTCGCGACCGTCGTCCACGGGCTCGCGAGCGCGGGCTGCACGAGCGCGGCTCGGGTCGTCGTCGAGAAACCCTTCGGCCGCGACCTCGCGAGCGCGCGGGCGCTCGATGCGACCTTGCACGAGGTGTTCGCGGAGTCTGCGATCTTCCGCATCGACCACTACCTCGGCAAGGAAGCGGTGCAGAACCTTCTCTACTTCCGGTTCGCCAACAGCTTCCTCGACCCCATCTGGAACCACCAGTACATCGACAACGTGCAGGTCACGATGGCGGAGAACTTCGGCGTCGAGGGTCGCGGCGCGTTCTACGAGGAAGTCGGCACGCTGCGTGACGTGGTCCAGAACCACCTGCTGCAGGTGATCGCGCTCCTTGCGATGGACGCGCCGCTCAGCAACGACGCGGACTCCATGCGCGCGGAGAAGCTCAGGCTCTTTCGGGCGATGCGGCCGCTCGCCCCGGCGGACATCGTCCGTGGCCAGTTCGCCGGCTACCGCGAGGAGAAGGGCGTCTCGCCGACCTCCGAGGTCGAGACGTTCGTGGCGCTCAAGCTCCACATCGATACGTGGCGGTGGGCGGGCGTGCCCTTCTACGTCCGGGCCGGCAAGTGCCTGCCGGTCACGGCGACCGAGGTCGTGGTGCGCCTGAAGGCGCCGCCGCTTCGCGTCTTCGATGAGTTGAGCCCGGAGAATTCGAACTACTTCCGGCTACGCCTGAGTCCCGAGGTGCTCCTGTCGCTAGGCGCGCGGGTCAAGAAATCGGGGGAGGCGATGGTGGGCGAGCCCGCCGAGCTCATCGCGCGCCACTCGCCGCGCCGCGATCGCGCGCCCTACGAGCGGCTCCTGCACGATGCACTGCGCGGCGACCCGTCGCTCTTCACGCGCGACGACTGCGTCGAGGCGGCGTGGCGGGTCATCGATCCGGTCCTCACCGCACCCGCCCCCGTCTCGGGTTACGCTCCGGGCTCATGGGGCCCGGCCGTGGCGGCCGGCCTCGTGGCGGGACCGCGCGGCTGGCACGATCCGACAGTCGACTGCTGGCCGGGCGCGGATGCGACGCCGCGGCCGTTGGCAAAGGAGCAGAAATGAACGCGACCGGACGCCTGAGGGCACTCGGCCAGAGCCTCTGGCTCGACAACATCACGCGCACGATCCTCGATGACGGCACGCTCGCGCGCTACATCGGCGAGTTCTCGGTCACGGGACTCACCTCGAACCCGACGATCTTCGACGAGGCGATCGGCAAGGGCGCCGCCTACGACGCGGGTATCGAGGAGAAGGCCGCGCGCGGGCTCGCGGGCGAGGCGCTCTTTACGGAACTCGCGCTCGAGGACCTGCGCCGGGCCGCCGATCTGTTCCGGCCGGTGTGGGATGCCACCGACGGGCGGGACGGCTACGTGTCGATGGAAGTCTCGCCGCTCCTCGCGAGCGACACGCAGGGAACCATCGATGCGGCGCTCAGGATCTGTCGCGACGCGGATCGCCCGAACCTGTTCGTGAAGATCCCGGGCACGCCCGAGGGCGTGCCGGCGATCGAGGCGGCGATCTTCGCGGGCGTGCCGGTCAACGTGACGCTGCTCTTCTCGCGCAACCAGTACCTGGCCGCGGCGGAGGCCTACCTGCGTGGCATCGAGCGGCGACTCGAAGGCAAGCTCGACCCGAGGATCGCCTCCGTCGCCTCGGTCTTCGTCAGCCGCTGGGACCGCGCCGTCGTCGACAAGGCGCCTAAGGACCTGCAAAACAAGCTCGGCATCGCGGTCGGCGAGCAGACCTACCTCGCCTACCGGACGCTCCTCGCCTCCCCGCGCTGGCTGGCGCTTAGCGCGGCGGGCGCGAGCCCGCAGCGGCTCCTCTGGGCGAGCACGGGCACCAAGGATCCGGCGGCGCCGGATACGCTTTACGTCGAGGCGCTCGCGGCGCCCGACACCATCAACACGTTGCCGGAGAAGACGCTGCTCGCCTTCGCCGACCACGGCAGCCTGAAGGGCAGCCTCGCTGCCGATGGCGGCGAATCGGGGGTCGTGCTCGCGCGCTTCGCGGCGGCAGGCATCGACGTCGATGCACTCGGCACGACGCTGCAGCGCGACGGCGCGGCGGCGTTCGTGAAATCCTGGGACGACCTCCTCGCGAAGATCGCCAGCAAGGGTGCGCTCCTCGCCCGCGCGGCCGCGGTGGCACTGTGAGCCACTCGACGGACACGCCGGCGCTGCGCACGCGCCCCGAATGGCGCGCGCTCGAGCGGCATCGCGACGCCGCGGCCGGGCAGAGCCTTCGCGGCCTCTTCGCCGCCGATCCCGGGCGCGGCGAGCGGATGACGCTCGAGGCGGCGGGCTGGTACCTCGATTACTCGAAGCAGCGGGTGACGGGCGAGACGCTTGGCCTTTTGCGCGCGCTCGCCGCGGCCGCCGGGGTGCCTGAGCGTACCGCCGCGATGTTCCGCGGTGATCGGATCAACGTGACCGAGGGCCGCGCCGTGCTGCACACGGCCCTCAGGGCGCCGCGCCGCGCGAAGCTTGAGGTCGACGGCCGCGATGTCATCCGCGACGTCCACGAAGTGCTCGACCGGATGGCGAACTTCGCGGAGCGCGTACGCTCGGGCGAGTGGACCGGCCATACGGGCCGGCGCATCCGCCACATCGTCAACATCGGCATCGGCGGCTCGGACCTGGGTCCCGTCATGGCCTTCGAGGCGCTCAAGTTCTACAGCCAGCGCGAGCTTTCCTTCAGCTTCGTCTCCAACGTCGACGGCACGCACCTCCTCGAGGCGCTGAACGGCCGCGACCCCGCCGAGACGCTGTTCGTCATTTCCTCGAAGACGTTCACGACGCTCGAGACGCTCGCGAACGCGCACGCGGCGCGCGACTGGTGCCTGGGCGCGCTCGTCCAGCCTGCCGCGATCGCCCGGCACTTCGTCGCGGTCTCGACCAACACCGAGGCGGTGCAGAAGTTCGGCATCGATCCCGCCAACATGTTCGGGTTCTGGGACTGGGTGGGGGGGCGCTACTCGATGGACTCGGCGATCGGGCTCTCGACGATGCTGGCGATCGGACCCGACCGCTTCCACGAGATGCTGGCGGGCTTCCACGCGATGGACTCGCACTTCAGGACGGCGCCGCCGGAGCGGAACCTGCCGCAGCTGATGGCGTTGCTGGCGATCTGGAACGGCAATTTCCTGGGTGCCCCGACGGTCGCGGTGCTGCCCTACGCGCAGTACCTGACGCGCTTCCCGGCCTACCTGCAGCAGCTGACGATGGAGAGCAACGGCAAGCACGTCACGCTCGAGGGGGCGCGGGTCGACTACGCGACGGGACCGGTGTACTGGGGCGAGCCCGGGACGAACGGGCAGCACTCGTTCTACCAGTTGATCCACCAGGGCACGCACCTGATCCCGTGCGACTTCATCGGCATCTGCCGGCCGCTCAACCCGCTCGGCGTGCAGCACGACCTCTTGATGGCGAACCTGTTCGCGCAGAGCGAGGCGCTTGCGTTCGGCAAGACGCCGGCCGAGGTCGCAGCCGAAGGCGCGACCGCGGCGCTCGTGCCGCACCGCTCGTTCGAGGGCAACCGGCCGAGCAACACGCTCCTCGCCGATGAACTCAGCCCGCACACGCTCGGCGCGCTCGTCGCGCTCTACGAGCACAGCGTGTTCGTGCAGGGCGTCATCTGGAACATCGACTCGTTCGACCAGTGGGGGGTCGAGCTCGGCAAGGCGCTCGCGACCCGCACCGCCGCGGAGCTTGCGAGCGTCGAGGCACCCGCGCTCACGCACGACAGCTCGAGCAACGCGCTCATCCGCCGCTATCGCGCGCGGCGTGGTGCATCCTGATGAGCACCGCGGCGGCTGCGCCCGGCGAGAGCCGCGTGAGCCCGCTCGCGGGCAAGCCTGCGCCCGCCTCGGTGCTGACGGACATCCCGCGGCTGCTCGCGGCCTACGCGTCCGAGCGGCCGGACCCGACCGTGCGCGCCGAGCGGGTCACGTTCGGAACCTCCGGCCACCGCGGCACCTCGCTTGAGCGCAGCTTCAACGAGTGGCACGTGCTCGCGATCACCCAGGCGATCTGCGAGTACCGCGCGGGCGCCGGGATCACGGGGCCGCTGTTCATCGGCATCGACACGCATGCCCTGTCGCAGCCCGCGTTCGAGAGCGCGCTTGAGGTGCTCGCCGCCAATGGCGTCGAGACCGTGGTTTCAGCGGGCGGCGAGTTCACGCCGACGCCCGTCATATCGCACGCGATCCTCGGCTGGAACAAGGGTCGTAGCAGCGCGCTCGCCGACGGCATCGTCGTCACGCCCTCGCACAACCCCCCCGACAACGGCGGCTTCAAGTACAACCCGCCAAACGGGGGTCCGGCGGATTCGAACGTGACCGGCGGCATCGAGGCGCGCGCCAATGCGCTCATCGAGGCGGGACTCGCGGGAGTCAGGCGAGTCCCGTTCGGGCAGGCGCGGCGGGCCGCGACCACGCGCGAGCGTGACTACATGACCGACTACGTCGCCGACCTTGGCCACGTCGTCGACCTCGAGTCGGTCCGCGCCGCCGGCATCCGCATGGGCGTCGATCCGCTCGGCGGCGCTGGCGTGCACTATTGGGCACGCATCGCCGAGCACTACCGCCTCGATCTCACGGTCGTCAGCGAGCAGGTCGATCCCACGTTCCTGTTCATGACGGTCGACTGGGACGGGCGCATCCGCATGGATCCGTCGTCGCGCTGGGCGATGCAGCGGCTGATCGCGCTGAAGGACCGCTACGACGTCGCCTTTGGCTGCGATACCGACCACGACCGGCACGGCATCGTGGCGCCGAGCGTCGGGCTCATGCCGGCGAATCACTTCCTCAGCGTCTCGATCGATCATCTGTTCCGCAACCGGCCGGCGTGGCGCGCCGATGCGGCGGTTGGGAAGACGGTCGTCAGCAGCGCGCTCATCGACCGGCTCGCGAAGAGCCTTGGGCGGCGGCTCTACGAGGTCCCGGTCGGGTTCAAGTGGTTCGTCGACGGCCTCCTCGACGGCTCCCTCGGCTTCGGGGGCGAGGAGAGCGCCGGCGCCACTTTCCTGCGCCGCGACGGCACGGTGTGGACGACCGACAAGGACGGCATCGTCGCCGCGCTCCTCGCAGCGGAGGTCACCGCGCGATCGGGTCGGGATCCGGGCGAGTGCTACAGGGCGCTCACCGAAGTGCTCGGTGCGCCCTCGACCGACCGGCGCGATGCGCCGGCCAACGCCGAGCAGCGGGCCCGGCTCGCCAAGCTTACGGCCAGGGAAGTCACCGGAACGCAACTCGCCGGCGAGTCGATCGCCTCGATCGTGGAGCGTGCGCCCGGTAACGGGGCCGCGATCGGCGGCATCAAGGTGGTCGCTGCGAGCGGCTGGTTCGCCGCGCGCCCGTCGGGAACCGAGGCGATCTACAAGCTGTACGCGGAGAGCTTCAAGGGCGAGGAGCACCTGAAGCTCGTGCTCGACGACGGGCAGAAGCTCGTCGACAGCGCGCTCGGCGCCTGAGACGAGCCGGCTGCGGCCGCCTTAGCGCGCGGTTGCCGTCGGTACCGGCGCCTCGAGGAACTCCCGGACCGCGAGGTTGACGAGCTCCGATCGCTCGCCGAACGTACCGTGGTGGGTCGCGGGCAGGATCAGGAGCGCCCCGTGCGCGAGCCCGCGGTAGATCTCCGCGTTCTCCTCGATCGAGGCGAAGTCGTGATCCCCCGCCATGACGAGTACCGGCGCCTCGATCCGCTTGAGGTCGGACGGGGCAATGACCTCACCCTGCGACCACATCCGGTAGCACTTGCCGAGTATCGCGAGGTAGTGATCGGCGCCATCCGGGCTCACGCGGCCGTAGTCGGCCCGGATCCACGGCGGCAGCCCGTCGGCGGCCTTGGCGACCTTGGTCGCCCACTGCTCGTCGGTCCAGTGGCTGCGCCGTTCCTGCTCATCGGCCGGGACGCCCGAGCGCAGGTTCGCGCCGGAGGCGACCACGCGCCGCACGAGCTCGGGGTGATCGCGGGCGAGGAGGAGGGCGATGTTCGCGCCGTCGCTGAGCCCGACGACATCGGCGGGTCCGAGTCCGAGCGCGGTGATCACCGCGGCCGTGTCGTCGGCCATCAGCTGGTAGCGGAGCTGCCACGGCCCGTCGGGGCTGTGCCCGTGGCCGCGCTGGTCGATGCCGATGACGGTGTGGTCGCGGCTGAAGGCGTCGCGCTGCTTCTCGAAGGTGTTGCCGAAGAATGTCATGCCGCCGTGCAGGAACACGATCGGCGGGCCGTGGCCAAAGCGCTCGACGTAGAGCTTCGCGCCATGCACGTCATAGAGCCGCGCGGTCGCGGGGGCATCGCCGGCGCGTGCGACCAGGCTGGCAAGGAGTAGGCACGCGGCTCCGGCCACGCCCGCCCACGGCGTTGCTCGCAGTCTCCCGGATCGCGGATCAGTCCCCATCGGGACAGGATGAGCGCGCGGTCGCGGCCCCGCAAGCGCGGGCGCGCCAGTGCCGGCGCGGCGACCTGTTGCAGCGTCCCGTCGAAGCCAATGCTCTTGAGGACTTCGGCGACGGACTTGGCCTCCTGGCGGGCGTTCCCGGGCGGCTCGACACTCTTATATACATATGTGTCGTTGCCGAGCATGAGCGCCCGATGGCGAGCCTCGGCGGGTCCGGCGGCAGGCGACCGCCCGCCAGATGCCAAAGGACCGTCCCCGGTGCAGACTTGGGACTCTGGAATGCGAACCCACGCGGGAGATTGGCTTGGATCCGCTTCACATCGGCATCGTCGCCTGCTCGGCCGAAGGAGCCGCGCTCTGCTTCCGCACGATCTGCACCGAGGGCCCGGCGCTTCTTGGGCCGCACGGCCACCCGGAGGTGTCGCTACACGCGCACTCGCTCGGCGACTACGTGCGCTGCCTCGATCGGGACGACTGGCCCGGCGTCGGCGCGCTCATGCTCGCCTCCGCGCAGAAGCTCTCGGCGAGCGGTGCGGCGTTCCTGATCTGTCCCGACAACACGATCCACCAGGCGCTGCCCGCGATCGAGGCGCGCTCGCCGCTGCCGTGGCTGCACATTGCCGAGGTCGTGGCGGCCGAGGCTGCGAGGCGCCGCTTTCGCCGGATCGGCATCCTCGGGACCCGCTGGCTCATCGACAGCGACGTCTATCCGGGGAAGCTCGGGCCGCACGGGCTCGAGTTCGTGCGGCCGGAGCCAAAGGACCGCGATGCGATCAGCCGGATCATCATGGATGAGCTCGTGGCGGGAGTTTTCAGGCCCGAGGCGGTCGCCTACCACCAGGCGGTGATCGGGCGGCTCAAGGACCAGGGCTGCGATGCGGTCGTGCTCGGCTGCACCGAGATCCCGCTCATCGTGAGCGATGCGAACTCGGCTCTTCCGACGCTCGACTCCACACGGCTGCTGGCACGCGCGGCGCTCGCCCGCGCCGTGGCGGGGCGCTAGCTTCCTGCCAGTCGATGCTGGGTCGGTCGGCGTGGCGTCACGGGCGGCTACCCGACAGCGTGAAACCGGCCCAGTAGTAGGGGTTCGCGAAGGATTCGCCGTGGGGGCCCTGCGCCGATCGAACCGCACGCTGCGCCGCCTGCAGGCTCGCGGCGGCATCGCCGTGCGAGGTACGGAAGGAGGTGTAGAGCGTGCGCATCAGTCGCGCGGTGCTTCCGTCCTCGACCTGCCAGAGGCTCGAGATCACGTGTCCCGCACCCCGTCGCTGCACCAGCGCGCTCAGGCCCTCGACCTCGCGACCATCGTCCGTGTACGCGCCACCCATGCCCGTCTCGCAGGCGGAAGGCGTCACGACGTTGATGCCGGTGAAGTCGAGGCCGCCGATCGAATCGAGCGTCAGGCGTGCGCCATCGCCGAGCAGGAGGAATGACCGGACCGCATTCCCGGGTCGCAGCCTGAAGTGCGTGCCCACGTGGAGTACGGAGAAGCCGTGCGGCAGAGCGAGCAGCGAGCGAAGCTTGGATTCGGTGAAGGCCGCATCGACGAAGCCCTCGCCGGCGAGGGCGCCGGTGCTCGCCGCCGGGGCGGGGCAGGCGACGCTCGCCTCGGCAAGAACTCCGTGACGTTCTACCAGGGGCTCAGGCTCATCAACGCGAGTGGCTTCGAGACGCTCGAGGCGTTCGCCGGCGGCAGCGCGGGCTTCTACGGCTTCCTCTGCTTCCTGTCGCTGCTCGCCGTGTTCCTGCCACACGTCTGGAAGGACCGTCGCGCGTCCTTCGGGCTCGCGGCGCCACTCGTGCTCATGCTGCTGGCCGCGATCATCGCCTACTCCAAGATGTCATCGCAGAGGGCCGGCGAAGCCGCCTCCCAGATGCGCTCCGCAATTTCGATCGGCTTCGGCGGCTGGCTCGCGCTCATCGGAAGTGCCCATCTCGCCTGGCAGGCATTGCGAAGCCTCAAGGCCGCCGCGTAGCGGACGAAGGCCTCGACCCGACAAGCGGCGAGGAAGAGCGAATTCCCGAGCGCGCCGGGTCCTGTGCGAGCGAGTGCCGACTGCCACCAGGAATACTACGATGAACCAGCTTGCCCGGATCCGCATCGTGCTCGTGAGCGCCATCCTCGCCGGATCCCTGGACGCAGGCGGTTCGGGTCCCGGCGAGGCGGAATTCGTGCAGGCGTGCCTCACGACGCAGGCCACGAAGCCAGCGTGCGAGTGCGGCGCGCGCACGGCGAAGGGAACGCTGTCGACCGATCACTACCGCATGATGGTGCTCGACATGCAGGGCAAGCGGCAGGAACTCGAGGCGATGTCGGAGAAGATGAACTTCCAGCAGCGCGCCGCATTCGCCCAGGAGCAGTTCGAGGTGCTCGGGAAGTGCGCTTGCGCCAAGTAGGCCGTCGGCGAGGCGCGCCGACCCGGGCTTTTCCCAGTCGCCGGCCGCTCGGAGGGCGCCTGCGGCGGCGTCCCGGGCGCGCTACGCGCCCAATCTCGATTCAGTTATTCTTAACCACCTTTAACGCCTTCGATTCGTGCGCCCGGTGCCAGCGCGCATCCTCAGTTCCATTCCCGCTGTGGGCGGTACCGGAGATACTCCCGGTAGCCACCCGGCGGTCCGAGAACCAGGATGAAAAGGAGCACCGTCATGAAATTCACTTGCCTGCGACTGGCCGAAATCGCTGCGGCGACGCTGGTGTCGTCTGCGGTCCTGCTGGTGGCGGTTACGCCCGCCGTGATCGGGGCGCCCGTGCACTCCGTGGCGATCAGCACGAAGTACGTTGAGGTCCTCGACGAGGCGCGACCCGCCGCGCCGGCCTGGACCCTGAACGCCTGAGACGCCGATGCCGGAGGTGTGATGAAGAAGCGACCAACCGCCGCGTCCCCGGACGCGCACCGCCGACAGAAGTCCTCCGCGACCGCGCCGGCCGCGATCCGCAGGCTCCCGCTCGGGAGCCTGCGGGTGTTCGTGGCGGTCGCCGACCACCTGAGCTTCACGCGCGCGGCGGCTGCACTCGGCGTGACCACGAGCGCGGTCAGCATGCAGATCCAGTCGCTCGAGGAATACCTTCGCGTCGCGCTCTTTCGGCGCGACGGGCGGCAGGTCGCGCTGACCGCCGAGGGGGCGGGGCTCTTGCCGAAGATTCGCCAGGGGCTCGGCGAGCTCGAGCGGGCGCTCGACGGGGCGCGCGCGGATCGGGGTGCGGGGCCGCTGCGCATCACGACGCTCTCGTCCTTCCTGTCGCAGTGGGTCATGCCGCGCCTGCCGGAATTCAGCCGGCTGCATCCCCGCGTGGACCTGCAGATCGACACCTCGCCCGAGGTCATCGATTTCGTCAGGAGCGGCGTGCACGCCGGACTTCGCTTCGGCGCGGGCGCCTGGCCGCAGCTGCACATCGAGAAGCTGTTCGACGAGTGGCTGATCCCGGTCTGCAAGCCGACGCTTCTCAAGAAACACGGGCCCGTGAACGACGCGAAGGACCTCGAGCGTTACCGGCTCATGCACAGCACCTCCGAGCCCTGGAGCGCGTGGTTGTTCGAAACCGGCGAGACGGAGCGCTGGCCGGCCGGCGGCATCGCCTTCGACGACTCGCTCGCGATCATCCGCGCGACCGAGGCGGGGCAGGGGCTCGCGCTCGCGCGCTGGAGCCTGATTGCCGGCGAGGTCAGGGAAGGCCGGCTCGCGCTCGCGAGCGAGCGCGCCCTCAAGTTCTCGCGCTCGTACTACTTCGTCTGCCCGCAGGCGGCGCTCAGACTCGACAAGGTCGATGCGTTCCGCAAGTGGGTCGTTGGTGAGGCGCGGAACTTCCCGGCGCCCACCTTCGCCGCCCGCGCGGCGTAACCGCGGACCCTCGCCGAGCTCGCTACGACTCGAATAGCGGGCGCAGCCCGGCCACTCGGCCGACACCGCCGAAGAGGTCAAAGCCGCGGTCGAGCCAGCCGCGCAGCACCTCATCGTCCTTCGCGAGCGGCGGCACGGTTCCGACGCTGCCGGCCCACTGGAAAGCGCCGAGCGCGATGTAGTCGGCGTAGTTGGGCGCGTGCCCGCCGAGGAACGGGAAGCGCGCGAGGTGCAGGCGCAACGGAGTCAGCGCTTCGCGCAGCGCCGGCAGCCGCGATTCGCGATCCGCCGTGAACGCCTCGAGCGAGGCCACGTTGGGGCGCGCCTCGCGGCTCTTGCGGAAGTACGGCTGGTCCACGGCCCGGGCGGCGTTGTGGACATCGAGTAGGTACACCGTCGCCATCCTTCGCATCACCTCGACCGAGAACCACGAATCGAACAGCCGGACGGTTGCGAGCTCGCCGGGTCCCGAGAAGAGGGGCGGCGTGCCGGGGAACGCGCGCTCGAGGTACTCGGCAATGTCCCAGCTCTCCGACAGGCTCGTGGCGCCGTGCTCGAGGATGGGTACGGTCTTGAAGCGACCCCCCAGCACCGCCGGGATCTCGGTGAAGCCGAGCGGCACGGACTCGTAGGGGAGTCCCTTCTGGGCCAGTGCGAACCGGGTCCGCCAGACGTAGGGGCTCGCCGAGCGGCCACTGGCGAGGACGAGTTCGTAGAGGCGCAGGGGGTTTGAGGTTGCGGTCATGGATTGGGCTCTCCGGCCTCCGAGGGCGCCGCGCGAGCTTAGCGCACCCCCGCGCTTGCGGATGGCCGCAAACACGGCGTAAGTTGCCTTGGCGACTGAAGAACGAACGAAGACGGGCACCAATCACCATCCGGTTTGAGGCGGCGCGCCTTGATGGCGCAGCGCCGCAGATCCAATGCCACCCGGGCGCGCAGGAACTCAAATCCGCGCGAGCGTGGCCGTCCGGGTACGCCGGGAGAGGTGCCTCACGCTAAGTGGGGGGACGCAGGATGGCTCTCAAACGCTCAACCCAGCACGAAATCCGCGCGCTCGAGGAACGGCTCGCGAATCCCGGACCCACCGCGGATCGCTACGAGCTGTCGACGATATTCGCGCCGGAATTCCGCGAGTTCGGCAGTGGCGGCCGGGTGTTTGATTCCGAGACCGTCCTCGAGGCGATCGGCCGGGGCGGCGTCGCGGAGCTGCATCTCGAGGGCTTTCGGGTCGAGCGGATCGCGACGAACGTGATCCTCGCGACCTACATCGCGCGGACCGCGGCGGGGCCCGGTTGGCGGCCGCCGTCGCTGCGAAGCTCGCTGTGGTGTCGACGCGAAAGCCGCTGGCAGATCGTCTTCCACCAGGGGACACGGCTCCCCGGCGATGGCGCGAACGCGTGAGCCGAGGGTTCGGCCGTTCAGGCGACGCGGCGCCCTGACCGGCCTACGACGATGGACTTCCGGCCTCCATCCGCGCGAACTCGCGCGCCATTGCGCCGACGCGCGCGATGTAGGCACTCGCGAGGTGATCGCCACAACGCTGTCCCTCCAGCAAGCGGAAGTCGCGACGAGCGTACTCGTTCCCGGCGCCCGCACCGCACAGGTGAACCAGCGCCGCGAGATTCTGCTTCTGCATGGCCGTCGCGCCCTGGTGCCGATTACGCTCGAGTATCGCGGTCGCCCGTCGGTCGAGGTAGGCCGCGGCGAGTTCGACCGCGTGCGAGGGGATCACTCGTGCGTAGAGACCATTGAACCAGCACGAGCGCCAGGCGTCCCACGGGCCATCCATGATGACCGTATGCGCCCGGATGCAGTAGCGGCGCGCCTCGGCGAACGTTCCGTCCGTGATCTGGTACATCCCGACCGCGCTTGAGGCGGGTCGGTACATCTCGAAGAGCGGCGAGCCCCACGAAAAGCGCCAGTACGTTCGCACGATCGGGTTGCCGGATCCCTCGACCTGCGCGATGGCGGCGAGGAACTCGGCCGATATCACGCTCGTCGAATACTTTCGAAAGAGCGGGCCGTATTGGTGCCAGGTCTCCGTCGGTGACTTGTAGAGGACGCCGCTGACGGGGAAGAAGAGCTCCGAGGGCTTGCGAGTGACCTGGTAAATCCAGTTCGAGCCGAGCCACAGCACAGCGAGAACCGCGAGCGTGACCATGACCTTCGCCGGCGTCGATGCGCGGCTGAAGGCTCGCCACACGCGCCGTCTTGTCGTCGCGTTCGGCCAGAACTTGGCCAGACGGCTGCGGCGGCCGCGCTTCTTGGTCGGCTTTCGGGCGTTGCGCGCTTTGGGAGATCGTCGGGGCATCGGGATGGCTGGCAGCGCCTGTGCGTAGTCGGTGCTCGTGCTCCGGCGCGCAAGCGTGAGGGCTGAGTGCGAGCGGCGAACCCGCGCGCTCGGGCCGGCGGGGCGGCCGGCATGATACCGTCTCCGCATGCCCCGGCAACCGGGACGACGTCACTCCGCAGGGGTTCGGCGAGCGGCGAGAATTCTAGCGGCTTGGACCCGCTCGGCGATTGCCGGTAGTCGAATGAGCCGTCAGGCGCGCTTCGGCAGCTTATCGTGCCCGTGCGCGGTGCAACCGCCGAGGAAGTCGTCGCGGCGACGCGATGCCTCCTGAAGCCGATCCCACGTCCGCTCGATCGTCTCGGAGCCGGCTTTTCCTTTCATCGCGCGGAGGTATGCTTCCTGCGCGCGGAACAGCTCAAGCACGATCAGTCTCCACTCCTGCACGTCCCCGTGTGCTGAATTCAGCATCAGAAATCCCTCGCAGATGAGTCTGACATCTAGTCGCTGGCGACTGGGTGCCGGGACAGTGTTGACCCTACGAGCATCGGCGCCGGCCCCGTAGCAGCGCAGCGCCGAAGCGCTCGTAGGGATCCACCGACCCGGACCGGGCCGGGTCGCAGCGAGTCGCGCCGGGGCGCGCCGATCAGGCGCCCCAAGAGCGCGGCACTTGGTAGTGCTCGTAGCTTCGCTCCCTGAAGCTGGCACCGCGGTCGCCGGTCAGCTCATCGATCGTGCCGACAGGTGCCTCCCGCAATTGCTCCTTCGTGTATGGGACCACGTAAGAATGAAGGCGTTTGTCGTAGTTGAGAGACGACCACGGGACGGGATGGAACTTTTCGTTGATACCGAGGAAGCCGTCGAATCTGACCACCGCGAACATGATGCTGTTTGAGTTCTTGTCCAGCACGACGTCCTCGATCTTGCCGATATCGTCGCCGGTGACGTTCGTGACCTTCGTACCGATGACCTTCTTGGCGAGGACCATCGGCTGGTTTGGAGTCTTCGTTACCATCGTTTCGTCTCCTTGCGGAAATTGTTGCGCCGATTGATAGCAATCGGACGAGCTGGCGTCACCACGCCCGGGCGTCAACGCCGACACGCGAATAATAGGTCGCGCCCCACGGCGTGGTAGTCGGCGCAGCCCGGCAGCGGCCGTCGGCCGGGTCCGTCACGTCAGCGGGAGTTGAGCGCGGCTGCCGTCCGGCTTCGGAGTGGTAGGGTGCCGCCACCCCAGTGTCGTACAATCGAACAGCGCGACGCCAAGGCCGCCAAAAGCGATTGCGTCACACCCGCCGCGGCATCGACGACAGCCAGTTGCGAAAGCTGGATTCGTGGCCGCCGTCGAGTGGGCGTTACTCGATTGAACACGTCCGTCGAATCGACGGCTGCGAGATACAGGTCATGCCGAAGTCCCCCTCAACCGACGAATTCGAATTGCCGCAGGGGCAGTCGTCTCCCGTGAAAGGATCTTCAAGCTCCGTTCAGGCGGCCCACGAACCCGCCTACGACGGGGCAACGATCGCCTATCACTGGGCGACGGCGGCGTGCGTCGCCGTGCTGTGGTGCATCGGCCAGACCATCGACTACTTTCCGAAGGGCACTCCGCGGATATCGGCTCGTTCGGCCCACA
The DNA here is from genome assembly GCA_025356075.1 of Pseudomonadota bacterium. Lineage (GTDB taxonomy): Bacteria > Pseudomonadota > Gammaproteobacteria > Steroidobacterales > Steroidobacteraceae > CAIKZZ01. Next base: position 30,534 of record JANXUT010000025.1, on the reverse strand, counting down.
TCCTGCTCGGCGCGGCATTGGCAGCCGTTCTCGTCGCGCGCATCGTGTGGCGAATCCGCTTCGGACGCCGCCTTCCGGCGGCAAGTGCGGGAGCGCTGCGAGTGATACAGACCGGTGGCCACCTGGCGCTCTATGCGCTTTTGGTGGCGACCGTCGCCGTAGGTGTTGCTAACACGTGGATCCGGGGTGACACGATCATCGGCTTGTTCAAGATCCCGTCGCTGGCGCCGGGCGCGAACGACTTGCGAGAGCAAGTCGAGGATGTCCACGCGTGGCTCGCCAATACGCTGCTCGTCGTAGCCGGATTGCACGCGACGCTGGCGTTGCTGCACGGGCGTGCGTTCGGTCATCCAGTCATGCGGAGAATGTTTCCTAGGCGCGCCGACCGGTGAGGCGCGTTGGGCGTCCAGTGGACGAAAATATATTGTTATAAATCATTGATTTATATAACTTCTACGCATAATAAATGTTATGTTAAATAACAGATATAGGGGCTAAGTAGAGATGTCCGGTTCTGGCTGGATACAGATGTCCGCCTCCGGCCGCCCTACTGGCGAAGCTAGATGGCCTTTCTCTCGAGCATCGGGCGCGGGTCGTAGTACGCCCTGACCGACACGATCTGGCCGTCCTTGACGCGGAAGTACTCAAGGAATGGAACGACGCCGAAGACGGTGTCGAGGTTGAGCACGGCGGCGCAGCCCTCGTCGTCCGCCGTCAGGTGCTCGATCTCGACACTCTTCAGGATCGGAGCGAATTTCGCGATGGCCTCGCGAAACGCGTCGATGCCGCGGATCGAATTCAGCGGGCTCTCGAATACGACGTCCGGATGCAGCGGCAGCGCCTCGAGGTCGTTGTCCTCAACGGCCTCGAGATACGCTTTGACGACCCGGATCACCTCGGCACGCATCGGCCCCCCGGAGATGGGCGAACTATTTTGCCGGTGCCGCCGCGCGCGGCCGTGATGCCATGCGCACGGTGCAAACGTCGATCTTGCCGGCGGGCTGCACATACCACCCGAGCGGCGGCGAGCGCCGCGCCTCGACATACGCCTGGAACGTCGCGGTGTCGGTGCGCAGCACCTCGACCTCGCTTCGCTCCGCCGCCGGCACATCGGCGGCGACCCGCATCGCCTTGATCGGCACGTGCTGCTCGAGCTTCTCGTAGAAGCCGAGCGGGCCGTGACCGCGCGGCAGTGTCGACAGGAGTTCCATCCCCTGCACGACGCGGCCGATGAGCGTGTCGTTCCGGTCGAGGTTCCGGGTATGCCCGATCACCACGAACGGCGAACTGCCGAAGCCGCTGGTTGGATCGTTGTCCCGACCGAGTCCGAGCATTCCATAGCAATGCGCGAGCCAGCGCTGGTGCGTCTTCGGATCGCGGGCGACGGGGAAATCACCCGAGAAGCCGACCTCGGGAGCGTAGATATCCCCGTCCGGGAGCCGTACGAATGGCTGGCCGGCGCTCGAGGCGCTCGTGAATTCCGGAGGTAGCGTCGTTGCCGCCGTCTTCACCGGGCGCTTGCCGTCGGAGTCTTCCCATTCGACGACGTAGTCCTCGGCTGCGCGCACGATGGCGAGGCCATCGAAGTACTTCTCCCGAACGAGCGCCTTCAGGTTCGCGACATGCTTCGGTGCGAACTCGGGGGCGAGCTCGAAGACCACGCGTCCCGACTCGAGCTCGAGGTAGAGCGTGTTCTCCGGATCAACCGGCTGCCAGTCCGACGGAGCCGACTGCGCGAGCACGTCCGTTGCGGTCAACGTGGAAGGCTTGGGAGGCGCCGCTTGCGATGCGAAAGCGATCGAGAGGACGGCCGCGGCCAAGCAGCGGAGGACCCCGCGGGCCGGAGAGTCTGTCCGAGGGCCAAGAGCGTGTTTCGAGCGCATCGCGTGTCTCCCAGGATTATTCTTCGGTGTATCGGCTGCCACATCGGTACGACCGGCTCGAGCCCTGCCCCATCCGGTCGGTGCGCCTTCGTCTGAACCCAAGACTACCGCATGCAGGCCGTCGCCGACGTCGGGACGGCTACGGGTGCAGGTTCGCGAGCGCCGAATCGCTCAAGGCGATCTGCGCGGGCGTCATGTCGTCCTCGATCGTGTGCAGGTTCTCGCTAATCGTCGAGGCGAGCTCGCGGTTCCCGTCGTGGAGCGCCCGCTTGAACCACGCGCGCGCGAGCACGAGATTCGGTTTGCCGTGCGCCGGGTTCGTGTAGAGCGAGCCGAGATTGTTGGCGGCTTCCGCAACGCCCTGCAGCGCCGCCTTCTCGTAGAGCTTCGCCGCCTTCGGCTCGTTGGTCGCAACGCCGATGCCGCTCTGGAGCGCATAGCCTAAGTTGAGCTCACCCGCGGCGCTGCCGTGGCTCGAGGCCGCTTCCCACCACCTGACCGCCTCCGCGGCGTCCTGGTGGACGCCGAGCCCGCGCGAGTAGAGGAAGCCGACATTGTTGTCGACGTGGCCGTAGACGTAATCCCTCGCAGGTGGCCAGTGCGTCACGGCCACGATGGCCGCGACCACGACGAGCAGGCCAATGATGGTCCGCCACATGGCGAAAATCCTCCCTGTTCCCCGGCCAGCGCCGCTCCGGTCAACCGCCGGCTTGCAAGTCGATATACGATATCAAGGTTGGGCGAGCCCGAGGTATCCGAATGAAGATCGCGCGAATTTCGGCCTGGAAGGTCGAGCTGCCGCTCCTCGAAGGGCGCTACACCTGGTCCAACAACAACTTCGTCGAGACCTTCGATTCGACGGTGGTCGAGATCCGCACCGACAGCGGCCTCGTGGGCTACGGCGAATGCTGCCCGCTCGGACCCGCGTACCTCCCCGCCTACGCCGCCGGCGTCCGCGCTGGCCTTCGCCAGGTCGGGCCGGGACTCATTGGAGCCGATCCCCTGAAGCTCGATGTGGTCAACGCCACGATGGACCGGCTCCTGCGCGGCCACCCGTATGTGAAGTCCGCCCTCGACATGGCCTGTTGGGACCTGCTCGGCAAGGCGACGGGTGTGCCGGTGCATACGCTCCTCGGCGGAGTCGAGGCGCCCGACGTCGTGCTCTACCGGGCGATCGCGCAGAAAGGCGCGGCTGACATGGCCAAGAGCGTCGCCGGCTACCGCGATCTCGGGTACCGGAAGTTCCAGCTCAAGGTGGGCGGATCGGCGGACGAGGACATCGAGCGCATCCGCGCCGTCGCCGGCGAGATGCGCACGGGCGAGGTGCTGATCGCGGATGCGAACACGGGCTGGACGCTGCACGAGGCGACGCGCGTGGTGAATGCCGTGCGCGACGTCGATGTCTACATCGAGCAGCCGTGCGCGACCTACGAGGAGTGCCTGTCGATTCGCAGGCGGACGTCGCTGCCGTTCGTGCTCGATGAGGTCGTGACGGACGTACACGTCCTGCTGCGGCTGCTCGCCGATGGCGCCGCGGACGTCATCAATCTCAAGATCTCGCGGGTGGGCGGCCTCACGCGCGCCCGGCAGATCCGCGACCTGTGCTCGGCGACCGGCATCGCCATGACGATCGAGGACAGCTGGGGTGGCGACATCGTGACCGCCGCGATTGCCCACCTCGCGCAGACGACCGCCCCGGACTTCCATTTCGCATCGACGGACTTCAATTCGTACGTGACCCGATCCATCGCCGCGGGAGCGCCCGTTCGTAACGCCGGGCGCATGGCCGTCAATGACAAGCCGGGACTCGGGATTGAACCGCGCCTCGCCGAATTTGGCGTACCGGATATCGTCCTCGGCGCCTGACGCCCCGCAGCCGGGCGCTTCAAAGACAAGCGCGCCCGCCGATGTCGCGTACATGGGCGGGCGCGTCGCCATGGCTTCCAGTCAGGTAGGGCTCACCAAGGCTGGGAATCAGTCTTGCACGATGGACCTGGGTTGGCCGTCGGCGCCGGACGGATGCCGCCGTCAGAATCGGCTGGCGAGACGGGCGAGAGCCACGCCCGCCGCTGGCATCGGTCGCCCCGGCGCTCCTCGAGCGCCGGGCGCGCAGCGCTCGGTCTGACTCACTGCAGCGCGGAAAAGAACGAGACGACCGCCGCGAGGCAGAACGGTGCGACGAGCTGCGTGTGATAGGCAGCGGCGACGGCCGCAGCGCCGCCATCGGTCGCCCCGCTCGCGATCGCGCCAACCGCGACCAGCGCTTTCGCCGCGGCAAAGCCGGTCTCGAGGGAGCCGTAACCAGTAGCGCTCCCCGGGCCTTCGAGGTTCAGGATGGAGATCGGCCCGGTCGGCGATGCCTGGCTCACCCAGTACTGCTGCATCAGCTGCGTATTCATGAAGAAGACGGTCGGATCCTCGTCGCCGCCACACAGGAGCACCGGCGCGGTCGGGGCGAAGTCCCTGAGGTCATTGATCTTGAGTGCCTGCCGCAGCGCCAGCGTCGGAGCATCCGCCGGAAGCGCGGAGGTGATGAGCGGAAAGCCCCCATCCGGATGTTGCGTCGCGTCCGTGAGGTAGCTGAGCCGGTAGTCATTGGTGATGAGGTTGCCCGAGCCGAAGCCGAGCGCGAACGTCGGCGCGAGGACTAAAGGCGACGTGGCGGGAGTCATCGTGGCGTAGGCCGGGGTCGGCGGTGTCGCGCTGAAAAGCGCCGCCGCCGGCAGCTTGCCGGTCGCGTAGAGCTCGCTGCGCGCGATGGTCGTCGGCAATAACGAGTCGATGCCGGTCGCGTACGACGGCTCGAACACATCGGCCGACGTCGCGTAGATGTTGCCGTACGCGTGCTGGTACGCCGTGACGAGGAAGGCGGACGTGACCGTCGCGTCCGCATTCACGTGGCCCTCAAAGAGCGCATCCACGAACGCCGCGAGCGCATAGGGTCCCGACATCGGTGCCGCTGCGGCGACCGGCTCACCGAGCGCCTCGAGCGCGCGCTGCGTCGCCATCGTGACGTAGCCGCCCTGCGAATAGCCGGTAATGAAGACGCGGCCTCTGTCCCGCGTCACAAGGGCTCCCGCGAGTGGCAGCGCCGCACGCGCGGCGTGCAAGCCGTCGACCATGTCCTTCGACTCTTGGTCGGCGACCAGGTACGGGTGATAGGGCAAGGAGGATGTGTCGTAGCCGGCGAAGTTCGGCGCCACGACGATGTAACCCTGCGATGCAAAGAATGCCGCGAGCAGCAGTCCCTCGGCGTTGCCGTTGGCCTGGAAGTCCGCGATGTTGTACGCGCGGTCCGTCGTCGTTCCGTGGGCGTAAAGGAGAATGGGTCTCGCGCCGCGGCAGCGCGGATCGACGCCCGCCGGCACCATCAATGCGCTCGAGGCGCTCGTCGGCTCATTGCGGCCACCGACCGTCGCGTACTCGATGTGGTAGACGGCGATGTCGCAGACGGGGATCCCGCCGAGCGTCAGCAGCTGCTGCCCCGATTGCGCGCTCAGCTCCGTCAGCAGCAGTTCCGCCGGTATCGTCGAGACGAGGTGCGGGGGTACCTCGAGCAGGGAGCCCCGGGCCGGAGTGCCGGTCGGGCCGGGCGGTGCACCCGACCCGCTGCCACAACCGATGAAGACCAACGCGCCGAGAAGGCCGGCGACGAAGCCGCCAGGCTGCCGGCGATACCACGCGGTGTTCCGTTGGCTTCGAATCAGATGCGCCCCATCAGCAGCAACACGACGAGTACGACGACGACGATGCCGAGACCGCTGCTCGGGTAGTAGCCCCAACCGCGGCTGTGCGGCCAGGATGGCAGTGCCCCAACGAGCATCAGCAACAGGACTATCAGAAGAATCGTGATCATGCGCCCTCTCCTCTTGTGCGACCAGTCTCTCGAAACGGGCGCTCGAGGGGTGTAGGCGGGACCGGCGTGCGGATGTAGGACGGGAGGTGAAGTGGCGCCCGGTCGCCCGCCGCCGACGCGCTCACGGCCCCACGTCGAACGGATTGTCAGTGCTCGCCTACCGCCGGCCGTCAGCTTGTGCGGCAGCGACGCATCTGCGGCCCTGCCATCCTTTGGGCAAGCGCGACCACCACCGTTTTCGCGGGCGTACTCCGCCCCGATCCTTAGCGGAGGAATGTCGCGAAAACCTCGACCAGCAGATGCACGGGAGATTTCATGGCTACGAAGAAGCGAACTCGAACGACGAAGGCAAAGGCGCGCGCGGCCGTGACTAGCCGCAAGCCCAAGGCGCCGGCGCGCCAGAAGCCCGCAGCGGCTTCACGCCGCGTGCGCATCGCGCGGGTCACGAAGGCGGCGAAGAAAGTCGCGGGCAGCGCGGCTCGCGCCGCCACCTCGGTTGCGAGGCAAGGTGCCAATGATGCGACCCGCGCCGGCAAGAAGGTCGTCGCGCGAGGCGCGCGCGCCGCGGCGACGGGCCTTCCCAAGGCCGTCCGCCGTGCGGCGGATGCGACTGCCGCGTCGCTGACGAGCCTCGCGGAAACGCTCGACCCGTACGCCGTCAGGCGCTGACTCGCCGGTTGATACCTCGCCATGCGACGCGGCAGCCCGTGCTGCCCCCGTGCGTATCGGCGTTGGATGCGCGCTCGCGATTCGTCGTCGCAAGTCACTGGCGCAGTCGATGTTCGGCCCGCCCGGAACCAGGCAACACCCGATGCCGGACCCTCGCGACGCGGCGAACTCGAAAGCGCGGGCCAGCGAGCAGGTGGCGAACGACAAGCTGCCGCCGAGCGCCTGGAAGCGTATCGAGGCGAAGGCGAACCTAGTCGTTGGTGGGAGTGACTGACCGCCGCATCGGCGGCCGGGGCGCCGCTCGACGTCAGGTAATTCGGCGGCGCTGAGCGCTCGATCGAGCGCTGCGAGCGGAACGACAGCCACGCCCCTCACTCGAGATGGCGTGGCCGGCGTCGCTCTACTTCATCTTGGCGCGACTGGAAGTCGCTCAGCCCTCGGGCATTGAATCCGTGGCTCCGCCCGCCGCGTCGTCGCCGAGTATCTCGACCCATGACAATTCGCGTCCGTTGCGCTTGCCCTTGGCGGTGAGTTTCAGTCCCACGGGCGAGATCGCAAGCGTGAACGGCTGGCCCTTGATGTCGATTTCGCGCTTCAGCGTCGTTTCTAGTTTGGTGGTCATCGTCGATCCTATTGAGAAAACGGGCGGTATTTGGATCCGAAATGCGCTCGATCGTTCGCGAATGCGCCGGGTTTCGGCTTATGAACGGAACGTCAACCGCTTTGAATATCAACGGGTTTGGCCAGGTGTCCCGCCCACACGGCGCCGCCCTGCCCGCTCATTCGGAGTCAGCAACGGCAATCGTGGGCGGCCCAGCGTTGGCCGACCCGATTGATAGCGTATCCTAATTCGCAGTCAAACAGGGGCCGGCGAGTGATCCCGGCCTCGCGCGGCCGCCGGGCTTGTTCGGAGACCGTCCAATTGAAAATCAATGCAAGCCGAGTTCGGGCGTCACTCGGCGCAATTCTTACAAGCGCAGGCATCTTTCTCGGGAGTTCCGCCGTGGCGGATCCACAAGGCACTTCGGATCAGGTGGCAATCGAATCGCTCGTCGCCTCGCTCGATGCGGCATGGGCCAAGGGCGACGCCGATGCCTTCGCCGCGCATTTTGCCGGCGATGGCGGATTCACGAACGTGCTCGGCATGGTGTACTTCGGCCGGGAGGCGTTTCGGAGTCGGCACGATGCGATCTTCAAGACGGTCTTCAAGGGAAGCACGTCGAAGCTGTCGATCGCGAAACTCTGGTTCGTGCGTCCCGATGTCGCGATCGCCGACGTCGATGCCGAGATCCGCGGATTCGCGGCATTGCCGCCGGGCATGCAGGCCGGGGCCGACGGTGTGGGACGCTCGAAGCTCCTGCTCGTTCTCCTCAAGGACGGCAGTGACTGGTGGATCACCGCGTATCACAACGTCGGCGTCGCGGCTCTGCGACCGAAGCCCTGACGCTCCCACGCGTCACGGCTGCCTCCCTGCAGCCATTTTGTAACCGGTACTGCCTGGAGCGGCGCGACCGCGCGCTCGCGAACGGCGCTCCGGTTCCGCCGGACCACCCTTCAGTTTTCCTGAACCTCCTCTAAGACCTCCTGACCGTCGCGCGCGCCCGGGCCGGTACCGTTCCTTCGTGGGCTTGCGACGCGATCGGACACCTCAGGAGGAGAACGGCAATGAGCAGCGCAATCAAATGGACTTCGGCACCGGACGCGGTGCGTGGCGACATCGGATTTCTGAGGTCAGCGCCGGTGCGCGCGTTCAGCTACCGCTACGAGGCGGGCGATGAGCAGCCGGCGGCGACCGTCGCCTTTGACACTCACAGCGTCGCGATCCGCAACATCCGCACGGCGCCACAGGCGCTCTCGCTCGATGCGAACGGCTTCGCCCTTCTCAGCCACCGGAGTTGCGTGGCCGACTTCGACGACGATGAACTGGTCAGCCGCGTCTACTACGCCGAGGCCGAAGCGGTCATCCGGGACGCAACCGGAGCCCGCGAGGTCGTCGTGTTCGACCACAACATCCGCAAGGGGCTTGCGTTGCCGCTTTCGGCGACCCGCAAGAACCTCGGCCGCCCGGTGCTCCACGCGCACACCGACTACACCGCCGTATCGGCCGTGCGGCGCCTCGAGGACCAGTTCGGGATCGATGCGTCGAGACTTTCGCGCGGACGATTCCTGCAGGTGAACCTGTGGCGTCCGATCCGCGGTCCCGTCCGCGACGCGCCGCTCGCGATCTGCGACGCGAGCAGCATCGGCAACAATGGACTCGCGCCGGTCGACCTCATCTACCCGACGCGACGCGGTGAGATCTACTACCTCGGCCATGAACCTTCGCAACGCTGGTACTACGCGCCGGACATGCAGCCCGATGAGGCGTGGCTCTTCAAGAACTTCGATTCGAAGATCGAATCGCCGGCGCGGTTCGCGGCGCACAGCGCCTTTCACGACCGGAGCGCGCCAGCGCCGGTGCGGCCGCGCGAAAGCATCGAAGTGAGGGCGTTCGCGTTCCTCGACAGCTAGGCAGGCGCAGGCTGCGGAACCCGCGGCCCCGTCGCGCGGGCCGGCCCGCCCGAAAGGCCGTATGCTCGTGGCCGTGTGCCCCGCCCGTCCGGAGCCCGACCCATGAGCGAAGTGACCCACCGCACCGTCGCTGCGAACGGCATTCGCATCCACCTCGCCGAGCAGGGCGAGGGCCCGCTCGTGCTCCTCTGCCACGGATTCCCGGAATCCTGGTATTCCTGGCGCCACCAACTGAAGGCGCTGGCGGAGGCGGGCTTCCGGGCGGTCGCGCCCGACATGCGCGGCTACGGGGACACCGACGCGCCGGCCGGTGCCGACCAGTACTCGCTCTTCCATCTCGTCGGCGATATGGTCGGCGTGCTCGATGCGCTCGGCGAACCGACAGCGGTCATCGCCGGACACGACTGGGGCGCGCCCGTCGCGTGGCACTCGGCGCTCCTGCGTCCCGACCGTTTCCGGGCAGTCATTGGCTTGAGCGTGCCCTATCGTCCACGGGGACCCGCGCCGCCGACGGCCGGGATGCTGAGGACCGACACGGAAAGCTTCTACCAGCTCTACTTCCAGGCGCCCGGCGTCGCCGACGCGGAACTCGAGCGCGACGTACGTCTGAGCCTCCGAAAGATCCTGTTCGCGGCCTCGGGCGACGCCTCGCGCGGCGGTGGCGGCACACCGCGCCGGCCCATCGCGATGGTGCCGCACGATGGCGGCTTCTTGAGCGTCATGTCGAACCCGGAAACGCTGCCAGCGTGGCTTACCGAGGCCGATCTCAATGCGTACGCCCGGCAGTTCACGCGCTCCGGCTTTCGCGGCGGCCTCAACTGGTACCGGAACATCGATCGCAACTGGGAGCTGCTGGCGCCGTACGCCGGAGCCGTCGTGCGAGTGCCGGCCCTCTACGTCGCAGGCGACAGGGACCTCGTCGTCCACTTCCCGGGCATGGACCGGCTGCTCGCAGCGCTGACGCGCTTCGTGCCCGAGCTGCGCCGGTCGCTGATGCTCCCCGGCTGCGGCCACTGGACGCAGCAGGAGCGAGCGGCCGAGGTGAACGCCGCGATGATCGAGTTCCTGCGGAGTCTGTAGTTCCCGGCCGGGTAGGCAGGATCAGCGCGCGGGATCAACCTTGATCCGCCGCCGTGCCCTCACGATCGCCATCGTGAGGCGGGCGTTTGCGACACGCGCACCGGTCGCATCGTGCATGTCGACGTCCCACACGTGCGCGCGCTCATCGAGCGCAACCGGCCGTGCCCGCGCCCGAACCGGCCCTGCGGTCACGGGGCCCGGATGATTCACATCAAGCGCCTGCCCGAGGCACGCGTGCGTTGCGGTGTCGATGCAGAGATTCGCGGCGATGCTGCCGACCGTCTCGGCGAGGATCGCAAGCACCCCAGGGTGCAGCGCGCCATCGGGTGCCGCCGTGCGGCGGTCGTGCGGCGCGGTCGCCTCGAGCCAATCCGGGCCGATCGCGGTAAACCGGATCCCGCAGCGTCCCGCTGCGGTCCGTTGCTCGAGTTCGTTGAGCTCATCGAGCGTGCGCGGCGTGACCCATATCGGCACCGAGTGCTCCTGCAATTGAGGCGCGAGTCTAGCCGCGGTCGCCGGGCCTGGCGAGGGTCGCACGGTGGGCGAGGAGCCCGATCAGCTCGCTGAAACTCTCGTCCGTCGTCTTGGCGGAGGTGTCGAGCTCGAGGTGCGCCTGCCGGTAGTAGGGTTCGCGCGCCTTCAGGATTTCCTTGAGCTCCTGCATCGCCTGGCGACTGCGGGCCATGGGCCTGAGGTCGCCCTGGTCGATGACGCGACCCATGTGCTCCTCGGGGGACGCGCGCACCCACACGGTGAGCGTGCTGCCGAGGAGCACGGGCAGCGTCTCCGGGTCCGCGGCGAGTCCCCCGCCGGTCTCGATGACCGCCGCCTCGTGCTTCGCGAGCACCGCCTGCAGGCTCTCGCGCTCGAACCGGCGGTAGCCCGGTTGGCCGTGCAGCTGCAGGATCTCGCCGATCGTCGAGCCGTATTCGCGTTCGACCTCGCGGTCGAGCTCGAAGAACGGCACGCCGCGCTGCTCGGCGAGGCGGCGTCCGAGAGTCGTCTTCCCGGCGCCGCGCAGCCCGATCAGGGAGATATACGCATCTCCCGGCGTGGCCGCGGATCCGAACGTCTCGGTCAGGAGGCGCTGCGCCGCCGCGAGGTCCCGGTCCGACAGGCGTGCGAGGACCTGCTCGAGGAGGATGCGACCGTTCGTTCGGGCCGCGTCCTCGGCGAGGAGCGCATCCGGCGGGAAGCCCATGGCCGCCGCGATCCGCCGGAGCACCAGCACCGACGGGTTCCCCTCGCCGCCCTCGAGCTGCGCGAGGAAGCGAAGCGAGACGCCGGAGTCCTTCGCGAGCTGCGCCCGGGTCATGCCGCGCTGCGCACGCGCATCGCGGATCCGCTCGGCGAGGCGACCGAGGTAGGCGGCCTCGTGCGAATTCGCGCGGCGGGGAGTTGTCCGGGTTGCCATGCGCGGTCGAGGTTCAGTTGGGGGCTGCGAGTCGCGCGAGGAACCGCTGCGTCGCGGCGAGGACCGCCGCCGGCTGGTCACGGTGCGGGGAGTGGCCGCACTCCTCGAGGACCAGCAGCTCGGTCGAAGGAAGCGCGCGCCGGATGCTCTCGATCTGCTCGAGCGTGCCGTACTCATCGTTGCGCCCCTGCACGGCGAGCACTGGGCATCCGATCGCCGGCAGCATCCGCTCGATGTTCCAGTCCCGGAACGCAGGATCGAGCCAGATCTGGTTCCAGCCCCAGAACGCCGAGTCGACGTCGCGGTGGTAGCGCGCGAGTCGCGCCCTCAGGTCGGTCGTCTCGTAGGCAAGTCGGGCCTGCTCGATGCTGGTGATCGAAAGCGCTTCCACCTTCACGTGCGGCGCAAGTGCGATGACACCCGCGACCGTCGCGCCCGGCGAGGCGGCATGGATGAGCGCGATCGAGGCCCCGTCGCTGTGGCCAAAGAGCACCGGCCGCTCGATGCCAAGGGCCTCGAGTAGCGCCGGCAGCACGACGTTCGCCTCCTCGTGCATGAACTCGGGGCCGCGTCGCTGCCTCAGCGTCGAGGAGCGACCGTAGCCGTGCCGCGAATAGACGATCGCCCGGTAACCGGTCGCCTCGGCGAGCGCGTCGGGGAAGTCCTTCCACATCGAGACCGACCCGAGTCCCTCGTGAAGCACCACGAGGTCGCGCGCGTCCGGGCGCCGCTCACCGACGATGCGGTATTCGATCTCGGATCCGACGACGGACAGGAGTTCGGTGCGCATGGAAGGCGGAACCAGGCAGCGGGGGGAGCAAGAGGCCGGGCGGACAGGCGCAGTATAGTGCACTTACGGCGCTCCGACGCAGAGCCGGTGTTCGGGCCGGATTCCGCTTGACAGTTCGACGAGTCTACCGAAGAATGCATTATAATGCACTATCTTGGTCCGGGCGCGCCGCTGCGTGCCAGCGCCGCGCGGGGGAAGTCATGGTGGAGTCCGCAAGGCAAGCGACCGGCACGAGTCCGCCGCCGGTCAGCTTCGAAACGCACCCGTCCCGGTATCGGCACTGGACGCTCGAAGTCGCAGGCCGCACCGCGACCCTGACGCTCAATGTGGCCGAGGACGGCGGCATCCGGCCGGGCTACCAGCTGAAGCTCAACTCCTACGACCTGGGTGTCGATATCGAACTCTACGATGCGCTCCAGCGCATCCGCTTCGAGCACCCCACGGTCGGCGCCGTTCTCATCACGAGTGGCAAGGAGCGGATCTTCTGCTCCGGCGCCAACATCTTCATGCTCGGCGTGTCCTCGCACGCCTGGAAGGTGAACTTCTGCAAGTTCACGAACGAGACGCGCAACGGCATGGAGGACTCGAGTGCGCACTCGGGCCTTCGCTTCCTCGCCGCCTGCAACGGGACGACCGCCGGCGGCGGCTACGAACTTGCGCTCGCGTGCGACGAGATCGTCCTCATCGACGACCGTTCCTCGGCGGTGAGCCTGCCGGAGGTGCCGCTGCTCGGCGTGCTACCGGGGACGGGCGGACTCACGCGCCTGACCGACAAGCGGCGCGTCCGCCGCGACCGCGCCGATGTCTTCTGCACGACGGTCGAGGGCGTGCGCGGACAGCGCGCGCTCGAGTGGCGCCTCGTCGATGCGCTTGCGAAGCCGCAGGCATTCCAGGCGACGGTGCGCGAGCGCGCGACGGCGCTCGCCGCGGGCAGCGATCGACCCGCCGAGGCGACGGGGATCGCGCTGCCTCCGCTTGCGCGCACCGACGATGCCGAAGGATTTCGCTATCGCCACGTCGAGGTACGGCTCGACGCGGCCGCGCGCCGCGCCGACATCACGGTCCGGGCACCCGCCGCTCCGCCGCCCGGCACGCTCGAGGCGGTCCTCGCCGCGGGCGCGAGCTGGTGGCCGCTCGAGATGGCCCGCGAGCTCGACGATGCGATCCTGCAGCTCAGGTCCAACCACCTCGACTGCGGCACGTGGGTGCTGAAGACTTCGGGCGATGCGCAGCACGTGCTCGGCGTCGATGCGGCACTCGTGGCGCACGGCGCAAACTGGTTCGTGCGCGAGGTCATCGGGCAACTGAGGCGCACGCTCGCGCGGCTCGACGTGTCCTCGCGCTCGCTGTTCGCGCTCATCGAGCCGGGCAGCTGTTTCGCGGGCACGCTGCTCGAGCTCGCACTCGCGGCGGATCGCACCTACATGCTGCATGTCGCGGCCGACGCGGGTGGCCCCGCGCTGTGCTCGAGCGAGGCGAACTTCGGCCTCTACCCCGCCGTGCACGGCCGCACGCGCCTCGATGCACGGTTCTACGGCGAGGCGGGCCCGCTCGCCGACGTGCGCGCGACGCTCGGGCTCAAGCTTGACTGCACGACGGCGGACCGGCTCGGGCTCGTGACCTCGGCGCCGGACTCCCTCGACTGGGCCGACGAGATTCGCATCGCGCTCGAGGAGCGCCGCACGCTCTCGCCGGATGCACTCACGGGCATGGAGGCGAACCTGCGCTTCGGCCCCGGCGAGACGCAAGAGACGCGCATCTTCGGCCGACTCTCCGCGTGGCAGAACTGGATCTTCATCCGGCCGAACGCGGTCGGCGAGGCTGGCGCCCTCAAGGTCTTCGGCAGCGGCCGCAAGGCGCAGTTCAACTGGGACCGAATCTAGGCAGGTATCGCGATGGACATCTCCTACAGCGACTCGATCCCGAACAATGTCGAGCTCGCAAGCGACAAGGTGCTGCAACGGGCACTCGAGCATTGGCAGCCGCAGTTCCGCGCGTGGTGGGGCGAAATGGGCCCGGAGGGCTCCTCCGCCTACGACGTCTACCTGCGCACGGCCGTCAGTGTCGACCGCGCCGGCTGGGCGCAGTTCGGCTACGTGAAGATGCCCGACTACCGCTGGGGCATCTTCCTGAACCCGGCCGAGCCCGACCGCAAGATCGCCTTCGGCGCGCACCGCGGCGAGCCGGTGTGGCAGGAAGTACCCGGCGAGTACCGCGCGAACCTGCGGCGCATCATCGTGACCCAGGGTGACACGGAACCCGCCTCCGTGGAGCAGCAGCGCCACCTCGGGCTCACGTGCCCGTCGATGTACGACCTCAGGAACCTCTTCCAGGTCAATGTCGAGGAAGGTCGGCACCTGTGGGCGATGGTCTACCTGCTGCACCGGTTCTTCGGCCGCGACGGCCGCGAGGAGGCCGAGGCGCTCCTCGGGCGTCGCTCGGGCGATGTCGACAACCCGCGGATCCTCGGCGCCTTCAACGAGCCGACGCCAGACTGGCTGTCGTTCTTCATGTTCACGTTCTTCACCGACCGCGACGGCAAGTTCCAGCTGTCCGCGCTCGCCGAGTCCGCGTTCGATCCGCTCGCCCGCACGACGCGGTTCATGCTGACCGAGGAAGGCCATCACATGTTCGTCGGTCGCAACGGCATCCGGCGGATCATCGACCGGACCGTCGAGATCATGACGCGGGAGAGGACCGACGATCCGAGGCGACTGCGGGCGCTCGGCGTGATTGACCTGCCGACGATCCAGCGCTACCTCAACTTCCACTCGAGCGTCACGGTCGACCTTTTCGGCGCGGATCTATCCTCGAATGCGGCGACGTTCTACACGACCGGGCTCAAGGGACGGTTCCGCGAGGAGCACATCGGCGATGACCACGTGCTCCGCGACGCCGCCTATCCGGTCCTCGAGCTCGCGGACGGCGCACTCCGCGGGCGCGAGGCGCCCGCGCTCAATGCACTCAACGAGCGGCTGCGCGATGACTTCGTACGCGACTCGGTCGCCGGCGTCGATGCGTGGAACTCCGCGCTCGAGAAGCGCGGCATCGAACTCAGGCTCCGCGTTCCGCACAAGGCCTTCAACCGCCAGATCGGGCCGCTGGCGGGTATCAAGGTGTCACCGGACGGTCGCGTCATCAGCGCGGCGGACTGGGAGGCAAACGTACGGGACTGGCTGCCGACGGCCGAGGACCGTGAATACGTTCAGTCGCTCATGGGACGCGTCATCGCGCCGGGGCAGTTCGCAAACTGGATCTCGCCTCCCGCCTCCGGCATCAACGGCCAGCCGCTCGACTGCGAGTACGTCAGGTTCGGCTGATAAGGCGCCGTTGCACTACCCGACGGTCGCCGTTCCCCGTCGGGCGAACGGCGCGCGCCGGCTGAGACGAACGGAGCCCGCGATGCGGCAGGGCGGCCGGTAGCCGCCCGGGTTCCCGATACGCTGTCGAGGTGCCGAGAAACGCGACCGGGTGCCGTGCGGATGGCCTTCCGTGGGCGAAACCCTGAATCCGGCCTCCGGGCCCCGTCGCAGGCCAGGAACTGCCGCCCGCCGCCACTGACCCGTGTCGCACGGGTCACGTATCGTAGCCACCTTGTCCGTACAACCACGTGCCAACCACCATGAAACTGAATCTCGCCGCCTTCGCCCTTTTCGCCGCGGGTCTCTCCACTGCGCTCGCTTCGGGCCCCGCGCTCGCCGATCCCGCGCGAGATCAAGCGCTCATGGCGCTCGCCGATGACTACCTCGACAACTTCTATTTTCCGGAAGGCCCGACCACGGCTACCGCCGAGGGCATCCACAAGTACGACGACCGGCTCGAGGACTACACCGAGGCGGGGACCGAGCGACAGATCAAGGCGCTGCATGCCTACCTCGCCCGCTTCGAGGCGTTCGACCCGGCGGGGCTGTCGGAGCGGGTGCGGGGTGACCGGGAACTCCTCCTCTAATATCCGCGGCAGCCTCCTGACCGCCGAGACGATCCGGCCGCAGGACAAGAACCCCGACACCTACTCCTCGGGCATCGCCTCGAGCGCGTTCGTGATCATGGAGCGGACGTTCGCATCGCCCGCGGAACGCCTGAAGCTCGTCATCGCGCGCGAGAAGCTGATGCCGGCCGTGCTCGATGCGGCGCGCAAGAACCTCAAGAACCTCAAGAACCCGCCGCGCATCTATACCGAGATCGCGATCGACCAGCTGCCTGGCACGATCGGGTTCTTCAAGAGCGACCTGCCGCTTGCCTTTACCTCCGTCACGGACGCGAAGCTGAACGCCGAGTTCAAGACCGCCAACGGCCAGGTGATCGCGGCGCTCGAGAAGTACCACGCGTGGCTCAAGAAGGACCTGCTGCCGCGCTCGAAGGGGGAATGCAGGCTGGGCGCCAAGACCTTCAGCGCCAAGCTCGCGGCGGATGAGATGGTCGAAACGCCGCTCGATGAGCTCCTTAGGATCGGCATGGCGGACCTGAAGCACAACCAGGCCGACTTCGTGCGCATCGCGCACGAGCTCGAGCCCACCAAGTCCGCGCAGGACGTGCTCGCGGCGCTCGGCGCCAACCACCCTCCGCCGGCCGCGCTGCTCGCGAGCTTTCGCGCGACGCTCGACGGGCTCGCCGCGTTCATCCGCGACAAGAAGATCATCACGATCCCCTCCGACATCCGGCCGATCCTGCGCGAGACGCCGCCCTTCATGCGAGCGACGACGTTCGCCTCGATGGATACGCCCGGACCCTACGAGACGGTTGCCCACCAGGCTTACTTCAACGTGACGCTGCCGGAGCCCGGCTGGGATGCGAAGCGGACCCAGGGGTTCATGGCGCAGTTCAGCTATCCCGTCATCAGCAATGTCGCCGTGCACGAGGCCTACCCCGGCCACTACATCCAGTTCCTGTGGATGCATCAAGTCGACGATCGGGTGCGCAAGCTCTTCGGCGCCGCCTCGAACGCCGAGGGCTGGGCGCACTACTGCGAGCAGATGATGCTCGATGAGGGGTATGGGCAGCCCGGCATGGGTGCGAAGGACGCGCGCGGCGCGCTCTTCTACCACCTTGGGCAGCTGCAGGATGCGCTCCTGCGCGATGCGCGCTACATCGTGGGCATCAGAATGCACACGCAGGGCATGTCGATGGACGATGCGATCGACTTCTTCGTGAAGGAGGGGTACCAGTCGCGCGAAGTCGGCGAGGTCGAGTCGAAGCGCGGCACGGCGGATCCGACCTACCTGTACTACACGCTCGGGAAGCTCCAGATCCTGAAGCTGCGCGCCGATCTGAAGGCCCGCGATGGCGCGGCCTTCAGCCTGCAGGCGTTCCACGACCGCTTCATGCAGGAAGGTTTCCCGCCGATCCGCATCGTGCGCCGGGCGCTCCTCGGCAACGAGTCGCCGACGCTCTAGTCGGCAGGGCGATCGAGGTCGCCGGCGCTTGACGCCGGCGACTCCCGGCCCCGATCGCGGCTACAATCGGCCCACGCCGCGCGCTGCCCGCGCGCCGCTTGGCGGGAGTCGCGGGTGGCCAACGCAATCCTGATGGTCCATTTCGCGATCGTGCTGTTCATCACGGCGGGTCTGCCGCTCATCTTCGTTGGTGCCTGGCGACGGTGGCGGTGGGTGCGAAACCTGCCATTCCGGCTGATTCACGTCGGGGCGATCGTGTTCGTCGCGGGTGAATCCCTCATCGGGATGGACTGCCCGCTGACGGTGTGGGAAGACGCTCTGCGCGGCCGGGCGTCGGGCCCCGGGTTCATCGAACGGTGGGTCCATGCAGTCATGTTCTACGACCTTCCGCCGTGGGCCTTCACCGCCGCTTACGTCGGGTTCGCGGCACTCGTGATCGCGGCGTGGCTGATCGTGCCTCCCGCGCGGCGTCGCGCGAACTGACGGCAGGGACCGGTCAGGTGCCCGCGGCCGGCCGCGCGAGGTCGAGCTCGAAGCCGAACACCTCAAGCTGCCCCTGTCTGAAATCGAGCGCCGGAGAGCGCTCAAATCCCAGCCGCTCGTACATGGCCCAGGCGGTTTGCATCGCGCGGGTCGAATGAAGGATCACCTTCCCACGGCCGAGCTCTCGCGCCCGCTCGATGCAGAATTGGGTGAGGCGCTTGCCGATGCCCCGCGCTCTCGCGGCCGGCGTCACCGCGAGCAGCCGAATGCCGGCGGCGTCCCGGACCGTGCTCGCCGTCCCGCCGGAGGCGTAGTCGAGCATGTCACCGATGAAATCGACCGAGCCGAGCACCTCGCCCGAGGCGCCGATCGCGGCATATACCCTGAGCGATGCCCTGCTCGCTCGCGAGCCCACGTCGCGCAGCAACCCGTAGTACTCGGGTTGCTCCGCGGGACTCGGCATCCCGGGAAGCGACGCGTACGCCTCGACCGTGAGGGCGCCGAGCGCGGGATACTCGGCCGGGTTCGCTAGGCGGATTGCGATGTCCTCGGATGGAATCACGCGCGCGTTGCCCGTGGGTGGGGTGAGTTCAATGGGACGAAACGGGCACCGCGAGGAACTCGCGCAGCCGGCCGATCACATCGCCGGCGCGCTCATCCCCGAGGCGTGGTTCGGGATCCCGGTCGCCGGCCAGCGCCGCGACCACGCCGTCATCACCGCCCTGCTCCTCCCAGATCGTGAACAGAAAGAGCTCGTCCCGGCCGTCGTTGAGCCCGAGCGAGATCAGGAACAAGGCACCGTCGATCCCGGCCGCAATCCCGAGCGTCAGGAGGCCGAGGAGCCCGAGGCCCGAAGTCGATTGCGCCCGCAGGATGATCCGGCCAACCCGATCGAATGGAATGCGGCGCTCGGATCGCCACAGCCAGAATCGTGTCGTCGCGATCGTCACCAGCCGACGCTCGCGATCGAGCGTGACGCAGCGATCGAACGAATAGAGCCAGAGGACCCGCGCCGTCAGGGAGGAGCGTCCGACGAAGCGGCTGTCCGTGACTTCGATCTGCGGGGCGAAGACCAGGGCACGCACTGTTTGAGCCTAGCGACAGCGGCCGACGGTCGGGGAGCGCATGGCCCTACGGGCGCGGCGTCGCGGACGCCGGGGTCGGTGTGCGCCCCGCAATCTCATCGTCGACCCGCGCGATGACCGCGCGAATGCTCTTGAGGCCGCGCATCTCGGCCGGCAGCGCGGCGAGGATGGAGGCCGATTCGTGCAGGTGCTCCGCGCGATGCGCGCCATCGACGAGCCCGTGCACGAACAGCGCCTTGGCGAGATCGAGGCGCTGCAACGCCGAATCGCGATTGCGAGCGAAGAACCCGCGTTCAATCTTGATGACGGGCTCGATCAGCGTGCGCGCCTCGTCCGCACGGCCGAGCCTCGCGAGCGCGAGGGCCTGGTAGGTGACCACCCTCGCCTCGCGGCGCTTTTCGGGACCGCGGAAGAGCGGCTGGGAGCGCACGACCTCGAGCGCCACGCGCGCCGCCCGCTCGGCGCCTGCGTAGTCGCCGAGCCGGTAGTCCGCCTCGGCCAGCAGGAGCCCCGTGACGACCTTCTGGTCCGTGACCAAATACACGACCGCAAAGTTGTCCGAGTGCGATCTCGGGAACATCTCCACGCTCTTCGCTGCGAACACGCGCGCGGCGCCAGCATCGCCCCGCAGAAGTGCGAGATCGGCCTGAAGACTTACGAGCAATCCGTCCGCGCGTATCCGAAGGTCATCATCCGCTCCCCTGAAGTGGTGGATCCTGTCGATCTCGCGCTCGACCGCGGCGACCGACTCGGCGCTCTCGGCGCTATCGCCAAGGTCGGCCTGCAGAACCGCGCGAGCGGAGTTCACGTAGACGAGCAATCCGTCTCGCTGATTGCTGCCCTCTGGGTCCGAGCGAAACTCAGCGATTGAACGGGCAAAGTGGGCCACCGCCGCACGCGGCTGGCCCATCTCGCGCGCGATTTCCGCCGAGCGGCGCGCGCTCGATTCGAGCCCGAAGCGGTCCTCGACGTTCGTCGGGTCGAGCCTGACGAGCGCGGCGCCGTCGGTGTCGGACTTCGCAAACAATGCGATTGCTTCGGCAAGGTGCATCTCGTCGCGATTCGCGAACGCGAGGTACGCATTGGCGGACTGCCGCGCACGCAGCGCGACCAGGTGCCCCGGCCGGACGTCGAGTACGCGCGAGGCGAGCGTGACGGCCTCGTTCGCGAGCTTGCGCACCTCCTCGATGCGGCCGCGATCGTAGAGCGGCTCGCACTCGAACGCTTCCGCCGCGGCATAGTTGGCGGCGGCCTGCAGATCCTTGAGCTCGAGCGCGCCGAGGCTCGCGTACGCCTGGCGCGACCGCTCGATGACCGCTTCGCCGTCCTCGCCCTGGTAGGTCCCGAGACTCATCGCGAGGATCCCGTACGCTCGCCGGACCGCGATCGAGGCGTTGGGGGCATCGAAGTACGGCCGCACGATCTCCTCGGCCTTCTGGGCGAGCGTGAGGCCGCTACCCTTGCCGCGCCGATCGTCGACGTCGCCCTGCGCGCCATAGCCGAGGCCGAGGCCGACGGCAGTGCCCTCGCTCGTGTCGCCCGCCGCGCGCAGCTTCTCGAGCGCCGCCACCGCGTCGGCGAGCATCCGCGCCGCCTCCGGCAGCTTCGACTGAAACTGCAGCGCAATCCCGAACCGCACCTTCGCGAGCGCTTCGCTTCGGATCGTGTCGGTCGTCTGCAGGGCCGCCGGCAGCGAGCGGTAGTAGTCGAGCTCCTTTTGGCCCAAGTCCATCACGAGCCCGAGCCGGCCGATGCCCTCGAGCTCGGACGCGAAATCATCGTTCAGGTAGCCAAGCAGGTGCTCGGCCTCGCTGCGGGCGCGCTCCGCCTGCGCGCGCGACTCGCGCGCCGCGAGCTCCGCGCGATGGGCGCGCTGGGTGCTGACGTAGGCGAAACCGGCCGCAACGATGGCGAGGAGCGCGAGCACCGCGCAGCCGGCCGCGACCTGGCGGGCGCGCACGAGCGCAGTGCGCGCCGCGAGCTCGCGTGTCTTCTGCTCGGCGAGCAACCGCTCGGTCCTGTCGCGTGCCTCGCGCGCTTGCCGGAGGTCGCGGCTGCCCTTGACGACGTCGCAGAGCACGTCGTGCGTGAGTTCAACGCGGCGGACATCGAGCCGCTCCTCGATCCTGAGCAGCCGCCGGTTGACGAGGACCGCAAGCGTGTCGGGCGCAGCGCCCGCCGCCGCGAGGCTCGCCTGCATCCGTTCCTCGGCGATGTTCTCGCGAAAGCCCGAGGCCGTCAGCAGCTCGTCCTCGATCACGCGGCGCACCGCGGCCGGTTGGTCGACGAGGGCCCGCTCGTAGAAGTTACCGAGGATGGCGCTCCGGGATCCATCGAGGATGTCGAGCGAGATGGAATCCCGCCCCTGCGCGACCCGTGTGTCGTTGAGTTCGCGGCAGATGAGGCTGAGGAGGGAGGGCTCGACCTCCGCGTTCGCGATCTCGGCGCCTCCGGCGACGAAGCGGACGATCGCCGCGGCGACCTCCTCCGAAACGAGCCCGGCGCCCGGGCCCGTGACCGCGGCGAGCGCCTGCGCGCCTGTCATCGGCGCGAGCCTCAGCCGGTTCTGCGTGATGCTCGGCATCGAGGACTTAAGTCCCTCGAGCGGCGCGAGGTAGTCCTCGCGAAGCGCAATCAGCACCCGGTAGTCACTGCGTGCGAAGTCGAAGCGCTCGGCGGCGGCCTCGTCCGACTCAAGCTTTGCCTCGAGTGCAACGGGCGGGCGGTTCTCGACGAGGTCGGCAAGGTCGGTCACGAACGTCGCCGCGCGCGCACGGCCAAAGTCATCGCCCTGGCCGAGCGTGAAGATTTCCTCGAACTGGTCGAATATGAGGAGCGGAATCAGCGTAGCGCCTGCCTCGTCACGCAACACGTCGTCGCGGTGGTGCAGGTACTCCCACAGTGACTCGCCTTCTTCCGCGACGCCCACCTGCGTCCATTCGCCGGAGCGGCGCGCGGTGCGCGCGATCGCCTGCTTGATCTGCTCGGCCGGCGGTGGTGATTCGCGGCCGTAGTCGATGCGCACGTAGATCGGGCAGTAGCCCTGCGCGCGCAGCCGCGGCACGAGCCCCGCGCGCAGGATCGAAGTCTTGCCGAGGCCCGACTGGCCGAAGAGCACCGTGAGGCGCTTCCTCTGCACGCGCCGGGCGAGCTCGGCGACCTCGTCCTCGCGGCCGTAGAAGTACTGGCGCGTCTCCTCGGTGAACGAGGCGAGGCCGAGCCAGGGATTGCGCGCATCGACCGTGGGTCCCGTCGCGGCGCCCAGGGCCGTCCCGTCGGCGGGGGGGCTCATGGGTCGCGCGCCTTGATGAAGTCGCTGAGGCGCTGGGCAAAGTCCGCCGGCACCGCGCCCGCCGGCAGCTGCGTGAAGTGGAGCGCGCGGAAGCGGTCGGGAACGAGGGCATCGGCGGCGCTCGTCGCATCGATGGTCACGGGCAGCACGAAGAGCGCGCCGTCCGCCATGTTGCGCGAGCGGTCGATCGCGTAGCTCCATTCGCGCCGGAAGTAGCCTTCCTGCCGGCGCTGCGTGTTTGCGGAGACGACCGGGATGAAGTACGAGCAGCGAGCGATGTTGCGCTGGATCTTGCGGTCGTAGTCATCCCCGACCTCGAGCCGGTCGAGGTCGAACCAGGTCGTGACGCCGGCGGCCTCGAGCCCGGCCTTGATCTGCTGGACGGCCGCGAGATCCTCGCGCGCATAGCTGATGAAGACCGCGTTGTCCGGCATCTCGCGCGCGGGCGGCAGGAACCGCGAAGCGGTCGGTAGCGTGGCGACGGCCGTGGGCTTTCGCCGGGCCTGCCAGCGAGTGAAGAGCTCATCGACGAAGCGCTCGGCACCCGTGTAGACGCGGGTCCTGACGCTTACCTGCTGCAGGAAACTCATCAGCCTGTCGTCGCCGCTCGAGTGGTCATCGGCGAAAACCTCGCCCACGTCGCGGGGATCCGAGAGCCGCTGGCGCTTCGCCATCCGCAGGAACAGCCGCGCCAGCCAGTTGCTGAAGTTGCTGCCGATGAACAGGAGGTGGTTGTGCTCGAGCTCGTGGAAGAGCTTCTCCGGAACAAGATGCTCGCTCTGCAGCGCGCAGATGAACTCGAGGATGTCCTCGTCCGTGATCACGTACGTCGGCGACGCCGAGAGTCGCCCAAAGAGGTGGTAGACGACCGGCCGCTGCAGTCGATCGCGCTCGGACGGGAGGTCCGCGACGCGATTCGGCGCGTACGCGATGACGTCCGTGGAGGGTGCGCCACCGAAGCGCTCGAGGTTGACCGCCTGCTCGAGGAGACCGTCGAACGTCGTCGTCACGAACACGTCGAAGTCCGTGATGCAAGCGAGCCGCCTGAGCGCCTGCGGCGGGTCGAAGTTCGCCTCGCGCAGGATCGCACGCAGGCGCACGTACGCTTCCTCGCGCCGACCGCGGGCGGAGAGGAACCAGCAAACGACGTCGTTCAGCGTGTACGGCCTGGGCAGCAGCGAAGTGTCGACGTTGAGGCGGGCGGCAAGCTTCTCGGCGGCCCAGTCGTAGAGCTGCCGCGGGCCCTGGTCGGTCGCGACCTGCAGGAGCTCGGGGCCGATGATCGGGATGACCCGCCGCTCCTCGATGTAGCTGAGGAGGTCGTCCCACGCATCGTCATCGAGCGCAGTCGTCGTCGTCACTCTTGGGAGTGGACTGTTCACGTGACGATTCGCCGCCGCTGGCTCACGGCGCGGGAAGCCGAGACGCCGGAAGGAGCGTCGCTATCCGATCGATGCAAGGGGTGGCGGGCATTCGGCGAATCTTAGCAGGCGTGACCCACTCCGCCGCCGGGAGTGACTGGGGGCAGGCGCCGCAACGACGCCGGTAGAATCAGGGCGCATCGCCGACGCATGGATGGCGGTGGTCGTGGAGTCGTGCTCGGTCCGCGATGGCGGTGTCCATTTAAGAATGTCCCGCCGGTGCCGGGTGCGGGCGGGTACACGCGGGCTCGCCGCAGGTATAAGTATCCGCGGCCAACGCCCCGGCAGGCGCCACGTTACGGGTGGCCACTTCCAGAATAGACAGCTTTATCAGAGTGTTACCAAGATAACGAGGTGTCGGCGGGTCAGCCCCCCGCGTCGCTAACCTCCTTCGCGAACGGTCCACGTTGTGGCAGCGGCAGGATCTCGAGCACCGCCTCGGACGGCCGGCACAGGCGAACGCCCAGCAACGTCACGACGATCGGGCGGTTGATCAGGATCGGGTGCGCGAGCATCGTCTCGATAAGCTCGTCGTCGGTGAAGCCATCGGCGCCGAGCCCGAGCTCGATGTACGGAGCTCCGCGCTCGCGCAGGAGCGCGCGCGGGCGGATGGCCATTCGCGCGAGCAGCGAGGTGAGCGTCGCGCGGTCGGGCGGCGTGAGGAGATACTCGATGACGGTCGGCTCGATGCCGGCATTGCGGATCAATTCGAGCGTGTTGCGCGAGGTTCCGCACGCCGGGTTGTGGTAGATCGTGACCGCGCTGGTGGCGTCCGCCATCACGTCCCCCTTGCCCGATCGCGACCCTGAGCTGCATCGCCAGCGCCGCGATTCGCATCGGAAGCGGCTTGCCTCAGTGATCCCGGTCGTCGCGGTCGTGTCCCTCGCCGTGGCCGCGCTTCTCGTGCTTGTCACGGTCGTCGTGGCCGCGCCCTTCGCCGTCCTGGCGATGTCGCGGCGCGTACTCGTTCCGGTACCAGTCGTGCTGCACGAAGAATACGCGGCGACCGCAGGCGTGATACTCCGCGCAGTGCTTGCTCCAGTGCTTCTCATGTCCCGGCGGCACGTGCAGGTAGATGGGTGCCTCGTTCACGTACTCCGGTGCCATGGCGACCACGACGGGCCGGGCGAAGATCACGGGTGGCGGCTGCGGGGCATCGCCGATCGTGATCTGGCCGTAGAGGCCGGGCTGGTTGATGCCGATCGTCACGCTGACGTTGTCCGCAAACGCCTGCGTCGCGACGGCAGCGAGCGCGGCGGTTACCAGTAGTTGCTTCATGTCGGTGGACTCCTCGGTGGGCGTGAAGACTCGCGCGTCGCGACACGGCCGGCACTCAAGGTGCGCCAGGGGTTCGGGTGCCGCCGCGCGATCGTTCATCAGTCTACGACGTATGGGCAAGCACGATCCAGCGTCCGTAGGCCTAAGTCTGGGCGTCGCCGGCGCCGAACGGCTTGGCGTCCGCGATATTGTAGATGTCGACCTTCGAGCCCTCGCGAACCATTCGCCGGCCGAGCTTCGGAAAATCCGCGATCTCGACGTCGCGGTTCTCCCCGCCCATCAGATAGACGAGCTCGTCGTCCCCGGCGTTACGCAGATGGTGTGCGACGGAGGGCGTCGGGAACGCCATGAAATCACCTGGGCCCACGCTCAACTCGGCGCCATCGATCTCCGCCACGCCGCGTCCCGAGAGCACGTAGATCCACTCCTCCTCGAAACGATGCGAGTGGTAGACGAAGGATTCCTTCCCGCGGGGAATCTGCGCCAGGCTCACGCCCGTGCGCTTGAGGCCAAGCGCGCGGCCGAGCATCACGCCGGTGATCGCGGAGTTGGGATTCCACGGATGCGAGAACGTCGTTGCCTGGCGGCGCGGGTCGGCGGCGCGCAAGAGATACGGAGATTCGGCGCCACTCGCGCTACTCCTTGGGTCAATTGCCGGCGTCCGCGCCGGAGGGCAGCCACGCGGCGTGCGCTGCCGTTGAGGTACGATATCGCGAGCGGCCGACCGTCCGATACCCTTCCGCGCGGCAATAGGCCGAGGAGCCGATCAATGCGTTGCCTACTTCTCGCCATCGTTGCCATGTGTGCGATTCCGTTCGCTGCGACCGCCGAGCCGGTACCGGCCGCGATCTTCACCGATCCCGTCGTCGATGCAGCGCATCCGGCTGCAATGAAGGTACTGCACGTCCCGACCCACGGCGTGAAGATCAACGGGCTCATGTACTCGCCCCCCGGCGCCGGCGTCCACCCGACCCTGCTCATCTGCCACGGCCTCCCCGGCAACGAGAAGAACCTCGATCTCGCGCAAGCCGTGCGTCGTGCCGGCTGGAACGCCGTCACGTTCAACTACCGCGGCTCGTGGGGAAGCCCCGGCAAGTTCAGGTTCACGCAGGTGCTCGAGGATGCCGACGCCGTGCTCGCCTACCTGCGGGATCCCGCCAATGCCGCGCGACTCGGCGTCGACGTGAAGCGCATCGCGATCGCCGGGCACAGCATGGGTGGATGGGTCGTCGCGCACACGGCCTCGCACGACCGACGCCTCGTGGGCGCGATCATGATCTCGGCGGCGGACATTGGCGCCATTGGCGCCATCCCGCGCGCCGAGCGCATTGCCATCATGGCGGATGACATGGAAACTCTCGCGAGCGTCACGGCCGCGAGCATGGCGGACGAGGTCGCGGCGCACTCGCGTGAATTCCGGTTCGCTGGGCTCGAAGCGGGACTCAAGGACATCCCACTCCTCGTCGTGGCATCCGATGACGGGCTTGCGCCACAAACCGATGCGCTCGTCGCCGCGATCAAGGTCCAGGCCGGGACGGAGGTCACCTCGCTTCACTTCGCGACTGATCACAGCTATTCGGACCGGCGCATTGCGCTTGAGAGCACGGTCATCGAATGGCTCCAGAAGCTGAAGTAAGCGGCCGGAGGTAAGTTTCGCGCCGCTCACTCCTCCGCGTCGCACGAGGGCTACACGGAGGCCTCGTCCCGCGGGCCACAGCGGTGATCGGCGCCGAAGCGATCGCGGAATTTCTCGCGCTGCTCCGGCGTCATCTGCTGCCAGCGATCCCGCAGCCGCTGGCGCCAGTTCCAGCCACTGCCGTGGTGGCGCAAGCCGCCGAAGAGGATCCGCGACAGCACCAGGAGTGCCATCGCCTGCAGCCACGTTACGGAGTGAAGGCCCGTGACGGCCGGCACCACCCAGTTCCACAACGACATCACCACGAACCCGAAGGCGCTGATGGCGACCGCGGTAAGTGCGGCAAAGCCGAGAATCTTGAAAACCCTGAATCGCTTCATGACTGCTTCCTTTAGAGGTCGAATTCCGAACGAATGTCACTGAGGCGCTGCCTGAGGTGCCGCACGGCGGTGTGCTTGCGGCCAAGTAGCGTGTTGATGCCGATGCCCGTCTCGGCGCTGAGTTCCTTGAAGCTCCGGCCGTCCACCTCGTGGGCGATGAACACGCGGCGCTGCTCGTCCGGTAGTTCATCGAGTGCCGCGAGGAGTTCATCCCCGAGGACCGAGCGCGCGTAAGCGGCCTCGGGTGAGGCAGTCGCGGGGCTAAGCCAACCATCGAGCACGCGCGGCGGGTCCGCCGCCTCGTCGGCGACGCCTGCTTCCCCCACCGTCACGGTCCTTGCGCGGGCCCGGAACCGATCGACAATGCGGTTCCGGGCGACTCGCACGAGCCACGCGGCCAGGTGCTCGATCGGCTCCATTAGGCGGTACGCGGCGACGAGCTCGAGCAGCGTGTCCTGGACGATGTCATCCGCTTCCGCGAGGTCGGCGACCTGCCGGCGTACGAAGGCGCGCAGGCGTGGCCCGTGCGCCCTGACGGCATCGTTGAGTCCGCCATCGCGCTCGACGGCGGGTCGGGTAAGCGCCACTGCATCGGCCATACCCGGATAGACGGTGGGGACGCCGGGATATTGTCCGGACGGGGTGGCGAACTCGGGGCTCATCCCATCGATATGGGGTGGGAACACGCCAACCGCGCGCGGATCGTCGAGCCGGACGCACGGTTCATCGACCTTCCAGGGTCGATTGCGGCGCGGGGGGTCCGAGCGGGGCCCGCGCAGGCAGGGTCAGGTTTCCTGGTGGGGCACGTCGACCAGGCAGCGTGTCCCCTTCTCGACGTCGTAGATGTGGAACGAGTTCATGTTCCGCCCGTACAGGTGGAGCGTTACCGCCATCGCTCGTGTCTCCGGCACGCCCGTTACGTGGATGTGGTCCGGGTTCGGCACGAAGCTCGAAATCGACTGCTCCTTGAGCAGTATCACGCCGCCGCGCTTCAAGCGAATGCCGTGATCGGCCGTGATTTCCCCATCGACGGCCATGAAGGCGCGCTCCTCGAGCGCACCTTGCAGCACGCCTACGACACCCCAGCTGCCGTGGTCGTGGACGGGCGTCCACTGGCCCGGCAGCCACACGAGCGCGAACAGCGACAGGTGCCCGTCGTCGGAGATATAGATGGCGTTGCGGGCGTAGTGGCCGGAATCCGAGCGCAGGTGTTCGGGCCGGATGAACGAGCGGTCGCTCTCAAGCAGCCGCTCCATCAGCGGCGCGATTGCCGAGACACAATCGGCGGGGTCGGCGCATCGGGCGGCCACCTCGCCGCAGTCTGCGATGAAATCATCGAGGCTGTAGCTGTGCACGTCCCCTCCGATGCCTGGTCGCCGACCGTGCGGTCGCGACCAAACACGCTTGCCGATACGTCAGCTCTTGCCTTCCCGCGGCCCCATGAAGAACCACAGGATGAGGCCGAGCACGGGCAGCAGCAGCACGACGACGGTCCAGATGACTTTCTTCGTCGTATCGGCGCCGCTCTGGAGGATATTGACGATCGCCCAGATGTCCGCAATGAGGACCAGGATGCCCCAGAGGCTGTTGTTGTACATCATGCGCTCTCCTTCATATTTCGCGCTCGCCCGGTCGGGACTCGATCCGCCGGGCAAGTCCATTCTCGAGCGGCGATGCTCGCACATCCACGAGCGAATGAGGCGCGACTCACCGCAATCGCGCCGAAGCCGCCAGGCGCGCTAGCGGCGCGGCGGCAGGAAGATCACCTTGCTCGTCACATCGCCGTCGCCCGTGATCGACATCACCCGGCCGTCGGGACCGAAGTTGAGCTGGTATTCCCCGCGCCTTGAATTCCACAGACGCAAGATCGGCTCATCGAGCCCCTTGTTGACCGTTGGAAGCGGATAGCCGACGGCGACGAGCGCCTGCTCGCGCGTCATGCCGAGCATCACCTTGCCGACCTTGATCGCCGCCTGGATGTTGGCCGGGTAGGCCGCGATGCGCGCTCGCGGATCGTCGTTCGTGACGACCTTGTTGACCCAGTCATCGAGCGTCTCCTTGTCCCGGCCCTCGTCGTGGCCGAGGCGCATGGGCTTGCCGTCGACGTCGATGTTGGCGCGGTTCTTCCCGTAGCCCATGACGGTCACCGGCGTGCCGGCGGCGAGGACCGGAAGCTCGGCGTAGTTGTTGTCGCTGATCCAGTCGCCGTCGAAGTGCAGGTTGCAGCAGGTGAAGCCCTGGCGCGGAAACGTCGGCGTGCCGCCTGCGGGGTTCGTCGGCGGCGGCGGCTTGCCGATGCCCATCTTGGCCATGACATCGCGGAGGATGCCGGCGTCCGCGGCGACGCACCCGAGCGTCAGCACGAGCGCCGCCGCGAGTGCCAGGCGGCCGCGAATGGCGCGCGAACGAGTGCGCTTCAAGGAGTAGCCCCTGTTCATTGTCTTTATCCCGTCGAGCCGGCAGCGAGTCCCGGGGTCGCGCCGTCCCGGAAGGGTGCGGGCGGCCGGTTCGGGGCCGGTGGTAACCGAAAACGATGCGAGCATCCTAAGGCCGTTCGCCGGGCAGCGCGAGCGGCATTGCCTGCGAGGAGCCGATCGCAGCGGGCGGAGTCGACAGCGGGCGCTCGATCGGCTGAAGCTCAACATAATCAATACTTTATAGGTCGCGGCGGCGTGGCCGTCGGCGAGCAACCGGCGCCGCTCGCGTTAGCGGCCTGTCAGCTGCCCAGGCCCGCTCAGGCCCGGCTCGCGCCGCGCGCGGACTCGTGCGCGCGGGCCGCGGCGCGGCCCTAGGTCCTTAGGAACGGGCAGGATTCGACACCCTATACTGATGGCCACCCACGATGCGCCCGGAGACGGCCGGTCGCATCGGTTCCGTGCCCACGAGCCACGCTCGGCCGACGGTTGCCTGATGCCCATGCCCCTAGCCCGACTCGTGCTCGCGCTGCTGCTCGCCTCGGTCCCCGTGTTCGCACACGCGGCGGAGCCGCGCATCGCGCTTGTCATCGGCAACAGCGAATACGCCTCGGGGCCGCTCGCAAACCCGGCGAACGACGCGAAGCTGATCGCGGCCTCCCTTACGAGCCTCGGGTTCGATGTGATCATGCGGCGCAACGCCGACCAGACCAGCATGAAGCGCGCGATCCAGGACTTCGGTTCGCGGCTCGACAAGGCGGGCCCGTCCGCCGTCGGACTTTTCTTCTATGCCGGCCACGGCGTGCAGTTACTGAGCAGGCCGGCAAACAGTGCGTGATTTCTCAAGCAGCGTAGCGGACGTGCTTTTCCTGGAACAGATTCCGTATCACTTGCGGCTGCTTCTGTCTGCGGCGCAGGTGGCTGCGGACTCCGGCCATCAGTTCAGTGC
>JANXUT010000011.1 GCA_025356075.1 Pseudomonadota bacterium | reverse complement strand
CCGGCCGAGGGCATCGTCAGGGGTCACCGCGCTGTAGCGGCGATCGCCGAGGTCGAAGATGATCGCGCCCATGACGACGGCGACGTTGCGCCAGTTGCCGGGATCGGGGCTCAGGTCCTTGAGCGCGTTCGACACGCCGGTAGCGGCCGAGAGTCCGTAGGCGGAGCCGCCCGAGAGCACGACCGCGCTCACGAAGCCCTCATCGCCCTCGAGGCGCGCAGCGTCGCTGTTGAGCGTGCCGGGCGCGCCGCCACGGACGTCGATCGCGACCAGTGCGTGCTTCGGAAAGTAGAGGACGGTCGTGCCCGTCGGACCGGAGTCGTACTCGGCGGTGCCGATCTGCAGCCCCGGGAAGTCGAACGAGAGCCCGGGGCCGCCCTCCGGAATCCGGATGGCGGGCGGGGTGGCGACGGGGGCGGAAGGCGGAGTTGCCGCTGGCGCGGCGAACGCGCAGGCGATCAAGGCGACGATCAGGACACGGCGAATCATGCGACGCTCCCCTCAGTCCCGGTCCGAACCGGACGGCGCGAGGAGTATGCGCACGGCTAGGCAGGCGTGCAATCGCGTCGCGCCGTCGGTGACGGCGCCGACTTCGCGAGTCGCCCCGACTAAGGCGTCGCGGGCAGCCCGGCGAGAAACTTCGCGACGTCCGCCGCCGACTGGGCCGGAACCTCGACCTGCGGCAGGTGACCGACTTTCGGGTAGCCGAGCAGGCGGGCGCCGGGGATCGCGGCTGCAAAGCGCTCCCCGCTCGCGAAGGGGATGATCGGGTCCACCTCGCCGTGGATCACGAGTGTCGGCACGTGCAGCGCCGCGAGCGAGGCGTCCGATGCGCTCGCGAGGGAGCCCAGGTCCGCCGACATCAGGATCTCCCGATGTCCCGGTGCGCGCTGGAACTCGGCCCAGCGGTCAATGAAGGCCTCGGTGATCACGGCGGGATCGTAGACGTCCTTGCGCAGGCCCTCGGAGATGAGCGGGCGGTTGTCGATGTGCGTGAGCGCCCACCGGCCGATGCGGTACTGGAGGATTCGGAAGGCGAGCGGCAGGTCCTTGGGCGGCGGCATCGGCCAGCCGGCGGCATCGACGAGGATGAGCGCGGACAGGCGCTCGGGGTGCGCGAGCGCGTACTGCCACGCGATGCCACCGCCCATCGAATTGCCGGCGATTGCGAAGCGCGAGAGCCCAAGCGCCGTCGCAAACGAGTCAACGAGCGAGACGAAGCCGCCGGCCGATGCCCGGTAGCCTTCCGGCGACCGTGTCAGGCCGTGGCCGGGCAGGTCGATGCTGAGGACCCGGCGCTCCTTCGCGAGCACCGGTGTCCAGCCTTCCCACGAGGTGAACGAGTCGCCGTAGCCGTGCACGAGCACGATCACCGGCAGTGCCGGGTCGCCGGCCGCCTGGTAGTGCATGCGCACACCGCCAGGCAGGTCGACGAAACCGGATCCCGCGCCCGCGTACTTCGCATCGAGCGCCTCGTAGGGGATCTCGGGTCCGCGCAGCTTGAGCCACGCCACCGCGACGATCGCAACGAGCGCGACGAGGATCACGAGAAGGATCTTCTTGAACACCAGTCGGCTCCCTGCCTGGCTGCGACCAGCCTCAGAACTTGACCGACAGCCGCACGCCGACGGTCGTCGGCTCGCCGGCGGCGCCGACGTTCGTCTTCGGCAGGAAGAAGTTCTTCGTCAGGAAGTACTTCTGGTTGGTCAGGTTGTGGACCCACAATCCGACCGACCACTTAGTGCCCGCATCCGGCAGCACCGTCACGCTCGCGTTGGCGAGCCAGTACGAGTCGATCTTGAACTGCGGCGCACCGACGATGTCGCCGCCGGCATTCAGGTTCTCGAGCAGGAACGGCTGGTCGTAGGTGTCGTGGAAGCTGTAATTGACCTCGCTGCGCAGCCGCAGGCCGGCGAGCGGCAGCGTGTAGGCGAACTCACCGCCGTAGCTCGTCTTCGGGAAGTCGATGTCGTGGCCGTTGAAGTCCGCGCCGCCGCTGTTCTGGATCGTGTCGGTGAACTTGCCGACCTTATAGCCGACGTATTGGGTGATCTCGAGCGCATCGAGCGGACGCCAGGCGAGCTCGGCCTCGACGCCGTCGATCTTCGACTTCGGCGCGTTGATGAAGCGGCCGATGTACGACTGCGAAACCGAATCGAAGATCTTCGAGAGGATCTGCTGGTCGCGGTACTCGTAGTGGAAGGCCGCGGCGTTGAGCCTGAATGTCGAGGTCAGGTCCGCCTTGATGCCAGCCTCGAATGAAAGCAGCTTCTCGGCCTGGAACGGGTCGACGGCCGCCTGGTCGAGCGTGTTGTGGGCGGTAAAGCCACCGGACTTCACGCCGCGGCTGATGCTGAAGTACACGAGGTCACGTGGCGCGATCTGCCACTCGAGCCCGACCTTGCCGGACACGTCCGAGTCGGTCAGCGAGCGATTGAGCGCGGTCGCGAGCGGGATCGCGGTCGTATCGAACACCGGCGGGTCGGTCAGCGAGAACAGCGTCGCCAGGTTCTTGAGGTCGAGTGTCTCGTGTTCGTAGCGAAGGCCAAGGATGCCCTTCAGCGAGTCGGTGAACTGGTAGTTGCCCTGGCCGAAGATGCCGAAGGTCTTGCCATCCTGCTCGTAGTCGGTGTCGGCGGCACCGCCGAGACGCTGTATGAAATCGCTGTAGAACGACTCGTGCAGCTTCTCATCCGAATAGTAGGCGCCCGCGACCCAGCCAAACGGTCCGGCGCCCGTGGAGGCGAGGTGTGCTTCTTCCGAGAACACCTTGATGTTGTCGTGGAAGAACACGTCGGACTCGACGTAGTCACTCGCGTCCCAGTCGCCAAGCTCGCGCCGGATCAGCTTGTTGTAGGCGGTGATGCTGGTGAACTTGACGCCGCCGAGGTCGACATTGACGTCGAGGTTGGCTCCGAGGTTCGAGTTGTCGACGCCGGGCTTGGAGCCCGGGGAAATTCCGACCGCCTGGGCGAAGCCCGGACGCAGGCTCCAGCCGGTCGCGTACGGGCTCGTATCGGCGGGGACCAGCGGCGCGCCGGCCGCGGTCGGCTGGAACGGCGCGATCAGCTGCAAGCCGTAGCCATCGGACTTGTCCTGCGAGGCATGCAGCGTGAGGCGCAGGTTGACGTTCGAGGCGGCGTCCCACTCGAGCTGCAGGCGGCCACCCACCTTGTCCTTGTCGCCGAGTTTCGCGTTCGTGACGCGCTCGCGCTGCCACGCGCCGCCCTGCTCGGTCGCGACCGACAGTCGCGCGCGAAAGCCCTCCGCGATGGGGCCCGACACGAAGCCTTCGCCCGACAGCGCGTCGTGCGAGCCGTAGCTGACGTCGACCCCCGCCTGCAGGTCGCTGGTCGGACGGTTGGTGATGAAGTTGACGGCGCCACCAGTCGTGTTGCGGCCGTAGAGCGTGCCCTGCGGACCGCGCAGCACCTCGACACGGCTGACATCGTAGACCTGGCCCTGCGTCTGGATCGGAAAGGGCAGCGCGACGCCGTCCAGGTTGACGGCAACGGCCGAGCTGTTGTTCGAGGTGTAGTCGATGAAGCCGATGCCACGCAGGCGGAACTGAGCCTGGCCGCTGCCGAAGGCCGGCTCGACCTCGAGGCTCGGGACGGTGTTCTCAAGGTCGTTGACCTTGGTGACGCCGGCGTCCTTGAGGACGTCCGGGCTGATGACGGTGAGCGCCACGCCGATGCTTTGCGCGGTCTCTTCGCGTCGCTGCGCGGTCACGACCACGTCTTCCAGGTGGCCGGTGTCGGCGCCGCCGGTAGCGGCAGGTTCCGCGCGCGCAGAGGAGAGCGCGCTGGCGATGGCGAGGGCGAGGGCGAGGGAGTATTGGGTTGAGCGGCTCATGATCGAGCTCCGTGAACTACGCCTTTTCGAGTGGTGGACCGCCGCCGCGGGCGCGAGCGCAAGCCGGTGGTCCCAATCCCCGCGCGTTCGGGCGATGTTGCGGAATCGCTACAGCCCGTGGCGCGAGCCTATGCCCGGAAGCAAAGGCTCGTTATCGCGTTGTTGTGAGTACGGTACCACCGTTCCACGCGCCCGGCGTTTCGGCGTCGCGATCATCTAGGAATTGCCACATGCCCCGATCGTCTCACGGGGTGGCATTCGCCGGGCCCGGGGCGTCATGGCCGCCCGCACATTTGAATAGAGTGGCGACGTACGAGCGGGAGTCGAGCCGAACCCGCGGCGCCGTTGACCGCGCTCCCTCCGGCCCCCGATGCCAGCCGCTGCTGATCGAAGCGCGATCCGCCTAGGCCGAGCGCGCGCCTGCAACGAGATAGCTCGAGAGGCGCGCGACGTGCTCGCCCTGGAAGCGACACATGTCGAGCTCGAGCCCACTCGGCATCCGCAGCTCCGATCCCGCACCGGTCACGCAACTGGCGCCGTAGGGGGTGCCGCCGGTGACCTCGCGCATCGTCGCTAGATCCTTGTACGTGTAAGGCAGCCCCGCGATGAGCATCCCGTGGTGCAGCAGCGTTCGTGTGGAACGAGGTGATCGTCGTCTCCTGGCCACCGTGCTGGCTTGCCGTGCTGCAAAAGACGCTGCCGAGCTTCCCGACCAGCGCGCCGCGGCCCCAGAGGGCGCCGGTCTGGTCGAGGAAGTTTCGCATCTGCGCGGCCATGTTCCCGAACCGCGTTGGCGTGCTGAAGATGATCGCATCGTACTGATCGAGACTGTCCGGGCTCGCAATGGGCGCCGCCTGATCGAGCTTGAAGCCCGATGCCCGGGCGAGATCGGGTGGCACGATCTCGGCGACGCGCTGGATCGTCACGCGGGCGTTCTTGACGCGTGCGGCGCCTTCGGCTTGGGCCTGCGCCATTAGCTCGATGTGTCCGTAGCTGCTGTAGTAGAGGACGAGGACGTTGGGCATGGGAATCGCTCCTGGCTACGGCGATGACGCGGCGTGTCGATTGAGAAACGCGCGCAGGACCGTGTTGTACGTTTGTGGGTTGTCCAGATTGGCGAGATGCCCCGTCGCAGAGATGACCGCGCGTTCCGCGCCGGGTATTTGATTGGCAAGATCATCGGCCGCCGCGAGGCGGCGCGGCAGGTCCTGCGCGCCGGTGATGACGAGGCACGGCGCGGCCACCGCGGCGGTGTCGGTTCCCGGCTCATCGGCCGCGACCGGAGCCGGCATCGAATCGAGGTCCGCGCCCGGATAGCGCGCGATCATGGCGGCGACGCGCGTGCGGGCGTCGGTCGTCCGCGTACCGACGAGCGGATGCCTCGCCCATTCGCGGCGCACGGCCGCGATTCCGCCGGTGCGCGCGAGCGCGCGGTAGCGATCGATCGGCACGTCGCTTTCCGAGCCCGCACTGCCCGGGCCCGGTGGTCCGTCGAGGACGAGGCAGGACAGCCGAGCAGGCCACCGTAACGCATGGGTGAGTGCCGCCCGTGCGCCCTGCGACATGCCGACGAGCGCGATGCGCCGCAGCGCGAGCCCGCGGCAGAGCGCCTCGATGTCCGCGACATCGTCCGCCAGCGCCGGGCGTCCGGTCGACAGGCCAAATCCCCGCCGATCGAACCGAACGACGCGAAACGCCCCC
>JANXUT010000092.1 GCA_025356075.1 Pseudomonadota bacterium | reverse complement strand
TCTAGCAGGCTGCTGAAAAAGGAGTTTTGATGGCCACTAACTGCCAATTCCAACAATTGAAACAGCTATAAAACAAGTACTTGATGAATGAATGATCACAGAATTCATGGTTGCCAAAGCCTTTTTCAGCAGCCTGCTAGGCACGTCGCCTCGTGCCTGCGCGGCCAGCAGCGATTGGATGATGTCCGGGTCTATCAGCACGCGACCGCCGATCTTGACGAACGCTGCCGATAGGCCGTTCGTCGCGGCGCTGCGATAGAGGTGCCGCGCGGTGTTTTCGTTCGTCGGGTATCGGCCGGGAGCGGTGTAGCCCCGAATTGGAACAAACGACATAGAAGGCTCCTGTGCTGGCGCGCATAAGCAGATGCGCGTTGGCGAGGAACCTTGCCGAGTTCTACTCGGCGATGTTGCTCAACAAATTGGCGATTTGTTGAGCACCTACTCTCGAGGTTCTGTGCTAGGAGCGTCAGCCTTCCTGAGGTAGAAGAGCCGAAATCTTGTCTCTTCGCAGCCCGACGGATATGCGGCGTAGGCTCGCAGGACGTTCGCCCTGCTTGTGCTGACTAACTCGGCGACTACGCTGGCCGCCATTGTCTTCGTCTCGCGGTGCTTCTCCATCCGAAACGCGACGTGAGCAGCCATCATCATCTGCCGATCCATTCCGCGCGCAGTGAGCGCAGCGGGTTTGCGCCCACGCGGGCGTTTCAAGTCGAGCGCGCTCTCAGCCGATTCGCCGTGAACTATGCGTTCAAGGCGCGCCGCGAGATCGAGCATCACGGGATCTTTCGTACCGTTGTCCTCGACACGCAAAACGAAATTCACTAACAGTCGAACGCCTGGCCGTGGGTCAGTATCCGGAGCGACCAGAATCTCGCGCTTGGTCAGCAGACTCATTGAGCACCGAACACGTTGTCGGTCATCCGCTCAACGACTCCAGCGACGTGCGACTCCGTGAGATGCGAGTAGCGTTTCACCATCGCAAGGGTCTTGTGCCCGAGCACGGCCGCGATCTCGGTGGTCGTCGCACCGTTCATAGCCATATACGACGCCGCCGTGTGGCGCAGATCGTGAAATCGGAAGTCCGCGAGGTTCGCTGTCTTGCACGCCGCCACGAAAAGTTTCGCGTACTCGAACGGTCGAGATTCGAGGCCCGGCTCAACAAGACCCGCCTGCGGGAACACAAGGTCGGTGTCGGGTCGCCTCGCTTTCGACCTCTCTTGAAGCGCCTTCAACGCAGGACCCGTCAGTGAGAGCGCCCGCCGCTCGTTGTTCTTCGTCTGGTTCAAGGTCGCCCGCCTTCGGTCGAGATCGACGTCCGACCAGCGGAGTCCCGTTATCTCGCCGGCCCGCGCGCCGGTACAGAGCGCTGTAACGACAAGCGCATGCAAATCGGGGCTCTGCGCTTCACACGCCACAAGAAGCCGCGTGCGTTCATCGGCCGACAGGCAACGCACTCGACCACGCGGCTCCGGGAGGCTGGCAATCCGCTTGCACGGGTTGTCGGGCAACCATTCGTATTCGCGGACGGCGACAGAGAGCGCCTTCGAGAGCGCCTTGACGTATCGATTTGCGCTGCTCGGTGTTCGCGCCAGCGTCTTCACATTCTTCGACTTGCGACGCGCAGTGAGCGTAACCGCCTTTCGTTGTACCGAACGCGTGTACGACTCCCGCAAGAGGCGATCTCGCTGCTCGCGAATCACTGCGGGGGTAAGGTCGGCGAGGCGCTTGGATCCGAGCGTCGTGCGCCACCACGCAAGCTGGGCAGCCACCGCCTTTTTACGCTTAGGCGTCAACTCGGGCTCAAAGCGGTCCAGCAGCTCGGTCAGCGTGCGGCGCTCGCCTTCGAGCATGGGTAGATGACGCGCTTGGGCGACCTGCCCTTCTAGGCCGAGCGCCCAGCGCTCAGCGTCCCGTTTCGCGGTGAAGGTCGCGTAGCGGGGCGGCATGCCCTTGCGACGCACTACAGCTTGCCAGCGTCGTTCACCCTTGCCGGTCGTCATCTCCCTAAACGTCGCCATCGCAGCCTCCCAGGCGCTTACACGCGCTTAGGGCTGCGAATATACGCCGGAGACGGGCTGGCGGTGTGCTGCCAGTGTGCTAGGGGAGAATACCTCCCCTAAGTCATTGATTTGGTGGGCCGTGTAGGGATCGAACCTACGACCAATTGATTAAGAGTCAACTGCTCTACCAGCTGAGCTAACGGCCCGAATTCCGATTCATCCGCTGCAAGCGCGATCCGGTACGACGCGCCCGCCCTTCAACTCGACATCAACCGCCCGAACGCGACCTTAGGCGCGCGGGCGCTCAGAAGTGGGGTGGACGATGGGACTCGAACCCACGACGGCCGGAATCACAATCCGGGGCTCTACCAGCTGAGCTACGTCCACCATCGCCAGTTCCGACATCACATCCGAAGACCCGGTTCTCTCCTCGTCCAGCCGCCCTGCCCGACGGCAGGTGGTGCGCCCGGCAGGATTCGAACCTGCAACCGCCGGCTTAGAAGGCCGGTGCTCTATCCGGTTGAGCTACGGGCGCGTCAAGGCTCCCGATGCGGCTCCCGAATCATCAATCGACCACTCCCCGCGGAGTCTAGATGGTCGGGGCAGAGGGATTTGAACCCCCGACCCTCTGCTCCCAAAGCAGATGCGCTACCAGACTGCGCTATGCCCCGCCAAGGAACCGACCCGGCGCCCGGACAGGGCAGCACGCCCGCGTCCGGCCCGCACGGGACGGGCAATCTTACGGTCCATGCCCGGGGCCGTCAAACCGGCTCGCCCCGCCGGCGCGCGGCCGTGCGAGAATATTCGGCTGTCAGATGCGCCCAGAGCCCCACGGAGACCCGTCAGTGACCGCGAAGATCCTCGATGGAAAAGCCCTGTCCCAGGCGCTGAAAGCCAAGGTCCGCACCGAAACCGATGCGCTCGGCACGCAGGGCGCCCGCCGGCCCGGGCTCGCCGTCGTGCTCGTAGGGCAGGACCCCGCCTCCGAGATCTACGTCCGCAACAAGCGCAAGAGCTGCGAGGAGACCGGCATCCTCTCCGTCGCGCACGACCTCCCGGCGACGACGACGGAAGCGACGCTCGTCGCGCTCATCGATCGGCTGAACGCCGATCCCGCCATCGACGGGATCCTGGTGCAGTCGCCGCTGCCGAAGCACATCGACCCGAACGCGGTCATCGAGCGCATCGATCCGACGAAGGACGTCGACGGCTTTCATCCCTACAACGTCGGGCGGCTCGCGCTGCGCACGCCACTCCTCCGGTCGTGCACCCCGTACGGGATCATGATCATGCTCGCGACGACCGGCATCCTGCCCCGCGGCAAGGACGCGGTCATCGTCGGCCAGTCGAACATCGTGGGCCGGCCCATGGCGCTCGAGCTACTGATGGCCGGCGCGACGATCACCGTCTGCCACAGCGCGACACGGGACTTGCAGGCCGAGGTCGCCCGCGCCGAGATCCTCGTCGTCGCGACGGGCAAACCCGCGCTCATCCCGGGCAACTGGGTGCGCGAGGGCGCCATCGTCATCGACGTCGGCATGAACCGGCTCCCCGACGGCAAGCTCGTCGGCGATGTCGACTACGAGGGCGCGCGCGCGCGGGCGAGCTGGATCACGCCGGTGCCGGGTGGCGTCGGTCCCATGACGATCGCCGCGCTCATGAAGAACACGCTCGAGAGCTCGATGGCGCGCCAGGGCATCAAGGCCTCGTAGGCGGCCCCGACTTCAGCGCCAGCGCCAGCTCGTGCCGGCGGCGCCGTCCTCGAGCACGACGCCGCGCGCGAGGAGCTCATCGCGTATCCGGTCCGACTCCTTGAAGTCGCGCGCCTTGCGCGCCGCCATGCGCGCCGCCACGAGCGTCTCGACCTCGGCGGCCGTGGGCGCGGCCGCGGCCGGGGCGCCGTGCGGCGTGCCGTCCGTCGCCTCGCCGCCCGCGGGCAGCGTCGGGCGGGTCTTCAGCCACTGCTCGGGATTGACGCCGAGGATCCCGAGCACGCCGCCAAGCGTGCGGAGCTCGTGCGCGAACGAGGCGACCTCGCGCGCGTTGCCCGCGGCCTTGGCGACGTTCAAGTCGCGCGCGAGCGCCTGCAGCACGGCGATGGCCTCCGGGGTGTTGAAGTCATCGTCCATCGCGGCTTGAAAGCGCGCGCGATGCGCCTTCGTCTCGGCGCTGGCCTCAGCGGGCTTGGCCTCGACACCGCGAAGCGCCACGTACATGCGCTCAAGCCCCGCATCGGCCTGCTTGAGGCTCTCGTCGGAGTAGTTGATCGGGCCGCGGTAGTGGCTGCCGAGCACGAACGCGCGCAGCACCTCGGGGCGCAGGTGCGGCAGCACGTCCCGCACGGTGAAGAAGTTGCCGAGCGACTTCGACATCTTCTCGGCGTTCACGTTGACGAAGCCGTTGTGCATCCAGGTGTTCACGAATGGCGTCCCGCAGGCGGCGCAGGTCTGGGCGATCTCGTTCTCGTGGTGCGGGAACTTGAGGTCGAGCCCGCCGCCGTGGATGTCGAAATGCGTGCCGAGGAGCGCCACCGCCATCGCCGAGCACTCGATGTGCCAGCCGGGCCGCCCCGCGCCCCAGGGCGAGGCCCACGAGGGCTCGCCGGGTTTCGCGGCCTTCCACAGCACGAAGTCGAGCGGGTCGCGCTTGCCCGCATCGATCTCGACCCGTGCGCCGGCCCGCAAGTCCCCGAGCTTCTTGCCGGAGAGCTTGCCGTAGCCCTGGAAGCTG
The DNA here is from genome assembly GCA_025356075.1 of Pseudomonadota bacterium. Taxonomy (GTDB): domain Bacteria; phylum Pseudomonadota; class Gammaproteobacteria; order Steroidobacterales; family Steroidobacteraceae; genus CAIKZZ01. The sequence continues at coordinate 98,251 of JANXUT010000092.1, read as the reverse complement.
CTGACCGAATAGAGGACGTCCGCATCGGCGGCGACGTACGCATAGCCCTTCTCGATGAGCGTCGCGATCATCCGTATGATCTCGGGGACATAGGCGGTCGCGCGCGGCTCGTGCTCGGGGACCTCCACGCCAATCGCGGCGAAGTCCTCCTGGTTCGCGCGGATGAACCGCTCGGTCAGCGCCTCGGTCGTCTCGCCGTTCTTGGCGGCGCGGGCGATGATGTTGTCGTCGATGTCGGTGATGTTCCTGACGTGCGTCACGCGGTAGCCGCGGTGGCGCAGGTAGCGACGCACGATGTCGAAGGCGACGAGCGAGCGCGCGTGGCCGACGTGGCAGTAGTCGTAGACGGTGAGTCCGCAGACGTACATCCTGACGTGGCCGGGCTCGAGGGGCTTGAGCGCCTCCTTGCGGCCGGTGAGTGAGTTGAAGATCTCGATCATCGGGTGGGTGTCTCGTCGAGTGAAACCGGTCGGGTGCTGAGCTCGCGCGCGGCGCCAAAGCGCGCCGCGACGACGGCCGGTGGCATGAGGGCGAGGAGCTGGGCGAGCTCGGGACCGTCGAAGCGCTGGGTGAGCGCGGCCCGAAGCGGCCGGAAGAGCGCGCGACCGGCGAGCCCCGTCGCGGCCTTGAGCGAGGCAACGAGCCTTGCGTAGTCGGCCTTGCCCGCGCTCGCGGCGAGCGCGGCCGTGAAGTAGCCCGCCCCCGCCGTGACGATCGCGTCCCGCACCTCCCCCGTCGCACAGGGAAGCTCGCCGTAGACGATCGGCGCCCAGGTCGCGGCATCCGCCGGCAGCACCAGGTTCGCGCGCAGCCCCGCGATGAACGCCGCCTCCTGCCCGGGCGGCACGCGGCCCCTCGCCCAGTGCTCGAGCGCCGCGGGCGACGCGCGCTGCACGGCCTCCTTCTGCCAGTGGGTGAGCTGCACCGGGTCGAAGTGCGCCGGCGCACGCCCCAGGGCCGCGAGGTCGAAGTGCGCGATGAGCTCGGCGCGCTCCTGCCAGCCCTCCGCCTGGTAGCTGTGGCCGAGCCTCGCGAGCAGGTTCACGACCGCCTCCGGCAGGTAGCCCGCCTGCCTCAGGTCGCGGACGCTGGCGCTGCCGTGGCGCTTGGAGAGCGGCGCGCCGTCGGCGCCAACGAGCAGGGGCAGGTGGCCGTAGGCGGGAGCCTTGAGCCCAAGCGCGCGCGCGATGAGGAGCTGCCGCGGGGTGTTGGCGACGTGGTCCTCGCCGCGCAGCACCTCGGTCACGCCCATCGCCGCATCGTCGATGATGTTGCAGAAGAGGAAGGCAGCGCCGCCATCGGCGCGGCGGACGATGAAGTCGCCGAGGTCATCGGCGAGGAAGCGCTGCGGCCCGCGGACGAGATCCACGTACTCGATCGCCTCCCCCGGCGTCACCCGGAACCTGAGCGAGGCGGGCCGTCCCTCGGCCGCGCGCGCCGCCCGCTCGCTCGCATCGAGGTGGGCGCAGGTGCCCGCGTAGCGGGGCGGCCGGCCGGCACTCAAGGCCGCCTTGCGGGCGAGCTCAAGTTCGAGCGGCGTGCAGTAGCAGGGGTAGCCAAGGCCCTGCTCGAGGAGGCGCTGCCAGGCCGCCGCGTAGACGCCCGAGCGCTCCGACTGCCGGTAGGGACCGGCGGCGTCCTCGCGGTCGGGGCCCGCGTCCCAGTCGAGGCCGAGCCACGTGAGCTCGGCGATGAGCGCACCGACCTGCGTCTCCTCCGAGCGCGCCCGGTCGGTGTCCTCGATCCGGAGCAGGAACCGGCCGCCCCGCTTCCTGGCGTGGAGCCAGTTGAACAAAGCGGTGCGCGCGTTGCCCAAGTGCAGCGCGCCGGTCGGACTCGGCGCAAAACGGGTGGTTATCGGGCGTGGCATGGCGGCGAAGTATAATGCCCCGCACCCCCCGCCCCTCCGGAGATCACGATGTCCATCCCCCGCGATTGCGCCCGCCTCCGATCGACGCTGCTCGTGGGTCTTGCCGCCGGCTGCCTCATCGCCGTCGCACTCTCCCCCGCGCGTGCCGATGATCCGGCGCCGGCGGAAGTCGCCAAGGTCAGGATCGAGACCTCGCTCGGCAATTTCGTCGTGCAGCTCGAGCCCGTGCGCGCGCCGCTCACGACCGCCAATTTCCTCTGGTACGTGAAGAACGGCCACTACGCGGGCACCGTGTTCCACCGGGTCATCAGCAACTTCGTCGCCCAGGGTGGCGGCTACGACGAGAAGTACCAGCTGAAGACCGTGCGCGCCGCGGTCCCGAACGAGTCGGGCAACGGCCTCTCCAACAAGCGCGGCACGATCGGGCTCGCGCGCAGCGACTTCGCCCACTCCGGCAACGCGCAGTTCTACCTGAACCTCACCGACAACGACGATCTCGACCCGACGCCGCTGCGCTGGGGCTACGCGGTGTTCGGCCACATCACCGAGGGGCTCGAGGTCGCCGATCGCATCGGCCATGCGCCGACCGGCGCCGTCGGGCCCTGGCCCAAGGACGCGCCGCTCGATGCGGTCGTCATCAAGCGCATCGAGATGCTGAGCGCCGATGGCCTCGTCATTCCCCCGCCCGCCCCGGCCGCGGCCAACCCGCCCGCTGCAACTGCCGCTCCCGCGCCGGGCGCGCCGCCGAGCAAATGACGCTGCTCGTCGTCTCGGACCTGCACCTGGACGCTGCCAGGCCCGAGATCGCCGAGCAGTTCGATGCCTTCCTCGCCGGGCGCGCGCGCGCAGCGCGCGCCCTCTACGTCCTCGGCGACCTCTTCGAGGTGTGGATCGGCGACGATGACCCCGACCCGCACAAGCGCGCGATCGTCGCGAGCCTGAAGGCCTTGAGCGATGCCGGGGTCAAGCTCTACTTCATGCGCGGCAACCGCGACTTCCTGCTGGGCGAGCGCTTCTGCCGCGACACGGGCGGGGAGCTCCTGACCGATCCCTCGATCGCCACCGCGCACGGCAAGCGCGTGCTCCTGACCCACGGCGATGCGCTGTGCACCGACGATGCGCCCTACCAGCGGCTGCGCGCGCTCGTCCGCGAGCCGCGCTGGCAGACGCAGTTCCTGGCCTTGAGCGTCACCCAGCGCGAGTCGCTGGCCGCCGAGGCGCGCGCCGGCAGCAAGGCGCACACCTCCGGGCAGCCCGCGATGCTGATGGACGTGAACGCCCGCGCCATCGAGCGGGTGTTTCGCGAGGCGAACGTCGACTGGCTCGTGCACGGCCACACGCACCGGCCCGGCGTCACGCCCCTCCTCGTCGACGGACGCCCGCGCACGCGCCTCGTGACGGGCGACTGGTACAGCCAGGGCAGCGTACTCACGTGGGACGCGGATGGCCTTCGCCTCGAGGCCCTGCCGCGCGCCCCGGGCGCGGCACGCGCGGTTCAGGCGGGCGCTCCGGAGTGAAACCGTAGCAGCGGATCGGGCCGGGTCGCGAGATCCGCCTCGAGCGTCGCGAGCGATTCGACGCGCGACCCCCAGTCGAGTCCCGCGCAGGTGGCGTAGTCGCTCGCAAGCGCCCCGTACAGGCTCGCGTGACGCGCCTCGGCCGCCTCGAGCCCGCGGTAGAACTCACCCAATGGCGGCGGCAGCCGCGGCGCGAGCCCGGCGAAGCGCTCGCAGGAGCGCGCCTCGATGAGCGCCCCAAGGATGAGCAGGTCGAGCCGCCGGTCGGGCTCGTGGGTCGCGACCGCGCGCCTCAGCTCCCCCGCATAGCGACCCGGCGACAGCCGGCGGTAGCGGTGCCCGAGCGAGGCGAGGAGCCGCACCACCTGCTCGTAGTGCCTAAGCTCCTCGCGCGCGAGCCTGGCGAGGCTAAGCCCGAGCGGCGCGTCGTCGGCATAGGCGAACATGAGCCCGAGCGCCGTCGAGGCCGCCTTCTTCTCGCAGTTGGCGTGATCGACGAGCAGGATCTCGAGCGAGCCGGCGGCGGCGGCGTACCAGGCCTCGGGTGTGGGCGCCTTGAGCGCGATGGGAGTCGCCGGCCCCACCGCACGCCGCGGCGCCCGGCTCATGCGGGCGTGCCCGCCTCGAGCGCATCGATCGCGCGCACGAGCTCGCCGGCCGACTGGAACCGGTCGGCCGGCTCCTTGCCGAGCATGCGCTCGAGCAGGCCCTGCCAGCCGGCCATCTCCGTGGGCAGCATCGGGATCGGCGAGTGGCTGTGTTTGTAGATGACCGCCATCGGCGTCGGCGCCAGGAACGGCTTCTTGTTGGTCAGCATCTCGTAGAAGATGACGCCCAAGCTGTAGATGTCGCTGCGCGCATCGACTTCGCGGCCGTGACCCTGCTCCGGGCTCATGTAGTAGGGCGTGCCGAAGATCTCGCCGGTCGCGGTGATCTCGGCCTCGAGCGAGAGCTGCTTGGCGAGCCCGAAGTCGATCAGCGCGATGGTGCCATCGGCCCGCATCATCACGTTGCCGGGCTTCAGGTCCCGGTGGAGGATGCCGGCGGTGTGGATCGCATCGAGCGCGGCGGCCATTTGCCTGAGGATCGTCAGGCACTCCGGCGGCTTGATGCCGCGCCTGAGCTTGGCGCGCAGGTCACCCGAGGCGAAGAACTCCATCGCGATGAACGCATGGTCATCCGCGACGCCCAGCTCGTAGATCTCGACGACGTTCGGGTGCTGGACGTTCCTGATGATCTCGTATTCCTGCAAGAAGCGGTCGAACGTGCTCTGCTTCTCGCTCACGTCCGGCACCTGGCGCAGGAGCTTAAGGACCACCAGGCGCGCCTCGCGCTCGCTCTCGGCGAGGTAGACGTTCGAGATCGCGCTCGTCGCGAGCGTGCGGATGCAGCGCACGCCCTTGATGACGGTCGGCCCGAACTTGTAGGCGCTCTCCGCCGCCGGGCTCGCTCGAAACGCCGCGAGCACGCGCCGCTGCTGGGCCTGCGCATCCTTAAGGAGTCGCGCGAGGCCCGGGTGGTCGACCTTCGACTTCACGATGACGCCGAGCGCGCCGTGGGCGATCGCCTCGGCCGCCGCGGCCTCATCCGGCGTCGGCAGCAGGTAGATCACCGGCGGAAAAAGCGGCCGGGCGCGGCCATCGTCGAGCCAGTCGAGGCCGCTGCCGCCGGCCGGCGCCGAATCGAGCAGCACCGCGTCATAGCCCGCCGCCGCGAACTCCGGCGGCAGGCGCCCGATGAGCTTCGGCACGTGGTCGACGACGATCGGCGCATCGAACGCGGTCAGGAGGTGCTGGCGGATGAGCTTGCGGCCGGTCGGATCATCGTCGATGAGGAGGACGCGCACCGTCAGGCCTCGTCCGCCGCGGCACTCGCCGCGCGCCTGAGCCCGATCATGAGGTCGCCGACGTTGGTGCCGGTGGGCCCTGTGTGCAGCAGGTCGCCCGCGGTCGCGAGGAAGGGCCCGGCGTTGGCGCCGAGGAGCGTGTCCTCGACGTCAAAGCCCGCGCCCGAGGCGCGCGCGAGCGTACCGCCATCGACGATCGCCCCCGCATCGTCGGTGTTGCCGTCGGAGCCGTCGGTGCCGGCCGCGAGCAGCACGAGCCGCGAATGGCCGGCGATGAGGCGCGCCGCCGCGAGCGCGAACTGCTGGTTGCGCCCGCCGCGCCCGGGTGTCGGCGGCAGCACCACGGTCGTCTCGCCGCCCCACAGGAGGAGATCCTCGGTGTTGAGCACGAGCTCGTGCGCGAAGCGGCTGGCGGCGGCGATGACATCGCCGGCCGCGGCCGGTGCGAGCACGCGCGCGCTCAAGCCGCGCGCATCGGCCGCGCGGGTCGCCGCGGCGAGGGCGGCCTCGAGCGTGCCGATGATCTCGCACTGGAGCGTCGCGCCCTCAAGGGTGGCGCCCGCCCGGCCGACGAGCGCGGTGATCCAGTCGGGCAGCGAGTCGGGCAGCAGCGCCGCGCTCGTCGCGACGAGGCCAGAGCCGATGACGGCCGGGTCGTCCCCGGCGACGTCGGAGATGAGGAGCGCCGTCGCCTCGGTGTGCGCGAGGAGCGCGGCGAGCCTGCCGTTCTTGAGGCGCGACAGGCGGCTCCTGATGGCGTTGATCGCGCCGATCGGCTGGCCGGAGGCGAGCGCCCACTCGTTGAGGGCGGTGAGCTCGGCGGGTGTCACGCCGGGGCTCAAGGCCTCCGCGAGGCTCGAGGCGCCGCCGGAGACCAGTACCAGCACGCGCTCGCCCGGCGACGTCGCCCGCGCGAAGCGCTCGAGCGCATCGCCCGCCGCGAGGCTCGCGGGCCCGGGGAGCGGATGGTCCCCGGCGAGGCAGGTGATCGACGGCCAGCGCTTGAAGTCGGGATCCAAGTGCCCGGGACGGGAGATCACGAGGCCGCGCTTGACGAGGGGACCGAGCACATCGAGCGCGCCGAGCGCCATGGCGCCGGCCGCCTTGCCGACCGCGATCAGCGTCCAGTCGCGGCTCGCGGCGCGCTTTTCCTGCGAGGCGAGCGCGGCGCGCACGCATCGCCTGCCCTCGACCGCGGCGCAAGCGGCCGCATACAGGTCGAGCAGCAGGCCGCGACGCGGATCGGAGGACAGGGCGGAGGTGTCCCGCATGGGGCGGAACGCCGGGTCAGACGGCGCGCACGGCCCGGGGCTTCAAGCGCTCAGCGTGCTCGCTGTCGCCCCCGTCGTTGCGGCGCCTGGCCTTGGCATCGTCCGAGCGCCGGGTCTCGAGCGCGGCGAGGTAGTCGGGCGTCACATCGCCCGTCACGTACTCGCCGGAGAAGCACGAGGTGTCGAAGTCCTGGACCTTCGCCTTGTCGTGCCGCACGGCGCCGACCAGGTCCTCGAGGTCCTGGTAGACGAGCCAGTCGGCGCCGATGAACGCGGCGACTTCCTCGTCGGTGCGCCCGGCCGCCACGAGCTCGGCGGAGGCCGCCATGTCGATGCCATAGACGTTCGGGTAGCGGACCGGTGGCGCGGCGGAGGCGAAGTAGACCTTGGCCGCACCCGCCTCGCGCGCGAGCTCGATGATCTGCGCCGAGGTCGTGCCGCGGACGATGGAGTCATCGACGAGGAGGACATTGCGGCCGCGGAACTCGAGCGGGATGGCGTTCAGCTTCGAGCGCACCGACTTCTGCCTCTCTTCCTGGCCCGGCATGATGAACGTGCGGCCGATGTAGCGGTTCTTGACGAAGCCCTCGCGGTACTCGAGACCCAAGTCAAGCGCGAGCTGCATCGCGCTCGTGCGGCTCGTGTCCGGGATCGGGATCACGACGTCGATGTCGTTGTCGGGCCTGAGGCGCCTGATCTTGGCGGCGAGGCGCTCGCCCATGCGCATGCGCGCCTTGTGCACCGAGATGTTGTCGATGATGGAGTCCGGGCGCGCGAAGTAGACGTACTCGAACACGCACGGCGTATGGCGCTCGAGCGGCGCGCAGCGCTGGGCATGCAGGTCGCCGCTCGTGTCGATGTAGACCGCCTCGCCGGGCTCGACGTCCCGGACGAGCTCAAAGCCCACGAGGTCGAGCGCGACCGACTCCGATGCCAGCATCCACTCGGTGCGCCGGCTCGTCACGCGCCGGCCGAGCACGAGCGGGCGGATGCCGTGCGGGTCGCGAAAGCCGACGACGCCGTGGCCGACGATGAGCGCGACGACCGCGTAGCCGCCGCGGATGCGCCGGTAGACGTTGCTGAGCGCGCGAAACAGGTCCCCCGGTGCCAGGTGCGCGGCGCCCTGGCGCTGCAGCTCGCTCGCGAGGATGTTGAGAAGGGCCTCGGAGTCCGAGCTCGTGTTGAGGTGGCGGCGCTCATCGCGCCAGAGCGCCTCGGCGAGCTCGGCGGCATTGGTGAGGTTGCCGTTGTGGGCAAGCCCGATGCCGTAGGGCGCGTTCACGTAGAAGGGCTGGGCCTCGGAGGCCGCATCGCAGCCGGCGGTCGGGTACCTGACGTGGCCGATGCCGACGTTGCCCTTCAGCTGCAGCATGTGGCGCTGCTGGAAGACGTCGCGGACTAACCCTGAGTCCTTGCGCAGGTACAGCGCCTCGCCATCGCAGGTCATGATGCCGGCGGCATCCTGGCCGCGGTGCTGGAGCACCGTCAGCGCGTCGTAGATCCGCTGGTTGACGGGGCTGTGGGCGACGATGCCGACGAGTCCGCACATGGGCTCAGTTCCTGCCGTTGTCGGCGTCGAGGGCGCGGCGCGCGAACTCGCGCGTCTCGCCGGCGTAGTGGCCGAGCCAGCCGCCGATCGTCTCGGCGTACGGGGCGAGCGTCGAGTGACGCCACCACGGTTCGTGATCGAGCTTCAGCGTCTGCCCGAGCAGCGTGCAGAAGCCAACCACGATAATCCCGCGCGTGAGCCCGAAGAGGAAGCCGAGGCCGCGGTCGACGATGCTAAGGCCCGCCGCCGTGTTCGTGACCCAGGAGAGCACGGAGCCCACGAGCGCGCCGATCAGGAGCACCAGCACCAGCACGATGCCGCGCGCGACCCAGGCCTTCTGCTCGGGGGACTCGAGCACGCCGCCGAGGTACGGATGCAGGAAGCCGGAGAAATGCCAGGCGACCCAGATCGCCACCAGCCACGTCGCGAGCGCAACGATCTCGCGGATGAAGCCGCGCGCGATGCCGACCGCAATGGAAATGCCGATGACGGCGACGATGATGAAGTCCGCGCCCTGCATGCAGCCATCCACAGACGACGACTGCCGCGGCAGTCGGAAGCCGCGATTTTAGCTTAAACCCACCCGCCCCACACGCAGGTCCACGTCACGAACGCGGCATTGAAAGGGGCGCTCGACGCCCGCACCTCAGGACTCCGGTGCGACCGAGCCCCGGTGCCCCTCGCGTGCGAGCCGCGCGGCGATGGCGTCCGCGCGCGCGCGATCCTGCTCGGGTCCCACGCGCACCCGGAACAGCACGCGGCCCGAGCCCCTGAACTCGCTGACGTACGCCGAGTAGCGCTTCGTGCGCAGGTTCGAGGCGAGCCGCTCGGCGTTCTCGCGGCTCGCGAAGCTGCCGAGCTGGACGACCCACGCCTCGCCGCCGTGCGCGACCGAGCTCGGCCGGGGCGGCGCGGGCGGTGGCGCTGCGGGGGCCTTGGCCGCGGCAGTCGCGCTCGGCGCGGCCCGAGGCGCGAGGCTCGCCGCGGGCACGGCCGCCCTCGCGGCGGGAACGGCGTGCGGCTCGGCGGTTGCCGCGGGGGGAGCGGCAACGGCAGCCACCGGCTCCGGGCTCGCGAGCGTCTCCTCGGCCGGGCCGGGATTCAACGACGCCGGGATCGCGACGGGCGCTTCGGCGGCGGGTGCGGCGGCGGGGGACGCGAGCGGCACGGCCGCCGGCGGCGGGTGCGCGATCGCGGCGCGCTCGGCGTTGTCCAGGTGGATGGTGACCGTCCGCTGCGGAACGGTGCCTGGCTCCGACGGCGGCGCGCTCGGCGCTCGCTGGCCGGTCAGGAGCTCCGGCACGACGATCACGACGATCGCAACCAGTACGATCGCGCCGACGAGGCGCTCCTTGATGCGGGTGTCCATGGGCTCGCTAGCAGCGCGGCTCCTCGCAGTATAGACGATGCCACTCGCGGGCCGGCCCCACGCTGTGGAACGAGCCGAAGACCAGCACCGCATCGCCCGGCCGCGCCTCGCGCGCGGCGTAGGCGCAGCCCGCCTCCACCGAGTCGGCGAGTACGGGAGCGAAGCCGAGGATGGGCTGGACGAGGGCCGCAAGCTGCGCTGCGCTGCGCCCGCGTTCGCCGCCGAGCGTCACCGCGCAGAGGACATCGCCCGGGCGAAGCGCGTTCTTAAGCTCAAGCGCAATCGCCCCGGCATCCTTGTCGGCGAGGATGCCGGCCACGAGGAGCCAGCGCCCCGCGGGCGGGCGCTCCTGCATGGTGCGGGCGAGCTCGGCGGCGGCGGCCGGGTTGTGCGCGACGTCGAACACCCAGCGGACGGGGCCCTCGCGCACCTCGAAGCGTCCCGCGAGCCTGACGCTGGTGAGCCCCGTCGCGATCGCGGCGCGCGTCGGCAGCCAGCCGCCCGCGGCGAGTGCCGCGAGCGCGGTCGCTGCGTTGGCGTATTGCACGGGCCCGGCGAGCGCCGGGCGCGGCAGCCCCTCGAGGCCGAGCGAGCCGCGCCGGAAGCTGAACCGCTCGCCCGCGCGCAGGTAGCCGAAGTCGGTCCCCAGCCGCTCGAGTGCAGCGCCAATCCGCCTGGCCTCTGTCTCGATCGAGCGCGGCATCTCGAGGCTGCCGAAGATCGCCGGGCGCTGGGGCCTCAGGATCCCGGCCTTCTCCGCTCCGATCGCCTCGAGCGTGTCGCCGAGGTAATCGCGGTGGTCGAAGCCGATGGAGGCGATGACCGCGACATCGGCGTCGATGGCATTCACCGCATCGAGGCGCCCGCCGAGGCCGACCTCGAGCACGATGAACTCGACCTTGAGGTCCGCGAAGGCGAGCAGCGCCGCGGCGGTCGCGTACTCGAAGAACGTGAGCGTGATCTCGGCCCGCGCCGCCTCGATGCGCTCGAACACCTCGATGAGGAGGGGCGTCTCGATCTCGGCGCCGTCGATGCGGATGCGTTCCTGGTAGCGGCTGAGGTGCGGGGAGGTGTAGAGCCCGACGCGCGCACCACCGGCGCGCAGCATCGACTCGATGAGCGAGGCGACCGAGCCCTTGCCGTTGGTGCCGCCGACCGTGATGACGTGCGCGCGGGGCTTTGCGAGCCCCAGCCGCTCGAGGAGCGCGCCGATGCGCCCGAGCGTGAAGTCCATGGCGCGCGGGTGCACGCGCTCCTGGAAGACGAGCCACTCGGCGAGCGAACGCCCCGTCACGGACCTAGGCCGCCGCGGGCGGCTGCTGCATCAGGAGCCGGAGCAGGTTGCCGATCCGCTCGCGCTGGTCGCGGCGGTCGACGATGAGGTCGAGCGCGCCGTGCTGGAGCAGGAACTCGGCCCGTTGGAAGCCCTCGGGGAGCGTCTCGCGCACGGTCTGCTGGATGACGCGCGGCCCCGCGAAGCCAATGAGCGCGCGCGGCTCGCCGATGTTCACATCGCCGAGCATCGCAAGGCTCGCCGAGACGCCGCCGGTCGTGGGGTCCGTCATCACCGAGACGAAGGGCAGCTTCTCGCGCGCGAGGCGCGCGAGTGCGGCCGCGGTCTTGCTCATCTGCAGGAGCGAGTAGAGCCCCTCCTGCATGCGCGCCCCGCCGCTCGCCGAGAAGCATACGAACGGCATCCGAAAGCCGATCGCATGATCGACCGCGCGCACGAACTTCTCGCCGACCACCGAGCCCATCGAGCCCGCCATGAAGCGGAACTCGAACCCCGCCGTCACGATCTCGAGCTTATTCAAGGTGCCGGTCATGACCACGAGCGCATCGGTCTCGCCGGTCGCCTTCTGCGCGGCGAGCAGGCGCTCGCGGTAGCGCTTGGAGTCCTTGAACCTGAGCGGATCCTCGGGCTCGACCCCGGTCGCGATCTCGCTCGCCGAGCCCGGGTCCAGGAACCGCTTCAGCCGCTCGCGCGCCTCGATGCGCATGTGGTGGCTGCACTTGGGGCAGACGTTGAGGTTGCGCTCGAGCTCGGCGCGGTAGAGGACCGCATCGCAGGCCTCGCACTTGATCCACAACCCTTCCGGGACCGAGCGCGTGCGGCGCTCGGTCTTGATCCGCGAGGGCATGATCTTCTCGAACCAGGTCATCCGGGGTCCGTGGCGGCCATTTCCTCGCCGATCATAGCGGAAAGCCCGTCCCCGGCCGGCCCGGGGAGGCCGTACTCGGGGGCGTAGTCGACCCTGGCGAAGTAGAGCCCGCCCGGCGGCGCCGTCGGTCCCGCCTCCCGCCGGTTGCGGCCGGCGAGGATCTCGCCGATCCATTCGACCGGCCGGCTGCCCTCCCCGACCTCGATGGCGCTGCCGACGATGTTCCGCACCATGTGGTGCAGGAACGCGTTCGCCGTGACCTCGAGGTGGATGAGATCCCCGCGGCGCGTGACGCGGATCCTCTGCACCTCGCGGGTCGGCTGCTTCGCCTGGCACTCGGCCGCCCGGAATGCCGAGAAGTCGTGGCAGCCGACGAGCGCCTGCAGCGCCGCGTGCATGCGCGGCGCATCGAGCGCGCCGTGGCGCCAGTAGGCGCGATCGGCGAGGAGCGGCGCGCGCGTCGAGCGATTGAGGATGAGGTAGCGGTAGGTGCGCGCGAGCGCCCGGTAGCGCGCGTTGAACTCGGGCACCACGGGGGTCACGAAGCTGATGGCGATGTCGGGCGGGAGCTCGCCGTTGGTGCCCAAGAGCCAGCCGCGCATCGGCCGCTCGGCCACGGTGTCGAAGTGGGCCACCTGGCCGAGCGCGTGCACGCCCGCATCGGTGCGGCCGGCGCACTGGACGGTGACCGGGTGGCAGGCGATCAGCGCGAGCGCACGCTCAATCTCGGCCTGCACGGACGGCGCGCCCACCTGGCGCTGCCAGCCCGCGTAGCGCGACCCCGCGTACTCGATGCCGACGGCGAGGCGCAACGCCCGCGCCCGGTCAGCCGGGCAGCGTCTCGATGAGGCGTTGCGCTTCCTGCTTCTGCGAGGCGCTGCCTTCGGTCAGGACTTCCTGCAGGATGCTGCGCGCCCCATCGGGGTCGCCCATGTCCATGTAGGCGCGGGCGAGGTCGAGCTTGGTGCCGACCTCCGAGAGCGTCACCGGCTCAAGCTCGGGGAGCGCGAGGTCCTCGGCATCCACGCGCTGCGTGACGGTCGGCTCGCGATGATCGCCAAGCGGTGCCCCGACATCGAGGTCGAGGCCGTTCGGACCCTTCCTGATCGCCGTCTGGAACACGTCGGTCGAGAACTTGACCTCCTCGCGACGCGGCTGCTCGACGGTGTCGTGCTCGAGCGCGCGGGCGAGTTCATCAAGGTCGAGGTCGAGGTCGCCGGCGCCAAGGACGCGCGCGGTACCGGTATCGCTGCTGGTGCTTAGCTTCGCGGGCGCCGCGCTTTGCGGGATGCGCTGCGTCGCGTCGGGGGCCGGCCGCGGGCTTTCGCGGGTCGGCTCCAGGTCGCCGAAGGCGTGCGGCGTCTCGCGGGTGGGCTCGAGGTCGGAGGACTTCAAGCCCTTGTCGGCGGCCGCGAGGAGCGCCCGGGTGCCCTCGTCGAGCCCCGCGATCATCGTCGGCGCATCGGAGGGATGGTCGGTGACCGAGAGCGCCTCGAGCGAGGTCGAGGTCGATCCCAGCTTCTCGATCTCGAAGCCCAAGTCATCGAGCGAGAGCTCGGCGGTCGCATCGGCGGCGGCGCTGCGCTCGCGCCTGAGCGCCGAGTCGAGCTTCTCGCGGATCGTGTTCTCGCGTTCGCTCGCGAGCACCGGCGTTTCGACGGTCGGCGCATCGACGCTACGCAGCGCCGGCTGCTCGACGGTCGGGGCATCGCGGCCGGTCGCGGTCATCTGGCGCGTCGTCGCGCCGCTTTGGTCGGTGTGCTCACCCTCGAGCAGGAGGTCGAGCCGGTCGGGGTCGAGCGTCTTCGACTCGCCCGTATCGGCCATCGAGTCGGCGCCCGCCAGCGCCTGGCCGAGGTCGAGGTCGACGAAGTCATCGTTCGTGACGGTCTTGGTCTGCGGCGAATCGCCGCCCAGGAGCTCAAGGTCGACGCCCTGGCTGCCGCCCGCCTCGAGGTCGAGGTCGACGTCGGTCGCCGGCGCACCCGTACCCGCGCCCTGGAAGAGCGGATCGTCGCCGGCGATCTGCCGGCCCATGATGACGACCTTGTCCCACTCGCCCGCAGCGCCGGAATCGCGCGTGCGGCCCAGCTCGCGCGCGACCTCGAGGAAGGAATCCTTGTTGCCCCAGACGAAGTAGACCTCGAGGAGCTTGAGCTTGAGGTCACGGCGGTTCGGCTCGCGGCCGATCGCGAGCTTGACGATGTCGGCGGCCTGGTCGTAGAGACCGTAGGCCATGTGGAAGTCCGCCTCGGCGAGGGGATCGGCCTGCTCGAGGTTGAGGGCGGTGGTCGAGAGCGTGTCGTCGATCAAGGGCGCCGGGATCGCAGGCTCCGTGCGAGTGCCGATGCGGCTGATGGCCGGCGCCTGGAACTCGCCCGAATCATCATCCGATTCCTCGACGACCATCGACTCCCGCGGCGCTTCGCTGCGCGAGAAGCGCGGCGTCGCCGCCATCGGGTCGCGATCGGAGCTCTGCAGCGCGTGGTCGAACTCGACGTCCGCGCGGCGGCGGCGACGGGCGCTGAAGGCAAACAGGCCAAGGATCGCGATGAGTGCGGCACCGACCAGCACCCAGATCCAGTTGAGCGAGTCGAGCAAGCCCGGCGCCGCCACCGGAGTCGCCGGTGCGGGCGTCGGCTTCGCCTGCACGACGGGAGCGGGCGTCTCGGTCGCGGCCGGTGCAGTCGCGACCGGCGGGGTCGTGGCGGGCGTCGGCGCCGTCACCGGCGGTTGCGGCGTCGGCGCGGTGGTGGCCGGCACCGGCGCCACGGGCGCCGGGTTCTTGCCCTGCGCCTGCGCGAGGGCATCGTTCTTAAGCTCGATCAGGCGCTTCGCGTCGGCGGCGGCGCGGTCGGCCTTTTCCTGCTGGGCGATACGCGCCGTATCCGCCGCGGAGGGTCCGGGCGCGGCGCCGGGCGTGCCCTTCGATCCGGGCGTCTCGGCCGGCGGCACGAGCCGCAGTCGCTGTTCCTCGGCCGAGGCGTGCTCGGCGGGAGCGGCGCCCTTCCACTCATTGATCTGGCGGCCGACCTCGTGCGCGGCTTCGTTGGCGCTTATCGACGCCCATTCCTCGCTGCCCGGGATCTTGAGGAGCGCGCCCTTGTGCAGGCGATTGATGTTGCCATCGAACGCCGCCGGGTTGGCGCGGAACGTCGCGATCATCAGGCGGTTGATGTCGCCCTTGGCCGCAGCGCCGGCGCGGCGCGCGATCCCGGAGAGCGTGTCGTGCAGGGCGACGCGGTATTCGCTCGAGTTGATGCTCGAGCTCGCCGCCGCGCTCGGGGCGGGCGAGGTCGAGGGCGCGCTGACGGGCGCGGGCGTCGGCGCGGGTGCGGTGCGCACGACGGCGCCGGTTGCGGCACTCGTCGACTCGCCGGTCGCGGGAGCTGCGATCGGCGCCGGGGCGCTCGGCTTTTGGTCGAACACCGGCGGATCGAGGAGCGCGGTGTATTCGCGGATCAGGTGGCCGCGCGGCCAGCTCACCTCGACGAGGAACGTGAGGAAGGGCTCCGTCATCGTTTCGGCGGAGCTCACGTGGATCACCGCGCGACCCGCGGCGTCCTTGGAAACCTTGAAGTTGAGCGCGGAGAGGAAGCCCGGCCGGTCGACGCCGTAGCGCGTGAACATCTCGCGCGTCGGGAGCCCCGCGCGCAGCTGCACGAGGTCATCCGGAGAGGCGCCGACGATTTCGATATCCGCCGAGAAAGCCTGGTTGAGGCCGGAACCCTGGCGCATGTCGCCAAGCCCGAGCGCTTGCGCGAGCGCCGGCGCCAGCAGCAGCAACCCGAGCGTGAGGCGCAATTTGATGGTCATCTAAATACCCCGAGGAGCGACCGATGTGAGGACCAGCGAGCCTTTAAGCTCCAAACCGAACGTGAAATCCATCACAAGTCGCTGATTCACAAGCTACAGAGTCTATTTGACGAAATATAGCCTAGAAATAGTTACGCACCAAAACTTCGACGATGTCCACACTATTTGCAACCCGCGCCGGCATTGGCTCACCCTCCGGCCGCCCGGGCCGGCGGGGTGCCAAAAATCGGCGCCATCAGGCCCGTCGCCGCGGCCGAAAGAGCGCGCCCGGCGAGCGCGGCGCAGCGGCGAACGCCCGCGTTTAGTCCTAGCTTTTCCCACATTCCCCGGGGGGCCAGACTTACCGCCCCGCTACCCGGGCGCAGGGACCGAGGGCTTGCCGCGCCGCCGGAGCGCGACAGGACCTAGGCCCCGCGAAGCGCAGGAACTCGACCCCCAGCATGGGCGCCGCCACCCCGGGCGCGGTAGCGACCAGTCCCCAGCCCGGCGGCCTCGCCGCGCAGGCGACCTCGAGGCGCCGCCGCGGCGGATAACGTCCCCGACCTCGCAAGCCGCGTGAAACGCCCGTACGCGGCGGCGGCCAGGCGGCCGGCCGAGGCGAAATAGCCCGCGCGATCGCTGCGCCGGCCCTGGCTACCAACCGGGCCGGCCGGGTGGGATCACGGGCGTCGGGGAGCGCACGTCCGCGTTCTGGGCGCGGTGCCTCAGGTAATGATCGAGGAGCACGAGCGCCAGCATCGCCTCGGCGATCGGCGTCGCGCGCAAGCCGACGCAGGGGTCGTGGCGACCGGTCGTGACGACCTCGACCGGACGGCCCTCGAGGTCAATCGTGCGCCCGGGGACCTGGATGCTCGAGGTCGGCTTCAGGGCCATGCTGACCGTGATGTCCTGGCCGCTCGAGATGCCGCCGAGGATGCCGCCCGCGTGATTGGCAGTGAAGCCCTCGGGCGTCAGCTCGTCGCGATGCTCGCTGCCCGTGTGCCCGATGACCGCGAAGCCCGCGCCGATCTCGACGCCCTTGACCGCGTTGATGCTCATCATCGCGTGGGCAAGATCGGCATCGAGCCGGTCGAACACGGGCTCGCCGAGCCCGGGCGGTACGCCGTGCGCGATCACTGTCACGCGCGCACCGACCGAGTCGCCCGCCTCGCGCAGCTTCCACATGTACGCCTCGAGCTCGGGGACGCGCGCGGGATCGGGGCAGAAGAACGGGTTGTCGTAGGCCGATTCCGGGTTCACGGGCTCAAGCGTGAGGGGACCCAGCTCGGCGAGGTAGCCGTGGATCCTCACCCCTAAGCGCTCGGCCAGGTACTTCCTCGCGATCGCGCCCGCCGCGACCCGCATGACAGTTTCGCGCGCCGAGGAGCGACCGCCGCCGCGGTAGTCGCGAAAGCCGTATTTCTGCTGGTAGGTGTAGTCGGCGTGCCCCGGGCGGAACCGGTCCTTCAACTTCTCGTAGTCGCGCGAGCGCGCATCGGTGTTCTCGACGACGAGGCCGATCGGGGCGCCGGTGGTCTTGCCCTCGAAGACGCCCGACAGGATCCGCACCTGGTCGGCCTCCTTGCGCTGGCTCGTGTGGTGCGAGGTGCCACTGCGGCGGCGCGCGACGTCGCGCTCGAGGTCGGACTCATCGAGACCAAGCCCCGGCGGACAGCCGTCGATGATCGCGCCGAGCGCCGGCCCGTGGCTCTCGCCGAAGGTCGTGACGGTGAAGAGTCGTCCGAAGCTGTTACCCGACATGTCGCTTGCCTCTACGCGCGCCTGGCGCCTTGCGCGGGGACTTCAAGTCGCCGGCGCGAAGCAAGAATACGCCCCCACCGCCGTGCTCGAAGCCAAGCCACAGGAACGGCAGCCGTGGCCAGGCGGCCGCGACTCGGGCCGCCGTATCGCCGACCTCGACCACCAGTATCCCCTCGGGGGTCAGGTGCTTCGCGGCGTCCTTCAGGATCGCCCGCACCACGCGAAGGCCGTCCTTGCCCGCCTCGAGCCCGAGCCGCGGCTCGTGCCGGTATTCCTCGGGGAGCGCATCGAGGTCGCGCGTCGGCACGTACGGCGGATTGCTCAGGATCATATCGTAGCGGCGCTTGCCCAAGCCCCGGAACACGTGGCTCTTGATGAGGCGCACGCGCCGGCCGAGACGGTGCAGGCGTACGTTGGAGCGCGCAACCTCGAGCGCTCCCGCCGAGAGGTCGCTCGCATCGACCAGGGACCCGGGGAATGCGTGCGCGGCCGCGATCGCGATGCAGCCCGATCCCGTGCCGATGTCGAGGATGCGCTTCACCTCGTGGGGCCGCACGAACGGACTGAAGCGCTCACCGATGAGCTCCGCGAACGGCGAGCGCGGCACGAGCACGCGCTCGTCGACCTGCATCGCGTGGCCCGCGAACCAGGTGACGCCCGTGAGGTAGGCCGCGGGGACGCGCTCCTCGATGCGACGCCTGACGAGTTCGCCGAGCGCCGCGCGCGCGGCCGCCGGCAAGCGCTTCTTGTAGGCGGCGGGAGCGGCCGAATGCGGCCAGCCGCCGACGTGGAAGACGAGCGCCGCCGCCTCATCGAGCGGGTTGTCGGTGCCGTGACCGAAACTCAAGCGCGCACGCCTGAACCGCCCGGCGGCCCAGCGGATGGCGGCGGCGGCTTCGGCCGGCGGCAGGCGCTGTTGAGTCATGGGCCGCGAGTCTATCGAATCGGGCAGGGCCGGGATGCGTGTGATAATCGGCCGATGGAATCCCCGCCCCCACCGCGAAACCCCGTTTCGCGCCGCGAACTGCTGCTCGGCGGCGCGGGGCTCATCCTCGCCGCGGGCTTGGGTATCCTCACCGCGCGCTACCTGAGCCGCCGCCGCCACGCCTCGCCGACGACGGTGGTCGCGCTCGTGTACCCCTCGCCCCGCGCGATCGCGCCGTTCGCGCTGACCGCGAGCGACGGCTCGGCATTCGACGCGCGGCGCCTCCTTGGCCGCTGGACGTTCATCCTCTTCGGCTACACGAACTGCCCGGACGTGTGCCCGACCACGCTCCTTGAACTCAGGCACGTGCGCCAGCTGCTCGCGGACGTGCCGGCGACCGAGCTCCCGGCCGTCGTGCTCGTGAGCGTCGACCCCGCCCGTGATACGCCGCAGCGCCTCGGCGCCTACACCGCGCACTTCGATCCTTCGTTCGTGGGCCTCACCGGCACCGAGGCCGCGGTCGGCTCGCTCGCGCAATCGATCGGCGTCGCGATCGAGCGCGAGCCCGAGCATGAGGGGAGCTACGCCGTCGATCACACCGCCGCGCTCTTCCTCATCGATGCGTCGGCGCGGGTCGCCGCCGTGTTCCCGACGCCGCACCAGGCGGCGGCGATCGCCGCCGACTACCGCGCGATCCGCGCGGCCCGGGGATAGCCAGCGATGGCCGATCGATGAGTCTCGGCCGGCGCGCCTTCATCGTCTTCCAGTACGTGCTGCCGAAGCACGCAGTGACGGCCCTGATCTACGCGCTCGCCCGGAGCCGGCCGCTCGCCCAGTTCCTCATCGGCGGGTTCTCGAAGCTCTATACCATCGACTTCGCCGAGGCCGCAGAGCCCGATCCCAGGGGCTACGCGACCTTCAACGAGTTCTTCACGCGCGCGCTTCGCCCCGGAGCGCGGCCGCTCCCCACCTCGCCGCGCGCGATCGCGAGCCCCTGCGATGGGACGGTGAGCGAACGGGGCTCCATCGATGGCGAGAGGCTCCTGCAGGCGCGGCTGAAAGCCAAGAGCCACTGGTACACGCTCGGGGAGCTGCTCGGCGATGACCCGCAGGCGGCGGATTTCGCGGGCGGTGAGTTCGCGACAATCTACCTCGCGCCCTACAACTACCACCGCGTGCACGCGCCCCTCACCGCGCGGCTCGTCTCGATCGCCTACGTGCCGGGCGCGCTCTTCTCGGTGAACCGCGCGACGGCCGAATCGGTGCCGAAGCTCTTTGCCAGGAACGAACGCGTCGTCTGCCGCTTCGAGAGCGACTCAGGTCCCTTCGCGCTCGTCTTCGTCGGCGCACTCAACGTCGGCAGCGTCGGCATCGTCGGTTTCGGTGACCTGACGCCGACGCGGCCGCGCAAGGCCCGGCGCATCGCGGTGCCGGAGGCGGCCCAGCCCTTCACGCGGGGCGCCGAGCTCGGCCGGTTCAACATGGGCTCGACGGTGATCGTCCTCTGGCCGCGCGGTCGCTGTCGCTGGGCCGCCGCATTCCAGCCGGGCGCTCGGGTGAGGATGGGCGAGGCCATCGGCGAGATCGAAGGGCCGCGATGAGCGGCTGGCGTCCGGGCGCGAGCCTCGCGGTGCTCGCGAAGCGCGCGCGACTCCTGGCCGAAACCCGCGCGTTCTTCGCCGACCGTAACGTGCTCGAGGTCGAGACGCCGCTGCTCGCGCGCGCCGGCGTCACCGACGTGCACCTCGCCTCGCTCTCGACGCGTCTCGCCGGGCGCGCGGCGCCTTACTACCTGCAGACCTCGCCCGAGTACGCGATGAAGCGCCTGCTCGCGGCCGGCAGCGGCGACATCTACCAGATCTGCAAGGCGTTCCGCGACGAGCCCTCCGGCCGCCACCACAACCCGGAGTTCACGCTCATCGAGTGGTACCGGACGGGCTTCGACCACCTCGCCCTCATGGACGAGGTCGAGGCGCTCCTCGCGCGCCTCCTCGGCGCGCAGCTCCGGCATCCGGCCGAGCGCCTGAGCTACCGGGAGGCGTTTGCGCGGGAGCTCGCGCTCGATCCCTTCGAGGCGCCCCTCGAGGCGCTCGCGGCGCTCGCGGCGGGGCGCCTCGGCGCCGGTGCGGGTGCGCACGGGGGCGATCGCGACACGCTCCTCGAACTCCTGATGGGCGCGCTCGTAGGTCCCGCGCTCGGCGCCTCGCGCATCACGTTCATCCATGCCTATCCCGCCTCGCAGGCGGCGCTCGCGCGGCTCCTGCCCGGGAGCCCGGCGAGGGCCGCGCGGTTCGAGGCCTATGTCGACGGTGTCGAGCTTTGCAACGGCTTCCATGAACTCGGCGATGCCGCCGAACAGCGGCGGCGGTTCGAGGCTGACCGCGGGAGCCGGGCGGCAGCGGGGCTGCCCGCGGTTCCGATCGATGAGCGACTGCTCGGGGCGCTCGCGGCGGGACTCCCCGATTCGGCCGGGGTCGCGCTTGGCTTCGACCGGGTCGTCATGCTCTCGACCGGAGTCGACTCGCTCGAGGCGGCGATGCCCTTCACGGTGGACGGCGCCTGAGCCTAAGCGGCATGCTTCGGCCCACCGCCGACCGCCGGCCGGCCGCGCCCGGCCGAATCAAAGGACAGTTCACGATGAGCCACGCGCTGCAACTCACCGCTGCGACCGCGAGCAAAGCGCAGCGCTATCAGGCGCTCCTCGCGGCGCTCGAGGGCATCCTCGCGGGTGAGCGCAACCTCATCGCGAACCTCGCCAACGCCTCCGCGCTCCTCTACGCCTCGCTCGAGGGCCTCAATTGGGCGGGGTTCTACCTGTACGACGGCGCAGGGCTCGTCGTCGGCCCGTTCCAGGGGAAACCCGCGTGCGTCAGGATCGCTATCGGCCAGGGCGTCTGCGGCACGGCGGCGGCGCGGCGCGAGACGGTCATCGTCGAGGACGTGCACGCCTTCCCCGGCCACATCGCCTGCGATGCCGCCTCGAACTCGGAGATCGTGGTGCCGCTCGTCGGCCCCAGGGGGCTGCTCGGCGTCCTTGACCTCGATAGCCCAAGCACCCACCGGTTCGACCGGGTGGATGCGACGGGCCTGGAGGCGGTCGCGGCCCGCCTGATCGCGGGCTCGGACTGGTAGGGCCTACTTCGCCCGCGAGATGTACTCGCCGGTCCGCGTGTCGACGCGGATCACTTCGCCCTCGGCGATAAAGAGCGGTACGCGCACCGTCGCGCCCGACTCGAGCTTGGCGGGCTTCTGGCCGCCGGTGACGGTGTCACCGCGGGCGCCGGGGTCCGTCGCCACGATCTTGAGCTCGACGTGCGCCGGCGGCGTCACGGTGAGCGGCTGGCCGTTCCACAGCGTCACGATGCACTCGACACCGTCCTTCAGCCACTGCGCGGCATCGCCCATCGCGGCCTTGCCCGCCATGTACTGCTCGAAGGTATCCGGCTGCATGAACGTCCAGAAGTCGCCCTCGTGGAAGAGGTACTGCATGTCGGCATCGACGACGTCGGCGGATTCGACCGTGTCACCCGACTTCCAGGTCTTCTCGACGACCCGGCCGTTCTTCAGGTTCCGGACCTTCACGCGGTTGAACGCCTGGCCCTTGCCCGGCTTCACCATCTCGTTCTCGACGATCGAGTAAGGCTCGCCGTCGAGCAGGATCTTGAGTCCGGACTTGAACTCGTTGGTGCTGTAACTGGACATGGGCAGGCCTCGCGAAAAAGCAGAGCATGATACCGGGAGGCGGGTTTTCCGGCCAGTCGGGGCGCCCCTGAGGGGTCCTAAGGGGCCTGAGCGGCCGGTGAAAAGTGTCGAATCGGTCCCCGGAGCGCCTCGGCCCGGATGGTACGATCCCCGCGCGGTTACACCCCCCAGAGCGAGCCCTTGCAGCCCACCGTCCTAAAGCCCTCGACGCACGAAGGCGCCCCGGTGCCGATGCTGATCCTGACCAAGCAGCAGGATCACGTCGAGGCCATCAATTCGACGTTGCGCCGGGCGGGTCACCCGGTCCATTGCACGTGGCTCCCCGATGCGAGCGACCTCTCGGACGCCCTCATCCAGATCAACCCCGAGCTCCTGATCGTGTTCTCCGACGAGGCGCTCGTGCCGCTCGAGGCGCTGAAGGACCTCAGGGCCCGCACGCAGCCGCCGGTGCCCGTCATCCTCGTGAGCCAGACGGTCGACGAGGCGAGGATGACCGCCTCGCTCAGGGCCGGCGCCCAGGACGTCGTCTCGCTCGCGCAGCCGGAGCGCCTGCAGCTCGTGTGCGCGCGCGAGCTACGCGCGTTCAGGCTCGAGCGCGGCCTCAATTCAACGCTTACCTCGGCGCGCGAGTACCAGCGCGCGCTCGCCGCCTTCATGGAAGGCTCAGCCGATGCGATCGCGCTCGTGCAGGAAGGCATCCTCGTCGATGTGAATCCCGCCTGGCTCGAGCTCTACGGCTACCCGGACGCGGAGAGCGTGCGCGGCCAGCCGCTGATGGACTGCTTCGAGCCCGATTCGCACACCGCGCTCAAGGGCGGGCTCGTCGCGTGCCTGACCGGCAAGTGGAGCGACCACGCGCTGAGGGTCACCGCGCACCTCTCCGACGGCTCGGCGTTGCCGCTCGAAATGGAACTCGGGCTCGGTGAATTCGACGGCGAACCGGCGGTGCGCTGCGTCGTCGAGGCACGCCGCCACGACGAGGCGGACATCCAGCGTCGCCTGTCCGAGGCCGTGCGGACGGATTCCGCGACGGGGCTCCTGCACCGCCGCTACCTGATCGAGGAACTGCGCGAGCGCCTGAAGGAGCCGATCAAGGGCGGCATGCGCTTCGTCGCGCTCGTGCGTCCCGACCGCATGGAGCAGGTCGTCGCGCAGTTGGGTCCCCTGCTCGCCGAGGAATTCGTCGCGCAGTTCGCCGCGGTCGTGCGCGAGCAGACCTCCGGCGACCTCGGCGGGCGATTTACCGGCAGCGGGCTCCTCTTCCTCATCGAGCGCGGCACCGAGCGCGACGTCGAGGCCTGGGCCGACCAGGTCGTCACCAAGATCCAGTCGCACGTCTTCAGGATCGAGGACAAGACGCTGACCGCAACCGCGACGGTCGGCCTCGGCCTGGTCCCGGCGAGCGTCAGCGACCCGTCGGGCCCGGTCGCGGATGCGGTCGAGGCGAACCGCAAGGGCCGCGATCACGGCGGCAACCAGACCTATTCGCTCGATCGCTCCGACTCCGATACCCGCGTGCAGGCCTACGACAAGATCTGGGTGCGCCACATCAAGGCGGCCCTGATGGAGAACCGCTTCCGGCTCGTGCAGCAGCCGATCGCGAGCCTCCTCGGCGAGGACAAGGGCATGTTCGACGTGCTGGTGCGCATGCTCGATGAGCAGGGCAAGGAAGTGCTGCCGTCCGAGTTCATCCCGGCGGCCGAGCGCAACGACCTCATGAAGAACATCGACCGCTGGGTGGTCGGTGCCTCGATGTCCTTCTGCGCAGCGAGGAAGCCCGCCGGCATCTTCGTGCGCCTCTCAAAGGACACGGTCAACGACAAGTCGCTGCCGATCTGGCTCGCCAACCAGCTGAAGGCGAGCAAGATCGACCCGGCGCGGCTCTGCTTCGAGATCGCGCAGGAGATCGCCGACCAGTACCTCTTGCAGGCGAAGGAGCTGCGCGATCAGTTCAAGCGGCAGGGATTTCGGTTCGCGATCGAGCACTTCGGCGCGGGCGCGGACCCCAAGACCCTCGTCGATCACCTTAAACCTGAGTTCGTGAAGATCGACGGCACGCTGATGCAGGGGCTGTCGACGAACGCCCAGCTGCAGCAGCGCGTCAAGGGCCTCGTCGAGATCGCCAAGCGCGTCGGCGCCATCACGATCGCCGAGCGCGTCGAGGATGCGAACACGATGGCGGTTCTGTGGCAGCTCGGCATCGAGTTCATCCAGGGCTACTTCGTGCACAAGCCCGAGGAAGTCATCCTCGGCTGATTGCCCAGGCACCCTTGCGCACGCGCAGCGCACTCCCGACACTGCCCGCCATGGGCACACCTCGCACGCTGATCCGCGCCACCGTGGCGCTCGGGCTCGCGGCGCTGCTCCTCGCGGACGGCACGCTAGCCGCCCCCTACCGACGACTCGACGCGTGCGACGACGCAGCCGTCGCCGGAGCGCCCGCCTCCACCGCCATTGCGGCGGCGAACGCGTACTGGCTGAACCGCCGGCTGATCAAGTGGCCGGGGCAACCGGCGGCGGGCAGCTTCAGGCTTTACTACTCCGCCTCCCGCGCGCTCGCGCCGACCCGCACCGGTGCCGTGCCAGGCGCCGAGGGCGCGCTCAGGCTGCGAGTCCTGGTGGCCCAGCTGCCCGCGGCTATCGCGACGCGATTCAGGTTTACGGGAACTGGCGTCGTCCTTGCGCTCGCACCGGCCGACGTCGAGCGGATGCGGCGACTCAACCGGGGCGAGCTCCTGCTCGCGAGGGAATCGGCTGGCCGCGTCCTCGCCTCGACACACGTGCAGGTCGCCGGCGCCTTCGATGACCTCTACGCGGCCGCCGCTCGTGAGGCGGAACTTGGCGTCGCACTCAGCAGCGTTCCCCGGCATGCCACGACCGAGTTCCGACTCTGGGCACCGAGCGCTCGCTCCGTGTCGGTGTGCGTCTATCCCGGGAGCGAGGCGCTCGCCGCGTCGCGCCAGCCGCTTCGCGCGAACCTCGCGAGCGGCGTCTGGTCGCTGCGCGTGCCGAAGGACCTCGCGGGCGCGTACTACCTCTACCTCGTCGAGGTGTTCGTGCCGGGCATCGGCGTGCGCCTGCATCGAGTGACCGACCCCTATTCGGTGAGCTTGAACGCCGACTCCCGTCGCAGCTACATCGCCGATCTCGGCGCGCCTCGATTGAAGCCGGCCGGCTGGGACGATGACCGTGGCAGGCGGATCCAGTCGCCCACCGACCTCGTCATCTACGAGCTGCACGTGCGCGACTTTTCCGCGCACGATGCACGCGTCCCGAAGGACCACCGCGGCAAGTTCCTCGCGTTCACCGACTCCGATTCGAACGGCATGCGCCACCTCGCGAGCCTCGCGGCCGCCGGCCTCACTGACGTCGAACTCCTGCCCGTGTTCGACTTTGCGAGCGTGCCGGAGCGCGGCTGCATCGAGCCGGCGGTGGCCGGCGCCGGCGATGACGAACGGCCGCAGGCCATCGTCGCGGCTACCGCTTCCCGCGATTGCTACAACTGGGGCTACGATCCCTTCCACTTCGGTGCGCCGGAGGGAAGCTACTCGAGCGATGCGAGCGACGGATCGAGGCGGATTGTCGAGTTGCGCGCGCTTGTCAGAGCGCTGCACGCGGCGGGGCTGCGCGTCGGCATGGACGTCGTCTACAACCACACGTTCGCGGCCGGCGAACAAGTGGGCTCGGTGCTCGACCAGATCGTACCGGGCTACTACTACCGACTGGATTCGGATGGCGCGATCGAGCACTCGACCTGCTGCCCCAACACCGCGACCGAGAACGCGATGATGGCGCGGCTCATGATTGACTCGACAATCCGCTTCGCGCGCGACTACCACGTCGATTCGTTTCGCTTCGACCTTATGGGGCATCAGCCGCGCGCGGCGATGGAGGAACTGAAGCGCAAGGTCGAGGCCGCGGTCGGCCGTCCGGTAGCGCTGTTCGGCGAGGGCTGGAACTTCGGCGAGGTCGCCGACGGCGCACGCTTTGTGCAGGCCTCGCAACTGTCGCTCGGCGGTTCGGGCATCGGCACGTTCAGCGACCGCTCGCGCGATGCGCTACGCGGCGGCAGGCCCGGCGAGCACGGCGCCGACCTGCTCGCCCACCGCGGCCTGCTAAACGGCCTCGACCTCGATGCGAACGGCGCCGCCACAGCCATTACCGATGCACTCGCGCGCGCAGCTGATCTCACGAGGGTCGGGCTCGCCGGCTCGCTGCGCGACTACGAGGTTGTGGCGGCCGACGGCACCATCCGCCGGCTCAGCGCCATCACCTATGGCGACCAGCCGGCAGGCTATGCGAGCGAGCCTGGCGAAGTCGTCAACTACGTCGAGAACCACGACAACCAGACGCTCTATGACATCAACGCGCTTAAGCTCCCGCCGGCGACCTCCACGGCCGAGCGTGCGCGGCTGCAGGTGCTGGGGCTCGCCTTCGTCGCTTTCAGCCAGGGCATCCCCTACTTCCACGCAGGGGGCGAGCTCTTGCGCTCGAAGTCGCTCGATGCGAACAGCTTCGACTCGGGTGACTGGTTCAATCGGCTCGACTGGACGCTCGCCGACAACAATTTTGGCGTGGGTCTCCCGCCCGAGGCCGACAACGGCCGGGATTGGCCGGCGATGCGCCCGCTGCTGGCGGACTCGGCGCTCAAGCCGGGTCGCGCGGACATTGCGTTCACCGCCGCGGCGTTTCGGGACCTCCTCAGGATCCGGGCGAGCTCATCGCTCTTTCGGCTCGCGACCACCACGGGCGTTCGCGAGAGACTGAAGTTCTTCAATACCGGTACCGGGCAGCTTCCGACACTCATTGTCGGCCACCTAAATGGTGCAGGCCTTCCGGGTGCGGCATTCCGCGAACTTGTCTACCTGTTGAACGTGGGCGCAGCAGCGCAGGCGGTCGTGGTGCCTGAGTTGCGCGGCAAGCCGTTCGTGCTTCATCCGGTTCATTTGGCGCGAGGCGTCGGCGACGAACGCGTTGCGCGCGAGGCGAGCTACGAGGCGCAGAGCGGTCGCTTCACCCTGCCCGGCCGGGCGGTGGCCGTCTTCGTGATCCCCGAGTAAGTGCCTTCGAAGAGAACCCCCGCCGGACAACCGGCGGGGCTCTCATGCCCAAGCGCGCAGCGTGCCTACTGGATCTTGTAGTTCACTCCCAGCAGGAACTGGCGGCCGTACTGCTGGTAGTCGATCTGCTGGGCCTCGACGCGCTGGTAGGCGATGTACGGCGCGTCCGTGAGGTTGTTGACCTGGAAGAGAATCGACAGCCCCGAGAACTTGCCCGAGAACTCATAGCCCGTCTGGAAATCGGTGATCTGGTCACCCTTGATGAACTTGAACGCCCGGTCGTTCGCGAAGTTCACGACCTCACCGATGTACTTCGACCGCGCGTGCGTGGCGACACGCGCCGAGAACCCCTCGTGCTCGTAGTAGAACGTCGCGCTCCAGACGGTCTTCGACAGGCCCGGCAGCGGAATCGTGCCGAGATTGTTGCCGGCGAGCACGTTGTTGCCGCCGCCGTCCACGATCGTGATGCCACTGTTGGTCTGCGAGATGCTGAGGATCGTGCCAAAGTCCTTGAGCCCGTCGGCGATCATCTCGCCGCCGAACGATGCACTGAGCTCGACACCCTTGAGGCTGCCACCGCTTCCGTTGACAGGCTCGCTGAGCGGACCGGTACTGAGAATCGGCGGACAAATCGGCGGTACATGAGTCGGGTTGCCAAGGAAGCACGCGGGCAGAGTTGCCACGAACGCCGAGTAGTCAACGTTTTGGATGGTCTGGTTGTAAATGTAGCTCTTCAGCTTCTTGTAGAACGCGGCCGCCGAGAAATACGCCTTATTGCTGAAGTACTTCTCGTACGACACGTCGAACGCGTTGGCGCGCCATGGATCGAGCCTCGGGTTGCCGCGGCTGTCGCCGGGCTGGACGGAGCCGCCGCCGATTAGCCCGGCACCAATCTCGTCCGACGCCTTCAGTTGGTCCATGCGCGGCCGGGCCATTTCCTTCGCGAGACCGACGCGCACCGTCTGCTGATCGGGCAGCACGAACGCGAAGTTGATCGACGGCAGGACGTCCGTGTATTTCTTGCCGTTGGTGAACGGCGTGACGGCGTGGCTAACGGTGTCGCTGTGGAACGCAGCTGAGCTCTGATCGGTGTTGATCAGCTGCACACCAATGTTGCCCTTGAGAGTCACATTCGACGACAACTCGTGGTTCAAGTTGCCTTTGATGAAGCTCGTCGTGACCTTCTCATCGACTGTCCACCACTTGCCGACCAGATACGACAGCGTCTGCGGCGTGCCGTAGACGATCGGGTTGTAGTAAGCCGCGAGCACCGAGGGCACGTCCCACGCGAGCACGGCGGGCGCGCCGGCGTATGACAGGTTGGTCGGGTCGAGCAAGTACTTCGGGTCGATCTGCGTGAAGCCGCCACCCTTCGTCGAGAGACCCGACTCGGGCGACTCCTTTTGCTTCGACCGATCCGAATAGTTGATCCCCGCGCCGATCGACTCGAACCAGCCGGTCAGGTCGCGCGTCACGTCGACGCGCGCCGACTTGAGCTCGTCTTCCACGTGCGGCTTCTTGACGTAGCCGGTGCCGTAGATCGTGGGTCCGATCTGCACCATGGTGCCGTCGGTGTAGTTGCGCGCGAAGGTGATGTTCGGCATCGAATCGCCGTTGATCGCGAACTGGCCGTTGTCGTACTGGTTCACTGGCGCGCCAGCCGGCCGGCCGGTCAGCGGCACGTACTCGGCGTTGGTCTCCGGCTGGAACTGGTCGCGGGTCGCCTTCGAGTAGCTGATGTCGGCAGCCAGCGTCCAGCCGCCGCCCATCCACTTGTTGTTCCAACCGGTCGCAAAGATCTTGTCGTTGGTGATGAACTGGAAGTTACGGACCAGCGGCAGAACGTTGTCGAGCGTGCCGCCGACGATCGTGTTGTTGTTGATCGTCGGGTTCTGGATGCCAAACAGCGTGCCGGGCGGGAACGTGCCGTCACAGCAAGGCGCCGGGTAGCCACCGAGGTTGACCTCGATGCTGCGCGCGTTGTCGATTTCCTCGCTCTTGGTGTAGTAGAGGTCGAGCGTGCTGGTAAACGAGTCCGTTACTTTCCACTCGATTGCAGCCATCGCGCCATCACGCGTATTGGTGCCCATGTCGGTGCGCACTTTCATGCCGCCGGTCGTGTAGACGCCGCCAGGTCCGCCCGGGCCCCACGGCTCGTACGTTCCGACGCCTTCCGTCGCGAGCGGCGAGCGCAGCCGCGCGACACCGAAGGTCACGCCGAGCTTGTTGTCCATGAACTGGTCGATGTAGGAGAAGCTGGCGCGGTAGCCGCGATCGGTCGCATCCGCGCCGAGACTGCTGTGCGAATTGCGCTCACCGCGGACGTTGAACACGATCGCCTGCTTGCCATATTCGAGCGGGCGGGTAGTCCGCAGGTCGATCGTGCCGGCGAGGCCCTGGCCGATCAGCTGCGCGTCCGGCGTCTTGTAGACGACGACGCCGCTCAAGAGCTCCGACGGATACTGGTCGAACTCGATGGAGCGGTTGTCACCGGTGCTCACCTGCTCGCGGCCGTTCAGGAGCGCCGTCGTGAATCCGGGATCCGTACCGCGAAGGCTGATCGCCGAGGCGCGCCCTTCGGCGCGCTGCGAGGTGAGGCCCGGCAGGCGCGCGATCGACTCGGCGATGCTGGTATCGGGCAGCTTGCCGATGTCCTCGGCGGAGACCGCCTCGACGATGCTGCCGGATTCCCGCTTCACCTCGATCGCGGCCTCGATGCCGTGTCGGATGCCCGTTACGACGACCTCGTCGAGATTGTCCGCGGGCGGCGCGCTGCTGGCCGGAGCCTGCTGCGCGGCGGCGGCGCCGGCGAAGGCGAAGAGCATCAGCGCGGAACCTGCGCTGAGTGGCAGGCGTGCGCGTTCGTGGCGCGCGGCCCGCAGCGTGTTCGATACGAGCGTACGGATGTTGAGCGTCGGCATTGAATGAACCTCCCTCGCGATTCTTCCAAACACAGTCCGGGCCGCGGCCCGGACTGCCGGTAATCAATTCGAGGGTTCTGCGATGCACGCGCGATGTGTGGAACTCGCGCGCCTCCCCCCTCGCATCACATCTGGCAATCGGCTGCGATCAGCGATTGCCACGTCTGCCGTGCGTATGTTTCGCAGCGGTCAGTGTCTGCAAAAGTCTGCGAAATATTTCTGTTTTTTGCAAGTGTGATTTGAGAATTAGTCGCAGATTTGTTCTCGCGCTTTTGTTTGTCGTATCTATTTGTTATTTATCAATTAGTTACGATATTTACTCGTGTGGCGGCAAAGACGACTTTTTTGCAGCGCCACATTTTTTCTTATGAAAATTTTTGCAAAACGTGGCAATCCGTAGCCTAAAACCCACAACTCGGCGGGCCCAGCGGTCGTGTCGGGAATCAGCCGCCGCAGCTCTCGCGGACGATGAGGTCGGTGGGCAGGCGTTCGGAGCGCAGCTCCCGCCCGGGCTCCGCGCTCAGCAGCTTCGACAGCAGCAGCCGTCCCGCAAGCGCGGTGTCTTGGCGCACCGTGGTGAGCGCCGGGCGACTGTAGCGGGCGAATGGCACATCGTCGTAACCGACGACCGACACGTCGCCGGGAACGGAAATCCCGGCTCGCAACAGCGCGCGGATCGCACCGAGCGCGATCAGGTCGCTGGCCGCGACGATGCCATCGAACTTAAGGCGCCGCGTCAGCAGCGCATCGACGGCCGCCTCCGCCGCCTCCACCTCGAAATGCGCAGGCACCGTCAGTTTCGCGTCGGCGGACAGTCCTGCCTGCCCGAGTCCCTCGAGGTAGCCCTGGTAGCGCTGCATGGATTCCGGCGCCTCGGTGTCACCGAGGAACACGATGCGCTTGCGCCCCAGGCGCGCGAGATGCAGCGTTGCGCGCCGTGCGCCGAGCGGATTGTCGCTGCCGACCGAGCAGTACGACTGCTTCGGCAACTGAGCGCCCCACACCGCAAAGCGCGTCTCGGTCTCGCTGAGGCGGTTGAAGGCGGCGTGCAGCGAGCTCTGGCCGAGGAAGATGACGCCGTTGACCCGGTTGGTCGCCATCAGTTCGTCGAGCTCGGTCGCATCGGTCGGCGCGACGTGCGAGACGATGAAGTCGCAGCCGCGCTGGCGCGCCGCCTCGCCGACACCCGCGACAAGCTCGAGCACGAACGGGTCCGAGAGGCGCGCCTCGCGTCCCTGCGGCCGCGGGATGACGATTGCGATGGTCGCGGCGCCTGCGGTCGGCCCCGCCGGCATGTAGCCGCGGAACGGGTAGTCGTGCTCGCGGGCGAGCTTCCAGATCTGCTGCTTGGTACGGGCGTTGACGGCCGGGCTGTCGTTGAGCGCGCGCGAGACGGTCGTGATCGACACGCCAGCCAAGCGGGCAAGGTCCTGCAGCCTCGTAGCGCGTCGCGAACTCACAGCGCGGTCAACCCATCGTGCCCCCGGGGAGCGGATTCTAGTGCCGCACACCGGGCAGTGCGCAAGTGTGTTTGCATAATTTTTCACTCGGCCTACGACGCGAGTGGGTTCCTCGTCAGACATAACCGGGGTCTCAACGGGCTGAAATACGCCGATTTGCCCTGCGAGTGGCCGAACGGCGTCGAGTCGTGATATTGGTCGCGCCATCGGCATCGCAACTTTTTGCGATCGAGGGGGCGCCGTGTCATACCAAAATGCCGCGCGCTGGCTGCGCCGCACTGCACCACTTTTCGCATTGCTGCTGTGCGTGCGCGCGCTCGCGGCCGAGTCCGCTCCACTCGACCGGGCAGCGAGCGTCAGCTCGCCGGGAGCTGTGCTCAAGGTTGAGGTGTCGGTCATCGCGGGGCGGCCGAGCTATCGGGTGTGGCGATTCGGCGAGCCCGTGATCGCCCAATCGCGGCTTGGCTTCGTGCTCAAGGACGAGGGAAAGTTCGACCGCAATTTCGAGCTCACCGGGAGCGCGACCGCCAGCAGCGACTCCACCTGGGAGCAGCCGTGGGGCGAGCGGCGCTTCGTGCGCAATCACTACAACGAGCTCAAGCTGCGCCTCACCGAAGTGAGCGGCGCGCAAAGGGCCCTCGATCTCACCTTCAGGGTCTACGACGACGGGCTCGGATTCCGCTACGAGTTTCCCGATCAGGCGGCGCTCCGAGACGTCGTGATCGACGACGAGCTGACCGAGTTCACGATCGCGCCTCCCGCGACTGCCTGGTGGATACCGGCCGGGCACCCGCAGGCCGACAACGACCTCGAAATCCTCGTCCATCGCACTCCACTCACCGAAGTGAGTACGACGCATACGCCGCTGACGCTGAGGACCGATCGGGGACTGCACATCGCGCTGCACGAGGCGGCGCTCATCGACTACGCGGGCATGCGCCTCGCGCGTATCGACGGCCAGCAGCTGCGCGCCGCGCTCGCGCCGGCCGCCGAGGGCTGGAAAGTACGCCGCAGCGCGCCGTTCGCGACGCCGTGGCGGACCCTCGTGATCGCCGACAGCGCGGGCGCTCTGTACATGTCGGACCTGACGTTGAATCTCAACGAGCCGAATGCGCTCGGCGACGTCTCGTGGGTCAAGCCCGGCAAGTTCATCGGTATCTGGTGGGACATGCACCTCAACCGATGGACGTGGGAGGCGGGCGCGAAGCACGGCGCGACGACCGAGCACGCACGGCGGTACATCGACTTCGCGGCGGCGAACGGCTTTCGCGGCGTGCTGGTGGAAGGCTGGAACCGTGGCTGGGAAGGCGAGTGGTACGGCCGCGGCGATAAGTTCAGCTTCACCGAAGCCTACCCGGACTTCGACCTCCCGGGACTTGCGGCCTACGCGCGCTTCCGCGGAGTGCACTTGATCGGGCACCACGAGACCGGCGGCAACATCGGCCACTACGAGGCGCAACTCGCCGCGGCGCTCGACCTCGACGCCTCGCTCGGCATCGATTCGGTCAAGACCGGCTACGTCGCCGACGCCAACCAGATCCGCCGGCTCGACGAGCGCGGAGTGGAACGGCGCGAGTGGCACGACAGCCAGGTGATGGTGCGCCACTACCTGCGGGTCGTGACCGAGGGTGCCAAGCGGCACATCGCGATCGACACGCACGAACCCATCAAGGACACGGGGCTCAGGCGCACCTACCCCAACTGGCTGACGCGCGAGGGCGCGCGCGGCATGGAGTACAACGCATGGGGCCAGCCCGTGAATCCGCCCGAGCACGAGGCGAACCTCGTGTTCACGCGAATGCTCGCCGGACCCTTCGACTTCACGCCCGGTATCTTCGCGCTCGACCCGACGCGGCCCGGCTCGCGGGTGAAGACGACGCTCGCCAAGCAACTAGCGCTCTATGTCGTGCTCTACAGCCCGCTGCAGATGGCTGCCGACCGGATCGAGAACTACGAAGCCCGGCCGGAGCCCTTCCGCTTCATCCGCGACGTGCCGACCGACTGGTCCGAGACGCTCGTCCTCAACGGCGAGGTCGGCAACTACGCGACGCTAGTCCGCAAGGACCGGCGCAGCGATGACTGGTACCTCGGCAGCATCACCGACGATGAGGGACGCCTGCTGACGGTGTCGCTCGGCTTTCTCGATCCGGCGCGGCGCTACCGTGCGACGATCTACCGCGACGCCGCGAACGCGCACTGGCGCGACGCGCCAGAGGAAATCACGATCGAGGAGCGCGAGGTCGGCAACGCCGATATGCTGACGCTGCGGCTCGCGGCGGGCGGTGGCGAGGCGATCCGCTTCGCGGCGCTGCCGGGGAACCGGCGCGTGTCCGTGAAGCACTAACCGGCGCGCTCCGGAGGGGGTCCGATGCTGAGCATGCAGCGACATTCGTCGCGTCCGTTCCTCGTGCTGATGTCGCTGCCCTCGACCGCGATGGGCTTTGCCCTCTCGGTGCAGATCTCGGCGCTCAGCTGGATCCTGACTACCCGCTACGGCTTGCACATCGATGAGATTGGCCTCGTCTGGGCGGCCGGCCCGCTCGCCGGCATCGTCGGGCAGCTGCTGATCGGACTCCTGAGCGACCGCGTCTGGTTCTGGGGCGGGCGACGCCGGCCGTTCATCATCGTCGGGGGCCTGATGAGCTCGCTGATGATCCTGGCGCTGCCCGGCATCGGCGTCATTTCGCGCGGCCTCGGCTTCGGCGGCATCCTCGGCGTCGCAATCGCGGTCGCGCTCGCCCTCGACCTGTCGATCAACGTCAGCTTCAATCCGACCCGCTCGATCATCACCGACCTCACGAGCGAGGGCGCCGCCCGCACCCGCGGCTACACGTGGATGCAGTCGGTCTCCGGCACCTTCGGCGTGCTCGCGTATGCGATCGGTGCGGTCTTCGACAACTACGTGCTCATCTACTTCGGCGCGGTGCTGGTACTCGCGTTCTCGCTCATTCCGGCGCTGCTGATCGAGGAACCGCGGCTGCTACCGGGTGACACCGGTGGTTCGCGCGATCGGCCGAGCGAGCCCGGCCCCGGTCCCGCGCGGCTGCTGGCAATCCTGACGCCGCTGTGGGGCTTCCTCGCCTACGACCTCGTTGCCATGACGCTCAAGGTGTTCGGCATCGCGCTTGCGACGCCCGCCCTCGACATCGCGCTCGTCGTGGTGACGGCGGTGCTCCTTGCAGTCACGCTGTCGGCACGCGATCGCGGCGTCGAGTTCGTCAAGGAGGACCTGGTCGAATTCCGCAAGGTACTGGCCGCCCACTCGTTCAGCTGGATCGGCGCACAGACGATGTTCGTCTACATGATCGCCTTCGTGCAGTACCGCTTCCCCGCGCTCGATGCCATCGCCGCCGGCAGGATGCTCTCGACGAGCTTCGTGGTCCTGAGCGCGGTCGCCGCCGTGATGCCGGCGCTCGTTCTCGGTCCCCTCACTCACCGCTTCGGGCAAATCGGCGTGCATTCAAGCTGCCTCGGCATCATGGCGGCGGGCTATGCGGCCATCTACCTGTTCGGGTATTCGCCGCTCGCGCTCTACCTCCTGATGGGCGTGGTCGGCGTCGGCTGGGCGGCGATCGTGAGCCTGCCATTCGCCATCATGTCGCAGCGGGTCGACCAGCGGCGGATTGGCCTCTACATGGGCGTATTCAACCTGTCCGTGGTCCTGCCCCAGTTGCTGGTCAGCACCGGCATCGGCGCGCTCGTCAACCGCGTGGCGGACAAGGGGCTGATCTTCGTGATCGGTGCCGCCACGGTCGGCCTGTCGGCGATCGCGTGGCTGTTCCTGCGGCGAAGCGACCCGCCCGCCACCGCGATCGCGAGCGCCCCCGGTCACTGAGTCGCTAGGCGCCGGCCGGCGCCGCTAGCACGAAGCCGTACGCCGGAAGCGCGATCGATGCGGCGACCTCGGCGCCCGCCGGCACGCTGCCGGCGAGGCTGCGCCAGCGCCCGGCGACCGCGACGCCGCGCACGGCGGTGGCGCCGAGATTGAACACGCACAGCACCCGGTCGCCGGCTGCCGTTCGCTCGAAGGCGAGCACGGACTCGGTGCCGCCGACGAACTTGAGATCGCCATCGATCAATGCCGGGTGCCGACGCCGCAACGCGAGCAGCCGCCGCGTCGACTCGAGCACCGAATTCCCAACGCCCGCCTGCATGTCGACCGCCAGCGGCAGGTGCCGCGGCTCCATCGGCAGCCACGGCTCGGCCGGTGAGAAGCCGCCGTGGCGCCCCTTGGCGATCCACGGCATGGGGGTGCGCGCGCCGTCGCGCCCGAGCGTGCGCGGCCAATTGGCGATCGCCTCCGGGTCACGCAGGCGCTCGAAAGGCACGTGCGCCTGCGGAAGCCCAAGCTCCTCCCCCTGATACAGGCACACCGACCCGCGCAGGCTGAGCAGCAGGGCATTCAGCACGATCGCGTACGGCGGCGGCGCCGCCTCGCCGCCCCAGCGGCTGAGCGCCCGCGGTGCGTCGTGGTTGCTGAACACCCAGGTCGG
The DNA here is from genome assembly GCA_025356075.1 of Pseudomonadota bacterium. GTDB lineage: Bacteria > Pseudomonadota > Gammaproteobacteria > Steroidobacterales > Steroidobacteraceae > CAIKZZ01. The sequence continues at coordinate 62,550 of JANXUT010000092.1, read as the reverse complement.
CCAGCCGCCGGCATGCGCGTGCTCCCACTCACCGACCGCCGTGCGGACGAATTCCGGGGTCAACGCGTCCGCCAGCAGGAAGCGGAAGCTGTAGGCCGTGTGCAGGCGATGCGGCGCGAGATACGGCGCGAGGCTGCGCGCCGCCGAGTCGGGTCCGCCGATCTCCCCGAGCGCGAGCCGGTCGGGATACTCATCGATGACGGAGCGCAGCCGCTCGAGGAAGGTGAGAGTTTCGGCCTGGTCGGAGTTGTACAGGAGCTGCTGGAAATCGACCGGCCGCGAGCGCTCGCCGCCGATACGCGGCGGGTTGTCACGCAACTGCGCATCGTGGGTGAAATGCGAGACCGCATCGATGCGGAACCCGTCAACGCCACGGTCCAGCCAAAAGCGAGCCACTTCAAGCAGAGCGTCCTGGACTTCCGGGTTGAGCAGATTCAAGTCCGGCTGCTCGCGCAGGAAATTGTGCATGTAGTACTGGCCGCGCGTCGCGTCCCAGGTCCATGCCGAGCCCACGAACAGCGACTGCCAGTTGTTGGGCGGCGAGCCGTCGGGCTTCGCATCTGCCCACACGTACCAGTCCGCGTGGCGCGCGTCGCGCGCCGACCGGCTGTCGCTGAACCACGGGTGCTGGTCGGAGGTGTGCGAGTAGACCTGGTCGATGACGACCTTCAGGCCGAGCGCGTGGGCCCGTGCGACCACCGCATCGAAGCCCTCGAGCGTGCCGAACATCGGGTCGACGCCGCAGAAATCGGCGACGTCGTAGCCAAAGTCGAGCATCGGCGAGGTGTAGAACGGTGACACCCACACGGCGTCGACGCCGAGCCCGGCGATGTAGTCGAGGTGAGTGACGAGGCCCGCGAGGTCGCCGATGCCATCGCCATTCGAATCCGCGAAGCTGCGCGGATAGACCTGGTAGATGACTGCGCCGCGCCACCACTCGCTCATGGGGCCACCGGCCGCCACGACAGCACCGCGGCGATCACGAGCGAGGCGCCACCGACCACCATGATCCCCGCGGGGTCAGCGGGAAAGGCGTGCCTGACGACGTAGCCGGCCGCACCCGACACCACCAGTTGCGGCAGCACAATGAAGAAATTGAACAGACCCATGTACGTTCCGAACTTCCGATAGGGAATCGCGCCACACAGGATCGCATAGGGCATCGTCAGGATCGACGCCCACGCGATGCCAATTCCCAGCATCGCGACGTAGAGCTCGTTCGGGTTACTGGTCAGCCAGAAGCCGGCAAGCCCGAGCGCTCCGGCCAGCAGGCTGATCGCGTGGATGCGCTCCTGGCCGAAGCGCGCGGCGAGCGGCGGCAGCGCGAAGGCGTACGCCGCAGCGACGCCGTTGTAGGCCGAGAGGAGCACGCCGACGTGGTCCGCCGCCTCGTTGTAGGCGTGCGAACCCGGGATTGCGCCGTGGAAGTGATGCACCGCAACAACCGGGGTCGCGAAGATCCACAGCACGAAGAGTCCGCACCAGGAGAAGAACTGGATCAGCGCGAGTCGGCGCATCACCCGCGGCATCGAGAGGAGGTCCCCGACCAGCGAGCGAACGCCCGCGAATCGCCTGGCCGGCGCGGGCGGCGCGATCGGCTCGGCACCGGCGAAGCCCGCAAGTTCGGCCGGCGAGTATTCCCGAGTCGACACGACCGTCCAGAGCACCGCCAGGAACAGCGCTACCGCGCCTATGTAAAACGCGAAGCGCACGGAATCCGGGACGACCCCGGCCGGCGCGTCGCCCGAGACGCCGGCCCACAGGCCGAGGAGCCTCGGCGCCGCCGATGCAATCAGCGCGCCCGTGCCGATGAAGATCGTCTGCACGGCGTAGCCGGTCGTTCGCTGCTCCGCCGGCAGCATGTCGCCGACGAACGCCCGGAACGGCTCCATCGAGACGTTGATCGACACATCGAGGAGCCAGAACGCGATGACCGCGAGCCACAGGAACGAGGCATTCGGGAGTGTTGCGAGCGCGATCGCACTCGCGATCGCGCCCGCCAGGAAGTAAGGCCGCCGCCGGCCGAGCCATCCCCACGTCCGGTCGCTGAGATAGCCGACGACGGGCTGCACCAGGAGGCCGGTGACCGGCCCCGCGATCCACAGCACCGGAAGGGAATCAATCGATGCACCGAGCGTCTGGAAGATGCGGCTGACGTTCGCCGCCTGCAGCGCGAAGGCGATCTGGATGCCGAAGAAGCCGAATGACAGGTTGCCGATCGCGAGCAGCCCCAAGCGTGGCTTTCCCCGCGCCGACGGCGCCGTGATCGTGCCCTGCATTGCGTCCCCCCGGGCTCGCGCCCTCTCCAGCGTCGCGCAGTATGACGGCGGAGCCCGGCCGGAATCCAACACTCCCTCGCCCGCTCACTTGACCCGGCGTCCCGGCGTGTTCTTTACTCGTCGCGTCGCGAGTGCGGCGACGGGGGCAGCAGCGTGCGGATGAGCGGCGTGAAATTGATGGCCGGCAGCGTGCTCGGCGCGCTTCTGCTGCTCGTGCAGCCGAGCGCGGGCGCGGCGACGCCGATCGAACGGGTTGACCCACCGAGCTGGTGGATCGGCTTTCAGAACCCCGAACTCGTGCTGCTGGTGCACGGCCGTGGCGTCGGCAAGCTCACGCCCACGGTCGAGTACCCGGGCGTTCGCCTCATCGGTAGCTCCGCGCTGCCGAATCCGAACTACCTGTCGGTGACGCTCAGCATCGATGCCGCCGCGCACCCGGGCGCCGTGCCGCTCAAGTTCAGGCGCGGCGGCGCGACCGTCGCCGAGTACTCCTACCCGCTCGCGGCACGCCGCGCGGGCTCCGGCGAGCGCAAGGGCTTCGGTGAGGACGACGTCATCTACCTCGTCATGCCCGATCGCTTCGCGAACGGTGATCCTTCCAACGATCATCCGGCCGGCACCGTCGACCGCGTCGATCGAAGCGCGCGCGGCGCACGCCACGGCGGCGATATCGCCGGCATCGCCAAGCACCTCGACTACCTGCAGTCGATGGGCTACACGCAACTGTGGCTTACGCCCGTGCTCGAGAACGCCCAGCCCGACTACAGCTACCACGGCTATTCGATCACGGATCATTACCGCGTCGACCCGCGCTACGGCAGCAACGCGGAGCTGCGGGCGCTCAGCATCGCCGCACGCGCCCGCGGCATCGGCCTGATCGGCGACGTCGTCGTCAATCACATCGGCTCGAAGCACTGGTGGATGGCCGATCCGCCCGCACCGGACTGGATCAATGGCGACGGTGCGCTGCGCACCAATCACGCCCACACGGCGATCCAGGACCCGCATGCGACGGAGGTGGACCGGCAACGCTTCACGCGCGGCTGGTTCTCGCCGACCATGCCCGACCTCAACACGACCAATCCGTGGCTCGCCGCCTACCTGATCGAGCATGCAATCTGGTGGGTCGAGTACGCGGACCTAGCCGGGCTCAGGATGGATACGTACTCGTATTCGGACAAGGGCTTCATGGCAGCGTTTACCCGTCGCCTGATGACGGAGTATCCGAACTTCAACATCGTCGGCGAGGAGTGGCGCAACGACCCGGCGATGACCTCGTACTGGCAGGCCGGCAAGCAGAATCCGGACGGCTATGCCTCGTACCTGCCGAGCCTCATGGATTTCCCCGTGATGAGTGCGCTCGTGGGTGCGCTCACGACGCCCGATTCATGGCAGAGCGGGCTTACGGCGCTGTACGAGAAGCTGGGCGATGATTTCCTCTACCCCAATCCCCGCAATCTCGTCGTGTTCGCCGACAACCACGACACCGAGCGGCTGTTTACGCTCCTCGGGCGCGACTACGATCTGTGGCGGATGGCACTCGCCTTTGTGGCGACGACGCGCGGCATCCCGGAGTTGACCTACGGGACCGAGGTCCTGATGGCCAACGACCCGCCGAAGGACGACGGCGACGTCCGCCGCGATTTTCCCGGCGGCTGGGCCGGCGATCCGATCGACGCGTTCAGCGGGCGCGGACTCGCCGCGCAGGCGAGTGCCGCACAGCAGTACGTCCGTACGCTCCTCAACTGGCGCAAAACTTCGGCCGCCGCGCGTCGCGGCGACTTAAGACACTATGCCCCCGAGAACGGCGCGTACGTCTACTTCCGCCACGTCGACGGCGAGACGGTGATGGTCGCGCTCAACAAGGGAACTGCGTCCGTCCGCCTCGATCTCGCCCGCTTTCGCGAGTGCCTGCCGCGCGGCGTGTCGGCGCGCGACGTCCTTGCCGGAACCCAACTTACCCTGCTCGATGAGCTGGAACTCGCACCGCGCTCGGCACTCGTGCTCGACATTCGCTGAGGGCGGCCGCGCCCGCGCGGCGCGGCGACTCACCGTCCGGTCGGCGCCTCGACCGGCATCGGGCTCAGGCTGAGTTCGCAGATGCTTGAGCTATGCGCCTCGAGCCGCGCCGTCGGCCCGACCCGGCCGGGCGTCTGCGCCTCGATCTGCGCCGTATCGAAGCTTCGTATCCACTCGGCGCCCGCGCCAACCGCCGGCAACGCGAACTCGACCGCAGTGCCACCGGCGTTGAAGAGCACGAGGAGGTCAGCGCCCTGCTGCGATTCCTCCGCCGCGAGCCTGACGCCAAGCGAGTGAAGCGCCGGATCCTGCCAGTCGGTCGCGGTCATCTCGCGCCCGCCCGGGTGCAGCCAGCTGACGTCGTCGGCCCGGCCCGCGCCGCGTGCGCCCTTCAGAAACGTCTCCCGGCGCAGTTCGGGACGGCGCTTGCGAAGCGCTATGAGCCGCCGCGTGAATTCCGTCAGCCGCGAGGCGACGCCGGCGCAGGGCCAGTCGAGCCAGCTGGTCGCGTTGTCCTGGCAGTAGGCGTTGTTGTTGCCGCGCTGCGTCCGGCCGAACTCATCGCCCGCCTGCAGCATGGGCACGCCCTGCGAGGTGAGCAGCGTCAGCAGGAAATTGCGGACCTGGCGCGAGCGGAGGTTGCCGACAGCCGCGTCGCCGGTCGGACCCTCGACGCCGCAGTTCCAGCTCAGGTTGTGCGCAGTGCCGTCGGCGTTGTTCTCGAGGTTCGCCTCGTTGTGCCGCTCGTTGTAGCTGACGAGGTCGGCGAGCGAGAAGCCATCGTGCGCGGTGACGAAGTTGACGCTCGCGGAGGGCTTGCGGCCACGGTAGCGGAAAAGGTCGCTGGAACCTGCGATTCGCTCGGCGAGCTCGCCCTGGAGGCGCGCGTCGCCCCGCCAGAACGCGCGCGTCGTGTCGCGGTAGCGATCGTTCCACTCCGACCAGCCGGCCGGGAACTCGCCGAGCTGGTAGCCGTCCGGACCCACGTCCCAGGGCTCGGCGATGAGCTTGGCGTAGGTAAGGACGGGATCGGCACGCAGCGCCGCGAAGAAGTCCGCGTGGCGGTTGAACGCCGGGTGCTTGCGGCCGAGCACGGGCGCGAGGTCGAAGCGAAAGCCGTCGACGTGCATCGCCTCCGTCCACCAGCGCAGGCAGTCGAGCACGAGCTGGGTCACCATCGGCTGGTCAACCGCGACCGTGTTGCCGCAACCGGTCCAGTTTTCGTAGCGGCGTGGATCGGCGCCGTCGAGCCGGTAGTAGCCCGGATTGTCGATGCCCCGCAGCGACAGCGTCGGCCCGCGCTCGTCGCCCTCGGCGGTGTGGTTGAAGACGACGTCGAGGATGACCTCGAGGTCTGCCGCGTGCAGCGCCTTCACCATCGTCTGGAATTCAGCGACGGGATCGGCGATCGCGTACTGCGTCGCGGGCGCCGACCAGGCGGTCGAGTTGTAGCCCCAGTAGTTGCCGAGGCCCTTGCCGCGGAGGAACCCCTCGCTCGTGAAGGCCTGGCACGGCAAGAGCTCGACGCTCGTTACACCGAGCCCCTGCAGCCACTCGAGCGGCGCGGGCTCGGCGAGCCCGAGATAGGTGCCGCGCAGCGCCGCCGGAACACCGGGGTGCAGGCGGGTGAACCCCTTCACGTGCAGCTCGTAGAGGATCGTGTCGCGCCAGGGTGTGCCCGGCGAGCGATCCGCGCCCCAGTCGAACTTGGGATCGACGACCCGGCAGAGCGGCATGCTGGCGGCGCTATCGGCGTCGCCCGGGCCCTCGTCGAGGAGGCTCGCCGCGAACTCGGGCTCGCCCGTCACGGCCCGGGCGCAGGGGTCCAGCAGCAGCTTCGCCGGATTGCAGCGCAGCCCCCGCTCGGGCGCGTGCGGACCGTGCACCCGGTACCCGTAGAGGTCCCCAGGCCGCGCGAGCGGCGCCGGCAGGAAACCGTGCCAGTTGTCGCCGGTGCGCGCCGGCAGGTCGACGCTGCCTCGCGGCGCCCGGGTCGTCCGGTCGAAGAGACAGAGCTCGACGCGTTCGGCGATGCTCGAGGCGAGCACGAAGTTGACACCGCCGGCAGTCGGCGTCGCGCCGAGCGGGGTCGGTGTCCCATCGCGGATCGCCGCCGCGAGCGCGGCGCTGTCGGGGGCCGCGCCCATCAGCTTCGCACCACGCGCCGGGCGGCAGATCGCGGCGGAGTGCTCATGCGCGCGTCAGGATCAGCGCGCCGAGCGGCGGCAGCGACAGCTTGAGCGCGAACGCACGACCGTGCGCCGCGTGCGCGTGCGCCTCGATGACATCGGCGCCCGAGTAGCCCGAGCCACCGAAACGGGCGGCATCCGAATCGATGAGCTTGCGGTAGTGCCCGGGCGACCCGACGCCGAGCCAGTAGTCCTCGCGCGGCACCGGCGTCGCATTGAAGACGCAAATGAGCGTGCCGCCCGCCTCGCCGCGCGTCGAGCGTCGCTCGAACGCGAACACGCTCTGCGCCGCGTTCTCGACCTCGATCCACGCGAAGCCATCGCTGTCGCAGTCGCTGCCGTGAAGCGCGGGCGAACCCGCGTAGAGCCGGTTGAGCTCGGCGTTGAACTCGAAGAGCTGGCGGTGCCGCGCATCGCCGAGGAGTTCCCAGTCAAGCGTGCCGCCGTCGCGCCATTCGTGCCACTGGCCGAACTCCGAGCCCATGAACAGCAGCTTCTTGCCCGGATGCGCCGTCATGTAGGTGCGGAACAGCCGGTAGTTCGCGCGCTTCTGCCACTCATCGCCCGGCAGTTTGTCGAGGAGCGCGCGCTTGCCGTGGACGACCTCGTCGTGCGAGATCGGCAGCATGAAGCTCTCCGACCACGCGTAGGCGAACGAGAACGTGATGAGCCGATGCTCGTGGCTGCGAAACACCGGATCGAGCGCCATGTAGCGCAGCGTGTCGTTCATCCAGCCCATGTTCCACTTGAACGTGAAGCCGAGGCCGCCGAGGTGGACGGGCTGCGTGACGCCCGGGAACGTGGTCGATTCCTCGGCGGCGGTGATCGTGCCCGGCGCGAACTCCCGCACCGCCCAGTTGAGCTGCCGGAGGAAGCCGATGGCGTCCAGGTTCTCGCGGCCGCCGTAGGCGTTCGGGATCCATTGGCCGGGCTCGCGGCTGTAGTCGAGGTACAGCATCGATGCGACCGCATCGACCCTGAGGCCGTCGATGTGGAAATTCTCGAGCCAGTAGAGCGCGTTGGCGACGAGGAAATTGCGGACTTCGTTGCGGCCGAAGTTGAAGATCTTCGTGCCCCATTCGCGGTGCTCGCCCTGGCGGGGATCGGCGTGCTCGTAGAGTGCCGTGCCGTCGAACTCGGCAAGGCCATGCTCGTCCTTGGGGAAATGCGCCGGCACCCAGTCCATCAGCACGCCGAGGCCGGCCAGGTGGCAGCGATCGACGAAGTACTTGAAGTCGCTGGGCGAGCCGAAACGCGCGGTCGGCGCGTAGTAGCCCGCGACCTGGTATCCCCACGAGCCATCGAACGGGTGCTCGGCGACGCCCATGAGTTCGATGTGCGTGAACCCTAAGTCGCGCACATAGGGGATCAGCTGCTCGACCGCCTCGTGCCAGTTCATGAACGGCGGCTCGCGCCCCTCGACGCGCCGCCAGGAGCCCAGGTGCACCTCGTAGACGTTGATCGCCTGGCGCTTGGGATCGGCCGTGCGCCGCGCGGCGAGCCAATGCTCGTCGTGCCACTCGTAGCCTTCGAGGTCGGCGACGACCGAACAGTTGTCGGGCCTGAGCTGCATCGCGAAGCCGTACGGGTCGGACTTGAGCACGGTGCCGCCCGCCGCGGTGCGGATCTCGTACTTGTAGAGCTCACCGGCGCCGAGCCCCGGCATGAACAGTTCCCATACGCCGGTCGCACCGCGCGCCTGCATCGCGTGACGGCGGCCGTCCCACAGGTTGAAGGGCCCGACGACGCTGACGCGCTGGGCGTTCGGCGCCCACACAGCGAAGCGCGTCCCGGCGAGCCCCTCTAGCGTCGTCGGGTGGGCACCCAACTTGGCCCAGATACGGTAGTGGTTCCCTTCCGCGAACAGGTAAAGGTCGAAGTCCGAGAGCTGCGGCGCGAAGAAATACGGGTCGTGCTTCAGGAGTTCGTGGCCGTCCGTGTAGCGGACCTTGAGACGGTACGGCACGAGCGGCCGGCGAAACGCAATCCGTCCCTCGTAGAGCCCGGCCGGGTGCAGGCGCTTGAGCACCCGCGCCGCCGCCGGCGCCTCGTCCTCCCAGAACACCGACACCTCGGCAGCATCGGGCTCAAGCACCCGCACGAGCGCGAGCGGCTGCTCGTTGGCGCGTTCGAACTCGTGGTAGCCGAGGACCGAGCGCGGCTCGCGGTGCGTCGCGCCGACAATCGCATCGATTTCAGACGCCGGCAGCCGTTTGCGCACCGTGGCCCTTCGTGTGAGAGGCACCGCTCAGATGACCGGGCGGATGTTCCAGATGCGCTCAGCATACTCGCGGATGCTGCGATCGCTCGAGAAGAAGCCCATGTTGAGGCAATTGAGCGCCGCGTGCCGGCTCCACTCGTCGGGCTTGAGGTAGAGCGCATCGACGGTAGCCTGCGCGGTCGCATAGGCCCGAAAGTCCCTGAGCACCAGGAACGGCTCGCCGGGCGCGAGCAGCCGGTCGACGACGAGTACTGCCGCCTCGCGCCCCGCCGCCGAAAACGCGCCGCGGCGAATCATCTCGAGGGTCGCGGCGAGCTCCGCATCGCCCTCGAGGTAGCGCTGCGGCTGGTAGCCTGAGGCGCGCTCGGCCTGCACCTCGGCGGCGGTGAGGCCGAAGATGAACATGTGCTCGGGCCCCACCTGCTCGCGGATCTCGCTGTTGGCGCCATCGAGCGTGCCGATCGTGAGCGCGCCGTTCAACGCGAGCTTCATATTACCGGTGCCGGACGCCTCCGTGCCGGCCGTCGAGATCTGCTCGGACAGGTCTGCCGCCGGCATGATCGTCTGCGCGAGCGAGACGTCGTAATCCGGCAGGAACGCGACTTTCAGCCGCCCGGCGATCACGGGGTCGGCGTTGACCACGCTCGCGACGTTGTTGATGAGGCGTATGACCGCCTTTGCCATCGCGTAGCCGGGCGCGGCCTTGCCCGCGAAGATCACCGTGCGCGGCACGACGGGCAGCGACGGGTTCGCGCGGATGCGGTTGTAGCGCGTCACGACGTAGAGGAGGTTCAGGAGCTGGCGCTTGTACTCGTGGATGCGCTTGACCTGCACGTCAAAGAGCGACTCGACGCTGACCTCGAGCCCGATCCGCTCGCGGATCGACTTCGCGAGCCGCTCCTTGTTGGCGCGCTTGATGTCGCGGAAGAGCTTGCGGAACTCAGGCTCCTCGGCCGCCGGACGCAGCCGCTCGAGCTCCTCGAGATCGTTCTCCCACGCGTGCCCGAGCCGCGAGGTCAGCAGCGCCGCGAGCCCCGGATTCGACTGGCGCAGCCAGCGACGCACCGCGATGCCGTTGGTGACATTCGTGAACCTGTCGGGGTAGAGCGCCGCGAAGTCCGCGAAGATCGTCTGCTGCATCAGCGTCGAGTGCAGGCGCGCCACACCGTTCACGCGCCGGCTGCCGACGACCGCCAGGTGGCTCATGCGCACCCGCCGGTCGTGATCCTCCGCGATGATCGACATGCGCCGCTGGCGCTCGAGGTCGCCGGGGTAGCGGCCACCCACCTCCTCGAGGAGCGAGCGGTTGATCTGGTAGATGATCTTGAGGTGGCGTGGCAGCAGCCGCTCGAAGAAATCGACGGGCCAGGTCTCGAGCGCTTCCGGCAGCAGCGTGTGGTTGGTGTAGCTGATGACCTCACGGGTCAGCGCGAGCGCCGCGCTCCACTCGAGCCCGTTCTCATCGATGAGGAGCCGCATCAGCTCCGCGACCGCGAGCGCGGGGTGCGTGTCGTTCAACTGGATCGCGACCGCATCGCTGAGCTCGGCGATCGGCCGGCCCTCGTTCTTCAGCGTCGCGAGAAGGTCCTGCAGGCTCGCGCTCACGAAGAAGTACTGCTGGCAGAACCTGAGTTCCTTGCCCTGCGGCGTCGAATCATCGGGGTAGAGGACGCGCGAGAGGTTCTTGGCCGCGACCTGGTCCTTCACCGCCGCAACGTAGTGACCGGCATTGAACTCGCCGACGTGGAAGGGCTCGACCGCGCGCGCCGCCCAAAGCCTCAAGTGATTGACGGTCGGGCTCCTGTTTCCCGGCACCAGGTGGTCGAAGCCGACGGCGAGGATGCGCTGCGTATCGACCCAGCGTTCGTGGCTCTGACCCCTGGCGTCGGTCTCGGTCGTCGAGCGACCGCCGAAGCTCACCTCGTAGCGCGCGCCGGCGCGCGGCATCTCCCACGGATCCCGGAGCCTCAGCCAGCTGCTCGCGACCTCGCGCTGCTCGCCGTCGGGGGCGATCACCTGCGTGAAGATGCCGTAGTCGTAGCGGATGCCGTAGCCGACCGCCGGATACTTGAGCGTCGCGAGCGAATCGAGGAAGCAGGCGGCCAGGCGGCCGAGGCCACCGTTGCCAAGGCCAGGGTCGTGCTCCTCGCGCGCCACCGCCTCGAGCTCGAAGCCAAGCTCCGCGAGCGCGCGCTCGGTCGCCCCGAGGAGGTCGCCGTCGAGCGCCGAGAGCGCATTGACGAGCGCGCGGCCGGGCAGGAACTCGACCGACAGGTAGCAGACGCGCTTCACCCGCGCGCGCGCGACGCGTCGCTGCGTCGGCACCCAGCGCGCCGCGAGTTCCTCGCGCACCGCCACGCTCAACGCCTCGTACACGTCGCGGTGGGTCGCCGTCTCCGGATCCTTGCCGAGGAAGCGCACCAGGCGATCGACGATGACGTCGCGCACGTTGCCGGGATGAAGCACCACGCCGCTGGCAGGAGCTGCTGTTTGCGCCACCCGAATCGTCCGTCCACCCGCGGGGTATTCCGCGCGGCCGAACAATACCCGGAACGCCGGGGTGCGCACCATGAGCGAGCGCAGGCTTTCGAGGGGATCCGGCGCACCGTTTTGGGGCGCGCGGGTCTCAGGCCGCGGGAGGATCGACCTCTAGCGCCGTGACGCGCCTGTAGTTCTTGGGTAGCATCGCGCCGCGCTGCGCGCGCTCGCCGCGGTAGTCCGCAAGCTCGCCCCAGCCGAGCGTCATGGTCCGCTCGCCGCAGATGACGCGCAGTTTCCCGCCCGGCGCCACCACCACCACCGCGACCACGAGTTCCTCGCGTGCCTCGGCGCGCGCGCCCGGAATGCTGAAGAGCTTGTTGCCGCGGCCCTTGGCAAGCTCGGGCAGGTCGCTGACCGGAAAGACCAGCAGGCGTCCGTCGACGCCATCCGCCGCCGCGGCGACCGCGACCAGCGCACCCGCCGCCTCCGGCACCGCCGCCGCCGGGATCGCCTTCGCGTTGTCCGGCACCGACAGCACCGCCTTGCCGGCGCGGTTGCGGGCGTAGAGCTCCTCGAGCTTGACGATGAAGCCGTAGCCGAAGTCGGTCGCGACGACCCAGCGCTCGCCGGGCTCCCCGAGCATCACGCTCGCGAACGTCGCGCCTTCCGGCGGATCGACGCGACCCGACAAGGGCTCGCCCTGGCCGCGCGCGGAGGGCAGCGTGTGGGCGGGCAGCGAGTAGGTGCGCCCGGTCGAGTCGAGGAACACCGCCTGCTGCGTATTCTTGCCCCGCGCGGTCGCCTGGAAGCCGTCGCCCGCCTTGTAGGAGAGCGTCCTCGGGTCGATCTCGTGGCCCTTGGCCTGGCGCACCCAGCCGGCGGTCGAGAGGACGACGGTGACGGGCTCGGCGACCACGAGTTCGGTCTCGTCGATCGCCTTCGACGCTTCGCGCTCGATGATCTTGGTGCGGCGCTTGTCGCCGTACTTCTCGCTGTCGGCAACGAGCTCCTCGCGCATCAGCTTCTTGAGGCGCGCCGGGCTCTTCAGCGTCTTCTCGATGCCGTCGCGTTCCTCGGCAAGCTCGGCCTGCTCGCCGCGGATCTTCATCTCCTCGAGTCGCGCGAGGTGCCTGAGCTTCGTCTCGAGGATCGCCTCGGCCTGCTCGTCGGAGAGCTTGAACTTCTTGATCAGCACCGGCTTCGGCTCGTCCTCGCGCCGGACGATGCGGATGACCTCGTCCAGGTTCAGGAACGCGATCAGGAGCCCTTCGAGGATGTGCAGCCGCGAGTTCAGCTTGCCGAGCCGGTACTCGAGCCTTCGCGTGATCGTTTGGGTGCGGTAGGAGAGCCACTCGGTCAAGAGGTCCTTGAGCCCCATGACCCGCGGCCGGCCATCGAGCGCAATGACGTTGATGTTGACGCGGTAGCTCTTCTCGAGATCGGTCGTCGCGAACAGGTGCGCCATCAGCTGTTCGACGTCGACGCGGTTCGAACGCAGCTCCAGCACGATCCTGACCGGATCCTCGTGGTCCGACTCATCGCGAACGTTCTCGACCATCGGCAGCTTCTTCGCGCGGATCTGCTGCGCGACCTGCTCCTGGATCTTCGAGCCCGACACCTGGTACGGGAGCGCAGTGATGACGACCTCGCCATCGCCCGCCTCGTAGATGGCCCGCGCCCTGTAGCTGCCGTTGCCGGTCTCGTACATCGATTTGAGCTCGGACTTGGGCGTCACGATCTCCCCGCCCGTCGGCAGGTCGGGGCCGGGCACGAGCTTCAGGAGATCGCGCAGGCTGACGTCGGGCTCATCGATGATCCTGACGCAGGCGCTGACGATTTCCTTCAGGTTGTGCGGCGGCACGTCGGTCGCCATGCCGACCGCGATGCCGCTCGCGCCATTGAGGAGCACGTTCGGCAACCGCGCCGGCATCAGCGCCGGTTCCTCGAGCGTGCCGTCGAAGTTCGCGACCCACTCGACCGTGCCCTGCCCGAGCTCGGCGAGGAGCGTCTCGGCGTAGGGCCTCAGCTTCGCCTCCGTGTAGCGCATCGCGGCGAAGGACTTGGGATCGTCGGTCGAGCCCCAGTTGCCCTGGCCGTCGACGATCGGGTAGCGGTACGAGAAGTCCTGGGCCATGTGCACCATGGCCTCGTAGCACGCCGAATCGCCGTGCGGATGGAACTTGCCGATCACATCGCCGACCGTGCGCGCGCTCTTCTTGTGCTTGGAGCCCGCCGAGAGCCCAAGCTCGCTCATCGCGTAGAGGATGCGCCGCTGCACGGGTTTGAGTCCGTCGGCGAGCTGCGGCAGCGCGCGATCGAGGATTACGTACATCGAGTAGTCGAGGTAGGCCTTCTCGGTGAAGGTCTTCAGCGGCCGGCGCTCGATGCCCTCGAAGTCGAGCTCGCCCGGCTTCACGCCAGCACCTCGGCGAGGTTGCCCTTGGCCTCGAGCCAATCACGCCGGTCCGTCGCGCGCTTCTTGGCGAGCAGCATGTCGAAGAGCTGGTCGGTGCCATCGGCGGCATCGACGGTGAGCTGCAGGAGCCGGCGGGTCGCCGGCGCCATCGTCGTTTCCCGAAGCTGCAGCGGATTCATCTCGCCGAGTCCCTTGAAGCGGGTCACGGTGACCTTGCCCCGCTGGCCCTCGGCGGCGATCCGGTCGAGGACGCCGGCGCGCTCGGCATCATCGAGCGCGTAGTAGACGTTGCGGCCGACGTCGATCCGGTAGAGCGGCGGCATCGCGACATAGACGTGCTCGGCGAGCACGAGCGGGCGGAAGTGGCGGAGGAAGAGCGCGCAGAGGAGCGTCGCGATGTGCTGGCCGTCGGAGTCGGCGTCCGCGAGGATGCAGATCTTGTGATACCTGAGGTCATCGAGCTTCGGGGACCCCGGCTCGACGCCGATCGCGATCGAGATGTTGTGGACTTCCTCGGAGGCGAGCACGCCGCTCGCATCGACTTCCCAGGTGTTGAGGATCTTTCCCCTGAGCGGCATGACGGCCTGCGTGTCGCGCTCGCGCGCCTGCTTGGCGCTGCCGCCGGCCGAGTCGCCCTCGACCAGGAAGAGCTCGGTGCGGACCGGGTCCTGCGAGGTGCAGTCGGCGAGCTTGCCCGGCAGCTGCGGCCCCGAGACGACGCGCTTCCTGATGATCTTCTGCGCGGCCTTGAGGCGCGCGGTGGCATTGGCGATCGCGAGCTGCGCGATGCGCTCGCCGGCTTCCGCGTGCTGGTTGAGCCAGACGGCGAAGGCATCCTTGACGAGCCCGGAGACGAACGCGGCGGACTCGCGCGAGGCGAGGCGCTCCTTCGTCTGTCCCGCGAACTGGGGCTCGGACATCTTGACCGACAGCACGTAGCAGAGCTTGTCCCAGACGTCCTCGGGCGCGAGCTTGACGCCGCGCGGCACGAGACTCCGGAACTCGCAGAACTCGCGCACCGCATCGGTGATGCCGGCCCTGAGCCCGTTCACGTGCGTGCCGCCCTCGACCGTCGGGATCAGGTTGACGTAACTCTCCCCGACCACCTCGACGCCGTCCTCGGCGAGCCAGGCAAAGGCCCACTCGGCGACCTCGTTGCCGCCCTTCAAGCTCGCGGCGAACGGCTCCTCCGGCAGCAGCGGGGCCTTTTCCAGCCGCTCGATCAGGTAGCTCGAGAGCCCGCCGGTGTAGAACCACTCGTCGTGCTCGCCGCTCGCCTCCGAATCGAGCGTCACCTTGAGGCCGGGGCAGAGCACCGCCTTCGCCCGCAGCAGGTGGCGGAGCTTCGGCAGCGAGAGCTTGTCGGAGTCGAAGTACTTCGGGTCCGGCCAGAAGCGCACCGAGGTGCCGGTGTTCCGGGCGCCCACCTTGCCGACGACTTTCAGCTTCGCATCGAGCCGGCCGTCCTTGAACGTGATCAGGTACTCGTTGCCGTCGCGCTTGACGCGGCATTCGAGGCGCTTGGAGAGCGCATTGACGACCGAGACGCCGACGCCGTGCAGGCCGCCCGATTGCTGGTAGGTCTTGTCCGAGAACTTCCCGCCCGCGTGCAGGCGCGTGAGGATGAGCTCGACGCCCGGGATCTTCTCCTTCGGGTGCACGTCGACCGGCATGCCGCGACCGTCATCGACGACCTCGATCGAGCCGTCCTTGTGCAGCGTGACCGCGATTTCCTTGCAGTGTCCCGCGAGGGCCTCGTCGACGCTGTTGTCGACGACCTCGTGCACGAGGTGGTTGGGCCGGGTCGTGTCGGTGTACATGCCCGGGCGGCGGCGCACCGGGTCGAGACCCGACAGGACTTCGATGTCGGAGGAGGTGTAGGACTGGCTCATCGCGGGCGCGAGGGTACTAGAATTCGCGACGATTGGGAGCATCGCAGCCCGAAAAGCCGGCTGCGCGGCTGGCCGGTCGGGGGCCTCACGGCGCGAGATCGGCGAGAAGCGCCGCGCGTGTCGCGGCGGACACCTCGAGCGAATGGTTGTAGGCCGGGTGGTCGATGCCGAGCTTGAGGGGGGCGCCGGCGGCGAGGAACGAGCGCGCTCGCTCGCTGAGCTCAAACCGGAGGAAATGCACGGCCGAGGTCTTCGTGTCGTTCTCCCGCTCGAGGTCCTCGTCCGCGATCGCGGTTGCGACCTCATCGCCCACCGTGATCCGGCAGCACGACTCGATCCCGCGCAGGCGGGTGAGCGCGACCGCCCGCTCGTCGGGGTCGGTGTACTCGATCAGGAACGTCGCCTTCAGGTTCGTGCCATCCGGGATGAGCGGATTGTAGGCATCGAGCTCGTCCTGGATCCCCCGCGCCTCAAAGATCCGCTCGGCGCGGAGCATTTCCTGGACCTGGTACTGGATCGTCACGCGATCCTCGAAGCACCAGGTGGTGTTAGGCCCGACGCCAACGGTGCGGGCGCGCTTGTGCTCGATGACACGCGCGCGAAACGCCGGGCGCTCGCGCGCGTACTGCTCGAGGCTCAAGAGATCCGCCGGCACTAGCTGGCGGCCACTCGGCGCCGCGGCGGCGGCGCCTTCAGTTCCCAGAGAGACCATAGGCCTGCCTCAAGAGCGTCAGCGGGTGCACGGGTGGGCGGTGATCCTCGAGGCCGCCGGAGATCTGGTGGCCGGCCATCGGGCAATCACTCGAATGCTGCACGGCGCCCGACTTCGCGACGCGATCGACGACGGGCTTGCCGATCTTGACGGACGCGGCGTGGAACTCCGTCTTCACCGCGTAGGTGCCGTTGTGGCCGGAGCAGCGTTCGATGACCTCAAGCGTCGTGCCCAGCACGAGCTTCAGGAGATCGCGGGTCTTCAACCCCAGGTTCTGCACGCGCAGGTGACACGGCACGTGGTAGGCCACCTTGCCAAGTTCCGCCTTGAAGTCGATGGCGAGGCGCCCCGCCTTGTGCCTCAGCATCAGGTACTCGAACGGGTCGTAGAAGTGATCGCTGACCTTGCGGACGTTGGCATCGTCCGGGAAGAGGAGTGGCAGTTCCTGCTTGAACATCAGCACGCACGAGGGGATGACCGCGACGAGGTCGTGGCCCGCATCGACGAGCGCGGCGAGCACCGGGATGTTCACGTCCTTCAGCGTCTCGACGGCCTTGAGGTCGCCGAGCTCAAGCTTCGGCATCCCGCAGCATTTCTCGAGGGTTGCGAGCTCGACCGGAATGCCGTTGTGCTCCAGGACCGCGACCAGGTCCTCGTTGAGCTTGGGCTCATTGCGGTTGCCGTAACAGGTCGCAAAGAGCGCGACGCGACCGCGCGTCTCCGCCGTCGCGACCGGCACGAGCGCGGGCTTCTGCCGCTTCGCCTCGCGGTCACGGAACGTGTGGCTTTCATAGCGCGGCACCGGCGCCTGCGCGTCGACGCCGAGCGTCTTCTCGAGGAGCGCGCGGCCGAGCTTGGAGTGATTGACGCCGTTGACGATCTCGGCGATGACCGGGATCCCGGCGAGGGAGCCGACGAGGTCGGTCGCCGACAGGATCTTGTCGCGCGTGCTCGTGCGACCCTCGGAGTGCTTGAGCGCCTTCGCGCGCAGCATCAGGTGCGGGAAGTCGACGTTCCACGGGTGCGGCGGAACGTACGGGCACTTCGTCATGTAGCACATGTCGCAGAGGTAACAGTTGTCGACGACCGGCCAGAACGCCGCGTGCGGCACGCCGTCGACTTCGCCCGTGGGCGAGGCATCGACCGCATCGAACAGGAGCGGAAACGACTGGCACAGGCTGAAGCAGCGCCGGCAGCCGTGGCAAATGTCGAAGACCCGCTCGAGCTCCTTGAAGAGCGAGGTCTCGTCGAGGAAGTCGGGGTCCTTCCACGCGATCGGGTGACGCGTCGGTGCTTCGAGGCTGCCCTCGCGGGCGCCTGGCGGAGGCGTCTGGGTCATCGGTTGTTCAGTCGTCCCAAGCTTCCGAGCCGTGCCCGCCGCCGCCGGCGGGCACGGTCGGTGATCGATTACAGGCCGTCGAGCGCCTTCTGGAAGCGGTTCGCGTGCGAACGCTCGGCCTTCGCCAGCGTCTCGAACCAGTCGGCGATCTCGCCGAAACCTTCCTCGCGCGCCGCCTTCGCCATGCCCGGGTACATGTCGGTGTACTCGTGCGTCTCGCCGGCGATCGCCGCCTTCAGGTTGTCGGAGGTCGGGCCGATCGGGAGTCCGGTCGCGGGGTCCCCGACGGCCTCCAGGTACTCGAGATGGCCGTGCGCGTGGCCCGTCTCGCCCTCGGCGGTCGAACGAAACACGGCGGAGACGTCGTTGAAGCCTTCGACATCGGCCTTGGCTGCGAAGTACAGGTAACGACGGTTCGCCTGGGACTCGCCGGCGAAGGCGTCCTTCAGGTTCTTCTCAGTCCTACTGCCCTTGAGGTTCACGAGAGATCTCCTTGAATCATCACAAGTTTTACGGGGAGCGCGGGGGACGCGCAGCCGGCGCGAGGACCGGTGGGGAGAACTGTAGTCGCGGCTCCGCACACGCGTCAATCGGCGCGGACGATGAGCTTCGTTGACGCTCGAAGCCGCCGGCCGGTAGTCTCCGGCGATTCCCGCGTCCTGAAAGAGACTCATGGCCCGCAGCAAATCCGCGAGCGCAGCGCCGACGACCGCCGAGGCGGCCCCGCCCTTCGAATTCGAGCAGTCGATCGCCGAGCTCGAGGCCGTCGTCACGCGCCTCGAGCAGGGCGACGTGCCGCTCGAGGAAGCCCTCGCCTCCTTCGAACGCGGCATCGCCCTGACCCGCGCCTGCCAGCAGGCGCTCACGCAGGCCGAGCAGAAGGTCGAGCTCCTGCTCGCGCGCGCCGACGGCTCGCACGCGACCGTGCCCTTCGACGAGCCCGACGACGAGGCGGAGTGACTCCCGCCGAATTCGCCGCGCGCCTCGCCGCCTACCAGGCCCGCGTCGAGCAGGCGCTCGAGGCGCGCCTGCCCCTTCCGTCCGAGGTCCCCGGGCGCCTGCACCAGGCGATGCGCTACAGCGCGCTCGGTGGCGGCAAGCGCATCCGTCCCGCGCTCGTCTACGCGGTCGGCGAACTCTACGCGGCGCCCCTCGAGGCGCTCGATGCCGCCGCCGCTGCGGTCGAGATGATCCACGTCTATTCGCTCGTGCACGACGACCTGCCGGCGATGGATGACGATGACTTGCGGCGCGGTCGACCGACCTGCCACCGCCAGTTCGACGAGGCGACGGCGATCCTCGCCGGGGACGCGCTGCAGGTACTCGCCTTCGAGAGCCTCGCGAATGCACCCGCCGGGGCGGAGGCGCGCGTCGCGATGATGAGCGCGCTCGCGACCGGGAGCGGCACGCAGGGCATGGCCGGCGGCCAGGCGATCGACCTCGCCGCGGTCGGCCGCAACCTCGATGAGCACGAGGTCGAGGCGATGCACGTGCGGAAAACCGGCGCGCTCATCGAGACGAGCGTGAGGCTCCCCGCGCTCCTCGCCGGCGCCGGGGCTGAGGATCTGACGCGCCTCGACCGGTTCTCGCGCGCGCTCGGGCTCGCCTTCCAGATCGTCGATGACCTCCTCGACGTCGAGGGCGACCCCGCGCTCCTCGGCAAGGCCGTCGGCGCCGACCGGGCACGACATAAGCCGACCTACCCCGCCGCGGTCGGGGTCGAGCGGGCGCGCGAGCGGGCGCTCGAGCTCGAGGGTGAGGCGCTCGCGGCGATTCGGGGCTTCGGGGACAGGGCCTCGATGCTGGCGCGGCTCGCCGGCTACATCGTCGAGCGCCGGTCCTAGCCGCGCCGCCACCCCCCGGCACCCCCGGGCGGATGCGGTTAGACTGCTCCTATGCCCGGGTCCGACCCCTACCCGCACGTCCTCGCCCTCGACTCGCCCGCGGACCTGCGAAGGCTCACCGAAGCCGAACTCCCGGCGGTCGCGCAGGAGCTGCGGGCGTTCCTCATCGACACCGTCAGCCAGAAGGGCGGCCACTTCGCCGCGGGTCTCGGCACGGTGGAACTCACCCTCGCGCTCCACTACGTCTACGACACCCCGAACGACCTCCTCGTCTGGGACGTCGGCCACCAGGCCTACCCGCACAAGGTACTGACCGGCCGGCGCGACCGGCTGCACACGATCAAGGGCGATGGCGGCCTCGCGCCCTTCCCGAGCCGCGCCGAGAGCGAGTACGACACGTTCGGCGTCGGCCACTCGAGCACCTCGATCTCCGCGGCGCTCGGCATGGCCATCGGCAACGAGCTGTCCCGCGCCGCGGATCCCTCGCTCCCGCGGCGCCGCCACGTCGCGATCATCGGCGACGGGGCGATGTCGGCTGGGCTTGCCTTCGAGGCGTTGAACCACGCCGGCAGCCTCGATGTCGACCTCCTCGTGATCCTGAACGACAACGACATGTCGATCTCGGAGAACGTGGGGGCGCTGTCGAACTACTTCGCGCGGGTCCTCTCCGGCAAGCTCTATGCGAGCCTGAAGGAAGGCAGCAAGAAGATCCTGAGGCGCATCCCGGCCGCCTGGGAACTCGCGCGCCGCTCGGAGGAGCACATGAAGGGCATGGTGTTGCCCGGCACCTTGTTCGAGGAGATGGGCTTCAACTACATAGGGCCCATCGACGGCCACGACGTCGGCGGCCTCGTGAAGACGCTCAGGAACGTCCGGAACCTGCACGGGCCCCAGTTCCTGCACGTCGTCACGCGCAAGGGCAAGGGCTATGCGCCCGCCGAGGCCGATCCCATCAAGTGGCACGGCCCGGGTCCCTTCGACCCCGACAAGGCGGTCATCTTCAAGGAGAAGAGCTCAGGTCCCACCTACTCGCAGGTATTCGGCGAGTGGCTGTGCGACATGGCCGAGAAGGACCCGAAGATCGTCGGCATCACGCCGGCGATGCGCGAGGGCTCGGGGCTCGTCGAGTTCTCCAAGCGCTTTCCCGAGCGGTATTTCGACGTCGCGATCGCCGAGCAGCACGCGGTCACGCTCGCCGCCGGGCTCGCCTGCGAGGGCCACCGGCCCATCGTCGCGATCTACTCGACGTTCCTGCAGCGCGCCTACGACCAGCTGATCCATGACGTCGCGCTGCAGAAGCTCCCCGTGACCTTCGCGCTCGACCGCGCGGGCGTCGTCGGCGGCGACGGCGCCACCCACCAGGGGGCGTTCGACCTGACTTTCCTGCGCTGCGTGCCCAACATGGTCGTCATGGCGCCGGCCGACGAGAACGAGTGCCGGCAGATGCTCTACACCGCCGTGATGCTCGGGGGCCCCGCGGCGGTGCGCTACCCCAGGGGCCCGGGGCCCGGCGTCGTGCCGCGGCCGGAGATGGAGGCGCTGCCGATCGGGGTGGCCGAGATCCGCCGCGAAGGGCGCTGCGGCCTTGCAATCCTCGCCTTCGGTACCATGGTGCAGGCGGTGGCCGCGACCGCCGAGCGGCTCGATGCGACCCTCGTCAACATGCGCTTCGTGAAGCCCATCGACTCAGCGCTCGTGATGCGCCTCGCCGACCGGCACGAGTACCTGGTGACGATCGAGGAGAACGTCATCGCGGGCGGCGCCGGGGACGCGGTGCTCGAGGTGCTGACCGCGAATGGCTACGTGCGGCCGGTCCTGCAGCTTGGGCTGCCCGACCGCTTCATCGAGCATGGCTCGCGCGCGGAGAACCTCGCCGCCGCCGGGCTCGACCCCGCCTCGCTCGGCGCCGCGATCGAGCGCTGGTGGCAGCCGCGCCAGCAGCGCGCGTAAGCCGTGCCCGACGAGACAGCGTTGAACGTCGCCGCTGGCGGCAGGACGGAACTTACGATGGATACGCCGACGGTGAAGCCGAAGAAGGCCGCGCAGATCGAGGACGTGCAGGGTCGCGCCGACACGCGCCAGATCGCGATCGACAAGGTGGGCGTCAAGGACATCTTCCACCCGGTGCGCGTGAAGGACCGCTCGGGCGGCGAGCAGCACACGATCGCCAACTTCAACATGTACGTGTACCTGCCCCACAACTTCAAGGGCACGCACATGTCGCGCTTCGTCGAGATCCTCCACGAGCACGAGCGCGAGCTCTCGGTCGACTCGTTCCGCGCGATGCTCCGGGAGATGGTCAAGCGCCTCGACGCCGAGACCGGCCACATCGAGATGACCTTCCCCTACTTCGTCATGAAGAAGGCGCCGGTCTCGGGGGTGCAGAGTCTCCTCGACTACCGCACGACGCTGATCGGCGAGGTCAGGGACGGCAAGCTCTCGACCTGGCTGAAGGTCGTGGTGCCGGTGACGAGCCTGTGCCCGTGTTCCAAGCGGATCTCCGACTACGGCGCGCACAACCAGCGCTCGCACGTGACCATCAGCGCGAAGATCGACGGGCACGTGTGGATCGAGGAACTCGTCGACGTCGCCGAGAAGGAGGCTTCCTGCGAGGTCTACGGGATCCTGAAGCGCCCGGACGAGAAGTACGTGACCGAGCGCGCCTACGACAACCCGAAGTTCGTCGAGGACATGGTGCGCGACGTCGCGGTGCGCCTGAATGCCGATGAGCGCATCCGCGCCTACGTGGTCGAGTCCGAGAACTTCGAGTCGATCCACAACCACTCGGCCTACGCGATGATCGAGCGCGACAAGGACGCCGCACGCGCCTGACGGGCGGTGGCTGCAGGCGAAGAGGGCCTTGGCGTCAGCGTGAGGTTCCGGGGAGGCCGCGCGCGCGGCCTGAGGATCAGCTCGCGGGCGTGTCGTTGCCCTGCAGCCTGCCGATCAGCGAGCGCAGGAACACCTTGTTGAACCTGAGCTGGCAGGAGGCCGAGACCTGCTCGAGGAGCGTGGAGCTCACCTTCATGACCGTGACGCTGCCGCGCGCCTTGATCGTCGCCTGGCGCTTGGCGCCGCGCACGTAGCTCGTCTCGCCGAAGCACTCGCCGGTGTCGAGCACGCCGATTTCCTTGCCGAGCCGACCCACCTTCACGCCACCGGAGACGATGACGTAGAAGCGGTCGTCCATCTCGCCTTCCTTGACGATTTCCTCGTTGTCGGCGTAGTCCTGCCACTGGCTCGCCCGCAGCACTTCCCAGATCTCGCCGTGTGAGAAGTCGTGGAAGAACTTCAGGCGCCTGAGCATCGCGAACTGCTCGTGCCGGTCGATCTTGTTCGACTCCGCGCGCAGCCGCTGGTGCACGCGGGTGAGCCCTGCGGCGAATTCCTGGCCGGTGCGAAAGCGCTTCTCGGGGTCCTTCTGCATCGCGGTCGCGACGACGCTCTCGAGCTCCTCGGGCACGTCGGCCCGCAGCGTGTGGATCGGCGGCGCGGTCGCGTAGACGATCTGGTGCAGGAGCTTCGAGAGGTTGCCGGCGCGAAACGGCCGGAACCCCGTCAAGAGCTCGTACATGACCGCGCCGAGCGAGTAGAGGTCCGAGCGGTTGGTGATCTCGAGCGACTGCACCTGCTCGGGTGACATGTACGAGGGGCTGCCGGCGATGCCCTCGATGCGCGAGATCTCCGAGTCCGCGACGATCGCGATGCCGAAGTCGATGATGCGTACGTCGCTCTCGACGGTGAGCATCACGTTCGAGGGCTTGATGTCGCGGTGGATGACGCCGCGACCGTGGGAGTAATAGAGCGCCTTGGCGCACTTGTAGACGATCTCGACGACGTCGTCGATCCTGAGCAGGTTGTCGGGGCGGCAGTACGCGGCGAGCGTGCGCGCGCCGTGCACGAACTCGGTCACGACGTAGTAGTGACCGCTTTCCTCGCCGGCATCGAAGATCGGCAGGATGTTCGGGTGCTGCAGCATGCCCACCATGTGGGCCTCGGACAGGAACATCTTGCGCGCGACCCGCGCCTTGTCCGGGTCGTCGTTGGCCTCGATGTTGTAGACCTTGATCGCGACGTCACGGCCGTAGTACGGGTCGTGCGACAGGTAGACGACGCCGGTGCTGCCGCGGCCGACTTCCTTGATGATTTCGTACTTGCCGATCCGCTCCGGCACGGGACGCGCAGGCCGGGTCGAGGCGCCGTCACGAAGACTCGGCGATGAGGTCAGATTGCGAATGACGGTACTCCGGCGCCGTGCGGACTGGACGTATTCCAGCAGGCCTCGCGAGCATAGAGGCGCGGCGCCCGGGGGACCGTGAACCGCATCGCGCTTCCCGCCCCCGTCGAAGCGTGAACCCGGTCACGTCGCGAAGTGGTCCCACCCCTTCGGCAGCGGCAGGTCGCCTTTTTCGCCAACCACCCGCACGCCACGGCCCGCGAGGATCTCGCCGATGCAGTGGCAGGCGGGGGCGCCGCTGGCTGCAGTTGCACGCGCGAGCGCGGCGCGACCGGCGGCGGGGACCGTGAAGAGGAGCTCGTAGTCATCCCCGCCGCCGAGCGAGTACGCGCGTGCGCGCGCCTCCCCGGCGAGCGTGTAGAGGGCGCGGGACAGCGGCAGTTCCGCCGCCCGCACCACCGCCCCGACCCCGCTCGCGGCGGCGAGGCGGCCTAAGTCCGCGGCGAGGCCGTCGGAGACATCGATGCAGGCGCTCGCAATCCCGCGGAGCTTCTGGCCGAAGGCCACCCGCGGCTCGGGACGCCGAAACTTGAGCTCGAGCGCCGCGCGGTCCGCGCCGCTGCCGCCCAGGGTTCCCTGCAGGAGCGCCAGTCCCGCCGCCGCATCGCCCGGCCAGCCGGTCACGTAGAGGAGATCCCCGGGTGCGGCGCCGCTACGCCTGAGCGCGGTGCCGGGGGGTACGGTACCGAGCGCCTGCACGGTGAGGCTTAAAGTGCCGCGCGTCGTGTCGCCGCCGACGAGCGCCACGCCGTGCGCAAGGGCGAGCGCGCGGAAGCCCCCGACGAACTCCTCGAGCCACTCCTCATCGATCGAGGGGAGCGTCAGCGCGAGTGTCGCCCAGCGGGGCTCGGCGCCCATCGCGGCGAGGTCGGAGAGGTTGACGGCGAGCGAGCGCCAGCCGATGTCGAAGGCCGCGAAACCGACCGGGAAATGGCGGCCCTCGATCAGCGTGTCGGTGCAGGCGATGAGTTCCCGGTCGGCGGGGACCTTGAGGACCGCGGCGTCATCGCCGACGCCCTGCACGACGTCGGAGCGCTCGGCGCCGACCGCCGCGAAGTACCGCTCGATCAGCTCGAACTCACCCATGCGGGGGCTCTTAAGGACCCCGCTCGTCCGGGCGCAGCGCACTCGCCGCCCGGTCGAGCACGCCGTTGACGAACTTGTGGCCGTCGGTCGCGCCAAAGCGCTTGGCGAGCTCGACCGCCTCGCTGATCGAGACCCGAAACGGCACGTCGGGCCGGTCGCTCAACTCGGTGAGCGCGACCCACAGGATGCCGTGCTCGATCGGGTCGAGTCGCTCGGGGAGGATGTCGGAGTAAAGCGCGAGCGTCGCATCGAGCTCCTCGCGGGAGCCGGCGATCCGCTTCAGGAGCTCGCGGAAGTAATCGGCATCCGCACCCGCCGCCTCGGGGTCGGCGGTGTACTGGTGGTAGAGGTCCTGCCAGGGCGTCGAATTGATCTGCAGCTGGTAGAGCGCCTGCACGAGGAGCTTGCGGGCACCGCGGCGCGCCCGCGCGATCACGCGCGCCTCGTTCTCGCGGGCCATCTGCTCAGGCGTCCAGGCGCTTGAGCAGGTTGACCATCTCGAGCGCCGCGAGCGCCGCCTCGGCGCCCTTGTTGCCGGCCTTGCCGCCGGCGCGGTCGATCGCCTGGTCGAGCGTGTCGCAGGTAAGGACGCCGAAGCCGACCGGGACCCCGGATTCCTGCGCCGCGCGCGCGATCCCCGCGGCGCACTCGCCCGCCACGAAGTCGAAGTGCGCCGTCTCGCCCTTGATGACGGCGCCAAGCGCGACGATCGCATCGTAGCGCTTGGAGAGCGCGAGCCGCTTCACGATGAGCGGCATGTCGAATGCCCCCGGCACCCGCACGAGCTCGAGGCTCTTCTCGCTCGCGCCGTGGCGGACGAGCGCGTCGATCGCGCCCGTGACCAGCCGCTCGACGACGAAGTCGTTGAACCTGGCCGCGACGATCGCGACCCTAAGGTCGCGTGCGATCAGGTCGCCCTCGAGGGTCTTGAGCGAGCTCATCCGTGCGCCTCCAGGCCGACGCCGGGCTCGTTGCCGGCATCGACGTACTCGGTGATCGTGAGCCCGAACGCGGCGAGCCCCTGCAGCTGGCGCGGTGCGGAGAGGACGCGCATCTGCGTGACCCCTAGGTCCTGCAGGATCTGCGCGCCGATGCCGTAGGTCCGAAGGACCGGCGCCGCGTGGCGGTCGGCGGGACCGTCGACGCCGCGCACCGCATCGATGAGGTCGCGCGGCGCCTCCTCGCCCCGGAGCAGCACGACGATGCCGTTGCCATCGGCGGCGATGCGCCGAAGCGCATCGCGGAGCGACCAGCCCTGGTGCGGGTTGCGCACGCCGACGACGTCCCGGAGCGTCTCGCCCAAGTGCACGCGCACGAGCGGCGCGTTCGCGGGGTTCAACTCGCCGCGCACGAGAGCCAGGTGCACCGTGCGGTTGACGTGGTCCTCGTAGGCAACGAGGCGAAAGCGACCGAACTCGGTGTCGACGCTGCGCTCCTCGATCCGCTCGACCGAGCGCTCCTTGCTCAAGCGATAGCGGATCAGGTCGGCGATCGTGCCGATCTTGAGGCCATGCAGCCGCGCGAAGCGCTCGAGGTCGCGGCGCCTCGCCATCGTGCCGTCCTCGTTCAGGATCTCGACGATGACCGCGGCCGCATCGAAGCCGGCGAGCCGCGCGAGGTCGCAGCCCGCCTCGGTGTGGCCGGCGCGCGTGAGCACCCCGCCCGGCTGCGCCATCAGCGGAAAGATATGCCCGGGCTGCCTGAGGTGCTCGGCCGTCGCGCCCACCCGGACGGCGGTGCGCACCGTGTGGGCGCGGTCGTGCGCGGAGATGCCGGTCGTGACCCCTTCGGCGGCCTCGATCGACACGGTGAAGTTGGTGCCGTGCGAGGCATCGGTGCCGCTGACCATGAGGGGCAGCCTGAGCTCCCGGCAGCGCTCGCGGGTCAGCGTCAGGCAGATGAGCCCGCGGCCGTAGCGGGCCATGAAGTTCACGTCCTCCGGGCGCACGCACGCGGCCGCCATCACGAGGTCGCCCTCGTTCTCGCGGTCCTCGTCGTCCATGATCACGACCATGCGACCGGCCTTGAGGTCGGTGAGGATTTCGTCGATGGAATTGAAGGTGGGCATGGGCGGGTCCGCGGGCGGATCGAACGGGCTAGTTTAACAGGCCGCCGTCAGCCCCCGGACCGCTTGGCGGCGATGCCCCGTTTGCCGAGCTCCGCGACGATGGTGTCCCGGTGCTCGCCCTGGATCTCGATCGTGCCGTCCCGGACGGTGCCGCCGCTGCCGCAGCGCTGCTTGAGCGCCTTTGCCAGTGTCTCGAGCTCATCCGGCGGGAGCGAAAGCCCGGTCACGACACTGACCCCTTTCCCGGCCCGGCCCTGGGTCGCCCGCCCGACCCGAACCGGCCTCGCCGCGGCCGCGACCTTGGCCACCCGGCCGCAGACGCACTCGGCCACCGGCCGCACGCACCCCGGGCACATCCGCCCCGTGGCGGTCGAATAGACGAGGCGGGAGCCTGAGGGGGCGGGACGGGACGGTTTCATGGCGGTGGCGGCGTGGGCGAGGCGCCAAGTTTACCCGCCCGCCCGCCCCGCTCGACGTACCGCGCCGCGCGTCCGACAATAGGGTCATGACCGAGGCCCACCTGTCGCCCGCTCGCCGCGACGATGCCCCCCGCCTCGCGGCGATGTCGCGCCGGCTCATCGAGTCGGGGCTGGATCCCTGCTGGACGGCCGAGCGCATCGAGCGGCAGCTCAAGAACCACGACTCGGTCGTGCTGGTCGCGCGTCTCGGCGGCCACATCGTGGGCTTTGCGATCATGCAGTACGGCGATGACGCCGCGCACCTCAACCTGCTCGCGGTCGAAGCGGGCCATCGCCGCCACGGCATCGGGCGGCAGCTCGTCCAGTGGCTCGAGGACACCGCGCGGGTCGCGGGCACGTTCGCGATTCGCCTCGAGGTGCGCGCGACCAACGCGGGCGCGCGCGCGTTCTACGCGAACCTCGGCTACCGCGAGACGGGCTGGGTGCGCGGCTACTACCAGGGCGTCGAGGACGCGGTCAGGTTCTCGCGCGACCTCTCGCTCGCGAGCTCGGCGGAGACCCGCTGAACTGTCGTTGGGTCTCCTATGCCACCGTTGCCCGCTCCGGCATTCAGACGCAGATGCATCCCTACCAGCCTCGCCGTGGCAGCGAGCAATAGGGCGGAGTGGGCCGTGGACGACAAAGTGCCGCGAGAATGGCCGGGCAGCGCGGCCGCGCCACTGCGCCGTTAGGCAACTAAATGACGACTTACGCTCTTGGATCTATGGCGAGGCGCTCGGTGCTCGCGGTCGCGTCTACGTTGCTCGTAGCATGTGCGTCAACTCATGATCTGGGTAAGGGTGCAGGCGCATTTGGTGGCGGGATTCTGAAGCAGGAGGTACGTCCTGGCTTCTACTTGATCGAAGCGCAGACGAACTTCGCACCGTGGAGTAACTACGCCGGTGCAGAACGATTGTGGCGACATTCCGCCGAGACGCTCTGTGGTAAGGGCCGGTATCAAGAGTTGGGGGTCAGACAAGCGACCGTTGAGACAGCGAGTCCCGCCTTGGGAATTCTTAACTACATTGTTACGACTAGGAAAGGGTATGCGCTCTGCGCGACGTCAATGCTCACGCGCGCGGCGGCGGCTGAGATCGCCGGGACGAATTGAAGTGGGCCTCGGAATGATCCATATCCCGACGTCGCCTAACTATGGGTTGCAGCGGGGCGTGAATAATGAAGTGCCACCGCCATGCGCGGTTTCAAGCCGGGGCCTGAGTCCTGCCAGCGCGCGATGACGTCCGGCGGGAGTTGCAACGCGAGAAACTCGTGCGCGTTGGCTGGTTCCTGGCGCCCCTGTCGGGCAAGTCTGCTTCCCCTCGAAAGGTCGGCGCCGGACGGCCAGGTCTCGCAGATCGCAGGCGACTGCGCTGCTCCATCCGATTTGCGGTCGGAGCCTTGACGCTTCGCGTTGATGACACTGTTAGGTGGCGCCGCGAAGGCTCTGCGCAATGAATCGAGACAACCAATCGATGTCGCGCGCACCCATGGCCCTGCCCCCGTAGAGCAAGCCGAGCCCGAAGGCGATCATCAACAGACCAGCGAAAGGCAGACCCCAGACTTTGCTGTCGGAAAAGGCCGCCGCGGTCGCTCCGAGGGTCCACAGCACACAGAAGCCAAACCAGAAGGTCAGAAACACTCGCGTCCACAGCCTCGTTCGAAAGTGACCGCTCAGCGTCGGCCGTCCCGAGGAGGTGTCAAATGCGCCCACAAACTCCGGCGCGAAGTCATTGCGAAACCACGGACTGTAGTGACGCAATCGGACCTCGTGAGCACTCACGCGACCTATCGCCGCTTCTTTGAACAAGGTGCCTAGCACCGACCGGCGTGTCCGCTGCGAGAGTCGGGCGACGGACGTCTCCAGGACGTAGGCGCTATCGAAGGTTGCCGTCGCCTCCGGGTAGAGGACCGCCAGAACCCGCTTCAACATTTCTGCGTCACCTGGCGACCGATGGGCACCCTCAGGTGCGCTTGAGGTCGGCGCCCGAGAAGCACAGCCGCATCGCGCGGCCGTTCACGACGTCCTCGAAGCTGACCCACTCCGGACTTTCCGGCTCATCGCGCAGCCAGAACCTGCCGCCCTCGCCCGCCTGCAGCGGCACCACGCCGTTGAGCCAGAGCTTGCCGCGGCGGATGACGACGGTGGCACTGCCGATCCAGGGACCCTCGTTGCGGTAGTGACCCGGGTAGCGCTGCCACTCCGCCGGCACCGGGAACTCCTTCGCCCCCGAGTAGGCGGTGCCTGCGAACCACTCAGGTCCCCAGCCGGCCTCGACGAAGGGTCCCTCGTACTGGACGCCCTGGCGGGCGAAGGTGAGCACGTAGCGCGAGAACTCTGGATCGTGCACGACGAAGCCATCCTCAACGCCAAGCGCCGGCTCGAGCGCGACGCGCGCGGATCCCTTCACGAGGTAGAGCCGATCGCCCTCGGCGAGGACCTCGAGCGTGCGGCCATGGGGCGCGCTGTAGCGCCCCGCGTACTCGTGCGCTTTCTCGACGTAGAGCGCTGGCTGCGGCGCCGGCGGGTCGGGAAGCGGCGCCTCCTCGCGAACCGCGCGCATGAGCTTCAACGCATAGCCCGCGACGGGGCGCGGCCGGTAGCCCTGCATCGAGTTGACCGAGGCGAAGACGCCGACCCCTGAGTCGAGGTCGACCTCGAGCGCCGAGGCGAAGGACACCATGCCGCCGGTGTGCCGGAGGCGCGCGTGACCGTCGATCGTGTCGACGGCGATGCCGTAGCCGTAGGACGCCCCGGGACCAAACTCCTCCGCCGCGATGTGCGCGCTCGAGAAGAGCTTGAAGCCGGCGTCGGAGGCGATGCGCGCGCTGCCCGAACGCCCGCGGTTGATCAGCATCGTGAGGTAGGCCCCCATGTCGCGCGCGGTCGAGGCGATGGACCCTGAGGCCTCCGTCATCACGATCGCGGGCGCGGGCGCCAGCGGACCCTGGCGCGGATAGGGCCGGTCGTTGACCGCGCTCAGGTAGCTGTCGGCGAGGCGGGAGAGGATGTCGAAGGTGATGACGGGCTCGGTCGAGGTCATGCCGAGCGGCACGAGAATCCGGGCACGCACGGCGTCCGCGAAACTACGCTTGTCGAGCGTCTCGATGAGGAGCCCGAGCGTCTCGTAGCCCATGTTGCAGTAGTGGAAGAACGTGCCCGGTGCCGCGGTCGCGCGATGCCGAAGCGCGGGGTTCGCAGGAAAGAGCGGCCCGTCCGGGAGCGCGGCGCCGTGGGTCAGCAGGTCGTGCGCGGTGATCGGCCGGGTCGCCGGGTCGAGCCTGAGCGCGGGAAGGTAGGAGGCGATCGGCCGCTCGAGGTCGAGCTTTCCTTCATCCCGCAGCTGCAGCAGCACGAGCGCGGTGAAGGACTTCGTGATGGAGCCTATGTGGAAGAGCTCGTTCACATCGAGCGGGCGATGCAGCGCGAGGTTCCCGAGGCCGTACGCCACCACCCGCTGCACGCCGCTCGCATCGGCGAGCGCAAGGGTGAGCCCCGGCGCGTTCATGTCGATGAGGTACTGGCCGACGTAGCGATCGAGCAGCGCGAAGACAGGCTCGTAGCGGCTCGCGCCTGCGGCGCGCGCCTCGCGGATGAGGAGTGGCCCGGCGGTCGCGAGGGCGAGCGCGCGGGCGCCGATCCCGATGAGTTCGCGTCGGTTCATCGCAAGTCTCCGCGTCGGTGTTTAAGGGTGTCGGGGATCAGCCGGGCAGCGCGCGCGCATTGACGAGGCGCTCGAGGTAGCGCGCGATGATGTCGACCTCGAGGTTGACCGAATCGCCAACGGCGATGCGCCCGAGCGTCGTGACCGCGCGGGTGTGCGGGATGAGGTTCACGCCGAAGCGGCGGCCATCGACCTCATTCACGGTGAGGCTCACGCCCTCGAGCGTGACCGAGCCCTTCGGGGCGAGGTAGCGCGCAAGTTCCGCCGGTACTTCGAACAGGAGGCGCTGCGAGCGCGCATCCTCCGCCGCCTCGATGAGTCGCGCGATGCCATCGACGTGGCCGGTCACGTAGTGGCCGCCGAGCGTGGCTCCGGCCCGCAGCGCGCGCTCGAGGTTGACCGGGTGGCCGGCCTTGAGGGCACCGAGTGTCGTGCGGGCGAGCGTCTCGGTGGAGACATCGGCCGCGAAGGCCGTGGCCGCGAGCCGGGTCACCGTGAGGCAGGCGCCCGCGACCGAGATGCTGTCACCGACCTTGGCATCGGCGAGCGGCAGCGAGCCCGTCTCGATGAGGAGTTCGACGTCGCCGCCCTTCGGCTCAAGGGCGCCCACGGTGCCGACGGCCTCGACGATTCCGGTGAACATCAGCGCGTCTCCCGCCGCACGGGAACGAGGCTGAGCTTCAGGTCCGCGCCGACCTTGCGCACGTCCCTGAACTCGAACTCCCAGCGATCGCCGAGATCATCGAGCATCGGCAGCGTCGCGAGCGGCTGCGCGTCGTGGCCGAGGAGATTGGGCGCCATGTAGAGGATGAACTCATCGACGAGCCCGGACTGGATGAAGGCGCCGGCGAGGCGCGCGCCCGCCTCGACGAGCAGCTCGTTGATCCCGCGCCGCGCGAGCTCATCGAGAACGCGCGCGACATCGCGGCAGCCCTCGCCCGGAAGCTCGAGGAGTTCCGCGCCGCGCTCGCGCAGCGCCGCGGCGCCGGGCGAGGCGGTCGTCCCCGTCACGATGAGCACGGGCCCGGGTTCGGCGAGGAGCCGGGCGCCGGGCTCGAGCGTGAGCCTCGGGTCGAGCACGACCCGAAGCGGCACGCGGCCCCGAAGCTCGAGCGAGGCATCGCGGACGGTGAGGCGCGCATCGTCGCGCCGCGCGGTCGAGGCGCCCGTCAGCACCGCGCTCGAGCGCGCCCGCAGCCGCTGCACGTCGGCGCGCGCGGCATCGCAGCTCAGCCACTGGCTCTTGCCGTTCGCCAGCGCCGTGCGGCCATCGAGGCTCGCCGCGAGCTTGACCCGCACCCACGGCCGGCCACGCTCGAAGCGCGAATAGAAGCCCGGGTTGAGCGCGCGGGCCTCCTCGGCGAGGCAACCGCTCCTCGTGTCGATGCCGGCCGCGGCGAGCCGCGCCGCGCCGCCGCCCGCGACCGCGTTGTTGGGATCGGCGGTCGCGTAGAGGACCCGGGCGACGCCCGCGGCGATCAGCGCCTCGCTGCAGGGCGGCGTGCGGCCGGTGTGGTTGCAGGGCTCGAGCGTCACGTACGCGCTCGCCCCGCGCGCCGCGGGGCCGGCGGCCGCGAGCGCGTTCGCTTCGGCGTGGCTCTCGCCCGGGCGCGCGTGGAACCCCTCGCCCACGATCGCGCCGTCCCTGACGAGGACGCAGCCGACGCGGGGGTTCGGATCGGCCGAGTAGAGCCCCTCGCGCGCGAGGGTGAGCGCGCGCGCCATGTAGCGGAAGTCCTCGGCCGTCGCCTCGCTCATTTGTCGCGCTCGCGCTTCTTGCCCTTGTCCTGGGGCCCCGCGCTGCCCTCGAGGAACGAGAGCTGGCCGGTCGTATCGTCGCGGCGGCGGCGATGCCGCAGGTGCGCGATCTCGTCGTGGAAGGCCTCGACGTCCTGGAAGCTCCGGTAGACGGAGGCGAAGCGCACGTAGGCGACCTCGTCGAGGTGCCTCAGCTCCTCCATGACCATCTCGCCGAGCTGGCGCGCCGGCACCTCGCGCTCGCCGAGGCTCCGAAGCTTGTGGCAGATGCGCCCGATCGCGGCTTCCGTCGCATCGTTCGCGACGGGGCGCTTCTCGAGCGCCTTCAGCATGCCGGAGCGCAGCTTGTGTTCATCGAAGGGCTCGCGCGTCTGGTCGCTCTTGACGACTTGCGGCATGAGCAGCTCCGCCGTCTCGAAGGTCGTATAGCGCTCGCCGCACGCCAGGCACTCGCGCCGCCGCCTGATCTGCCGGCCCTCGGCGGCGAGGCGCGAGTCGGTCACCTTCGTCTCGATGTGGCCACAGAACGGGCAGTGCACGAGGCCAGCCCCTTAAGGCGTCACGCCGCGCCGTAGACGGGGAAGCGCCGGCAGATCTTCTCGACTTCGCCGCGCACGCGCGCGATGACCGCCTCCTCCGCCTTGACGCCGCCCTTGCCGTCGGGAGTACCTAAGTGGGCGCGCGCGGCCAAGTTGTCGAGGAGGTCGGAGATCAGGTTCGCGAGGAGCTCGACCTCCGGCTCCTTGAAGCCGCGGGTCGTCACCGCCGGCGTCCCGATCCGCAGCCCGCTCGTGATCATCGGCGGGCGCGGGTCGTTCGGCACCGCGTTCTTGTTGACGGTGATGTGCGCGGCACCAAGCGCCGCGTCCGCGTCCTTGCCGGTGACGTTCTTCGCGATCAGGTCGAGCAGGAAGAGGTGGTTGTCGGTGCCGCCGGAGACGATGCGGTAGTCGCGCTTCATGAACGCGGCGGCCATGGCGCGCGCGTTCGCGACGACCTGACGCTGGTAGATCGTGAACTCCGGCTGCAGCGCCTCGAGGAACGCGACCGCCTTGGCGGCGATCACGTGCATGAGCGGGCCACCCTGCGTGCCCGGGAAGACGCTCGAGGAGAGCTTCTTGGTGATTTCCTCGCCCGCGTTCGAGAGGATCACGCCGCCGCGCGGGCCGCGCAGCGTCTTGTGGGTCGTGGAGGTCACGACGTGGGCATGCGGGACCGGGTTCGGGTAGACGCCAGTGGCGCAAAGGCCCGCCACGTGCGCCATGTCCACCATGAAGAGCGCGCCCGTGGCATCGGCGATTTTCCGGAATCGCGCCCAGTCGATGACGCGCGAGTAGGCGGAAAAGCCCGCGATGATCAGCTTCGGCCGGTGCTCCTGCGCGAGGCTCTCGACCTGGTCGTAGTCGATCTCGCCGCTGTCGGGCTTGATGCCGTACTGCACCGCCTTGAACACCTTGCCGGACAGGTTGACCTTCGCGCCGTGCGTCAGGTGCCCGCCATGATCGAGGCTCATGCCGAGGATGGTGTCGCCGGGATTGAGGAGCGCGAAGTAGACCGCGCCGTTCGCCTGCGAGCCCGAGTGCGGCTGCACGTTCGCGTACGCGGCGCCGAAGAGCTGCTTGACGCGATCAATCGCCAGCTGCTCGGCGATGTCGACGAACTCGCAGCCACCGTAGTAGCGCTTGCCGGGATAGCCCTCGGCGTACTTGTTGGTGAGCACGGAGCCCTGCGCCTCGAGCACGCGGGGACTCGCGTAGTTCTCGGAGGCAATGAGCTCGATGTGCTGTTCCTGGCGGTGGCGCTCGGCGGCGATGGCCGCGGCGAGCTCAGGATCGAAGCTTCCAATCGTCATTCTCGGATCGAACATGAGGCGCAGAGTCCCAGGGCTGGTGGACGGGGTATCGGGCGGAACCAGAGGCTAGCGGAATCCCACGATTCTAGCGGAATTGCAGCCTCGAGGCCCCCGTCGCGCGCCACTTTTCGGGTCGTCAGCTCTCGTGCTCGAGGAAGCTGCGCACCACGCGGCTCCAGGCCCGCGCGAGGTTGCGGCGGTTGTAGCCGCCGCCGCCGAGCCCGAGCACCCGCCCCTCGCACAGGCGGTCGGCCATGCCGGCGAGGCGGGCCGCCGCGTGCGCGTGCGCCTCCTCGGAGAACCTCAAATGCGTGATCGGGTCGCCTTCGAGACTGTCGGCGCCGCATTGGAACACGATGAACTCGGGCTTCCTCGCCTCGAGGTACTGCTCGATCCGCTCCCACGCCGGCCAGAACGCGCTGTCGCCGGAGCCTGGCGCGAGCGGGATGTTGAGCTTGGTGCCAACGGCGGCCCCGAGGCCGGTCTCCTCGGCGGCACCGGTGCCGGGATAGAGGTAGCGACCGTCCTCGTGGATGTCGGCGAAGCTCAGGTCAGGGTCGTCCTCGAACGCGTAGAAGACGCCATCGCCGTGGTGCGCGTCGATGTCGACGTAGGCGACGCGCTTCAGGCCCCAGCGATGCCTGAGCTGCTCGATGACGATCGCGCAGTCGTTGAAGACGCAAAAGCCCGCCGCCCCCGAGCGCGCGGCGTGGTGGAGCCCGGCGATCGGCACGAAGCCGCGCTTGAAGCGTCCCTCCATGATCGCCTGGGTCGCGACCAGCGAGGCGCCGACCACGTTGCTCGCCGCCTCGAACACGCCGCGAAACGCGGGCGTATCGCCCGCATCGAGGAAACCCTGGCCGGTGCGCGAGCGATCGGCCACGAGCTCGACGTAGCCGCTCTGGTGGAACGTCTCAAGCTCGGCCCGGGTCGCCGCGCGGGGCTCGAGCGTCTCGACGACCCCGTCGAGCTCCTCCGCCTTCAACTCCCGCATGAAGGCGTCGTGGCGATCGGGGCCGAAGGGGTGGCCCTCGCCGAAGCCGTAGCGGGCGATCTTCTCGCCGGCCACGAGGCAGGTGTTCGGTCGGCCGCGGCGCATGTCCCGAGCCTAGCAGCATTGGCGCGGCCGGTCAGTCCGGCGACCCGCCCGGGGGCCCGGCCGCTGGCGGCTTTGGGTCGGCTGCCCGATAATCGCGGCCCCTCCGCTTCCCTCCCGGTTCCAGGCAACCCGACCATGGCGCAGTTTATTTACACGATGAACCGGGTCTCGAAGGTCGTACCGCCCAAGCGGACGATACTGCGGGACATCTCGCTGTCGTTCTTCCCCGGCGCCAAGATCGGCGTGCTGGGGCTCAATGGCTCGGGCAAGAGCTCGCTCCTTCGGATCATGGCGGGCACCGACAAGGAGATCGACGGCGAGGCGCGGCCGCAGCCCGGCATCAAGATCGGCTTCCTGGAGCAGGAGCCGGCCCTCGATCCCGCGAGCACGGTGCGCGAGGTCGTCGAGGATGGCGTGAAGCCCATCAAGGATGCGCTCATCCGCCTCGAGGCCGTCTACGCCGCCTACTCCGAGGAAGGCGCCGACTTCGACAAGCTCGCCGTCGAGCAGGCCGAGCTCGAGGCATTCCTCACCACCGTCGACGGCCACAGCCTCGAGCGGACGCTCGATGTCGCGGCGGATGCGCTCAGGCTCCCCGACTGGGACGCGCCGGTGAAGACCCTCTCGGGCGGCGAGCGCCGCCGCGTGGCGCTGTGTCGCCTCTTGCTCTCCAAGCCCGACATGCTGCTGCTCGATGAGCCGACCAACCACCTGGACGCCGAGTCGGTCGCCTGGCTCGAGCGCTTCCTCGAGGAGTACCCGAGCACCGTCATCGCGGTGACCCACGACCGCTACTTCCTCGACAACGTCGCCGGCTGGATCCTCGAGCTCGACCGCGGCCACGGCATCCCGTGGCAGGGCAACTACTCCTCGTGGCTCGAGCAGAAGGAGAAGCGCCTCGGGATCGAGGAGCGCCAGCAGGAGGGGCTCCGGAAGATGCTGGCGCAGGAGCTCGAGTGGGTGCGCCAGAACCCGAAGGCGCGCCAGGCCAAGAGCAAGGCGCGCCTCGCCCGCTTCGAGGAACTGCAGTCGCAGGAATTCCAGAAGCGCAACGAGACCAACGAGATCTACATCCCGCCGGGCGAGCGCCTCGGCGAGCTCGTGGTCGAGGTGAAGGGCCTGAAGAAGAGCTTCGGCGACCGGGTGCTCATCGAGAACTTGAGCTTCAGCCTGCCGCGCGGGGGCATCGTCGGCATCATAGGTCCCAACGGCGCGGGCAAGACGACGCTCTTTCGCATGCTGACGGGCGTCGAGAAGCCGGACGAAGGCGAGATCCGCATGGGTCCCTCGGTCAAGCTCGCCTACGTCGACCAGTCGCGCCAGACGCTCGATGATTCGAAGAGCGTGTGGGCCGAGCTCTCGGGCGGGCTCGAGCTCATCAAGGTGGGCAACTACGAGACGCCCTCGCGTGCCTACGTCGGCCGCTTCAACTTCAAGGGCACCCAGCAGCAGCAGCTGATCGGCGAGCTGTCGGGCGGCGAGCGCAACCGCGTGCACCTCGCCAAGGTGCTGAAGACGGGCGGCAACGTGCTCCTGCTCGATGAGCCCACCAACGACCTCGACGTCGAGACGCTGCGCGCGCTCGAGGAGGCGCTGCTCGCCTTCCCCGGCTGCGCGGTCGTCATCTCGCACGATAGGTGGTTCCTCGACCGCACCGCGACCCACATCCTCGCCTTCGAGGGCAACAGCGAGGTCGTCTGGTTCGAGGGCAACTACCAGGAATACGTCGCCGACTTGAAACGCCGCAAGGGCGAGGACGCCGACCAGCCGCACCGCATCCGCTACCGGAGGCTCTCCGCATGACCACTGCCGCGCATTCGCTCAATGGCCAGGACCTCGCGCTACGCACGGTCGCCGAGCTGGCGCCGCGCGGCCGCTTCCGCATCGAGCCCGCCGCGCTCGAACGGATGCAGGCGAGCCGCCGGGCGGTCGATCATGCGGTCGCGCGCGGCCAGGCGAGCTACGGCATCACGACCGGGTTCGGCGTCTTCGCCAACAAGCGGATCGCGCCCGACCAGCTCCTGAACCTGCAGGCGAACCTCGTGCGCAGCCACGCCGCCGGCGTCGGCGCGCCGCTCAGCCCCGAGCACGTGCGGCGGATCCTGCTGCTGAAGGCGAACAACCTCGCGGCGGGCTTCTCGGGCATCCGCCCGCCGCTCGTGGAGACGCTTCTGAAGCTCCTCGCCGCCGACGTGCTGCCGCGGATCCCGGGTCGCGGCTCGGTCGGGGCGTCGGGGGACTTGGCGCCGCTCGCGCACCTCGCGCTCGCGCTGATCGGCGAGGGGACGGCGGAGCACGAGGGCCGCACGCTCGAGGGGCCGGCGGTGTGCCAGGCGGCGGGCTTTGAGCCCTTCACGCTTCAAGCCAAGGAGGGGCTCGCGCTCCTGAACGGCACGCAGGTGTCGACGGCGCTCGCGATCGCCGGCTGGCAGCGCGCGAAGCGACTCCTCGAGAGCACGCTCGTCATCGGCGCGCTCACCGTCGAGGCGCTCGCCGGCAGCCACGTGCCCTTCGATGCGCGCATCCACGCGGCGCGCGGCCAGGCGGGCCAGCGCAAGGTCGCCGCCGCGATCCTCTCGCTGCTGGGTGACAGCACGCTCCACTCGAGCCACGCCGAGTGCGACCGCGTCCAGGATCCGTACGCGGTGCGCTGCCTGCCGCAGGTCGCCGGCGGCGCGTGGGACACGCTCGAGCACGCCGGGCGCGTGCTCGCGGGCGAGGTGAACGGGGTATCCGACAACCCGCTCATCTTCGGCGAGGACATCCTCTCCGGCGGCAACTTCCACGCCGCTCCCATCGGCCTTGTCGCCGACTTCCTCGCCATCGCACTCACCGACGTCGCCTCCATCGCCGAGCGGCGCATCGATCTCCTCAACCGCCGCGTCAACCCCTCGCTCAGCATGTTCCTGACGAGCGAGCCCGGACTTGAGTCCGGCTACATGCTCGCGCACGTGACGGCCGCCGCACTCGCCTCGGAGAACAAAACGCTCGCCCACCCCGCCTCGGTCGACAGCATCCCGACCTCGGCCGGCCAGGAGGACCACGTCAGCATGGCGCCGTGGGCCGGCCACAAGCTCCTGCTGGTCTGCGAGAACATGAGCGCGATCCTCGCAATCGAGCTCCTCGTCGCCGGCCACGCGCTCGACAGCCAGCGGCCGCTCAAGACCACCCCGGCGCTCGAGGAACTGCACGCGCTCCTGCGCCGCACCGTGCCCTACCAGCCGCGCGACCATCGCCTCGACGGCGACATCCGGGCGGCGGCCGCCCTCGTCGATTCCGGGGCCGTGGCGGGCCTCTTGAAGGGCCGTCTCGACGGCTAGCCCCCGGATTATGTCGTAGGCCCGCGCCGAGCCCCCAACGGGCGGGTTGGCGCGCGCGGTTCGGGTAGACTAAAGCTCGCAAGCCCGCGCCTCTTCTGGGGATATCCGCCGAACCCACGGCGGTCGCACGACAACCGGCCGGGCTGCCGCGGAGCCCGCATGTCGATCTATCTGGATTCGGCCGGCACGTTGCATCACGGCCATGCACACAATTTCGCGCTCGAGTGCCCGCACTGCCAGGTCCTCTCGCACCTGACGCCGGTGTCGGTGCCGCAGTACGCGCAACTGATGGAGCTGAAGCCCAGCCACGTCGGCATCGTCTATCGCTGCGATTCCTGCAACTCGCCGATCTTCCTCAAGTACCCGGTCAAGATGTACGCGGGCAGCCGGATCGAGCTCGGCACGCACTACCAGGAACTCGAGCACGCCAAGGAGAAGTTTCCGTTCACCTACCTCCCCGACGAGGCGGAGGTGGTGTTTCGCGAGGCGCTCGCGACCTATTCGGCCGGCTGCTACAACGCCTTCGCCTCGATGTGCCGCCGCACGGCGCAGGCGGTATTCGCGGATCTCGGCGAGAACGGCAAGCTCAGGATGTTCGATCAGTTGAATGACGTGCGCGAGATGGCCGAGCTCGACCAGGACACGTTCAACATGGTCCGCAAGGTGCTCTTCGGCAGCGATGCCGAACCGCAGTCGAACATGCCGACGCTCGACACGACGACCGCGGGCGTGCTGCTGGAGGCCATGAAGGACCTCCTTTACCAGAGCTACGTGCGCAAGGGCCGCCTGCAGCAGGCCATGATGGTGAGGCGCTACTTCGCGGGCGAAAGCGCGGCGAAGGTGACCCCGCTCAGCCAGGCCGCGACCTAGCGGCGAGTCTCAGCCAAGCGCGACGCGGGCGTTTCTGAAGAAGCGCATCCAGCCCGAGTCCTCGCGCCACGCGCGCGGAGCCCACGAATTCTGCACCGCCCGGAACACGCGCTCCGGGTGCGGCATCGTGAGCGTCACGCGGCCATCGCTCGAGGTGATCGCCGCAATGCCGCCGGGCGAGCCGTTGGGGTTCGAAGGGTACGTCAGCGCCGGCCGCCCGCCGCCATCGACGTGGCGAAGCGCGATGCCGCGCGCGGCGCCCAGCGCCAGAAGGTCGGCTTCGTTCGCGAACTCCGCCCTTCCCTCGCCGTGCGCGACCGCGACCGCGAGGCGCGAGCCCGCCATGCCGGCGAAGAAGGGCGATGCCGACTCCTGCACCTCGACCAGCGAGAGGCGCCCCTCGAACTGCTCGGAGCGGTTCTTCCGAAAGCGCGGCCAGTGCGCACTCCCGGGAATCAGCTCGCCGAGCGCCGCGAACATCTGGCAGCCGTTGCAGACCCCAAGCGACAGCGTGTCGCTCCGATCAAAGAACGCCGCGAACTCCTCGCG
This sequence comes from Pseudomonadota bacterium, assembly GCA_025356075.1. GTDB lineage: Bacteria > Pseudomonadota > Gammaproteobacteria > Steroidobacterales > Steroidobacteraceae > CAIKZZ01. The sequence continues at coordinate 22,199 of JANXUT010000092.1, read as the reverse complement.
CGCACGGGCGTTGAAGAGGATGGACTTCGCCCAGCCCTCGCCGGCGCCCAGCACGTCGCCGTAGGAGAAGCCGCCGCAGGCGACGAGCACCGGGTAGCCCGAGAGCTGCACGCGACCCGACAGCACGTCGGTCATGTGGATGTCGTCGGGCGCGAAGCCCGCGCGCTCGAACACCGCCGCCATCTCGACGTGGCTGTTGACGCCTTGCTCCCGCAGGATCGCCACCCGCGGCCGCGCGCCGCGCGCGATGTAGGGCGCCGCGACGTCCTCCTCGGGATCGAAGCTGAGCGCGCAGCTGAGCCCCGGGTCCGCCTCGTCGGCGAGCGCGGCGTATTCCTCGCGCGCGCACTCCGGGTCGTCCCTGAGCTCCCGCATCCGGTAACTGGTCGCCGACCAGGCGCGGCGCAGCTCCGTCAACGACTCATCAAGCACCCGCCGCCCGCCCGAGTCGACCACGAGCCGCCGCGCGTTGGTCGGGCGGCCTATGGCCCGGCCGAGGCCCTCGAGCCCGTGGCGCGCGAGGAGCGCCTGAAGCGCCTGAAGATCCGCATCGCGCACCTCGACGACGGCGCCGAGCTCCTCGGCAAAGAGCGCGGCGACGGGATCATCCCCGGCGACGCTCGCGCTGCCCAAGTCGATCCGCACGCCCTTGCCGCTCGCGAAGGCCATCTCGGCGAGCGTCACGAAGAGGCCGCCGTCGGAGCGGTCGTGGTAGGCGAGCAGGAGACCTGCGTCGGAGGCGGCGCGCACGGCCGCGAAGAACCCGCGCAGGAGCGCGGGGTCGTCGAGATCGGCGGGCTCTGCGCCGAGGACGCCGTAGACCTGCGCAAGGCAGGAAGCGCCGAGGCGATTGCGGCCGCGACCGAGATCGATGAGCACGAGCGTCGTCGCGCCGGCCTCGCGCCCGAACTCCGGGGTGAGCGTGCGCCTCGCATCCCGGACGGGCGCAAACGCCGAGACAATCAGCGACACGGGCGACCAGACGGAGCGCTCGCCCGCGGGCTCCGTCCAGCCCGAGCGCATCGAGAGAGAATCCTTGCCGACCGGTATCGCAATGCCGAGCGCCGGGCAGAGCTCCTCGCCGACCGCGCGCACGGTATCGAAGAGCGTCGCATCCTCGGCCGGGTCCCCGGCGGCCGCCATCCAGTTGGCGGAGAGCTTCACATCGCCGAGGCTGCCGATGTCGGCGGCGGCGATGTTGGTGATCGCCTCGCCGACCGCCAGGCGCCCCGAGGCCGGCCCGTCGAGGAGCGCGACCGGCGTCCTCTCGCCGAGCGCCATCGCCTCGCCCGCGTGCGTGCGGTAGCCCGCGAGCGTCACGGCGCAGTCGCTGACCGGCACTTGCCACGGGCCGACCATCGAGTCGCGGCTGATGAGCCCGCCGACGGTGCGATCGCCGATCGTGACGAGGAACGTCTTGTCGGCGACGGTCGGCAGGTGCAGCAGCCGGTAGGCGGCCTCGCGCACCTCGATGGCACGGCTCGCGAGCGGCTCGCGCGCTCGCTCGCGCCGCTCGCCGTGGCGGGTCATCTTCGGGGGCTTGCCGAGCAGCACCTCGATCGGCATCGCGACCGCGGCGGTGCCGGTGAGCCGATCGCTCACGTTGAGCTCGCCGTCGTCGGTGATCTCGCCGATCACCGCGAACGGGCAGCGCTCGCGCGCGCACAGCGTCTCGAAGAGCTCGAGGCGCTTAGGGTCCACGCACAGTACGTAGCGCTCCTGCGCCTCGTTGCACCAAAGCTCGAGCGGCGACAATCCCGCCTCGTCGGTCGGAATCGAGCGAAGCTCGATCTGCCCGCCGCGTGCGCTGTGCGCGATGGCCTCGGGAACCGCGTTCGAGAGACCGCCCGCACCGACGTCGTGGACGAGGAGGATCGGGTTCTCGCGACCGAGGCTCCAGCACCGATCGATGACCTCCTGCGCCCGGCGCTGCATCTCGGGGTTGCCGCGCTGCACCGACGCAAAGTCGAGATCCGCCGCGCTCGCGCCGCTGCCGACCGAGGACGCCGCGCCGCCGCCTAAGCCGATCAGCATCGCGGGCCCGCCAAGCACGATGAGCTTCGCTCCCGGCGGCACGTCCGACTTCTCGACGTGCTCACGGCGGATGTTGCCGAGGCCGCCGGCCAGCATGATCGGCTTGTGGTAGCCGCGCGTCACACCCGGCGGGTCGCCGGCGATGCGCTGCTCGAAGGTGCGGAAATACCCGACGATGCCGGGCCGGCCGAACTCGTTGTTGAACGCGGCGGCGCCCAAGGGTCCCTCGAGCATGATCTCGAGCGGCGGGGCGATGCGCGGGGACTTCGCCTCCGGTCCCTCCCACGGCTGCACGAAGCCCGGGATCCTCAGATTTGAGACCGAGAAGCCGGTGAGCCCCGCCTTGGGCTTCGCGCCCCGCCCGGTCGCACCCTCGTCGCGGATCTCGCCGCCAGATCCCGTCGATGCGCCCGGGAACGGCGAGATCGCGGTCGGATGGTTGTGCGTCTCGACCTTCATGACGATGTCGATGGGCTCGCGCGAGTAGCGGTAGCCGTGCGCCAAAGGATCCGCGATGAGCCGCTCGGCGTGCGTGCCCTCGATGACCGCCGCGTTGTCACGGTAGGCGGACAGGACGCCCGCGGGGTGCCTCGCGTGCGTGTTCCTGATCATCGCGAACAGCGACTTAGGCTCCGCCACGCCGTCGATGATCCAGTCGGCGTTGAAGATCTTGTGGCGGCAGTGCTCGGAGTTCGCCTGCGCGAACATCATGAGCTCGACGTCGGTGGGGTCCCGCGCGAGGCGCGCGTAGGCCGCCACCAGGTAGTCGACTTCATCGGGCGAGAGCGCGAGCCCGAGGCGCCGGTCGGCGCGCCTGAGCGCCGCCGCCCCGTCGGCCCCGAGCGGGACCTCGGCGAGCGGCCGCGGGGTCTCGTCGCGAAAGAGCGCCTGCGCGGCGCCAAGCTCGAGGACGATGGCCTCGATCATCCGGTCGTGGAGCGCGCCTTCGAGGCGCTTGAGCGCCTCGGCCTCGAGCGCGCTCGACGCGCCGAGGGTGAATACCGTGCCGCGCTCGATCCGGTGCACCGCGGCGAGGCCGCAGACGTGCGCGATGTCGGTCGCCTTGCTCGACCAGGGCGAAATCGTGCCCGGCCGCGGGATCGCGACGAGGCGGCTGCCGGCGGTCGGGAGCGCGGGCGCCACGTCCGACTCGAGCAGCCGCTCGAGCACGCGCCTTTCGGCCGTCGAGAGCGGCCGCGCGAGGTCGATGAAGTGGTGGAAATGCGCCGCGAGCGACTCGACGCGCGAATCCAGCAGGCGGAGTGAGGCGAGGAGCTTGTCGAGGCGGAAGCGGGATAGGGCCGGGGCCCCAGGCAGCAGCAGCATCAGGTACTCGGGTGCGGCCGGCGCCACCGCCGGGGGCGCATTCTACCGCAACGGCGCGCCGCGCTCCCGCCCTAGCGGCGGCTGCCGGGATCGGTGACGGGGGTCGGGATCGGCACCGGAAACTGGCTGACATTGCCGCCTTCGTAGGCGGTGATCTTGGCGACGCCGCTCGTCCTGACCTCGTCCACGCGCAGCACCGCGTGCATCGGCAGCCAGGTGCGCTTCACGCCCTCGAACTCGTTCTTGACCCGCTCTTCGGACGGGTCTACCACGACCGTCGAGCGCTCGCCAAAGACGAAGTCCTCGACTTCGATGAAGCCAAACAGGCCGCCGTGCGTCACTTTCTTGGCATAAATCTCCCAGACCTTGCCCTCGCGGACAAACTGGACCTTGAAAATGTGACTGGAACCCATCTGTAGGACTCGCACTCGCGCTACCCTTTGCCATATTACCCGGGGAGAGGGTATGGCGCTGAGACTCCGTGTCACGGGTCCCCACGTTGCCAGGCTCGGTGAACACGCCACGCGCGTGTTCGGCGTGCATGGCGGCCGGATCGGCCGTGCGGCAGACAATGACTGGGCGTTGCCGGATCCGGAGCGTTATCTCTCCGGCCATCACGCCTCCGTCACCTATCGCGGCGGCGCGTGGTTCATCGTCGACACGAGTTCCAACGGCACGTTCCTGAACGATGCCACGACCCCGCTCGGCCGCGACAACGCACACGCCGTCACCAATGGCGACCACGTGCGGATGGGCGAGTACGAGTTCATCGTCAGCGTCAGCCCCGACAACGACTTCCCGCCCGAGGCGAGCTCCGCCGCCGGCGTCGACGCCGGCGCCGAGGACTTCGCGCTCGCAACCCACGGGGACCTCGGCGCCGAGCTCGACCTGAAGCGCCTGCTCAAGGACCCGAACCCGCCCCCCGACGACCCGCCCCCCGCGCCGCGCGCGGAAGCCGTGCTCGTCTCCGATGCCTACGGCCAGGCGATCCCGATGCCGAGTGCACGCGCGCCGGAGCAGAAGAGCGCGGCCCGCCCGGTCGTCCAGAGCGTGCCGACGGCGGCGATGCCCCGGCGCGAGGCGCCTGGCGGCGCGACCGCGGCGCTGCAGGCGTTCTGCCGCGGTGCCGGCCTCGATCCCTCGACACTTGCGACCGAGCACACGACGGCGGTGCTCACCCTCGCCGGCCAGCTCGTGCGCGAGCTCGCCCTCGGCCTCATCACGGGCCTTCAGTACCGCACCGAGCAGACCGGGCGCCTGCACATCGACGATACCTCCGTGACGCCGGTGGAGCAGAACACGTTCCGGATGCTGTCGAGCGTCGATGAGGCGCTGGCGCGCCTGTTCGCGCCGCGTTCGACGCGCTTCCTGACGCCGCTCGAGGCGGTGCGGGCGAGCTTCGCGGACTTGAGGCGCCACGACCAGGCGACCAACGTCGCGATGCAGGATGCGATCGCGGAGTACCTGAAGCGCTTCGCGCCCGAGCAGCTCGAGATGCAGTTCGGGGAAACGCTGAAACGAAGTGGCGCCCTGCCCGCCAATCCCGGCCAGAAGTTCTGGGAAATGTACGCCGAGTACTACAAGGTGCTCGCGCAGATGGCGCCCGAGGGGCTGCCGCACGCCTTCGCCGAGGACTTCGCGAAGGCCTACGAGACGGCGAGCGACGAGCTTAGGGAGAAGGCACGGCGTCCCGCCCCGTCGAAGCAGGGCGGGCGGCGCTCGCCGTAGCATCGCCCTCGCGATGCCGGCGCCATTCGGCGCACGGATGGTCTTCAGGAAAGTGGCGGAGAGGGTGGGATTCGAACCCACGTGGGGCGTAATGCCCCCAACCGATTTCGAGTCGGTGCCGTTGTGACCGCTTCGGTACCTCTCCGCGCGGGTCCCGACCTGGGCGCCGGGGTCGCGTATTCTACACACATGGCGGGTCCGACCGGCACCCAAGGCGGTGCACAGCAGGGAGCATTCAGGGCCTGGCCCTTCCGGCTGGCCGTCGCGGCCGTGGCGGTGGGCCTGCTGGGCACCTGCGCGCCGCGCCCGGGGGTACTCGAGCAGGTGCGCGTGCTCGGCGAGCTCAGGGTCGCGACCCGCAACAATCCGGCCGCGTATTACCTCGGCGCTACCGGGCCCGACGGCCTTGAATACCAGCTCGCCTCCCGCTTCGCCGCGGCGCTTGGCGTGCATGCGCGCTTCCTGCCGTTCGACTCCCCGGCCGCCGTGCTCGATGCGGTGGCGAGCGGCCGGGCACACATCGGCGCCGCCGGGCTTGCGATCACGCCCGAGTGGCAGCGGCGGGTCGCGTTCTCCAGGCCCTACCAGCAGCAGAAGCTGCACCTCATTCACCGCCGCGACCATCCGCGGCCGACGGGCCCGGACGACATGGGCGAGCGCAGCCTCGGCGTCGTCGCCGGGAGCGCCCATGCCCAGGCGCTCGCCGACGTCGCGCACGCGACCCCTGAGCTCAGTTTCCGCAGCATCGCCGGCGCCGACACGCTCGACCTCCTCGACCGGGTCTGGAACGGCGAGCTCGACACGACGGTCGCCGACACCAACGAGTTCTCGCTGACCCGCAACTACCACCCGGAGCTCAGGATCGCGTTCAACCTGCCGGGCTTTGAGTACCTCGCGTGGGCGCTGCCGGACGGGGATCCGGCGCTGAAAGCCCGCGTCGATGAATTCTTCCTCGCGACGCAGCCCGACATGCCCGCGCTCATCGCACGCTACTACGCGCCGGCCGATCGCTACGACTACGACAGCGCCCGCACGCTCGTACGCCACGTGCAGGACCGTCTGCCGGCGCTGCAGGACTTCTTCCGCGCCGCGGCGCGCGAGTTCGACGAGGACTGGCGGGTGCTCGCGGCGATCGGCTACCAGGAATCGAAGTGGGATCCGGAAGCCGTCTCGCCGACCGGCGTGCGCGGCGTCATGATGCTGACCGCCGAGACCGCCTCGGCCATGGGCATCGCGGATCGCGCCAATGCCGCGCAGAGCATCCGCGGCGGCGCGCTCTACCTGCAGCAGATGCGGGACACGATCCCGGAGCGCGTGCCCGAGCCCGACCGGACGTGGCTTGCGCTCGCGGCCTACAACATCGGCTACGGCCACCTCGAGGATGCGCGGGTGCTGACGCAGACCCTCGGCAAGGACCCGGATTCCTGGCAGGACGTGCGCGAGTCGCTGCCGCTTTTGTCCCAGGAGCGCTTCTACATCACGCTGAAGCGTGGCTACGCGCGCGGCTGGGAAGCGGCGCGCTTCGTCGACCATGTGCGCGGCTACCTCGACGTGCTCGACTGGGTGTCGCCAGATCCCGCAGCGCCGCCGCCCGCCGCGGCCAACGCGGCCGGTGCGGCCGCCGCGGTCGCGGACTGACCGAACCTCACTCGCGCCGGCGCTGGAAGAAGCCTTTCAGGAGCGCGCCGCACTCCTCCGACAGCACGCCGCCGAACGCATCGAGCGAGTGGTTGAGCGCGCTCGAGTGCGCAAGGTCGAACACGCTCCCCGCCGCGCCCTGGCGCGGGTCCCAGGCGCCAAAGACGAGCCGCGTGATTCGTGCGTGCACCATCGCCGTCGTGCACATCGCGCACGGCTCGAGCGTCACGTAGAGCGTGGCGCCGTCGAGGCGGTAGTTCTGGCGGGCGAGCCCCGCGGCCCGCAGCGCGAGGATCTCCGCATGGGCGGTCGGATCGCAGCTCCCAACCGGCCGGTTCCATCCCTCGCCGACGCACTCCCCGTCCATCACGACGAGCGCGCCGACCGGCACTTCGCCCTCGGCTTCCGCGCGCCGCGCGAGCTCAAGCGCCCGACGCATCCAGTCGGAGTCGCTAGGGATCACGGCCGGAAGCGCGGTTGCACGCGGTCCTCAAAGGTGTTCGTGCAGGAACGCATCGACTTCCTTGAGGACCCGGATCCGATCCTCCGTGCGGACCAGCCAGTGGTCGGCGCCATCCAATCGCACGAATCGGACGCTCTTGCCGGCAGCCTGCAGTTCCTGCGCCATCCGCTCCGACTGCGAGATCGATACGACGCTGTCGCCGGTGCCGTGGACAAGCAGGATCGGCACGTGGATGGCCGGCGCGGCGTGGATCGGCGACTTCTCGACCAGCTTCGGATCGGAGATCGCGCCGATGTTCTCGCGCCAGTAGGCAACCGTGTCGTACTCCTTCGAATGGACCCAGCGCTGGGCCTCGCCGAGCATCGCCGGAAGATCGGAGATGCCGCCGATGCTGACCGCGCACTTGCAGAGCTCCGGCGTGAACGCCGCGCCCGCGAGCGCAGCGTAGCCACCGTAAGCCTCGCCGACGATCGCGACGCGCTTGGGGTCCGCGATGCCCTGCTCGATCATCGCCCGCACCCCGTCGGTGAGGTCGTCCTGCATGAGCCCGCCCCACTCGCGAAAGCCCGCCTTGCGGAAGGCCTCGCCGTAGCCGGTCGAGCCGCGAAACTGCGGCCGGAGCACCGCATAGCCGCGCGTCGCGAGAAACGGCGAGAACCAGTGGAAATCGTCCTGATCACGGCTCTCCGGACCCCGGTGCGGCATGACGACCAGCGGGACCGACTTGCCGGCCGAGCCCGGCGGCAGCGTCAGGAACGCCGGAATCGCGGTCCCGTCGCGCGCGTTGTACGTGATCGACTGCACCGTCCCGAGTGCCGCGTTCGCGAGGCCCGGATACGCTTCGCCCGCGATGTCGGCCTTGTGGGTCGAGAAATCGATGATGTAGTAGATCGACGGGCTCGACTGGGTGTGCACGCCGATCAGCGACTGCTGGCCATTCGCTGTCGTCCCGAGGAACTCGATCCGTCGGTTCGGGAACGAGCGGAACAGCACGTCGCTGCGCTGCCGGTTCGCCTCGCTGAACCACTCGATGTGGTCCTTCGTGCCCGCGAGGTGGGCGCCGAGGAGCTCCTCGCTCGTGCCGTCGACGACCGCGTAGTCGAATTCGGTGTCGGGGTCCTGGAAGATCGGTGCGATCGGCGAGCCGTCGAGTGGCAGCGACCACACCGCCGCGCGCGGCCCGCCGTTCGCGCCGAGGGCGACGATCGCCCCGCCGCCGGGCAGGAGCCCGGCGAGGTCGAGGTAACTGCCGTCATCGCGGTGGTAGATCTCCTTCCAGCCGAGGCCCGCCTTCGCGAGCACGCGGTACTGTTTGTTCGGACCATCCCACTCCGAGCGCGCGACGACCCGGCCATCGCCGTCCACGACCCATTGATGGGTGAACTGCGTGCCGCGTTCGATGATCGTGCCCTTGCCGGTGCGCGTATCGACCTCGAACGCGGCGCGGATCAGGAAGGAGTCGGCGCGATGCCCGGCTAGGCGCGTGCCAATCTCCTTGTGGCCGCCGGTCGCGGAATAGTCGAGCGTCCACATGACGACCGAAGTCGGCTTGCTCGTATGGGCGCGCAGCAGAACCGCGCCGGTCACGTACGCCCGGACCTCGTCGTTCATCAGCAGCATCCGGCCCACGCCCGTCGTCGCGTCGACGGCCATCGTGCGGTAGAACTCCGCGGTCGAGCCCGCGGCGATCTTCTTCTCCTGCGTCGCGCTCAGCGTCACCAGCAGCGTCTCGTTGTCCGACCAGCGCAGCGAGAACACCTTGGCGGGTGGCGGCACGGTGACGGCGCGCTGCGATTTCTTGCCGACAAGGTCGAGGATGACCACGCGCAGCGGCGACACTGTCTGGTCCGTCCACGCGAGCGAGTGGCCATCCGGGCTCAGCGTGAGATTCGTCTGCGCCGGATTGTTGCCGAATGCCTCGGCCGGCGGCGGAGCGGCGGGTGCAGCGGGTGCAGCGAGTGCGGCGGCTATGGCAACGCGACTGATAACGACCAAGGCGATGCAGACGATCCAAAGCTTCCTTGCGTTCATTCATACCCCCTGAACGTCGACTCTAGCTAGTTCGGTGTCGCCCCGGCCTCCGCCGGCGCAGTGGTCATTCTACCGTGCCCTACGGCGAGCAGGCCGCGGCCGAGGCTACTTAGCCACCACGATGTCGCCGCTCTGCAGGGGCCGCGGGTAGTCCGCGTACGGGAGCGCGATGTCCTGGAACTCGACCGGGATGCCGGCGCATGCGAGCGGGTCCGGGGCGTCGCAGACCTGGAAGTGCAGGTGCGGCTCCGTTGAATTGCCGGAGGAGCCGAGCTTTCCGAGCGGGGCGCCGCCGCTGAGCTTGTCGCCGATCTTGACCCGCACGCTGCCGGGGATGAGGTGTGCATAGAGCGAATACTCATCACCGCCGTGGTCGATCATGACGAGGTTGCCCGCGATCGCCGCGGCGCCCTTGCTGAGAAGGGCGCCCTGCAGCTCCTGCATGCGCGCGCCATAGGCATCGGCTGTCTCGCCGGGCCGGCGCAGAATCGCCGGATTCTCCGGCTGGTCGTTGACGGCCGCGACGACGACCCCGCTCCCGGCGGCGCGCACGGCTGCCCCGTAGGCGTAGTAGTCCGCAAAGCGCTGCCCGAGCCCGCGGTGCGACGAATTGCCCGCGCCGATCCGCGCGATGTCGTAGCCGAACTCCTCGGGCAGCGCCCAGCGGTGCCCGGTGTGCATCGTCGGCCCGACCGCGGTGAACCAGGTGCCCTCGAGCGGAAAGCGAAGCTTCGTCTTCGCAAACCTCGAGTCGACCGGGAGCGACGCGCTCGCCTCGAATTCGGCGCCCTCGCGTCGGCCGCTGACTCGCACCTTCAGGGCGGCGCGCGGGGCGCGCGCGGCGAGAAGAGCGCGAACGGCGCGAGCACGGCGAGGAGCAGTGCGACGAGGCCCGCGAGGGACCACAGGATCATCGTGACGGGCACCAGCGTTGCATTCGCGGCGGGTACCCGTCAGTCCGGGAACTGCCGCCATTCACGGCGGACGATCAGCCGGGCGCCCCGCCCGTAGGTCCAGTACGACCAGGCCCACTGGATCAGTACGAGCGCCCGGCTTCGAAACCCCGTCAACCGATAGACGTGCAGCAGCAGCCAGAACCACCACGCGGGATAGCGCGTGAGTCGGAAGTTGCCGCGCTCGAAGAGCGCGCGGCCGCGCCCGACGGTCGCGAACTGCCCCCAGTTGCGGTACCTGAACGGCTGCCGCGGAATGCCGCGCTCAACGCCCGCGATCGTGCGCCCTGCGTAGATCCCCTGCTGCATCGCGACGTCCGCCGTGCCGGGCAACGGCGCGTCCGCTCCGGCCGGCACCGCGCGTGCCATGTCGCCGAGTACGAAGACCCGCTCGTCGGTCGGGAGCACCAAGCCCCCGGTCACGGACACGCGGCCCGCGCGATCGAGTTCGAGCCCGAGCGTCGCCGCGATCGGCGCGGCGCGAACGCCAGCCGCCCAGAGCACCGTGCCCGAGCGCAGCACCTCACTGCCGATCGACACGCTGTCCGCACTGATTGCCGTGACGGGCGAGTTGATCCAGACCTGTACGCCGACGATTTCAAGGTCGCGTACCGCCCGCGCGGCCGATGCGGGCGAGAACGCCGGCAGGATCCGCGGACCCGCCTCGACGAGCACGACCCGCGCGAGCCTGGGATCGATGCGGCGAAAATCGCGCGCGAGCGTATAGCGACTCATCTCCCCGATCGCGCCGGCGAGTTCAACCCCGGTAGGGCCGCCGCCGACGACGACGAAGGTGAGCTGCTGGCGCTGCACGGCCGGGTCCGCCGTGTTCTCCGCCGCCTCGAACGCCTTCAGGATCCGGCCGCGGATCTCGGTCGCCTGCGACAGGGTCTTGAGTCCCGGCGCGTGCGGTTCCCACTCGTTGTGCCCGAAGAACGCGTGGCTGGCACCGCAGGCGAGCAGCAGGTAGTCGAAGGCCAGGGGCCCGGCACTCGTCTCGAGCGTGCGGCGGGCCAAATCGACCCGCGTGGCCTCGGCCATGAGCACGCGGACGTTACGCGCGCGCGCGAGGATCCCTCGCACGGGTGCGGCGATCTCGGCGGGACTCAACGCCGCCGTCGCCACCTGGTAGAGGAGCGGCTGGAATACGTGGTGGTTCTCGCGATCGACGAGCGTGACGTCGATTCCCGCCCGGTTGGCGAGCATCTTTGCGGCATTCAGTCCCGCGAACCCTGCCCCGACGATCACGACGTTCGTGGTCACGCGATGGTCCCCTGACGTGCGCCGGCGCCCGCGCCGGAATCGCCGCTTGGCACGCTCCAAGACAAGTACGAGGCGCGCTTTCGGCTAGCCGACGACGACCTCGCTGATCTGGACGATCGGGGCCTGGTCCGTGTAGTTCGGAATGTCGGCCATGATTTCCTTTGCATGCGGGCCAAATCCCGCCTGGAAGGCCTCGATCGTGTCGCAATAGATGTGGCACATGCCGACGTAGGTGGCAGGCGCTCCGGGCGTTCCGCCCGCGAGCCCCTTGTCGACGGTGTAGTACTTGCAGTTGGCGCCCATCCGGCTCTTCAGGAGCGGCATGTGCGTGTTGCGGTAGTAGTCGTGGTCGAACCGGGCACCTGGCGTATTAGGGTACATCACGCTGATCTTGATCATCGCTGGGGTCCTCTCGACCGTTGGGAATCCTGAGTGCCGCTGGCCGACCCGGCGCTAGATGTCGCCGGCCCGCGCAAAGCGACCGATGTGGTCGGCGGCGCGAAAGGCGAGCGCCTGGATCGTCATCGTCGGCTGGCCGCGCCCGGAAGTGACGAGGCTGCTGCCGTCGCACACGAACAGGTTCCTCACGTCGTGCGCGCGGTGGTAGCGATCGACGACGGAGCTGCGGGCGTCGTTGCCCATGCGGCAGGTCCCGAGGAGATGCATCGAGAAGTCCGACTCGCGCACGGGTGAGCGGTCGATGCGCTCGGCGCCTGCCGCATCCATGATCTCGACGCTGCGATCCTGCATGAAGCGGGCGTTGGCGAGATCGTCGGGGTGGTCCTTGTACGTGACGCGGATCGCCGGGCGTCCCCACACGTCCTTGAGGTCGGGATCGAGGCTCACGCTGTTGGTCGCAAGCGGCAACGACGTGCCGTGGCCGAGGACGACCATCGAGCGCGGGAACTCGCGCAGCCGGTCCTTGAACTTGGCCCCCCAGGTCACGCCTGGGGTGCCGGCGCGCTGCGCCCACATGGTCGGCTGCGGGCCGATCCGCGCGTCGAGCCCGCCGCCGCCGTAGAAGCCGCGCTTCGGGTCGCTGTCGTAGAAGTCGTGGACCACGCGCGTGACCTGCACGCTCTTGAACTCATTGAGCTCGTGCGCAAACACGGCGCTGACCCGCGCGCTGTAGTTGTACATGAGGTACTTGCCGACGAGTCCGCTCGAGTTGGCAAGGCCATCGGGAAAGCGGCTGCTGGCGGAAGCGAGCAAGAGCCGCGGAGTCTCGGCGCCGTTGGCCGAGACGATGACGGCCTTGGCCCTCTGGAAGTGCTCGTGACCGTCAGCATCGAGGTAGGCGACGCCGGTCGCCCGGCGCTTCGCGTTGGTATCGACCCTGATCACGTAGCTGTTCGCGCGGACCTCGCAACGCCCGGTCGCCTCAGCCTCCGGGATCATGTTGAAGAGCGTCGAGGACTTCGCCTGCGCCTCGCACGCGAAACCGTGGCAGAAGCCGCAGTGCACGCACGCCGCCCGGCCCCGGTACGGCTGCGAGTTGATCGCCATGGGCGCCGGGAACGGGTGCAGCCCGAGCTTGCGCGCGCCCCGCTCGAGGAGCACGCCCGAGGACTTCACCGGCAGTGGCGGCATCGGGTACGGTCGCGTGCGGGGCGGATCGAATGGACTCGCGCCGGCGAGCCCGGAGACGCCTATGTCCCACTCGACCTTCGTGTAGTAAGGCTCGAGCTCGGCGTAGGTGATCGGCCAGTCGGCGAAGCCCGTGCCTTCGATCGCACCCAGCCGGCTGCGCTCGATGAAGTCGATCTCGTGGAACCGCCAGTAGTTGGCGGTGAAGTGCGTGCTGCTGCCGCCGACCGTGCGGGCGTACCAAAGTGCGGGGCGAACCCCGGTCGGCATAGCCGTGGCGTTCGGATCGGAGCGGAATGTCTGCGGACTCTTCGCCGGGTCGTTGGTGATCCCTGACCGGTACCAGTACTTGAACTCGTCGTGCTCGAAATCGCCCGGCGTCAGGCGCGGGCCCTGCTCGAGCACGATGGTGGCGAATCCCGCGACGCTGAGTTCGCGGGCGATGACGCCGCCGGCGGCGCCGGAGCCGACGATGACGAAGTCGACCTCGGTCGCATCGCGAAACCGCGCCGTCGTCATGCCGGAACCTCCCGGCCTGCGAGTCGGGCGACGAGCGCGGTGGCGCCGAGGTGCCCCGTCACGTTGCACACCGTCACCAGGATGTCCGGCAGCGCGAACACCGGGATCAGGAGCATCAGCGCCTCGATCGGCGTCCCGAGCGCGGTGAAGATCGGGCCGTACGCCGCGAGCACCACCGCCTGGCCGGGCAGACCGATCACGCCGATGTTGGTGAGCACGCCGATGAGGACCGCAAGACCAATCGCGCCGGCACCGGGATGGACCCCGTAGAGGCTCGCGCCGATGAGCCCCGCCGCGATGCCGCCGAATACGTTCCCGAACCGAAACGTCGTGACGGCGAGGGGCATGATCGAGCCGACGAACGCCCGCGGCAGCTTCAGCGACTCGGCCGCCTCAACGAGCGCCGGCAGGCAGGCCATCGAGGACTGCGTGCTCGCGGCAAGTGCCTGCGGGGCGAGTGCTGCGCGGAAGAATCGTGCCGGTGGCACGCCGCTCAGCAGCCCAATCAGCGTCGCGCAGAGGAGCCCGACCGTCACGACCGCCGACAGGAGTATGACGTACTGGAAGACGCCGAGAGCCGCGCCAACGCCGACGCTCGCCGCCGCCTCGAATGACAGCACGAAGATCCCGATCGGCGCGACGCGTAGCACCCAGGCGACGATGACCAGCATCGCATCGGCCGAGGCGCTGAAGAAATTGACGAGCAGCGAGCGGCTGGTGGACGGGAGCCGCGAGATCGCAAGTCCAAAGATCGCGGCGAACACGATCAACGGCGCCATCGCCGATTCCGCCGCGGCGGCGACCGGGTTGACCGGTATGAGACCCATCAGCATCGCGACGTAGTTCGGGGGACCCGCCGCGGCGCCCGCCGCGGGCGCCGCGAGCGCGAGCCCGAGTGGATGCACGGGCCACAGGAGCATGAGCGCCTTCGCGCTCAGCATCCCGGCGATCGACGCGACGACGAGGAGCACGACGAAGACCGTGACCGCGATGCCGACCAGCCGTCCGCCACCGGTCGCAGTGTCCGCGAGGCCCGCCACGCCGGACGTCATCAGGCAGAAGACGAGCGGCACCAGCGTCATCCGCAAGCCATTGAGCCATAGCTCGCCAATCGGCTTAAGCAGCGCCGCCAGCGTCGTGTCGGCGCCAAATCCGAGGCGCAGCGCAATGCCCGCCGCAAGTCCGCCGAGGAGCGCAATGACGATCCAAACGGTGCGGGAAATCGACAGCGGACGCACTCCTGATGACGGACCAGCAATCCAGCAAGCCGCGGCGATGCGCCGCCGCGGCCCCGACGGCGCCTACTTGGCCGGGGCCACGCTCGAGGTGAACATGTCGCGATGCAGATGCCAGTGCCCGCCGGCGTTCCGCCAGATCACCAGGTACTTGCCGTGGTCGATAACCTTGCCGGCCTTGTCGCGCATTTCATATTCGCCGACCTCGGTGACCGTCGCGCCGCGGCCAAACACCTCGAGCGTCTTGAGCCCGACCCCGGCGACGCCGGAATCCAGCACGCCCTGGAAGAACTTCGCGAGCGCGGCCGTCCCCTTGATCGCGGGGCTGCCCTCCGGCAGCAACTGCGCATCGGGCGAATAGAGCGCCGCTATCGCCATGCCGTCGCCCTTGGCGGCGGCCGCCTCGAACGCGGCGTTGGCGGCGGCTATCCCGGCCCGCGCATCGCTCGCGTACGCAGGACTCGCCGAGACGAGCAGCATGCCCGCAAGGGCCAATTGCCGCAGGCTACGGAATGCGTGCAGATTCATGGATCACCTCCTGGGCGATTCAATCCAACCGGATGCCCCGGTGCGCGACGTTCCAATCGAAGGAAGTATGCCACCGTGCCCGCCCGTTCGGACCGCAACATCCGCGTGAAGCCGAAGTAACTTGCGGCCGCAGGCATTGAGCGCCTGCCGCGGATTGCCGGCGGACGCGACTGCCGGCTGTTGCTCGCCGACGGCCGGGCCCTCGAGGTCGCGAATGTCATCGGGTGCACGGGCTGCGGTGCCGCGTTCCGGTGGATCCGCCTCCCGGTCCTCGCCGAGCATGGCGATCGGCGCCACCGCGCGACGTCGGGGACGCGGAACCGCGGCGATTCTTTCTCGGGCTCCACTTCCCCTACGCGATGCCCTCGCCCATGATCCCGCGCGTCGACAGGCGCGCGCGGCACATCGCCCGCACCATCCTGTCGCAGCGACGCGCAGGCGTCGGGACCGCCGTGAAAGCCGCGGCCCGAAGGATCGGTCGCTGCCGCGGCCGGTGAGTTCGATCAGCGTGGCACGCGCACCTTGCCAGCCGGGGCGCTCGCAGACGGTGGCCGCGCCTCCATCTGCCGCGGGCAACTGCGCTCCCGTCGCGGTTCTCGACCCTCGCGCTCCGGCGTTCGGCTGCCTGACTGATGCTGCGCCGCAATCCGGCCGCGCGCTGTGGCCGGTCGCCGAACATAAACTGTTCGCGGCGACCGCCGCAGGACTCTTTTGCATAACGAGGGAGCGTCGATCGCTCGCATGGACCCGATGCTCCCGATCGGTCCGCCGGTCGTGCAGGCGTAACGCCCAGTGTGATGAAATTACTCAACGCGTGCCCATACCGACGCTGGGATTCAAGGAAGCCTCCCGTGCTGACCCGTTGCCGCGTCGAAGCTCTCTCGCCGTTGACCCTCGCCGGCTGGCTCGGAGCAGCTGCCGTCTTCGCACTGTCGGCCGGTTGCGGCGGCGGTGGTGGTGGTGGTGGCACACCGCCGCCGCCCGCGCCGGCACTATCGCTCAGCACCAGCACGCTGGCGTTTTCGGCCGCGAGCCCGTTCGCGCCGACGCCCAACGGCCAGCCGGTCACCGCGACGGTGAGCGGCACCGTCTCCGGCACGCTGTACGTGGTGGTCGTAGTCGGTGGCACGGCTGTATCGACGGTCTCGAACTTTACGGTGAGCGGCAGCAGCGGCCAGGCTACCGTCTCGGTCAAGCCACCCACCGCGCTCGGCACTGGCACTTACACCAGCACGCTGACGGTCCACGCCTGCGTCAACGATCAAACCTGTGCGACCGGCGAGTTGTCCGGTAGCCCGA
Organism: Pseudomonadota bacterium; assembly: GCA_025356075.1. Taxonomy (GTDB): domain Bacteria; phylum Pseudomonadota; class Gammaproteobacteria; order Steroidobacterales; family Steroidobacteraceae; genus CAIKZZ01. Next base: position 5,595 of record JANXUT010000092.1, on the reverse strand, counting down.
AAACCGTCGCGGTCACCTACACGATCAACGCAACGCCGCCGCCACCGAGCGTCATGCCGCACGTGGTCGTGACCGGCGCGTCGGGCCAGGTCACAATCCGCGGCTCCGGCCTTGCCGGCACGACCAGCGTGTCCTTCGGCGCCACGGCGGGCACGGTCCTCTCCGCCACCGACACGCAGGTCATCGCAAGCTATCCGGCGGCGCTCAGCGCCGGCTCAATGCCGCTACAGCTCAACGGCGGCGGCATCGCGTTCACCGGCAGCGTTTTCGCGGTCGCACCGGTCGCTTACGCGCCGACGACGCTCGCGTACCCTGCGACGCCCGGCCGCGTACTGGCCACGCTCTACGATGCGCAGCGCCAGGTGCTCTACGTCGCGCTCGGTTTCCAAGACCCCAACACCAACCAGTTACTGCGCTACTCCTATAGCAGCTCGTGGGGCATGCCCGTCGCGACGACGATACCGGCGTTGCGCGACCTCACGCTGTCCGCTGACGGAAGCCAGCTGCTGGTACTGACCAACTACACGCTGCTGACTCGCGATGCCGCCAATTTCACCGGCGTGAGCACCAGCAGCATCTCGCCCGGGACAGCGAGCGGCGGCAACCTTACGGGCTATACCGGGGCGCTGGCTCTCGCCAACGACGGCAACATCCTGCTGACGACCGGACAAATCCAGCAATACAGCGTGTCGCCGACCTTCCTTTACACCCCGTCGCCGCAGGGGTTCTTCGACCTCGGCGCCGACAATAATCTGAGCTCAGACGACACCGGCGCGGGCGCCCCCGCGACTCTCGTCGCGAGCGCCGACGGATCGACCGTGCTCGGAACGGAATCGAGCGTCAACAAGCGGGTGCTGCGCTACCTGGCGGTCAGCCAGCAGCTGACTCAGATCGCCGAACAGATGCAGCCACCCGGCCAGCCGGCGGCAGTCGACAACACGGGCAGCCGGATCGTCGTGTATGACGGCTCCTACATCTACGTCTACGACGCATCTGCCGCGGCCTTCGGAGCCGAAGGACCGATGTCCACCGGCAACAGCGGCGCACGGGTCGTGCTGGTCAACCCGCAGGGAACTCGGCTCTACGTCATCACTCAGGCGCAGATGCTCTGGACACTCGACACCACGGCGCCGGCGCCCGGTACCAGCTTCAACCAGGTCGGCCAAGCGGTGCCGGTTGCGTTGCCGGTCGTGACGAGCCCGATTCTGCGGACTGCCGTGAGCGCCGATGGCCAGACGCTGTTCGTTGCCGGCGATGGCGGCGTTGCGGTAATTCCAGCACCGCAGTAGGCGCCGAGGCTAGACCCAGCCATCCTCACTCGATCGTCGCCGGCATGCGTCAGCTGTGGGCTTCGGGCAAGATGTTCTGATTCGACCGAAACAGGTTCGCGGGATCGTACCGTGCCTTGATCCTGGCCAGCCGGGGATAGTTCACCCCATAGATCTCGCGGATGCGCTCCGGCGGGCTGGGCGGGATGTAATTCACGTAGGCGCCGCGCGCCCATGGGCGAAGGGCCGCGCCGTACTCCGCGACCCATCGCTCCGCCCGTGCGCGGTCCTCGGGCCGGGTCCATTCGGAGGACAGCAGCACACTCAGTCCCGTCCCGCGCAGCGGGTACGCCGTGTCAGTCATTCCGATGCGCGCCGCTACGCCGCTCGAGAGGCCCATCAGAATTTCGCCAAATCCCCGCCCGGCCAAGGCCGCCCGCCCCAACACATCCGCTGCCTCGTCGCTTACGCGTTCCAGAAACGCGCCGTCGACGGCCACGGAGGTGGTCGCCCACACCTCACCTTCAGGATTGGGTTTGGAGGTCGACATCTTGGCCTCGACTCGCCGGAATGACGCCTTCCACGTCTCAAGGTACGCGGCGGCGGCGGCGGCATCGCCCAAGTAGCCGCAGGATGCCGACGCGCCAGTCTGCGCACCTACCTCGAACACTGCCCTGACCTCGTCCGGTGTCTCGCGCACTAGATCGCCGAAAATCCGTATCGCCCCGCCGATGTCGCTCCAGCCGAGGTCGAACTGGGCGTTGTGGGACGTTAGAACCGGATACAGCCTGAAATCGAGTCGCGTGACGACGCCAAAGTTGCCGCCGCCGCCACGGATCGCCCAGAACAGGTCCTCATTCCGATGCGGCCCGAGTTCCAGCACGTCCCCGTCCGCGGTGACGAGTTGCGCACCGAGAATGTTGTCGCATGCGGTTCCGAACAGCCCTCTGCCGGACGTATCACCGCCGGCAAGCGCCAGCCCTGCAACGCCGACCGCGCCACAGCTGCCCATCGGCGTGACGAGCCCGACGGCAAGGGTTGCGGCCAGTAGATCTCGAATTCTTACGCCGCCACCCACCGACGCGCTGCGGCGGTCCCGGTCCACGCTGACGGCGGTGAACGCGCCGAGATCGACCTGAAGCGCGGCATCGGCCACACCAAACCCCGCATAGCTGTGTCCACCTCCGCGGACGGAGACCGGAATGCTGTGTCGCCGCGCGAAATCCACGCAGCGACGAACGTCGTCGATGTCCGCGCAGCGCGCCATCGCGAGCGGATGGCGGTCGTAGGCCAGGTTCCAAACCTTCCTCGCCTCGTCATACCCGTTCAACCCGTCGCGAAGAAAGCGACCGTGCATGCTTCCGGCAAGCTCGATTAGATCGGCATCCGATCCGATCGGGGCAGAGCCACGCGGCAGGCCGGTGTGCGCACAAGCACCCAGCGCAACTGTACCCGCGGCAGCAAGACCGGCGTTGACAAAGTCGCGGCGAGTCCAGTGGGGATGTTCGATACCGGGGTTGGCCAATGGCTGGCACTCAGTCTAGAGCGGTATACCAACTGAACCTTACAACAGGTTCTCGCTTTGCGTCGCGCTGAGGGCGACTCGCGAAATGCGCAGCCTGACTTTCTCGATCTGATGCTGCACTTGAACGTTCGAACGTTGCTGCCGCGTTGGGCTGTCATCGGAAGACAGTGTTGTCCGAGGGGTCGTATGGCGGAACCGGGTCTACGTGAGTTTTGAGATATTTGCCGATGTCAGGCTGTTCGTGATTCCCCAGAGCACTGGCGATCAATGCCTGCTGAATTAGTAGCAGACGCTTGGTATTTCGAGCGGCCATAAACACTTGCGCGACGGCGGCGGCATATTGATCAAGCTGAGCTTGCGACATGCGCAGGACGTCGAGCCGAGTCGGGCTACCCGGCTTTTGAAACTGGAACTCGAATGATGGGCGCTGAGGAACCTCGAGAGGCATCCCGAATGAAACGGGTGACCGCCGGCATTCCCTCCAGTCACGGCTTGCGGCCGGCCCAAAGACCGGAAACCACCTGGGAGTGCAATTGTCCCCCGCAATGCCATCATGATGGCGCTAAGGCGAGTCCATCGGCCCCGCTGGCGGTTGGAATGCACCTGCTTACCGTCCATGTGGACAGATCGATCTCGTTGACGGTTCCGTCATGAGGTTGCTCCACTTCCTAGGCAGTCTCCAACTGGAAGCTGGGCGCTTCCTGACGGATACCATTTCGACGCTCCGGCTAGGCCTTCCCCCCACTTGTAACTCCGCGAGTTTGCAGGGAACTTCGCAGCCCCTAATGCCGTAGCACTCGTTTGGATTCTTCGCGAGGTACTGCTGGTGTTAGTCGGCGCTGATGCGTTGCCCTGCTATGCTGCGCGGCCGCCACTCCCCGGCGCAGACCGTGACTCCGCATGAAGGTACCCCGTCCTCTGCAGCCGCTTATCGATGACGGCGTCATCGATTCCGTCGTCCGTCGCCTGCGCAGCGGCAAGGAGGCCTCGGTGTTCATCGTCGAGTGCCATGGCGAACTGCGCTGCGCCAAGGTCTACAAGGACGCGGACCATCGCGGCTTCCACCGGCTGGCTGAATACCAGGAGGGGCGCAAGGTACGCGGCACCCGTGACGCCCGCGCCCTGCGCAATAGCGGGCGGCACGGGCGCGATTTGCAGGAAGCGCAGTGGAAGAATGCCGAAGTTGCAGCCTTATACACTCTGGATCGCGCCGGCGTGCGGGTGCCAAAACCCTATGGCATGTTCGACGGCGTGCTGCTGATGGAGCTGGTGGTGGATGAGCAGGGCCACCCCGCACCGCGCTTGGGCGACCTGGCGATCTCGCAGGAGCAGGCGCGACTCTGGCACAGCTTCCTGGTGTCGCAGGTGGTACTGATGCTCGGCGCAGGGCTCATCCACGGCGACCTGTCAGAATTCAATGTACTCGTGGATTCCGCTGGGCCGGTCATCATCGATTTGCCCCAGGCCGTAAATGCCGCGAGCAACAACAATGCATTCCGGATGCTGGAGCGAGACATCAACAACCTGCGCGAGACCTTTGCCCGCAGCGCGCCGGAGCTCCTCGACACACACTACGCGCACGAGATCTGGGCGCTCTACGGTGCGGGAGTGCTCACGCCGGATTCCGTGCTAACGGGCAGATTCGCTTTTAACGAGACTGCCGCCGATGTTGACGGTGTGCTGGCACATATCGAGGACGAGCGTCTAGAGGCAGAGGAACGACAGCGGCACCTGGCGGAGGTCAATGCATAGCAGGGCAAGATCACGCCTTCTCCCCGACTTGCAACTCCGCGAGTTTGAAGGGAGCCCCACACCCTGCAATAAGAACGTACCCGATCGGATTCTTCGCAAGGTACTGCTGGTTGGAGCGAAGCCCGTCCACACGACGGAATTCGCCGGGATTTTCAGTCACGACGCGCAAGCCACGGCTTCGAGCGTGCCCGACGATCAAAACGTCGTAGCAACCAATCGTGAGCTCTCGGCTCTCGAGCACCGCGCGGATGTCCGCCGCGTGATGCGCGGCATCCGGCGACAACCCGCTCTCCTGCCCGCCGGACTACTTCAACCTGTCGACTGGCGAACGAACCTCTGGAACTACCGTGCGCTACGCGCGTCGACGACCGCCTTATCCACGTCGCGGACAAATCCAACGGGGAATGCCGGCTTGCGACGCTGCCACCACTCGCTGCCGCCCGGCGTACCGAGGTGCGAGGTAAAGCCAGGGGCGACTTCGCGGGCGAAATTGCCCGCCGGAAATGTTCCGAGCTGCTCGCGCTCCCAGATTTGCTGATAGCCGCGCATCATCGCGGTCAACATTCTGTCAAACCGAAATTGATCCGGCGCGTCGAGAGCGGCGGCATCGCCTTCGCCTCTGATCAACATCTCCGCGACTTCGCGATGCTCACCAATGGCGAGCTGGATTTGCACCGCCTGCTGAAACGACGCGTCGTGGCTCATGCGCTCAGCCATGACTGAGTTGTGGTGCAGTTCCAGACCGACGTACAGCAGCGTCCCACTCACCGCGACAGCATTTACGATGTGCGCGACATGCGCCCAGTACTCCATGCGCTTGTGCGGGAAAAGCCGCTGGAAGCCGCTCTGTCGGTCTTCATGAGACTCGGTTTGCTCGTTCATGCCCGGTCTTCTGCCCTGTCAGGAATACTAGCAGGTTGCTGAAAAAAGCTTGGTTTTGAAGATTTTATGCATGATCGAGGAGCGGTTGGCCGATCGGCGCGGAGCCGCTGCGGCGTCGATGCCCTTTCGATCATTCGGTTTCGATAGCTTCTTCATGTTCGGATCGCC
>JANXUT010000084.1 GCA_025356075.1 Pseudomonadota bacterium | reverse complement strand
CGGCGCCCGCCGCATCGCCGCCGGCCTTGCTGGCATCGGGTCCGGATCCTTCGATGGCCACCCGCCAAGGGCAGCTGGCAGCGCCAGCAACCCGCCGCGAGGCTCCGACCGAGGCCCGCCGTGCGGCCGCGCCACCGCCGCCCGGGCAGGAATTCGCGAATGCCCTCGCGGCGCCTGCGGCCGAACCGCCGGCCGTCGCCGCGCCGAGCGTGAGTGCGAGTGCGAGCGCCGACGCGCGCGCCGACACGGCGGTCGCCGAGCAGCCAGCGGCGGCCGTGCCCTCTGCCACCGAGCGTGCCGCGATAGCAGGCGCGCCGCCGGCCGCTGCGGCGCGGCGCGCGGAGCTTCAGGAGATCGTCGTCACGGGCGGTCGCGGTCGCTCGGCGCCGACGCCGGCACCGCCGGCAGCAAAGGCCGCCGCCGTGGCACCGCAAACACCGGCGCGCGACAAGTACGCAAGCGATGCCGTCGCCGGCATCTCGCCAGACGCCGCGCTCGAGGCCGCGATCGCGCGCGGTGACGCCGAGCGTGTCCGCGATCTCGTGGCGCCCGCGGGCGCGCTCGAGGCGCGCGATGCGCGCGGGCGTACGCCACTCATGCGCGCGGTCGTTGCCGGGCAGGTCGGTATCGTCCGCGCGCTCCTCGATGCCGGTGCCGACGCGAATGCCGCCGATGCGGACGGCGCGACGCCGCGCGCGCGCGCGGCCAAGCACCCCGACATCGCCGCGCTCCTCGAGGCGCACGGCGGCCACTGAGCGGGGTCAGCCGGGCGGCTTGCCGATGGGCGCGATCTCCCGCAGCAGCGCCGCATCCGACACCGGCCGGCCGAGGAACTGCCGTAGCAGCGCCGGCGTCTCGATCGCGGCGCCGTGGCGCAGCAGCGCCCTCGAGGTGTAGCGGTACCAACGCGGATTGCCCGCGCTGAACTCGCCGATCGCGGCGCGCGTCTGCGCGCGGATGTCGGCGGTCAGGATCGCGCCGAGACCGTAGTTGATCATGTAGCCCGGCACGTCGACGAGCTGGACCCTGAGCGCCCACCACGACAGCTCCGGGTGCGGGCGGATGCGGAGGTAGCGCGAGGTGATCTCCGTCCAGAGCGCGTTCGGGTCGGCGGCGGGCGCGCGCAGCATGCGCGCCTCGAACAGGCCCCAGGCGACATCGAGCATGACGTTGCCGAAGAGCGCGCGCAGCGAGTCGTGCTCATCGACGCTCTGGCCGAGGTAGCGCTGCTGCCAGCGCGGGTCGGCGACATTCCACGAGGTGACATCGGCGAAGGCCTCGAGGTAGAGATCATCGCCGAGATCGAAGAACGCGGGCCTGGTGCGGACTGCCGCCATGTGCACCGCGTGGCCATCCTCGTGCACGATCTCGTTGAGGACAAAGAGCCCGCCGTGCTCGACGTTCGCCGAAACCCGCGCGATCGCCACGCGCCAGGCGCCGCCCTGCCAGCGCCCGGTGCGCACGAAATCGGCGTACGCGAGCGGCGCCTTGCCCGGGCGCACCTCGAGGTCGTGCAGGACGCCGAGCCCGTCAACGTCGGCACCGAGGTCGCGGTAGTAGGCCTTGCTGAGCGCGAGCACCCGCTCGGGCGGGATGAGCGCATCGAGCGGCGCGACGGCGCCGGCGTAGTGGTGCCAGTAGTCCCACGGCTCGAGTGGCGGGCCCGGGTTCGCCGCGCGCCACGCCTCGAGCACCTCGATGAGCCAGCGCTCGGCCCCGGCCGCACTCGCCCCGACCGTGCGCGCGCCGTCCGCGATCGGCGAGGTGCGGGTGCGCAGCGCCTCGGCACCCGCGAGGCCGATCAGTCGCCGGTAGGGGCTCGTCGGCTCATCGGCTGCATTGATCCGCTGCCAGAGCGGCTGAAGCGCGTCGAAGAGCGCGCGGCGGCGCTCGCTCGTATCGAGCTCGGCGAGGAGCTCGAGCGCGGTCGAGCGCACGATCGTGCGCCCCTCGAACGCGACGTGGTTGCCGTGCTCCTCGAAGCACGCATAGAGCGCCCTGGAAAGGAGCGCCCGGTCGGCGGCCGGCTCCGTCGCGCGATCACAGAGCGCTGCAGACTGACCGGGCGCGGCGGCGGCGGGAACCGACGGCGGATCGGCGAATGCGTGGCGCATCACGGCGAGCGCGCGCGCATCGATGCGCGCGAGATGGGTCGCATCGAGCGCATCGAGTACGGGCCCGAGGCGCGCGGTGCGCTCTGATTTGAGCGCCTCCCAGCCGGCGCGGTCGCGACCTTCGAGCTCGGTCAGCGGGCCGGCCGCGAGGGTCGCCACGGCGTAGTTCGCGTCGACCCAGTCGGCGTAGAGCGCCTCCGCCGACGCGACCCGCGCGTCGGGCGGGGCAGGGTGGGCGGGCCAGCCGGCGAGACAAAGGCCGAGCACGAGGCCGGCGCGGTTCGGCGAGATCAGGGTCACGCGGTCACTCCCAGGCTGCGGCGCGAGAGCCTGAGCTTACCTCCCGCGGTAGTTATCATGCACTCGTTCAATAGGCGTTGTACGGCGCCGCTGGCCAAGGCATAGTGCCGCAGGGGCCGGCATCGCCGGCGCCCGTGAAATAGCGACGACCCCGGAGCGAGCACACGTGACCGAACCCGCCACCGCCCCGCGCCGCGGGCGCGAGCAGCGCCTCGCGCGCGCCCGCACGCAGAGCGCGAAGTACCCCTACATTCGGCGCAAGCTCCCGGTCGTCGAGCTGCTGAGTTCGGAGGCGATCGAGATCATCGAGGCGAACGCGGAGACGATCCTCGAGGAAATCGGCGTCGAGTTCAGGCGGGACCCGGAGTCACTCGCCCTGTGGCGCGCGGCGGGCGCGGACGTGCAGGGCGAGCGGGTGCACATCCCGCGCGGACTCGCGCGCAAGCTCCTTGCGACCGCGCCACGGGAATTCGAGCTCTTCGCCCGCAACCCGGCCCGGAACGTCCGCTTCGGCGGCGATGCGACGGTGTTCTCGCCGGTCGGCGGGCCGCCGTTCGTGTACGACATCGACCGGGGCCGCCGTTACGGCTCGCTCGAGGACCTGCAGAATTTCATCAAGCTCGCCCACATGGCGCCGGCGATCCACTTCTCCGGCGGCTGCATGTGCGAGCCGATGGAGATCCCGCCGAACAAGCGCCACCTCGACGTGCAGTACTCGTTCTTCCGCTACTCGGACCAGGGCTGCGAGGCGACGCCGGAGACCCCCGGCCATGCCCGCGATGCGCTCGGCGTCGCGCGCGCGGTGTTCGGACCTGAGTTCCTCGAGTCGCACCCGGTCGTGCTCGGCAACATCAACTCGAACTCGCCGCTGACCTTTGACGGCCGCATGCTGGGGGCGCTGCGGGAGTTCGCCGGCGCCAACCAGGGCACCATCATCGTGCCGGCGGTCCTCGCGGGCGCGATGGGACCTGTGACCGCGGCCGGCTGCATGTCGGAGATCCTCGCCGAGACGATGGCAGGCATGGCGCTCACCCAGCTCGTGCGCCCGGGCGCGCCCGTGATCCTGGGTTCATTCGTCGGCGCGATCTCGATGCGCACGGGTGCGCCGACGTTCGGGACGCCGGAGGCGACCCAGATGATCTTCGCGACCGCCCAGCTCGCGCGGCGCTTAGGCGTCCCGTGCCGCAGCGGCGGCTCGCTCTGCTCCTCCAAGATCGGCGATGCGCAGGCTGCCTACGAGAGCGCGCACACGCTCCTGCCGACGCTGCTGGCCGGCGTCAATCTCGTGACGCACTCGGCCGGCTGGCTCGAGGGCGGGCTCGTCGCCGGCTACGAGAAGTTCGTCATGGACGCCGACCAGCTCGCGATGATGCAGGTGCTGGCGCAGGGCATGGACCTGTCGGTGCGCGGCCAGGCGCTCGATGCGATCCGCGAGGTGGGTCCCGGCAGCCACTTCCTCGGCTGCGAGCACACGCAGGCCAACTTCGAGACGGCGTTCTACCAGTCGACGATCGCCGACTACTCCTCCTATGAGCAGTGGACGATCGAGGGAAGCCTCACGGCGGAGCAGCGCGCCAATGCGGTCTGGAAGCGGATGCTGGCCGAGTACCAGGATCCCGGCATCGATCCGGCGGCGGATGAGGCGATGCTCGATTTCATCGCCCGCAGGAAGGCCGTGCTGACCGATGCGGTGGAGGAGGAATGAGCGACCCGACCCGCGCCCGCACGGCGCCCGCGCTCGGGCTCGCGTTCATCGTTGTCGCGGCCGCGGTCACCCTTCCGGCCGCCGCCGAACGGCGGCCGGTGTACGAACAGATCGACCTGCCGCATCCTTACTACTACCACGAGATGTACCTGCCGCAGCTGACGGGCGGCCCGAGCAGCGTCGCGTTCTCGCCGGACTCGAAAGAAGTCGTGTACTCGATGGCGGGATCGCTGTGGCGGCAGCGGCTCGATTCGACGACGGCCGTGCAAATAACCGACGGTCCCGGCTACGACTACCAGCCGGACTGGTCGCCGGACGGTCGCTCGATCGTCTACACCTCCTACCGCCACGATGCGCTCGAGTTGAAGCTCCTCGACCTCGCGAGCGGCGCCGTGCGCGCACTCACCGCCGCCGGCGCCGTCAACCTCGAGCCGCGCTTCTCGCCCGACGGCAAGCGCCTCGCGTTCGTCTCGACCGCGTTCCACAAGCGCTTCCACATCTTCACGGCGGAGCTTGCGCCCGAGGGCCTCAAGTCCGTCGAGCGCCTGACGGGCGAGAACAAGAGCCCGCTCAGGCGCTACTACTACAGCGCCTTCGACCACGAGTTGAGCCCGGTGTGGGCGCGCGACGGGCGCTCGATCATCTACGTGTCGAACCGCGGCCACGTGCACGGCACGGGCGGGTTCTTCAGCATCGGGCTCGAGCCCGGGGCCGAGCCCCGCGAGATCCACTACGAGGAGACCAACTGGCGCGCGCGTCCCGACGTGTCGCCCGACGGCGCGCGGCTCGTCTACAGCTCCTACCTCGGTCGCAACTGGCACCAGCTGTGGCTCTTGCCGGTCGGCGGCGGCGACGCGCTGCCGATCTCGTACGGGGAGTTCGATGCCATCGGCGCGCGCTGGTCGCCGGACGGGCGGGCGATCGCCTACATCTCAAACGCAGGCGGCGGCACCGAGCTGTGGCTGCACGAGGTGGCGGGCGGTGCGCAGCGCGCGCTCACCGTCACCGCCCGCAAGACCCTGAAGGCCACCGGGCGCATCGAGCTTGAGCTCAAGGATGCGGCAGGCTTAGCCGGCGCGGCGCGCGTGTCGGTGACGGACGCGAGCGGGCGCTTCTACGCGCCCGAGGGCGCCTGGATCCACGCGGACGATGGCTACGATCGCGCCGAGCGGCCGTTCGAGGCCCACTATTTCCATGCCCGCGGCCGGGTGTCGCTCACGGTGCCGGCGGGGGAGATCACGGTCGAGGTACTGCGCGGCTTCAGCCAGCCGCTCGAGTCGCACAAGCTCAGCGTCGCTGCCGGCTCGACCCAGCGGCTCGCCACGACCGCCCAGCCCGTCTCGATGGCGGCCGCCGGCGGCGGCCGCTGGGTCAGCGGCGATGTCCACGTGCACATGAACTATGGCGGGATCTACCGCAATACGCCCGCGCACCTCGTCGAGCAGGCCGCGGCCGAGGACTTGAGCGTCGTCCACTCGCTCATCGTGAACAAGGAGCAGCGCGTCCCGGATATCGCTTACAGCGGCCATGGGCAGGATCCGGCCTCGACGGCGACGACCATCGTGCTGCACGGACAGGAGTTCCACACGAGCTTCTGGGGGCACCTCGGCGTCCTCGGGCCGAGCGGCACGACGCTACTGCCGGGCTACGCGGGCTATCCGAACACCGCCGCCGCGAGCCCGGTGCCGACGAACGCCGACGTCGCCGACCTCGCGCACGCGCGGGGCGCGCTCGTTGGCTACGTGCACCCGTTCGATGAGGAAGTGCACCCGTTCGAGGAGGCGGAGGCGCTCTCGAACGAGCTGCCGATCGACGTCGCGCTCGGCAAGGTCGACTACATCGAGATCCTCGGCTTCGCCGACCATAGGATCACCGCCGGGGTCTGGTACCGGCTCCTCAACCTCGGCTTTCACCTGCCCGCGGCGGGCGGCACCGATGCGATGGCCGACTACGCCTCCCTCCGCGGTCCCGTCGGCATGAACCGCGTGTTCGTGCGCATGGGCGAGGGGCCGCTTGCGGTCGGCAACTGGTTGAAGTCGCTGAAGGCGGGCCAGAGTTTCGCGACCAACGGGCCGCTCCTCGACTTCACGCTCGGCGGGTTGCCGGTGGGCGGCGAATTGAAGGTCGCCGATGGGCACGGCTCGGTGCCGTTCACCGCGCAGCTCCGTTCGATCGTGCCGGTCGATCACCTCGAGGTCGTCTGCAACGGCAGTGTCGTGCGGGTGCTGGCGCTCAGTGGCAGCCGCACCGAGGCGGATGTGTCGGGCACCGTGCCCGTCAAGGACAGCGGCTGGTGCCTGCTGCGCGCCTCAAGCGATAAGGCCGAGTACCCGGTGCTCGACAACTACCCGTACGCGACGACGAGCCCGGTCTACGTGAATGTCGGCGGCCTGAAGCCGAAGTCACTGCTCGACAGCGCGTACTTCGAGGCGTGGATCGACCGGGTGACGGAGTCGGTGAACCGCTTCCCGGACTGGAACTCGGTCGATGAAAAGGCCGGCGTGCTCGCGCGGCTGCGCGCCGCGCGAGCGGTGTTCGTCGGCCTCGAGTAATCGCGTGGCGGCTGGCGCGGCCGCTCCTAAGTAAACTGACACCTCAGCGTCGCGCCACGTTCATTGGCCCGTCACCTCCGTGATCGATGATTGCGCGCCGCTGCCAGCGCGGACCCATCATCCTTCACGAGGTGTACCCCATGCTTTTCCTGACTCACGCGCGCCGTCTCACGCTCGGCGCGTGCCTCCTCGCCGCGCTTACCCCGCTCGCGGCCCGCGCCGAGCACGCTCGCCATGCCCGGCACGTGGTGCTGGTCTCGGTCGATGGCCTGCACCAGTCCGACCTCGAGTGGTTCGTCGCGACGCACCCGGGCTCGACGCTGGCCGCGCTCGTGCGCGGTGGCGTGTCCTACTCGAACGTGCGCACGCCGTTCCCGTCCGACTCCTTCCCCGGGCTCGTCGCCCAGGTCACCGGCGGGAACCCGCGGACCACCGGCGTTTACTACGACGACAGCTGGAACCGCGCGCTGCTCGCGCCCGGCACCACCGATTGCACCAACGGCTCGCCCGGGACGGAGGTGACGTATTTCGAGGCGCTCGATTTGAACCCGCTCGCGATCGATGCGGGCTTTGGCGTCGGCGCGATCGATTCGGCGGCCAATATCGTCAAGCACATCTACAAGCTTCCCGCCCAGGCGCGTGAGCTCATCGATCCCGCGCAGCTGCCGGTCGACCCGACGACCTGCGCCGTCGTCTACCCGCACGCCTACCTCCGGGTCAACACGGTGTTCGAGGTCGCCAAGGCGCACGGCCTGCACACCGCATGGTCGGACAAGCACGCCGCCTACGACATCATCAACGGACCTTCGGGCGCCGGAGTCGATGACCTGTTCGTCCCGGAAATCAACAGCTCGCTGCCCGCGGACTTGGGTTCAAGCGGCGATGACTTCACCAAGGACAATGCCAACACGCAGTTCTACGACTCGCTGAAGGTGACGGCGGTGCTGCGCTGGGCGGCCGGCCGCAACCACGACGGCAGTAGCAACACAGCCGGTGCCCCGGCCATCTACGGCATGAACTTCCAGTCGGTCTCGACCGCGCAGAAGCTCAATTTCTCCCACCTGGCGGGTGAGCCCGGCGTCACCGCGCTCGGCGGCTACGCGAGTGCCGGAACCATTCCGGGCCCCGTCGTCATGAGTGCGCTTGAGTTTGTCGACGCCTCGCTCGGCCGCATCAAGGCTGCGATCGACGCGCGTGACACGGTGCTGATCGTCTCGGCAAAGCACGGCCAGTCGCCACTTGATAGGTCCCAGCTGACGCTCATCGACGACGGGGCGGTGACGGGCGCACTCAACGACGCGTGGGCGGCGAGGCACCCGGCGAGCACGCAACCGCTCGTCGCGTTCTCGATCAACGACGACGGCATGCTGCTGTGGCTGAGCGACCGCACACCGCCAGCCATCCGTTTCGCCCGGGACTTCCTGATGAACTACACCGCCTATGCGATCGGCTCCGATGCGAGCGGCGCACTCACGGTGAAGTCGGCGCCGAGTTCGGGATTGCGCGAGATCAGGGCCGGTGCCGAGGCGCGCGAGTTCATCGGCGTCGGCCCGAGTGACGAGCGCGTGCCGGACATCATCGGCATCGCGACGATTGGCACCGTGTACTCGAGCACCGCCAAGATCAAGAAGATCGCCGAACACGGTGGCAACGCGCCGGCGGACCGGCACGTTCCGCTCCTCGTCTGGGGAGCCGGCATTGGCCGCGGCAGCTCCGCTGAGCGGGTCGAGACGACGCAGATCGCGCCAACCATCCTCGCGCTCCTCGGCCTCCCCTCCGACGAGCTCGAAGCCGTCCGGCGGGAAGGCACCGAGGTGCTGCCGGAGCTGCGCCGCTAGC